>CAZGMJ010000048.1:0-41202 GCA_964526785.1 uncultured Pirellulales bacterium
TGTGCGTTATGCAGCAACATGACAGTGTTCAATAAACCTTGCTCCCCGTAGTAATGCAGTGATACGTGCCGATTACTCCGTGGGCGATTTGCTTGTCTTTGATCGCGAACCCGGCTCTTGCCAGCAGCCCCTCCATGATCCAATCGTACGTGGAATACTCCTGCCGGATATGGTCTTCGATTTCACGACGGAGCTTCTCTCCCCCGATGCCGGCCATGCAATCGACCCAGCGTGAGACATTCACTGCGGCATCTTTGTCTGTGAAGACAACATCCTGGATGTACAACTGGCCGTCCATTCCAAGCATCCTGTTCATACGGCCAAGAGCGATACCCTTCCAGAAATCCGGCAGATGATGGAAAGCCATGAAGGTGACGACGGCGTCCGCGGCGCGGCACTGATGCTCGTATGTAAGAAAGCCCGCATGATGAAACGAGATATTGGCCGCATGTGCATCTTCAGCCTTTCTCGCTGCGCAGTCCAGCATGAGCTGCGATGTGTCGATAGCATGGACTTTCGCACAGCGGCCGGCGGCGCGTATGGCAAAGGCCCCGGTCCCGGCGCCGAACTCAATCAATACAGATTCCCGGGCGAGATCAAGTGCGTCCAGAATGGCCCGGCACTCGGCGTCCACGTCTCGGAATTGGGCGTGGCGGGAATCATAGGCCTCAACTTCCGCCGGGTCGTTATAGTCGGTGCCCGCCTGCTGGAATTCGTCATATTGCCACGATGAGATATCGGTCATTCTGCCTCCTGCGTCTGTTGCCGGGTAGCCGCTATCGCAAATTCGCCGGCGTCTGAATCGAAGGCGCCTCCCGCTACATCACCGAAGAATGCCTCTGCCTGCAATCCACAGCGGGCAAATTCCCGCTGCAGAGCCTCCGGACTGAAACACTGAAACCAGTTGTACACTGTTCGTATTCGATCGGCCTCGACAATCGTATACTTGTCGAGAATGACCTTCTCTTGCTCATACTTGAAAGTGTTCTGGAAGGCATAGTATTTATTCGGAGACCAGAAGCTGTCAAGGCTGTTGAGTCCGTAAGCCGCAGCCTCCTGTCGTTGCTCGAACATTGCCAGCGAATGCACATCGAGCAGAACCGAGCCGCCGGGCTTGAGAAATCTGTGAAACTTCGTCAGCAGGGTCTCCCTCTGTTTCGGGCTGAGAACAGAAAAGTCACACATTATCATGATGATCAGGTCGAAATGCGCATCGGTCTCGAATTCAAGGTAGTTCTGATTCACATATGTGATGGACAGGCCCTCTTCCGCGGCTGATTCAGTTGCATACTGAATCGACCGCTGCGAGAAATCGATTCCCGTCACGTCAACTCCTTGCTGCGCCAGTCGTGCGGCATACAAGCCCGGCCCGCAGCCGAAGTCGGCGATCTTCGTTCCCGGTTTGACCTTGAAGTGTGAGACGATCCAGTCGACGGACCGATCGATGAAATCCGTGTTTCGCGACGAAAGATCCACGCTCTCATTCAAATGATACCTGAGCATTTCCTGCGAAGTGTGCTCGTCCGTCCACAAGTCGGCCGCCGTGTAGAACTCGAACGGTTCGGGCCGGGAGTTGATTCTCTCAAGTTCTTCAAACATCATTATCGACAGCCTCCCGTAGTTGCAGGCGGTTCGCAAATGCATCTCCGCTCTGCGGATATCCACCCGCCGAACGTCTCCGACAGAAACTTCGCCGCGTTCGCCGGCCCAGCATTATCAGTATATGCTGCAGGCTCCTGAACTGCTGCATGGTACCACAGCCAGGACCGTTTGTCTTTGGGTAGTGCTGTGTTCATTTCGTGGCCCGATGCAATTCGTGAATTGCAAAACCCTCCGGGTTGTGATAGAAAGAGGCGGACAAGACTTACGGTTCAGGGACGAGTTGAATGGCGGTTCGGTTTATTCTTGGAAGAAGTGGCACGGGCAAGACGAGCTATTGCATCGATGCGATTGTCGATGCGCTGCTGAAGCCCTCGGATCGTCCGCTGATTCTCCTGGTGCCCGAGCAGGCGACGTACCAGGCCGAACGCAGCATCCTGACCCACCAGGGCGTCGACGGGTATCACCGCCTGCACGTACTGTCGTTCAACCGTCTCCAGTTCATGCTGCTGGGCAGCAATACCGCAACGCCCACGCTCTCCCGCATCGGCAGACAAATGCTCGTGCATCGGATTCTCTGTCGAGAATCGGACAACTTGCACGTTTTCGCCGGGTCCGCGTCATCACCCGGCCTGGCGGGGCGGATTGCGGGAACGATCGCAGAATTGCACGATTACGCCCAGGGCCCCGACGATATCGACGCTCTGCTGGAGCAACTCGGCCGGGATCGCCCCGAGAGTCTGACGGCTTTCAAATTCGGGGACATCAGGCTGATCCTTGCGGAATACTACAAGGCTATCGAGAGCCGCTTTCTCGATCCCGACATGCTCCTGACCCGTGCCTGTGCGGCGGTTCCAGATGCGGATTTCGTCAAAGGTGCGACTTTGTGGGTCGACGGCTTTGCGAGCTTCAGCGAGGCGGAGATGGCTATTCTGGCCGAACTGCTCAAAACCGTCGACGATGCTTCCCTTGCCTTGTGCCTCGATCCGTCCGTGGTCTCCTCGGCCGACCGCGCCGCTGCTGCGCCCGATCCGGCTGATATGTTCTATCCCACGCGTTGCACGTACGAATCCCTCCGGCAGCGCATCGCCCGGTGCAGGCTCGATCTGGACGAGCCGATCGTTCTTCGCGAGCCGATACGGTTCGCCGACAGCCGGCCGCTGGCCCATCTTGAGCGCTGCCTCTATGAGACGAACGCTCGGACGGTCTCTGCTGATGACGGCGTGCGGATCGTCTGCGCGCCGAATGAACGGGCGGAAGTCCGGCACGTCGCCAAAGAAGTGGCCCGGCTGGTACGCCGCCACGGCCTGCGATATCGCGACATTGCCGTGATTGCCTCGGATATCGGGCGATATCAGCACTATGTCGAGGCGTACTTCGCTGATTATGATCTGCCGTTCTTCATCGACCGACGCAAACCGCTCGATCATCACCCGCTCGTCGAGCTCATCGGCTCGGCCCTGCGCATCGTCGCCGAAGGCTTCTCACACAGTGATGTTTTCGCCTATCTCAAGACGGATCTGGTGCCCGTTGGCCGCTCGGAGACAGACCTGCTGGAAAACTACTGCCTGGCCTTTGGCGTGCAGGCCGGCGACTGGACCGACGACAAACCCTGGCGGCTGGCCGATCCGAACGACGGCCGCTGGGACGAACCGGCCATAGACAGCCTTCGCAGACAGATCGCTTCGCCCATTCTCAAACTCCGGGATCGCCTCGCCGCCGGCGACAACGACAAGCTCGATGTCCGGGCCTTTACGCAGGCGCTGTTCGAATTCCTCGATACCCTCGGCGCCCGAAAGACCATCGCCCGATGGATCGAAGAGGCAATAGATGCGTCGAACGAAGGTGCTGCCGACGAGCACCGACAGTTCTACAGCAAGTTCGTGGACATCTTCGATGAACTGGCCGCGGTCTTCGCCGACGAGCGAATGACGGTTCGCGAATATGCTACGATTCTCACCTCCGCCTTTTCCCGGTTGACCCTCGCTTTCATACCGCCCACGCTCGATCAGGTCCTCGTCGGCTCCATCGAACGCAGCCGCCATCCGGACCTCAAGGCCGTCTTTCTCGTGGGCGTCACGCAGAGGCAATTCCCGGTTCCGATTGCTTCGGATAGCATCCTGACCGACAACGATCGCAGGGCCGCCGAGTCGCTGGATTTCCACCTGGCCCCTTCGACGACGCAGTCTCTGGCCGAACGCCGCTATCTGGCGTACATCGCCTTTACGCGCCCGAGCCGCTATTTGCATATCAGTTATCCCGCCGCCGACGAAAAAGGCTCGGCCCAGCAGCCGTCGCAACTGCTCGGCGACCTTCGGGCCGTATTCACCGAACTTAACGACGAAATCATCCACCCCGACCACGACCTGGAGCACGTATGTACTCGCGCAGAATTGATCGACGCGTTGTGCTCCCGCCTCGGCCGGGACTGCTTTGCAGCCGACGATCATGACGAAAGGGCCGCCCACGTACTCGATGATCTGATAGCCGACCGGGACATGAGCAACGTCGCAGATACGGTGCTGTCCGCGCTGGAATACGACAACCGGGCCCGACTCGATCCCGCTCTTTTGCCGGCATTCTTCGGCCCCGAACTGCATACCTCCGCCACCAGACTCGCGGCGTTCGCCGCCTGCCCGTATAAGCATTTCGCCCGCTACCTCCTCAAGCTCAAAAAGCGCGAAGAATTCAAATTCGAGCCGCTCGATCTCGGGACGTTCTACCATCGCGTGCTCGACGCACTGCTCAAAGCCATACGAAGTCGCGGCGGCGACCTGAGACAGATGGAAGATGCCGCACTGCTGGATGTCCTGCGCGAGCAAATCGATGCCCTGTGCGCGCAGGATCCCTTCATATCGAGCTTCGCGCGAAGATCCCCGCATAACACTTTCATTATTAACTCGGCCGCTGAGGTGCTGGGCGCATGCGTGCTCGATATCGCGCAGATGGCACGCGCCGGCGACTTCAAACCCGTGCTGTCGGAAGTAGTCTTTGGCAAAGATGCCGGTCGCACCGATAACGCATGCCGATTCGAATTGCCTCTGCCGCAAGACCGAACGGTATCTCTCGACGGCAAAATCGACCGCGTCGACATAGCCGAAAGCGAGGGCCGGAAACTCGCTGTCGTATTTGACTACAAGCGAAGCCCGAACCGAGCCAGATTCAGATGGGATCACTTCGTTCACGGCCTCGACATCCAGTTGCCTCTGTATATGCTCGCACTGCGCTATCAGCCGGAAATGGCCGAGGTGATCCCCGTCGGCGCCTTCTACATGCCTATCGAAGCGGGCCCTCAAAAAGCATCGCCCGACGAAGTCGAAAAGCAAGGGGCGAAATTCAGCCGAAAGGCCCGCGGAGTATTTCACGGCGACTATTTCGACAAGCTCGATGCCGGGATATCCTCCGGCTGGAGCAGTTTCTACAATTTCTCCCTCTCAAAGAAGGACGCACAATATGGCCGTTACAATCAAAGCGGAGCGTTGAGATCTGCCGCGTTTGAACGCGCCTTGCAGTTTACCCAGCGCAGCATCACTCACATCGCCCGGGACGTTCTGTCCGGAAGAATAGACATTACGCCTTACCGATTGAAAAAGGAAAGCCCGTGCAGCTATTGCGACTATCGGCCCGTGTGTCGCTTCGACTGGCAGATCAATGACTACAATCCGCTGGCCTCGCTATCCAAGACCGAAGCGCTGGACCTCATGGAGCAGCAGCATGCCAAAGGATGAAATTCGATGGACAACCCAGCAGCACCAGGCCATCAGCGCCCGCGGCAGCGACGTGCTGGTGACGGCCTCGGCCGGCACCGGTAAAACGGCCGTGCTCTCGGGCCGCTGCGTGGATTTCCTGTCCGACGGAAAGACCTGCGCAGACGTCACCAGCCTGCTCGTGTTGACCTTCACCGACGCGGCCGCCGAAGAGATGCGCAGCCGTATCGGGCGGCAGCTCAAAGCGGAAATTCAGCGGACGGGCAGGCGAAATCTCATCCATCAACTGGTCCTGCTCCAGGCCGCCGACATCAGCACCATACACGCCTTCTGCAAACGGCTTATCACCGAGCACTTCTTCCAACTGGACCTCGACCCGACGTTCAAGGTGATCGACGCCGACGAGGCGAAGCTGCTCAAGACCGAGATCCTGCAGAAAACCGTTGACTGGGCGTGGGGCAGGCCGGAGGTGGCCGCCGTACTCGGTGAACTGCTCGCCCGCCGGGACGTACAGTCCGAATCGGGCTTCCTGCGAACGCTGATAGAAACCAGCGATTTTCTCGAAGGCGTTGTATCGCGCCGCCGCTGGTTCGAGCGGGCCGAAACGCTGATCGAGCAGACCGCTCTCGACACGTCGCAGCTTGCCGCACTTCAGCGCCGGCAAATCGAGGAGCAGTTGCGCCGCATTCGAGCCTGCCTCGATTATGCTCGATCTGTCTATGCACGGCAACTCGGCGAGGGTCCCTGGCTCGAAAAGCTGCAGCAGACGCACGTCGCACCCATCGAGCAATGCATACAGTCGGCCGCTGATGGTCGGTGGGGGCGGCTCGCCGATATCATACAGTCATTCAATCCCAGAACATGCAAACCCAAAGAACTGGACGAGCCGCTCAAGAGCCTGTTGGGCGATCTGGCCCGAAAGGCCGTCACGGAATTGCAGGACCTCAGAGCCCTGGCCGTGGTCAATCCCGACTACATGCAGTCGGTCGGTTCGTCCGTCGGCCGGCAGACGGGCGTGTTCCTGGAGATGCTTCGCACATTCGGCCGGCTGTACACCGAGGCGAAGCGGTCCGCCAACTGCCTGGACTTCTCCGACCTCGAACACCTTGCCTTGCGCCTGCTGGCCGAAAGCGATACCGACGAACCGCAGCCGTCGAAAACGGCCTTCGAACTGCGCCGCAAATACGCATTCATTTTCGTCGATGAATATCAGGATATTAATCCGGTGCAGCAGACGATTCTCGATATGCTTCGCGGCGGCGACAACGTCTTCGTGGTCGGCGACGTCAAACAGAGCATCTATGCGTGGCGCGGCGCCCGCCCGGATATCTTCCTCCAGCGTCTTGAATCAGGCCGTGCCGCTCCGCCCGCGTCTTTGCGCATCGACCTCAACACGAACTTCCGCTCGAAGCTGCCCATTCTGCGATTCGTCAACAGCGTGTTCTCGCGTCTGATGACCAAACCCTTCTGCGGCATGGACTACGACCGGAAAGCCCACTTGCACCACCCGTCGGAAGATGATCGGCCGGCGGAGACTGCCGGCGGCGATAATTCGTACGTCGAATTCCATCTGCTTGACGAGGTGGACAAAGACGCTGACGACGACCACCACAAATTCAGCGAGTCCGATGCAGAAGCCCGGCCTGAACTGGTCAGTGCGCGCCAAAGGCAGGCCGCCCTGATCGCCGAGCGCATCCGACGGATGGTCGGCGCCGAGACCGGCCGGGCCGAATTTCAAGTCATGGACAAGGCCGAGGACCGGCCCCGTGATGTGCGCTACGGCGATATTGTAATCCTGCTGCGTTCGCTGGCCGGCAGGGCCAACGACTATGTCGAAATCCTTCGCCTGGCGGGCATCCCGGTCAGTTGCCAGACCACCGCCGGCTATTTCGAAGCCACCGAAATAACCGACATGCTCTGCCTGCTCAAGGTCCTCGACAATCCCGTGCGCGACATCGAGCTGGCCGCGATTCTGCGAAGTCCGATGTTCGGCCTGACCGACAGCAATCTGGCCGCGATCCAGGTGCACCGCGGCGATGAAACCCCCGCCGATGATTACTGTGCGAAGGTGCGCTGTTATGCCGACGGCGGCCCGGACGCGGGCCTTGCTGAAAAACTTACTGATATTCTCACCACGCTCGACCACTGGCGCGCCGTCGCCCGACGCGGCAATCTGGCCGACCTCATCTGGCACATTTACCGCCGCACGGATTATCTATCCTTCGTTTCGGCCCTGCCCGATGGTCGCGCCCGCCGGGCTAACCTGCTCAAGCTCCACGACCGCGCCGTCCAGTTCGAGGGCTTCGCTTCGAGCCCCGGCGCACCCTCGCTCACGCGCTTCGTGGACTTCCTGCAGAAGCTCCAGGATACGGGCCAGGACTGGACGCCCGCCGAACCGGAGGCCGCCGCCGGCAACGCCGTTCGCATCCTCAGCGTGCACAAAAGCAAGGGCCTGGAGTTCCCCGTCGTGTTCCTTGCCGAACTGCAAACTCAATTCAACACGCGGGATCTCGCCGGTGATGTGCTGTCCGACGCCGAGGCTGCGCTTGGCCTGCAGATCATCGACCCGGCCTCCAACGTCAGGCTTAGTTCGCTCGCGCACCAGGTCATTGCCGAGCAGAAACGTCGGGTTGCCCTCGCCGAAGAAATGCGCATCCTCTATGTCGCGGCGACACGCGCCCGCGAGCGACTGATACTAACCGCAACCGACCGAAAAGATCGCTCCGGAGGAATCGTTGCGGGCGGCGTCTGGTTCGAATGCGGCCCCATACCGGATTGGCGGCTTCGTTCCTGCCGTCGTCCGCTGGACTGGCTGTTGCTTGCACTGGCGAATTGCCGGACTCTGCACGCCGGTCTGGAAACCGGAATGGCCGACCGACTGACGGACACCGGCCCGTTCGTCTTCCACCTGCTCGATCGCTCGCAACTGGACCGACTCTCCAGGACCGTCGAGACGCTGCGCATCGCCAGAATCGACGACAGGCAATACTCGCCAAAGAAGAAGGCCGGGAAATCGTCATCTCCATTGTCCGGCCGAATAAAGGAATCTCTCTCATGGCGGTACGCGTTCGGCAATGTCCCTGCTCTGCCCGCCAAGAGTTCCGTGACCGAACTGACCCACCAGGGCGACGAATTCGCACGCCTCGATTTCTCCGGGGCCCTCAGCCGACAACCGTCGGTCCTGATTGCAGAGGATCCTGACCGGCTTGTTATCCCGAGCCCGACCGCCCTCGGCTCGGCAATGCACCTTGTCATCTCCGAGATAGATCTTTCCAGGGCGCCCGTTGATGAGCGGGCAATCCACCGGATGATCGAGAATCTGCTCGACAGAGGCGCGCTGACCGCCCGAATGGCCGAGCACATCGACGTCGCTTCCATCCTCAGTTTCTTTGCCGGCGACCTCGGGCAAAAGGTCGTCGATCCCGAAAACCAGGTGCTCCGCGAATGGCCTTTCACATTCGCGCTGCCGGCCCGCGAATTCCCCGGCCCGGTCGAGCGGGGCCAAATCGAAACCGAAGAAGCCGTCGTCGTCCAGGGCATTATCGATATGCTCATTCGCACGCCTGACGGCCTGTACATCATCGACTTCAAGACGGACAACATAACCGCCGCCGAGATAGATGAGCGCGCTAATCTATATCGCCCCCAACTCGACCTCTACGCCCGCGCCGCCGCTACTATCCTGTCGGCCGAACCGGTCGTCAAATCGCTCTACTTCCTCCGCCCGCGCCACATGGTCCAGTGGTAGCGCAAATCCCATGTGGCGGCCGCACCACACGGCCGATCCACAATTCTCCAATAATGCTTGTATCGGTCCACTCAGTCAGTATAATGGCCGTTCGCACTGGAAATGGTAACTGGACTTTCGTGGAGAAATCATAGCAATGGAAGTAATGAAGGGTAACGCAGTGGTCGCGCAATCGGGCGGCCCGACCGCAGTGATCAACGCCTCGCTCGTGGGCGTGATTGAAGAATGTCAGAAACACGCCGCGATCGGTACGCTCTACGGAGCCGTTCATGCGGTTGCCGGTATGGCGAAGGATGATTTTGTCGACCTGACCAATCTCTCGGCCGAGCAGTTGGAACTGGTCGCTTCTACGCCTTCTTCCTCGATTGCCACCAGCCGGGACAAGCCCGACGAGGAATACTGTGCCAGGATTATCGAGGTCTTCAAGAAACGCAACATTCGCTACTTCTTCTATATCGGCGGCAACGATTCGGCCAATACGGCACATATCATGAATACGATGGCCGACGAGGCTAATTTCGACATCCGTGCCTACCATATACCCAAGACCGTGGACAACGATCTGTTGATTACCGATCACTGCCCCGGCTACGGCACCGCCGCGAAATTCGTCGCATCGGCGCTGATCGGCGACGACCTGGACAACCGCGCGCTGCCCGGCGTCAAGATCGATGTCATCATGGGTCGCCACGCCGGCTTCCTGACCGCCGCCTCGGCCCTCGGACGCACACGCGACGACGACGGACCCCATCTGGTCTACATGCCCGAGCGATGCGTGACCATGGACAAGTTCTGTGCCGATGTGGACGCCGTTCTCAAGAAACTCGGTCGCTGCGTCGTGGCCGTCAGTGAAGGCATCTGCGATTCCGACGGCCAAACGTACGCAGAAAAACTGGCCGCACAGGCGGAAGTCGACGCCCACGGCAACGTCCAACTCTCCGGAACCGGCGCCCTGGCGGATTATCTCGCCGCTCAGGTCAAGACGGAACTCAACGTCAGCCGCGTTCGCGCCGATACGTTCGGCTATCTCCAGCGCAGCTTCCCCGGTCTGCAATCCACCGTGGACAAAGAAGAGGCGCGCAGGTGCGGCCGCAAAGCCGTCGAACTGTCGATGGTCGAGGATAATGGATCCGTCTCGATGAAACGCCTGGGCAACGGCGCCGACTACGGCGTCGAGCTTTTCCGCGCCGAACTGGCCGATGTGGCCGGCGGCGACAAGCCCATGCCCGATGAGTTCATCAATGCCGAAGGCAACGGCGTCACCGATGCCTTTATCGAGTACGCTATGCCGCTGACCGGCGGGCTTCCGAAGACGTGCTTCCTGGGTCTGGAGCCCCGCGTTTAGATAGCGGATCGTCGGACAGAGTCGGCCGATGCATTCCCATCGAAAGGACGCCGACATGATTAAGACCAAGATCGTCGCCACGCTCGGTCCGGCATGTGCCGCCCGGCAGATGATCGGTGCGTTTATCGATCACGGCGTCGATGTCTTTCGTCTGAACTTCTCGCATGGTACGCTCGATGGTCATGCGGAGATGCTGAAGATGGTCAACGCCGTTCGCGAAAGCCACGCGCACACCACGGCGGTCATGGGCGACCTGTGCGGGCCGAAGATTAGAACCGCAAGGATCGACCCGGCCCGACAAAGCGTCGATGAAGGTGACGAAGTCGTCATTGTCCGCGGGAGTTTCGATGGAACCGCACATCGCTTCGGCGCCAATTATGACAACCTTGTAGACGACCTTCGGGTCGGTCAGCGGGTGTTCATAGACGATGGACAGATTGCCCTCGAAGTCATCGACCGCGGTGAAGATCGAGCAGTGTGTCGGGTACATACCGCCGGCATGATACGGAGCCACAAGGGCATAAACCTGCCCGATACGCACGTCAGCGTGCCGTCCATCACCGAAGCGGACTGGAAAGCGGTCGACTGGGCGATCGAGAACGATCTGGACTTCCTCGCTTTGAGCTTTGTGCGGTCGGCCGAAGATGTTGCGTCACTGAAGCAATATCTGCACAGGGCCAGAGCTCCCATCAAGGTAGTGGTGAAAGTCGAGACGCCCCAGGCTGTGCAGGACCTTGGCCGTATCGTCAACGCCGCCGATGCGGTACTCGTCGCCCGAGGCGATCTCGGTGTGGAGATGGACCTGGCCGAAGTGCCGCTCATTCAAAAGCAGATAACCCGGATGTGCCGTGACCTGGGCAAGCCTGTCATCGTCGCCACCCAGATGCTCCAGAGTATGATCGACAATCCCGTCCCCACGCGGGCCGAGGTCTCCGACATCGCCAACGCCATTATGGACCTGACCGATTCGGTCATGCTATCGGGGGAGACCGCCGTCGGCGCCTTCCCGTTACAGGCCGTCAAGACCATTCGCCGAACGGCCGCGGTCACTGAAAACTACCTGGACAAGAACGAAGACACGCATCCGGTCAGTAGTACGACGTCCGAACTGGTGCTCACCGGGGCCATCGCACGGTCGGTTGCGCAGATTGTCGACGCCATCGACCCGCAGCTTGTTGCCGTATGGTCGCAAAGCGGCTCCACCGCCCGCCTGCTCAGCAAGGCCCGGATCGATGTGCCGGTTGTGGCCTTCAGTTCCAACAGGAAGGTATGCCGTCAGATGTGCCTGCACTACGGCGTCATACCGCGATGCCGTGACATCCCGGCGCAGGTCGAGCAGTTCAGCCAAATGGTCGAAGATCTGGCCCTCGAACGCAAATGGGCCCGGCCGGGCGACAGAATCGTGCTCGTCACGGGTCGCCCCATCGGCACGGCGGGAACCACCAACGCCATCCTCGTGCATACCTTGCAAGCCGAATAAGGGCACTGAGACGCCCCGGAATAGAATTTGACATGACGCCTTTGCGTGTTACGCTATGGTATTGAGTCGAATGCGGGCACATCGCGCCGGAAGGTTCGATTGCACAACTGCAGCGCGGATGGAGCGATTGCTGCAGCGCCCCACGAAATCAACGCCGTTGAAATGCAAGGATTGCGAACATGGAAAAGCCTGATTTCACCATACCCACCCTCGGAGTTGCCACAGTCAATTCACCCGTACTGCTGTCAAGGCGGGTCGGAGACTACATCGCCAACTACGTAAATGACGACGATTACATCCTCTACGATATAGATGCGAAGCCCGGAGAGCCAGGGGCCATCGAGAAGACGGATTTGCTCGAGTTGGCCGGACCCCGCGAGCAGATATACTTCGACCCGGCCGGCGTGCATGCCGGTATAGTCACTTGCGGAGGCCTGTGCCCCGGGCTCAACGACGTCATCCGCGCCATCGTCATGTGTCTGTGGTACCATTACGGCGTGCGGAAGATATCCGGCATTCGCTACGGGTACCGCGGTTTTCTCCCCGAATTCGAACTGCCCGTTATGCCGCTGTCGCCCGATCGGGTGGTCGATATTCACACCAGAGGGGGAACCATTCTCGGCTCTTCGCGCGGCTATGGCGAGCGTGTCAGCGAAATCGTTGATACGATGGAGCGGATGAAACTCGACATGCTCTTCACCATCGGCGGCGATGGGACACACCACGGCGCGCTTCGGTTCGGACAGGAGATACGCCGCAGAGGACTGGATATCGCCCTGGTGGGTGTGCCCAAGACGATTGATAACGACCTGAGTTTCGTTCAGCGGTCGTTCGGTTTTGAAACCGCCGTTGGCAAAGCGGTCGAAGCCGTCGCCGGTGCACACGTCGAGGCGTCCGACGCCATCAACGGCGTCGGATTGGTCAAGGTGATGGGACGCCAGTCCGGATTCATCGCTGCCCATACCGCCCTTGCGATCAGCGACGTCAACTACGTCTTCGTGCCGGAAGTTCCGTTCGATCTGGAGGGCGAAAACGGCTTTTTGACCCATCTGGAGAGGCGAATCGAACGCCGGGGCCACGCCGTGATCCTCGTGGCCGAAGGGGCCGGACAGGACCTGATGGACGTCGAAAACGTCGTCGACGCCTCCGGCAACAAGAAGCTGGGTGACATCGGCGCATTTCTCAAGAAGCGAATCGCCGAGCACTTCGACCGCAAGGCAGTACCCATCAACCTCAAGTACATCGACCCGAGCTACATCATCCGCAGCATTCCCGCCAATCCGAACGATTCGGTCTACTGCACCCGGCTGGGAACGAATGCCGTCCACGCGGCCATGGCGGGCAAGACCGAGTTGCTCATCAGTCTCGTGCACGACAACTTCGTGCATATTCCGATACGCATGGCCATCCTGCGCAAGAACTGTATCGACCCGGACGACGAACTCTGGCGGGACGTCGTGATTACCACCGGCCAGCCCCGGCTGATGAAGAACTGACTCGTCTGTCGATGCCGGCAGCGTCGCGTGTCGCAGGCGACGAGGTGCCGCCGGGCCGCAAAGCACGCCACAAACTGAAACCGCAATGGAGGACAACGATATGGCAGTCAAATACCTCTTGTCGATATTGATCGTTCCGGCGGTCATAGGTGCGGCCGCACCCGGCGGGTCGGCTCAATCCGATGCCGCGCTGATGACGCCCGTGGACCAGGGAGCGAACGTTCGCGGTTTCGGCGCCGCAGGCGACGGCCAGGCGGACGATACCATCACGCTCGATAACGCCCTCAAAGCCGCCAACGGTCTGGTGTACCTGCCCAAGGGCACGTACCGCATAACGCGAACGATCGAGATCGACCTTAACGCCCTCAATCGCGCCGCCATTGTCGGCACCGGTTCGGCCACCGTCGTTATGGCCGGGGCGGGGCCCGCATTTCACTTCATCGGCACCCATGAAGGCACCGCCGGACCGAGCAGCTTCAAGGACAACGTCTGGCGGCGACAGCGCATGCCGCTGGTCAGCGGAATCGAGATACTGGGCGAGCATCCCGAAGCCATCGGTCTTCGCTTCGAGAAGACCATGCAGGCCACGCTCACGCACGTACTGATCCGCCGGTGCAGGATCGGCGTCCAGTTCGTCAAACGCAACCGAAATCCGATCATCGACCAGTGCCACATCTACCATAATACGCAGATCGGCATCGATTTCGACCGCGTCAATCTCCATCAGGCCATCATCTCCGACAGCCACATCAGCTACAATCCCGTCGCGGGCATTCGCCTGTTCGGCGGCGAGATGCGCAACTTTCAGATCGTCGGCAACGATATCGAGTACAACTACGATACGCAGCGCGAAGGCTCGGCCGACGTTTTGATCGATATGACGCCCGCCGGCAGCAGTTTCCGCGAAGGCACCATCGTCGGCAACACCATTCAGGCCCGGCCGAGTCCGAACGGGGCGAACGTTCGCCTGCTCGGCGGCAAGAGCCTCCGCACCGCCGGCCTTATGGCGATAACGGGCAATCTCATCGGCAGCCAGACGCACAATGTTCATCTGGTCGACTGCCGGGGCGTCACTATTTCCGGCAACTCGATCTACAGCGCCGACGGCCACAGCATCTGGCTGCAGGATTCGGCCAATATCGTCGCATCGGGCAACTCGATCGACTGGAATCCCGATCACAGGCAGAAGCGCCTGATCGACGGCATCCGCATCGAACGCTGCCGGGGCGTGATGCTTTCGGCCTGCATCATCGAGAACAGCTTTCAGGGGGCCGAGCAGGGCGGCGGGGCGATAGAGATCGCCGAGAGCGAGGACGTCGCCGTTGTCAACTCCCAGATACTGGATTTCCGGCACCGCGGCATTGCGCTGTCGCAGGCGGTGCGCTGCCGGGTGACGGGCTGCACGATCGTCAATCGCGGCAGGCCCGCCGATGCCTACCCGTCCATCGAACTGCTCAGCGGCCGGGACAATCTGATCGCCGGCAACTTTGTCAATCCCGACGGATTGAAGGTTGCCTCCGATACCGCCACCGTCCGCGGCAATATCGAGACGAACGCCGCCGACTGACCGTCGCAGGCGGCGGTTTCAGCGCGTTATTTCTCAAGCAGCCCGTTCAGGTCGAGCTTCGCGAATTTCTTCCACTGCGCGTCGATGGCTTCGGTTTCGGGCATGTCCGCGTGGACGTACAGGCCGTAGCGGAGGTGCAGAGGCTTGTCCGGCATAATGTCCCGCGGTCCTTCGAAGCAGAGCGACGCGCCCATCCAGCCGTCGTTGCGGACGTGAAAGTGCGCCGGATGGTTGAGGTTGTCCGGATGGTCGAAGAGCGTGACGCCCTCGATATGCGTGCGCTTCTTGACGGGTCCGCTGTAGTCCACCCATCTGGCCCGTTTCCAGAAGACCTCCTTTTCGTCCACCGCGCCTTCGGAATTGCGGATGGTTCCGCCGCCGTCGTGTACGCCGATGGTCTTGGCCATGCGCACGCCGATGACGCCAAAGGGCGTCTTGCCCAGCGTGACGGTTTGGCCTCGGGCGGCCAGTTCGATGTCGATGACCGCCAGCCACTCGCTCTCGTCCAGCAGGACGACCGCGATCTTGCGCGTTTCGTCGAGCAGGACGCGGCCGTCGCCGTCGACCCATTCATTCTCGGCCACGATCTGCGAGCACTGGCCGCCATCGGCGTATTTGGCGATGCGCTTGTGGCGGATTGTGCCCTTGCCGCCGTCGCTCCAGAAATTGACGGCTGCGACGTCGTGATGCGACGTCCAGACAGAATTGTGGTGGCTGTGCGATTCGGGGTCGTGCGGGTGGCCCATGCGCGTGAGCGACCAGCCGGAAGGGCCGTTGATCGGGTAGAGAAACGGCCTGTGCAGGTCCGGCCCGAAGTGGTAGCGCGTCAGTTCCGCGCCGTCGCGCTGAAACGACGCCTGATCGTACGGCAGGGGGATCACCTGCAGCTTCGGCACGGCTTTGGGCTCGCCGGCAGGGGTGTCAGCGGCGATCAGCGTCAAAACGACAATCGCGATTCTAATCACGGCTCTAGCGTACTCACTTCTACACATAGTGCTTCCTTTTTCCGTTGGAATTCAATTTCTCATGGCTCGACCGCCCGATTATATATACGAATATCGTCCATCAGGCCCGAGAAAAAGCTCTCGGATGTGAAGTCTCTGTCTGCTCCAATGTGAAGGTCGCCGGTTGCCCCCACAACGGCCTGCGGACTGCCGTCCTTACTGACCTCAATGTCATCGACGTACAACGTTCGATATGTGCCGTCCCAGGTGAAACCGACTTGATGCCATTGATTGTCCGTTATGACCGTCCCGGGCGGCAGCGGTGCTGCTCCGCGTCCGGTTCCCTGCAACTCGGTCATGAGCCTGCCTTCGGAATCGACCGCCAGCCACTTTTTACCTGATGTTCCTGTCTGGGAGATTATGGTCTTTGCCGGCGTGTCAGTCTTGACCCATGCCAAGACGCTACATGGTCCGTCCGCCGGATTTAGAATAAACGGCGTTTCTACGTAATCGTCCTCCCCGTCGAAACTCAGCGCACCGGCAACCATGCCGGTGCCGGACTGCCATTGGGCATCCCCATAGACCACGCCGTCATATTCGCCGACACAGTCCCGTGCGATACCGCCTTCTGCCTCATCCAGCTTCCAGTAAGCCGCCAGCTCCTCCGGCAGAATCTCCACCAGCCAGTACTCAGCCAGGACGTCCAAATCCTCAACATCAATGATGTCATCACCAAATGGTCTTGGCCCGACATCTACGGGCGACTGGCTCAGCCGCCAGTATGGAGCGAGCATGCAGAAATCCGCGAAATTGACGATCTCATCATGATTGAGGTCCGGCAATGGAACGCCAAGCCCGGTATCGTATTGCTCAACAACGGCAAGATGAGTAGGCTGAGGGTTGGGATGCGAGCCGCCAATTGCATATATCACGTCTCCGATGGCGCCGACGAAGTGACCAAGGCGTTTCTGCTGCATTGAAGACTTTGTAATCCATGTATCTGTGATCGGATCGTACAGTTCATTCGTCGTGCAGGCGCGCGTCGGTAAGTAGCCGCCTATCGCGTATATTCTGCCATCTACAACGCAACTACCCAGACTCGTACGTGCGGTTGGCATGTCTGCTTTGCGCGTCCAAGTATTTGTTGAGGGATCGTAGAGCTCGACGTGGTTGTAGCAGAAGACCGTCCAATCTTCCGTTGAGCCGCCGACTGCGTATATCTTTCCATCAACCACGCTGGCGGAGAGAAGCAGTCGAGCCGTGGGCATATCGGCCTTCTGTGTCCAATCGTCGGTCAGAGGATCATATGCCACAACTGCTGAAGTTGGGGGGCTTGAAATACTTGCACTGCCGCCCATGAGGTAGATCGTCCCATCTATAACTGCAATCCCGCAGAATGCATTTGCGTACGGCATATCGGCTTTCTGGCTCCATGTATTCGTCTGGGGGTCGTATACGAAAACGCTTTGGGTGGCCGAAGAATACACATCACCATCTATCCCTCCAAAGACGTAGATCTTGCCGCCAAGAGTACAGGTCGCATGAGCGCTTCGGCCCGAGGGCATATCAGCCATTCTCGTCCATTGATCGGCGGCTGGATCATACATTTCGACGGTGGAGGTGGAGAATGATTGGGTAGGAGAGCCGCCGATCACAAATACCATTCCATCCAAGATACAGCCGCTGACCCATGTTCTGGGAGTAGGCATATCACTTTTGAATAACCATGTATCCTCCGCTGCCAGGCTTGTGTGGGGCAAGCCCAGGGTGCCGATGAATGCTGCTCGTATCAAGAGTGGAACGTAGCGATGGGGCTTCGCGCTCTTTGATTGTCTCATCTTGCCTCTTCCTTTCTATCGCATTGCCGCTTGTTTGGGCGTTTGAAGATGTAGCACATGTATCAACCGATAACGCTACGGCCCTGGAGAATACGGTGATTGTTATGCGAATGGCATGCACATACCGATATGTCCACCTCCATTTGCCACATCCCAGAAGCCGGAGCATTCTCCCGATACGGAAGAGTGCAGAACGGCATGCTCCCTGATTAACCAATTCATTATAGCCATTATGGTGTCGTGAGTCAAATTGGCTTTGTTTATTCGAAAAGGGGCCAAGGGGTCGAGGCAGCAAGGCATCAAGGGAAGACCGACGCCCAGGGACGTCGCGGATGGAAGATGGGTAACTATGCGGCGACGCCGACGTTCGTCTATTTTGCGATTGGGTTTGTTTTTCATATTTGTCCAGCCGAAGGGGAGATCCCTCGACTCGTTCCACTCGCTCGGGACGGCACCCGAGTCGATGTAGAAGGGTGTCGATTGGCTTTGTTTATTCGAAAAGGGGCCAAGGGGTCGAGGCAGCAAGGCATCAAGGGAAGACCGACGCCCGGGGAGGTTGCGGATGGAAGATGAGTAATTGTGTGGGGGTGCGGTGGTTTCTCCATTTTGTATTTGGCTTTGTTTTTTCGAAAACACATTGATGCAGTGAGGGATCGCCGATGGATGTTGGGCCACAGAGGGCACAGAGGACGCAGAGAACGGGTTCGGTTGGCCGGGTGTCGGCGGTGGCAGGCCCTTCTCGATGCACGCCTCTGCAAGAGTCTGCCTTTGCGGCCACTGTGGTATTGACATACCACACTTGTGGGCCAGCCTGTGCGGGTGTCGGGCGGGCATTGCTGATCCTCCAATAGCTGCGTTGGGCTCCTTAAAGGTAGTTATATGACTACAATACATATAGACGTTCGCCGGGGGTGAAATGTTCGAGGGAAAATCACAGATTAAAAGTAAAATGCAAAATTGAGGAATCCCGGCAGGCCGGGATGGCTGTTGGAATGGGGTGGACAGGATTGACACAATGAGCAGGATTACAAAAATTAGTATGCGGTGGGAGTCGGGTCGGCCATGTGTCCGCCATGGCAGTCTCTTTTCGATGCAAGCATCTCTCAGAGTCTGCCTTTGCGTCCACCGCGTTGCTTCGCACCACGGCTATGGCCTCCCTATACGCATGTTGGGGTGGCGACTCTGTCGTTACGAGTGATTGGTAGGATAGAGGATGGCTATTAGGGGGACTGGATTCCCGCCTTCGCGGGAATGACAGAGTCAAGTCGCAAGTCGGGGTCAGAGTTCAGGAGCGTCACATCCGATTACATGGGTAGGATGACGCATCGGTGGAGATATTGCTGGAGGCAGAGGATTCCGGCGGAGCGGGATGGCTTTTTGAGAATGGACATGGACGGGATATCGGAGGCAGCACGAAACAAGGAGACGAAGAAGAATAGGAAATGAATGATCGAAATGTGCGCGGCCAGGGGCCGCGATAGGGGTGTTTTTTTGACAGGATTGACAAGATGAACAAGATTGCGAAAGTTGGTATGCGGTGGAATGGGTCGGCCATGTGTTGGGCGTGCGCGGTCTCCGTTTCGACGCAAGCGTCTGCACGGTCCCGCGATCGCCAACACGGTGTTGCTGCGCACCACGGGAAAGGCCGACCCGCCGGGGCGCGTCGATGGCATTAACCGTTTCGCAAGTGTGGTAAAGGGTCGGATGTGGACGTGCGGATGCACAGGATAGTCCTGAACAACCGAGGACAAGAGGCGAATGAGAACGACAGGGGCGGTCGGCCATGTGTCCGCCATGGCAGTCTCTTTTCGATGCAAGCATCTCTCAGAGTCTGCCTTTGCGTCCACCGCATTGCTGCGCACCACGGGTTTGGCCGACCTGTCGGGGCGCGTCTATAGGTGGCGGCTCGGTCGCTATAGTCGATTTACAGGATAATGTCCGCGCCCATGTGCCGAAGCGGTCCATGCACGATACGGTAGTTGATGATATCCGTGGTATCTTTGATGCTCCGGATCGAGAACGCGCCGAGGCGCGGCTGGAAGCTGTTGTCCGGAAATACGCCGAATCCGCTCCGGAGTTGGCCTCCTGGATCGAGACCAACATCCCGGAAGGCCTGACGGTGTTGATGTTGCCCAGGACGCATCGCAAGCGGTTGCGGACCAGCAACTGGCTGGAAAACCTCAATGGGAAAGTCAAGAAGCGTACCGCCGTCGTCGGCCTGTTCCCAGGCGTCGAATCGGTCCTGCGGCTGGTCAGTGCCGTACTGATGGAGACCGATGAACGATGGCTTACCGGAAAACGATATTTGAATATGAACGTGCAGGGGAACGACTGAACCGCTTATGCAAAATGAACGAATTTACAGACAAACTCTTGGGTAGCCATTCAGTTAGGCCGCAGATAACTGTAACTAAAGATGAGCGTCTTCGTGCTGATAGTGAAACTGAGCTTTATCATATGCTTTCCTGCAGCCACATATAGATCAAGCACATTCTGAGCCAGGCTTTGCGGCCTTCAGCCATCTTCTAAACGATATTACTGCCTGCTCTCCAGACGATGAACTGGCAGCAAGTTCCGCTCGGAACGACTTTGACTTGATTGGACAGAAAGTGCCGCGAAGGCGGAATCGCGGCGGGGCGGAATGTCAGGGCAAGTCAGGGAATTCTGCGTATGTGCAGGATCCGCAGAGGTATCCCTCGCTTCCGTGCGAGTAGCCGCCTTCGCTCAGAATAATTCTCGCGCCGCACCTGGAGCAGTGCGTCGGCTTGAACTTGGGCGGGTTCCTGAGTTTCTCGAAGTTGTACTCATTCGTCCCGTATTCGACATACATCTCGAGTTCGTGCTCGAAATCGGCCCTGCACCGCTTACACGTTTGCCAGTCTCCCGAGTGCCCTTCGTTGTAGTGATACCCGCAGAGGGTGTAGCGACTGTGGTTTCGATAGCAACTGTCTCTGGAGTATGAGAACAGCACGTACTGATCTTCGTCGTCGCATATCCACTGGTCGCAGCACTCGGTCCTGGTAAGTTTGCCCGTCTTTCCGCATAATCCGCACCTTGGCTGCTCGCTGCCGGACATCTGACGGGCTGATCTCTTGAGCTGTCTCAGTTTCTTACTCATTGCTATTGCGTCCTCACCAAAGACTCCATATCAGGCTACTGCCGGAGGCGCCACACTCCTATTGAAGCATACCACAAGGTCTCAGGCAAGTGCTCCCGTGAGAAATCCCGGTCCGAGTTAACTTCTCTGCGGGGGGTGGAGTTGTTGTCTCAATTCGTCGGTGAGGGAGTCCCAGAGTTGGGGGTGGGCTTCGGTGAGGCGGGCGATGTCGCCCAGGTCTTTGATTCGCTTGCTCTGTCTGCGGGTCGAATCGCTCCATGCCCTTATCTTACCGATGAGGGTGTCTTCCAGGCACGAGACGCGCAAGAGGATGCCGTGGACGTCGGCGGGGACGGCGCGGCTGGGAAAGTCCTGGTAGAACTCCTCCGTGCTGAGCTGGATGCTGAGGGTGGAGCTGCCCTTGAAGTTGATAGACCAGTCGAATCTTCCGGCCTTGAAGCCTGCGTCCTCGAGGAGCGAGACGGTGCGCTCGATGGCGTCGGTGGCGACCACGAAATCGACGTCCCGGGTTACCATCGGTTCGGCCGCCCAGTGGTTCACCGCCACCCCGCCGATGGCGCACCACGCGATGTCGGCGCGTTCGAGACAGTCAACGAGCTTCATGACGTCATTTGTGCCGCCCGATGTCTGCCAGTCGTAGAATTGTTTCGATGTCATAAATTCCTCTCTGACACGCGCCCTCGCTGGGCCTGTGGTATTATCCGAAGAGTGCTTCGACGAATTTTTCGGGGTCGAATTCTGCGATATCTTCGGGTTTTTCGCCGAGGCCGACGAATTTGACGGGGATGTCGAGCTGGTCCTTGATGGCGATGACGATTCCGCCGCGGGCGGTGCCGTCGAGTTTGGCCAGGACGATTCCGGTGACGTTGATGGCTTCGGTGAACGTTTTGGCCTGTGCGATGGCGTTCTGGCCGGTGGTGGCGTCGAGGACGAGGAGGACTTCGTTCGGCGCTCCGGGTATTTTCTTGGCGACGACGTCGCGGATCTTGGTGAGCTGCTGCATGAGGTCGCGGGCGGTGTGCAGGCGGCCGGCGGTATCGAGGATGAGCACGTCGGCATCGCGGGCGACGGCGGCCTCGCAGGCATCGTACGCCACGGCGGCCGGGTCGCTGCCGGTCTTGTGCTTGACGATCTGGACGCCGATGCGCTCGGACCATATGGTGAGTTGTTCGACGGCGGCGGCGCGGAAGGTGTCGCAGGCGGCGACAATGACGTTCTTGCCGTTTCGATCGAGGATGTAGGCGAGTTTGGCGATGCTGGTGGTCTTGCCGGTGCCGTTGACGCCGGCGACGAGAACGACGGTCGGGCCGCTTTCGGCGTAGCGCAGCTCGCGGTCGCGGTCCGGCCAGTAGCCCTTCATGTGCTCCTTGAGGAAGGGGATGATCTGGTCGGTCTGGGAGATTTCCTTGCGGCGATAGGCCTCGCGCAGCTCGGTGATGATCTTGTCGGTGGTTTCGACGCCGATGTCGTCGCCGATGAGGGTCTCTTCGAGCTGGTCGAGCAGTTCGTCGTCGATGTTTCTGCCGAGGGTCAGCAGAGACGAGAGCGAGGAGCTGATCTTGCTGCGGGTCTTGCCGAGGCGGTCTTTGAGGTATCCGGTTGTCTTGGAAAACAGGCCCATTGGCTATTCCTGATTCGGGTCGAAAGTTCGTTCGGTCGCAGCACGGATGATACGGAAATTCGGCCGCATTGCAAGGATGGTTTTGGGCGCAGCGGGGCGGGCACATGTGAGCCGGGCGAATTGTTTTGACAGTTCGGGCGGCTGCGGCTACACTCGCGTCGTTGTTTTTCGGGCAGGCGGTTGCCTGCGGGCGGGTGTGCGGTCCGGCTGCGGACGGTGCGGGAGCGGGGATGCGGCGTGCGGCCCGAGAGAATCGGCACGGCCGGTTCGGTATGACAGACAATTTCCCTTTTGCAGGATGCGTACAGCACTTCGATTGCGATGGAGCAGCACCGCGTGATTCAGGACATCGACAGCCTTTTTGCCGATATCGTCGATCGGGCGAAATCGCTCGATCCGGCCAATACCCGGTCGTGGTTCGATTCGCTCAGCCCGATGCGCTTCGACGGCGGCTCGCTGACGGTCGGCTGCGCGGACCAGTCGATGGTGGAGTTTCTGAGCGACAACTGCAAGAGCAGCTTTACGCGGGCGGCCCAGCAGATTACGGGTTATCTGGTGAGCGTCGAGTTCAAGGTGGATTCGAAGAACCACGCGGCCCGGCCGACGCTGCCGACGCGGACGGGGCCGAAGCTGCACCCGGATTATACGTTCGAGAATTTCGTCGTGGGGCCGAGCAATCGGCTGGCGCACGCCAGTTGCGTGGCGATCGCGCATTCGCCGGGCGATACGTACAATCCGCTGTTTATCTACGGCAACTCCGGCCTGGGCAAGACGCACCTGCTGCACGCGGTGTGTTTCGAGACGCAGCGGATATTCGATGAGGCGGTGATTCAGTTTCTCAGTTGCGAGGATTTCGTGAATCGGTTTATTCGGGCGATTGAGGAGGGGAATCTGCCGGGCTTTCAGAGCCAGTTTCGGACGGTGGATATGCTGGTGATCGACGACGTTCAGTTTCTGCGGGAGCGGGAGCACAGCCAGGAGGAGTTCTTTCATACGTTCAACGCGCTCTATAACAGCGGCAAGCAGATCGTGCTTTCGGCCGACAGCGCGCCATCGAAGATTCCATCGCTCGAAGAGCGGCTGATCAGCCGGTTCAACTGGGGGCTGGTGACGCGGGTCGATCCGCCCAGCTACGAGACGCGGGTGGCGATCGTGCAGAAGAAGGCGAGGCTGCGGGGGCTGGAGGTGTCGGAGGATATCGCCGAGTACATCGCGCAGAAGGTGCAGGCGAACATTCGCGAGCTGGAGGGGGCGCTGACGACCATCCATGCGGTCGCGGCCACGACGGACAACGCAATCACGCTCGAGCTGGTGCAGACGGCGCTGGACGAGCAGATCAAACCTTCGGTGCGGCGGATCAGCATCACGGATATCATTCAGGTGGTGACGGGGCACTTCGACGTGCGGCTGGCGGATTTGCAGAGCAAGAAGCGGAGCCAGAGCATCACCGAGCCGCGGCAGATATGCATGTATCTTGCGCGGGAGCTGACCAGCCACAGCCTGGAGGAGATCGGCGGGCATCTGGGCGGGCGCGATCATACGACGGTCATGCACGCATGCGGGAAGATCGGCCGGGCGGTGGAAGAGAATCCGCGGATGCAGGCCGTCATCGAGGAACTGACGCGGCAGATTACCAAAGCGGCCGTTTCCTGACGCCTGCGCAGGTGTGCGGCGAGAGCGAGAATCCGTGCCCGGCGGCTATGTGCGTTTGCGGCGACTGTCAGTGCATGATTGCGTTGAGCATGTCGAGGTAGTCCGAGAGCAGGCGGGTGATCAGGAATTTGTTGCGGACTGTTTCCCGGGCGTTCTCGCCGAGTTGCTTTGCCTCGTCCGGATTCTTGAGGATGTGTGTAATCCGTTTGGCGAAGCCTTCGACATCGTGCGGATCGACGAGGTAGCCGTTCTTGCCGTCGTCTATCTGAGCGGGCAGGCCGCCGACGTTGGACGCGACGACCGGCCGGGATTTCCAGAGCGCCTCGGTGACCGCCAGGCAGAAGCCTTCCTTGGTGGATTTCTGAATGATCACATCGGAGTACTGCTGTACGGCGTTGACGAGCGTTTCGTTGTTGCCGACTGCGAATACGATGTGGCCGTCCTTGTAGAGTTTGTTGGCCTTGCGCATGACCTTATCGTACATCCGCAGGCCCTCGGGGTCGTCGCTGGCGACGTTGTAGAGGAACAGCAGGCGGCAGTCGACGTTTTGTCGGACGAGCTTGAACACATCGATGACACCTTCGGGGTCCTTCCACGGGTCGAGCCGGGAGACCTGCGTCATCAGCGGTTTGTCGGTCGGAATGCCGGCCTTGTGGATGTGGTCCATCAGGCGCTTTTTGGGCATCTTGCGGTTCTTTTCGCTGAGCGGATTGATGGCCGGGTACATCAGCCGCTGATCGATGGGCAAATCCTTCTTGAAGTAGTCCTCGCTCGACATGACGATTTGATCGTACTTGAGGACGAAGCCTTTGAGGAAGTCCCACAGTTCTTCGTGCGGACTGCTCAGGTCGATGTGGCATCGCCAGATCCAGGGCTGACGCTTCTGGTAGGATCGAATCAGCGACAGCGGCTGAGGGTCATGGACGATGACGCAGTCGTGGCCGAGGTGCGTGAACCGGGAGAAGGTCTGGTTCACCTTCATGTACATCTGCTTCTTCTTCTCGGTGAGATTCAGCCGGCCTCCCTGGAGGGCGTTGTGGAAGCTTTTGGTGATTTCGAAGAATTCCTGGCTGCCGTGGAGTATTCGCCATCCGGCGTCGAGGCCGACGTCGTTCATCAGCAGGACCAGTGAATAGAGAATTTCAGCGACTCCGCCACCCTGGTAGGTGGCGTTGAGGTGGACAACGTGTCTTCCGTACAGACTCCGGGCTCTTGCGTAAATCTCAGCCAGCACTTCGTCGGGAACGATGTACCTGAAATCCTCTAAACGCAGCATTCAGATCTCCTTATTACAGCCATAAATCGAGCAATGATGTTGTTTTCAAATAACGCGGAATCCGGCAGACACAGCTCCGGAGCCAATTCCTGCGAGTACACCCCAGTTTGGATGGCCTGAGACCGACTCTTCCCTTACACATCGGCCAATACGGCCGTTTAGTTTGATTTGTTTGGCAGTATTTGGATATTAACGGACGTCTTTATTGCTCACCAGTCGGCCGAAACCGGGCCGGATCGGGCCTGTGAGAGCCCCGGGATGTTGCCTTTCGGCGGCGATCTTATCCGCTTTCGGGTACGAAACGCGGCTGAGAATACGGTACGGTTGGCCCGTGGCCGTATCATCGTGAAATGAAGGGAAAAAGCCGGTTGCGGTGGACGAAGGGTGCGTCAAGGTCCGAATAAATGCCGGAAGGGGCATTTGCGATGCCGCAAATGGTCCGTCACGACTGCGATATCTGCAGTTGAGTGCGTTGTTCGCAGCGTGGTTGGCGGGCCGGGCCGGGAGGATGGGGATAATCTGCCGTTTGCGGCACGGCGGGACAGGTGCTTTATTGGCGGTGGCCCGATGCGGGCGTGTGCATTAAGATATGCCTTCGCCTGATGCGTGATGCACAGGATTCTCACGTTTGGAGCTGAATCATTTTGACGGACTCGGATACCAATGCAGGCCACCCGCGGGCTGCGCTGATGGCGTCGGCCCGGATTTTCAGTCGATATGCGGGATTTCTCGATCATCTGCTGACGGGACTCGCCGATCGATCGGTGCCGGTCGTCCTGATTTGCCCGCCCCATGCGGAGAAAGCGGGCCTGGAGACAGGTACGGTGCAGATTCCGTGGTACCGGTCTGCGTCGCCGGGTGTCTGGGGGCGGTTCGGCGGAAAGCGGTTTATCGAGCGTCTTGCAGGCTTTGAGCCGGACGTCATTCACTGCCTGTGCGAGAGCCGAGCGAGCCTTGCTGCCGTGCTGGCACGCCGTCTGAACGTGCCTTATGTGCTGTCCGTGCAGGCACTGCAGAAGAAGTTGCCGAGGCTGAAGATATCTGCGGGCCACTGCGGCGGCGTAATTGCACCGGCCAAGACGGTGGCCGTCAGCGTCGAGCGGGCGTATCCACGGATTGCGCATCGCCTCGAACAAATCAACTTCGGGGCGTTCGTCTCGGACCACTGCGCCGCTTTCGAGGAACCGTCGCGGCTGGCGACGATCGTGACGGCGCATCCGCTGGACAGGATCGAAGATTTCGAGCGGCTTCTGGCCGTCTTTCGGCATCTCAGGCTCGAGGGCAGCGAGTTTATGGCGATCATCATGGGGCAGGGGCGCGCCGAGCGACCGCTGCGCAGAATGATATCGAGTCTCGGGTTGCTGCAGAACGTGAGCATTGTGCCGCCGATACAGCCGTGCCGGCGAGTCTTTGCAGCGGCCGATATTTTTGTCCGGCCTGTGCCCGCGAGATACTTCGACCCGTTTCTGCTCGAAGCAATGGGTGCGGGGACGGCGGTCGCGGCGTGCAGAGGCGGAGTGGACGACCTTGTCGTTGAGGATCAGACCGCTGCGGTGTTCGATCCGAAAGACCGGTTGAGTCTTATGCGTTCGATTCAGAGTCTCTTGTCCAGGCCCGAACCGGCCAGAAGAATTGCGGCCGGGGCGCAGGAGTATGTCCGCCGGAATCATTCGGTGGACCGCATGATCAGCGGTATAATGGAGACGTACCGGCAGGCAATAGAGTGGTACCGGCGGTAGCGTGTGTGCCGGCGTTGGCATGGTGTGTGGTCACCGATGAGGCGCATGCGTTTTACGTCGGGTGTTCCGTCGGGCGAAAGGTATTCCATATGAACAGTGGTGCAGGATCGTAAGGAGCAGTATCTATGCAAGGGTATCGAGGCACGCTGACGTTTTTGACGATGTTTGTTCTGACAATCTCCGGCTGCAGGAGCGAGCACAGCACCACGGCTGACGCCGGGGCTGCGAAGGAAATGGGGGAGGATTCTGTCGTGTTGTTCGACGGTGCGGATGACACGCTGTCGCATTTCAAAGGCGTCACCACGGAAGACATACCGAAGGACGTATGGGCGGTCGGGGACGGGCAGATTGTGTGTACGCCGCGCAGCGAAAGGCCCGAAGGTGCGAAAGGCAGCATCGTGACAAAGCGGCAGTACCGCGATTTCGACTTTCGTCTCGAATACAGGCTCGATCCGACGTATGACGGCAATGTCAACAGCGGCATCAAATACTTCGCATACCCCGGCACGGAGTTGGGACTGGAGTACCAAATCCTGGACTACAACGGAGAGGTTCGCGGCCCGCACAGGCTCGGGGATCTGTACGACCTGATGGAGGCCAGGCGCGTTGCGGCCCGGCCGCGCGGGCAATGGAATGAGATTCGCATCGTCTCGCGGGATCGGCACGTTGAGCACTGGCTCAACGGCGAGAAGGTGCTTGAATTCGAACGGGGCAGCCAGGCGTTTCGTGCGGCCGTGGCGCAGAGCAAGTTCAAAGACCGCGACACATTCGGAGAAGCCGAGCAGGGGCATATTCTCCTGCAGGACCACGGCGGCGGAATCGCATTTCGCAACATACGCATCAAGGTTCCGCAGCATTGATACGCGCTGTGCCGGGGCGGATTCTCTCGGCCGGCGCGACCTGACCGGACCGGTTGCACAACGATCGCGGGAGTCCGGGGGCAGCACTACCGTGCCGACGGTACGACCTGCCGCCTGATGCGGATCGGCAAGGCGTTGCGCGTCTGTTCTTGGGCGGCGCTGGCATTATTGTCATTGCACTGGGTCGATTCTGGTCGATCGCTCACAAGCGACTTGCCGCTTCTACATTTGACCGGTCCCTGGTGCTATAAGGGGCGAAATGAATGGCAAGTGCCTGCGCGGCCCGAGCGCTGAACGCCGGAGACCGGAGCGTGGTTTGTACGTTTGATTTGATTAGAATGCCGCTGACGGTCAGAAGTTACAGTTAATGATGTAGCTGACCTTGCCGTTTCTGGCGATCTTCTTTCCACCGTTTTCGATGATGGCGTCTTCCGCTATGGCTGCGATACGTTGGACGATGTCGCTTATCCTGGTGACGATGGGCAGGCCGTCGCGTGTATAGTTCACGTACCGGTTGTTGAAAGGCTCGTTCCATTTGCCGCGGGGCAGGAAGGTTTTGGTGAGTTTGTCGGGGATGCAGTCCGCTCCGTGCATCACGCCGATCAGTCCTGCGCAGGTCGCGGCCTGGTTGTCGCAGTCGTATCCGGCCGAGATCGCGATGCCGGTCGTCTTCATGAAGTCGCCTTCGCCATACAGCACCGCCATCACGCCGCACAGACCGTTTTGAAGCGACGAGACCACCGAAACGGGCGCCTTGTAGCCGTCCTTCTCGTATCTGTGGTACTTTTCGTGAATTTCCTTTCGGCACCGCCGCCAGTCATCATACTGCTCGTGCCAGGTGATTACGTCGCGCAATCCCTCTGCGAACGGCCCCTCATCGGGCACGGCCTGCTGCGCCATTCGCACGAGCTTCCCGACATCCTCTTCGAAGAACGCCGCACTGTACATGACCGCGTAGGCGATGGTCGGATGCGTGCCCCAGTCGTCGTTGGTAATGCGGGCGCCCCAGAGCGCACGTTCGGCGGCCTTTTCCGTCATGCCCGGATAGAACCCGCTCCAGATTTCGTTCACCAGTTGCGGATCGATCTGGAACCAGTTCGGATTGTTCTCTTTGGAGCCCGTCGCCGGGGCGATGAGCCCCTTGTCCATCAGATTGCGGGCGGTTCGGTTCGCCACCCAGATCTTGCGGTTGATGTGCGCCTTCCACATCGCCGTGATCTGTTCGTAGTTGATGTCGAGGCCGTATTTTTCCACCGCGTGCAGCGTGACGAACTCGATATCGGTGTCGTCGTCTGAAAACGCCCCCTCGAACGCGGCGGCGAGAATGGGCACGTAGCCGCGGAGATCGTTGCGGTTCATGCGTATGGAGGCATCGTCCTGCCACGTATAGTAGCGGTCCACCAGAAACGGAATCGGCTCATCGACGTACACGTTCTCGAAGGGAAAGCCCATGTAATTGCCCGCCAACTGGCCGATCCAGAAGCCGGAGATCTTATCCAGCAGTTCCTCACGGCTGATCTGGTGACCGGCCGCCCAACACGGCGTTGCGAGCAGCATGGCCACAATTGCCATGACTATCCAGCTTGACTTATGCATCGTTCGAAGACCTCCCTGACAGCATTTCATGTCAATGTGCATACTGTTGCATACGATAATCCGAGCAACCGAATACTGCAATCCGGATATGCGGCTTTTGCCTCAGCATCGCACATTGGCGGAGTGCGGAATCTCTGCGATCCGGCACGAAATGCACGCCGGCGGCGGCCGCGAGAAAAAATGGAGATTCTCAAAAATTCTTCTTGACTTTTGATTACATGTGTAATACTTTGGTTGCAACGATACGGAACCAACAGGAGACCAACGCATGAGCAACCCGCCGAAGATATCCGACTCCGAATGGCTCGTAATGCGTGTTCTGTGGCAGAAAGGCTCGGCCACAGCAAACGACGTGGTGGATGAATTGATGGACCGGACCCACTGGAAGCCGCGAACCGTCAAGACACTTATTACCCGTCTGATGAAGAAGGGCGCGGTGCGGTTCGAGCGGGAGGGCAGAATGTACCGGTACTATCCGGCGGTCAACGAGTGCGAGTGCATTCGTATGGAACGACGATCATTTGTACGGCGCGTGTATGGTGGAATCACCAAACCGATGCTGGCGGCTTTCATAGAGGATGCGGAATTGTCGCCGCAGGAAATAGAGGAGCTCAAGCGAATGCTTGAGGACAAGGGAAAGGAAAAATGATGCAGTCGGTAGCTGCGAGTCTGTGGCCGCTGTTTCAGTGGCTGCTTGTGACTTCTGTGCAGGCGAGTCTGCTGATCTGTCTGATTCTTGTTGTTCAGTCGCTGCTCAAACGCAGGTTGGGCGTTCGATGGCACTACTGCCTTTGGCTTCTGCTGTTGATTCGTATGGCGCTGCCGTGGGCGCCGGCGTTTCGCTTCAGCCTCTTTACGATGCTGCAGACGGTTTTTCAGCAGCCGCTGCGCAATATCGCGGATGTAACGTCGGCGGCTGCGGCGATCGGCGAACAGTCGGCGGTTGGGCATTCGGTGCTCACCATCATCAGGCTGTCGCCGCTGATCTGGCTGGTTGGGGCTGCGGGCGTTGCGGCTCACATGGTCGCTGCGAATTGGCGGTTCTCCAGGAAGATTGCGGGATCGCCGGTGGTGCGTGACAGCGAAACGCTGGGCATGCTCGACGAGTGCAAACGGCGACTTGCAATCCGCAGACGTCTGCGGATTGTGACCACGGAGCATGTGGAAAGCCCGGCCCTGTGCGGCTTTATCCGGCCCCGTCTTCTGCTGCCGGCCGCGATGCTGCGAGACTTGGGCAAAGAGCAACTGCGATGTGTATTTCTCCATGAGCTGGCCCACATGCGGCACCTTGACATATTGACGTGCTATCTGATGAGCCTGCTGCAGGTTCTGCACTGGTTCAATCCGCTCGTGTGGTACGCGTTCTATCGCATGCGGACGGATCGGGAGCTGGCCTGCGATGAGCTGGTTCTTTCGATCGCCGATAGCGACGAGCCGGCCGATTATGGCAGGACGATCATCAGCATGATCGAACTGTTTAACCGCAATCGTGCCAGAGCGACCATGGTTGGGATCATGGAAACGCAATCGCAGTTGAAGGACCGCATCGCCATGATCGCACGTTTTCATAAACTGCCGCGGTGGTGGTCGCTCACTACGGCCGGTCTGATTGTGCTCGTAGCGACCGTTGCGCTGACCAATGCTACACACTCCTTCACGGAGAGTCATACCATCGGGCGGGACCAGCCACCTGTACACGGTCCCGCCCAACCCTTGACTACTGCTCCGGTCGGCCGCGGGGGGATGGTCGCCGGTCGGTCTGGTTCCCGGGCTGGCGAACGGACGGTAATGATGTCAAGCGGGTCGAGCGCCGCTGCGCGAGGCCGTCGCTCCGGATTTGCGATGAGCGGGCGGCGCACAGCCGCGCCCGCGGGAGGCATGTTCGCAGCCGCAACGGCAGCCGAAAGCGGCGCGAAGACCGGCGACGGGATGAGCCGCACAGCCGTACAACGATCTCGCAGCGGCTTCGGAGGCGGGTTTGGTCGAAGCGCACCGGCAACGTCCGAGTCCGGGACGAGTCAAAGCCCGTCGGAAGGTGCGGGGCGGAGGAACGACCTGTGATTGCAGCGGGTGGCGGATAGCAGATGCCCGTGACCAGACGCTGTTTGCGAGCCGCGTGAATCATCAGAGCGATAGCATTTCTCAGCATATCCGGTGCCGGATTTCCTGAGGATTGCGGCGTCTACTTCAGCAGGCCGTAGTCGGTCAGCGCCTGTTTGAGAATATCCTGCTTGCTCACCTCGAGTGGCGTCATCGGCAGGCGCATCTCTGCCGAGCACATCCCCAGCATGTCCATGGCCGCCTTGATGGGAATTGGATTGGTCGCCAGCGTGAGCATGTTTTTGCTCAGTGCGAAGAGCTTTCTGTGCCACTGGCGGGCCGATACCAGATCTCCTTCGAGAATCAGGTCGGTCATGGCCTTGACGTCCGCGGGCACGATGTTGGCGACCACGCTGACGACGCCCTTGCCGCCCACCGACGCCAGCGGCAGCGTGATGGAGTCATCTCCCGAAAGGATAGTCAGGTCGCATCGCATGGCGATCTCGCTGGCCTGATCCAGACTGCCGGTCGCCTCCTTGATCGCGACGATATTCTCCAGTTCGGCCAGCCGTGCGATGGTCTCGGGTGTCATGCCCGCGCCCGATCGGCCGGGTATGTTGTACAGCACGACGGGCAGATCCACCTCTTCGGCAACCGCTTTGAAGTGCTGGTAGAAGCCCTCCTGCGTGGGCTTGTTGTAGTACGGCGTGACTTGCAGAGAGGCGTCGGCGCCGATCTTCCTTGCGTATTCGGTCAGTTCGATCGCCTCGGCGGTGCTGTTCGAGCCGGTCCCCGCGATCACCGGCACCTGGCCGTTGACGGTTTTGACCACACGCTCGATTACTTCCTTGTGCTCCGGCGTGCTGAGAGTGGGCGATTCGCCCGTCGTGCCGACGGGGACGATTCCGTCGATGCCGTGCTCGATCTGGAATTCCACCAGATCCTCCAGCGTCTCGAAATCCACCTGCCCGTTCTCGAACGGCGTCACTAAAGCAGTCATTGCTCCTGAAAACATCACGTCGTCTCCTGATTAAGTATGGTCGCAGCGGCCGACCTGTCCTTCGGTCAGCGGCTGGGCCTTTCGATCAATTCCATCATCTCGGCCGTGGCCCGGTGGATGCCCACCAGCACCGCCCGCGCGATAATACTGTGTCCGATGTTGAACTCGCAGAGACCTTCGATCGCCGCCACCGGGCCGATGTTGCGATAGGTCAGGCCGTGTCCGGCGTGTACGACAAGCCCTCTGTCCCTCGCTATGTCCCTGCCGGTGCGAAGTTCCGCGACCCGTCTTGCGGCGCTGCGGTCGGTCTTTGCGTTGGCGTACATTCCGGTGTGCAGCTCGACCGCGTCGCAGCCCGTTTCCGCTGAGGCGAGTATCTGGTCTTCCTCCGGGGCGATAAACGTGCTGACGAGGATATTCTTCTTGTGCATGCGTTTGACCACGTCGGCCAGCCGTCGTTTATGCCGTGCGCAGTCGAGGCCGCCTTCGGTGGTAAGTTCTTCGCGCTTTTCCGGAACGAGTGTGATCTGGTCCGGCCGCACGGCTTCGGCGATTTTGACGATGGGCTCGGCCATACACATCTCAAGGTTGAACTTGCACGCCACCGTTTCTTTCAGTACGCGGACGTCCCGGTCGCAGATGTGCCTGCGGTCCTGGCGCAGGTGCACGGTAATGCCGTTGGCGCCCGCCAGTTCGCACTGCACCGCCGCCCACACCGGATCGGGCTCGTCGGTCAGCCGGGCCTGGCGCACCGTCGCAACGTGATCGATATTTACATTTAGTACGGCCATAGTATCTCTCCAATGGTCGCATGATTATAACAGCAATTGCGTGGTCTTCAAGGCAATAACGTGCACAAAGCAATGCGGGGCTGGCGGTTGCGGCGGTCTGATCGTTAGAAGCATATCCGGTCAAGCGGTTTGCGTGCGGCGGTTTAACGGCGGCGCGCGATCATATTGCTTGCCACAGGAGATTGTGTATCTTACCATAATGCCGTTCGATGCGGGCGTGCGTTGACTGAACGTGGCGCCCGCCGCGAAGTGAATCACAAAACGCACTCTGGAGACGACATGTTCCTTAACTGGGCGACACGAATCACGATTCTGCGAATCCTGCTGCTGATTCCGTTCGTCAGTTGCATGTTGCAGATCAACGACCCCAAATACAGCCCGCACATGCAGGATGTGATGCGATGGATTGCAGTGGTCATTTTTCTGGCGATGGCCGTCAGCGATGCGGTGGACGGGTATCTGGCCCGGCATCGCAATCAGATAACGAAGCTCGGCACGTTCCTCGATCCCGTGGCGGACAAGCTGCTGATTACCTCGGGCGTTCTTCTGCTCGCCTCGCAGCGCAGCCACGTCGAGGGATTTCTTATTCCTCCAACGGTGGTCGTACTTATTATCGGCAAGGATTTGTTCCTACTGATCGGTTTTGTCATCGTCTACTTCATAACCTCGCAAATCCGCATAAAGCCGGTATTTCTCGGCAAGACCGCGACGGCATTTCAACTGGCGATGGTGGCGGGCATTCTGATCGCCCCCGAAGTCTCCAGCGTGTTGCCGGGCTGGATATGGTTCCTGCGCTTTCTCTGGTGGACCTCGGCGATTACGGCAATCGGCGCAACGCTTGTTTACATCCGCAACGGTAGTCGTTATATTGAAGAGTACGAACGGACCGTTGCCGAGCGCGAACAAACAGGCGAGTGACGGGGGTAGATATATTGGTGCGGGTTGCGGTCGGATTGTCGCCGCAAGACGCGTCCCGTATTATTACGGCAACCTTTTTTGACAGGATGAAGCAACAGATAATGGCCGGCGATTTCAGTGAAATACCGGAAGTACTCGAAGACCTTCGACAGGGCAAGATGGTCGTTCTGGTGGACGATGAAGACCGGGAAAACGAGGGCGACCTGGTGTGCGCTGCTGAGAAGGCGACGCCTGAAACGATCAACTTCATGGCGAAGTTCGGGCGGGGGTTGATCTGTCTGCCTCTTACCGCTTCGAAGTGCGATGCGCTGGGGCTTTTCCCGCAGGCGGTGGAGAACACGACCCGATTTCAGACGGCCTTTACCGTGAGCATCGATGCGGCCGAGGGCGTCACCACAGGCATCAGCGCCGCGGATCGAGCCAAGACGATACAGGATACCATCGCCGACGGCGCCAGGGCGAGCGATCTCGTTCGGCCGGGCCATATCTTCCCGCTGCGCGCCTGCGACGGGGGCGTTCTCGTTCGGGCGGGCCAGACCGAAGGCAGCGTCGATCTGGCGAGGCTGGCCGGGCTCAAACCCGCCGCCGTCATCTGCGAGATCATGAACGACGACGGATCGATGGCCAGAGTCCCCGAACTGCTGCAATTCTGCAGCAAGCACAAGATGAAAATCACCTCGGTGGCGAAACTCGTCGAGTATCGGCTCCAGCGCGAGAGTCAGATTACCCGGCTGGACTCGGTGAACCTGCCCACCGATTACGGCGAATTCACGTTGATCGGGTACGAAACCATCATGTGGCCCGAGCCTCACCTGGCGCTGTGCAAAGGCAACATCGGAAAACGCGACGCGAGCGGCCTGCCGATCCAGACGGATGAGCCGGTGCTGGTGCGCGTTCACTCGGAGTGCATGACGGGTGATCTGTTTCATTCCCAGCGATGCGAGTGCGGCTACCAGCTTATCACCGCGATGGAGATGATCGAGAAGGAGGGAACCGGCGCTTTGATTTACCTGCGTCAGGAAGGCCGGGGTATCGGGCTGACCAACAAGCTGCGGGCGTATAAACTCCAGGAGCAGGGCCTCGACACGGTGGATGCGAATCTCAAACTGGGCTTCCGGGCGGACAAACGCGATTATGGCATCGGCGCTCAGATCATTCGCGATCTCGGACTGCGCAACATTCGCATCCTCACGAACAATCCGAAGAAGGTCAGCCGGCTGGAAGTCTACGGCATCAAGATCGTCGAGCAGATCGCGCTGCAGGCTGTCCCGAGCAAACACAATCGCAGGTATCTGCACACCAAGAAGCACCGTTTCGGACATATGCTGGATGAGGATCTCTGACGTATGAAGCCCGCCGCCGCCGTAGTCACTGCCCTGTTTGTCCTGCCGCTGTTGCTGTTGCCCGGCTGTGACTCGGGTTCTTCGCCTCCCGTGATTTCCGCGGCCGACGCGAACTCGGTCGAGGGCATACCGATGTGCGCGTACTACAGTCCGGCCAAGATCGCTATAATGCCTCTGACCGACTTTGCCGAGAGCCCGCCCGGCCGGAAGCCCTCCGAATTGCACGTGTACGTCAGTCTGCTCGATGCGTTCGGCACCCAGATCAAGTATCCGGCGATCTTTGATTTCGAGCTCTACGAGTACGTGAGCTTTGCGGCCGGCAACAAAGGCAGAAAGGTCCAGGTCTGGAAGGGGTACGACCTCGAAGATCCGGAAGTAAACCATGAGACCTGGGAGGACTATCTGCGAGCGTACGTTTTCGAACTGCCTATCGTGCCGGAACTGGATCGCTACACGCTGGAAGTGACGTGTGTCTGCGGTTTCGGCAAGCGACTCTCGGCGAACTTCATCCTCCGCTGAGCGTCCATTGTCCGTGTGATGTCCCTTGTACGCCGCGCGTGATCCAGACCTCGCGGCCTGCCGCAACCCTGCACGACCACCGTTCAGCACGCCTGCCGGATTGCCTTCGAAAAGAAAAAGCCCGCCACTGCGCCGGTGCTTCGGCACAATGCGGGCATGAATTCATTCCAATTCCAAAGCCGGCCGGCGGCTGTGGATATTCGGGTGCCTATTTGCGGCGTCGGATCAGAGCCAGTCCGCCCAGACCAAGCAGGGCGATCGTTGCCGGCTCGGGAGTCAACTGAACGTTGTCGAAGTAATGGACTCCGCCGTCCGAGTAACCGCCGTCGTAGTTCGTGATAAGCCACAGTTCCAGCCACCCCAGGGCATCCGGCTGGACCTTGTCACGACCTTCGGCGTAGTTGAACTCCACCGTCTGGGTCTTGGCGCCCTGGTCGTATTTCCACCAGCCTTCATAGCCCGTCTGATACCAGACGTTTCCGCCGGGCCAGCCGTCGCCTCCTGCATTGACGACGAAATGCAATCCGCTGTGCCCGTCCGCGGGATCGCCCAGCCAGTCCTCGGGCAGACGCGTGACGTCGACGCTGAATGTGTCGTTCGCCAGGAATTCGTCAACCACATCGCCGGCAACCACGTTGAAGCGAATGGCCTTCTGCCAGCCGCCCGTGGGGACGTCCACCTTAAGGGCGTTGTCGCCCAGGGTCGCACCCGTGGAAACGATCTCCATTGCCGTGCCTTCCGGCGCGCCTGGTGCAATCTCCCAGCCGTCCTCACCAGCCTCCCAGTTGCCGATCACCACGGCCTGAGCAGTTGAGATCGTGGCCAATACGATCAGAAATGACAATAGAAAACAGAATTGCCTGTGCATACCACACTCCTCCTTCTTCGGACCGGCCGCAACAAACCCATGGTCTCTGCTGCAGCCGCCATCAATGCTGCGGCTCGTGCCGCCATACCTTGATTCAAGGGGTCCATGGCCGTTATCCCGTCAAACAGGACCGACCCTGAGTCTTCTCGGACCCGCCAGTTTTACCTTCCTATTTATACCAATTTACCTAAAGGCGTGTCAAGTGAAATGGTGCGATAATATGGTAAATTTTTACTGTTCCGCCAAGTATGCGGATATGGCGTTTAAGCATGGGACCGTCCGTTTCGATCATGTGCGGCCCGCGGGCGGGCGATTTGACTGTTTGTCGCTAATCGAGGCCATTATGCCGGCAGACCGAAACCCGCGGGGCGAAAAGGCGCCTGAAATAGAAATGGCCCGCCCCGGTCCGGGACAGGCCATGTTCTAATCATAAATCGCTGTTGCACAGACTGTTACGATGCTCAGAAGAGCTCTTCTTCCAGCCAGTATTCAGCAATCACAGCGAAATCCTTGAAATTGACGACCTTCGAGCCGTCCGGCTCATCAGAGGACACATCGGCCGGCGATGACAGCGGGACGAGCAATTCGCCCGGCGCCAGAGCGGCAAGATGGGCTACTTCCTCGGCCGAGATGGCCCGATCGAAGATATACACCTCATCGAGAACTCCGTTGAACGGATTGTTGCCGTCGGCCCCCACGCAGCCAATTACCAGCGCCGCGTCGGTCTTGGGCCCGAATGCGAAGTTGCCGCTGCCGTTTTCGGCGCCGTTGATGTACGTCGTGGCAGTCACTCCATCAAACGTTACGGCCACGTGTGTCCACTCGCCGACCTGCATGAGGTAGTTGCCGCCGGGATAACTTCCGCCGCGGGCGAAACTGACCTCGTTGCTGTCCCTGCCGATCTCGAGGTGCCACATCATTTCAGAGCCTTCGTTGTCCCAGGCGTCGCGTTTACCCATCAGGCCCTGCCAGCCGCCGTTGTAGCCGGCCCAGTTGGCCCATACGGCGATGCTCAGCTCGCCGGTCTCTTCCGACGGGTTCCAGGTGCCGACATCGACGTAGTTCGGTGCTGCACCGGGGAACTCCAGAGCCTGGTCGAAGACGGTCTGGCTGGAGACCCACTGCACATTGTCGCCGGTAATGGCGCCGTCGTGGCCGTTGCCTGTGGCATCGACCGCCACCGCACCGGATCCGGCATTCATCGGATAGTACGCCGCCGGGTTTGCGGCCCGATTCTCAGCATCGAGCAGAAAGTCGCCCATAAGCCAGTCCGCGGCCAGAAGCTCCAGCTCCTGGTAGTCGACAACGCAGTCGCCGCCGGGCGAGCCGAGAGGTGCGAAGTCCGCCGCAGCAAAATCAGCCGAACGCAGGTTCAACGCGCAGGACTTGCGATACAGGCGGATATCATCGAAGTACACCAGGCCGGAGCCGCCCGCCTGATTGTTCCCTTCGCTGCCGAAGCCGAGCGATATCTGATCCACGTCCGAAAGATCGATGCCCTCAAAATCGGTCAGCGGAATCGACCATTCGGTCCACTCGTTCACCAGCGCTGCATCGCCGTCGGGATTGGTTTCCACGACCGGGTCGCCGCCGGCGTTGGCAATCGAAACGAACATCTGCTCGGGCTCGTTGCTTCGAATACCGATGTCGATATTCGTGAAATCGCCCGTCACATTGCCCGTGGTCGAGACGTTTGTGAAGGTAGCCTGTGCGGGGACATACGCCCGATGGCTCGTCAGAGCCAGACCGATGTACACGTCCGTCCCCAACTCCACAAGCGCCTGGTCCACCATCATCCACGTTCCGGCCGAACCGCCGGCGTCGTCCGCGTGCCAGGCAATCACGTTGCCGGAGAAGTCCCGCTCGATCCTGACCCAGTGCGGCCGGGCGCTGACGGTGTCCAGATGGCTCTGGTTCGTGCTCGTACTCGCCGCCGAACCGCGGTACTGGAACGAAATACCCTGATCGCCCGTCACGCACATGATGCCGTGCGCGGAATTCGGATCGAGCGTCGAGCGGATCATCACGCCCGCCTTGGCCCATTCATGGAGGCTCTGGTTGGGATCCACGCTTTCAATCGCGCTGACCCGGGCGGTGATGGAGCCGACGCCGTTGAGCATCCTGTAGGCGTAATGGAATTCGTCGGCCGTATTCCAGATGTCGCTGCCGGCGCCCGTCATCGTGTAGGTGCCCTGAGGCGACTCCACGAAATTGCCCTGGCTGGCCGGATAGCCGTAGTACCACAGCGATAGCCGCTCGACACCCTCGCGCGTCCAGTCGCGCTTGGCGCCTTCGAGCGTCATCGTTGCTTCCGAGTACTTGAAGTCGTTTTCATAGTAGTACGGCATAGCCTGATCGCCGGTATGCACCGTGTCAAGTTCCACATAGTATTCACCCGGATCGACCGTCGAGCCCAGATCGTGTCCGACCACCGAACCGTTTTCGTCGACGCCGAAACCGTCGATCCATGACTCCCAGATCGTGTAGGGCGAGAAGTTGTTGTAGTCTTCGAAATCGTCGATGACCAAAAAGTCGCCGACCGTAAAGCTCCAGATCTCGCCGATCCACGGGCTGTCGGGATTGAGATCGTTGATCTCATCGACGCGCCAGTAGTACGTCTTGCCCAACTCCAGCGCATCCGGCGTGTAGTTGTTCACGTCAACGCTTGCGTATGTCACGCCCGGATAGCTCGCCAGGTCGTCTTTCGTCGCATTGGTGACTTCATCGAGGTCCGTTCCGAAGTACACATCGTGCGTACCCGCGTACTCGCCCGACTTCCACACGAGCGTCGGGTCTCTCTTGACTTCCGTCGCGCCGTCGGCCGGTTCGGGCTCGCTGGCCTTTGTGAAGGCCGGAATGCGGGCGTTGTCGAAGTAGTACACACCGCCCGTTGCATACGCATCGTCGTAGTTGGAAATGACCCAGAGCTCCAGCCACCAGATATTGTCGAACTCTATCTTAGGCAGGACGCCGGAGTAGTCCCATGTCACCGTCTGCGTCCGGTCGCCCTGATCGTACTTCCACCAGCCCTGGTAGCCCGAACCGGTGTCGTCAGGATTCCCGAGACCATTGTACCATTCACTCCAGCCGTCGCCGCCCGTATTGACGATAAAGTGCAGACCCGAGTGGCCGTTACTCGGATCGCCCGTCCACTCGGACGTCAGCCGGGTAACGTCGATCTGAAACGTCTTGCCGTTGCGGAATGCCTCGACCAACTCCGGCATGCTCTGAATCGAGATGCGCATCATCTTCTTCCAGTTTCCGCAGGGCACGCTGACCCTGAGGCTCTTGCTGCCGAGCGTAACGCCGGTGGTGCTGAAGTCAGTCGTCATCCCGTCGCACGTGGAGCCGTCATCGGGGTTGAACGCGATCAGTTCCCAGTTCTGCAGGTCGTCTTCCCAGTCGCCTATGACCAACGCCTGTGAGATCGACGCCCAGCCGAAAAGCACAACGAGGGCAGACCATAGAATTGCCTTCTTGAACATCATTTTTCCTCCTTCTTAGTAAGGTTTGTCTTCTCCGCCGGACAAGGGACGAACAGCCCGTATCGAACACCGATATGTGGCCGGACGGAGCCCGCTTGGGTGAAAGAAATGGATTACGCGAATTGTACTGTACCCTTCTACATATTTCCTTCTCATCATTACCCTGCCAAATACCTGACCACTCTATTTTATAGCAATTTGCCGTGCTCCAGGTCAAGCGAAAACGGCCGAATTATCGGAGCGAGACCGAAGTTCTCTCAAATCCCGGCAATCGGCCCCAATGCCCGTGAACCGGCCGGTTCTTCGCGTGATTCACGGCTCGCAAAGATCAGCGATCAGCAATGCCGGCCCTTCCCGCCGACGTATCGGCTCCGAGACGGAGCATCTCTGGAAAATGGGCGCCTGTGCATACCCGGCGGCGCCAATAAGTCGGTATCGCGACGCCGGGAGAGCATGTCGGCTATTCCTTTGTAAGTGTTTATTTGCTAAAGATTTAAGTCGATTGAGGTGTCGCGGCGATCCGCAAATACGGTCGGCAATCGAGTTATTGCTTGCAAAGATGCAGATGTAGCGCTAAAATAACGGTTAGGTGGCATTTTATTGGACTTTGGCATAGTGTCCAACCCATAACCTGTGGGAGGTATGTCATGT
>CAZGMJ010000049.1:0-40562 GCA_964526785.1 uncultured Pirellulales bacterium
GATGTTCAAAGGTCTTGACACAAACCCACTACGACTTGTTCAGCAAACCCTAATATAGCAGTTTCTTTGCGTTCTTCGCCAGGATTTGATCGAGCCTCGCCGGCGGCAGGTCGAGTTTCCTGATTTGTGAGAGAGTCTCTCCCTGGTCGGTCCAGGGCGAGTCGCTTCCAAACAATACGTAGCCTTCCGGATGATTCAGGATCATTCTTCTCGCCTGGCCGGGCTCCATATATTCCATGGCAAAAGAAATATCCATATAGATGGGCCGGCCGATCATATACTGCTCTACCTCATCCCATTGTTCCCATGCCCCGAAATGACTGGTAATAAGTCGCAGCTCAGGGTATCGCTCGCTGATTCGAACCAGCATCTGAGGATCCGCCCTGCGAATGCGTTCGAAGGCGACGTCGTAACCCGTATGCATGAGCAGCAATAAACCCTCACGCTGGAGCTTCTCATACAACGCTTGCAGGGATTCCTGATCCGCGTAGAAGTCCTGGTAGAACGGATGGAGTTTGATGCCTTTGAAACCTGCGGCCTTGATTCTGTCGATTTGCTCGATGAGCCGTGGATCCTGCGGATGCACCGAGGGAAGGAAGAGCAAGCGTTCGGATTGGCTCTCTTCGCACCAGTGCAGGATGGATTCGAATTGCCCCGGGTGCGTAGCGATACAACTGACTACGCTTTTCTGAATACCGCACGCGTCCATCGATCGAAGCAGCGCGGCGAGTGTCCCGTCGAGGTAAGCCCGTACGTCAGGCGTTTCGTCCAGGAGTTTGCGCATCGCTCGCCGAGCAAGCGCATCGGGAAAAGCGTGCGTATGAATATCTATTATCGAGCCTTCCATCTGATCTACTGCCTTCACACAAAAGCATGCGGAGTCACTGGTTAAGAAACAACATCTTCTACATTGTACGCGCATCCGGCCCGGCGTCCAGTCGCGGATCGCAGCAGCATCTTCTTCCTGGATGCAGGTGTGTGTGTCTTGCGGAACTCCGCGCGTCGCTGTATCATCTGCCGGAGTTGTTGCTGAGGTCGCGCGACCAGGCATGTATTTCAGGAGACTGCTCGATGGAAAAGATACGCGAGTTTTTCAAGAACGACCGGTTCGCCGCACATAGCGGCATCGAACTGCTGGAAGTAGCGCCGGGTTACGCCCGAGCTTCGATGGAGATCCAGGACTGGCATCTCAACGGCGCCGATGTCGTCCACGGCGGTGCCACTTTCACGCTGGCCGATCTGGCGTTTGCCGCTGCGTCCAATTCACACGGTACGATAGCGGTGGCAATCAATGCCGGCATATGGTATGTAACGGCCGCCAGGGCGGGCATCCTATACGCTGAAGCGAGGGAAATATCTCGAAACCCGAAGCTTGCCACCTACACGATTGAAGTCACTGACAACGCCGGCCAAATAATCGCCACCTTCGAGGGCATGGTCTATCGCAAGAAACAGACGATTGGCGAGTAGTGAATGGCTGCAAATGCATGGGTTGCGGATATTCTCTTCTGGGATGGGTTTCGTGCCGGCTTCTGTGTATGTGTTCCGCTTGCGGTATTGTCTTGCCAAACGCGGGCGATTCAGAGAGAATACTTGACTTGACTGCCCGGGAATGCTGTTGCGACGGGCAGGTTTCGGTTTACCGGTGGAATGCAGAATGAAGACATACGAAGAGATCAACAAGCGCATCGAATCAGGCAACGCAGTCGTGCTCACGGCCGACGAGATCATGGACTACGTCGACAGCAAGGGACTGGAGGCCGCCGCGGCCGACGTGGATGTCGTAACGACCGCCACCTTCGGCCCGATGTGTTCATCCGGCTGCTTCCTCAACTTCGGGCATTCGAAGCCGAAGATACGTATGTCCGAAGCCTGGGTGGAAGATGTGCTGGCCTATACGGGCATTGCAGCCGTGGATGTCTATATCGGCGCAACACAACTCCGCCACGGCGATCCCGCCAACATGTACTACCCCGGCGAGTTTCGCTACGGCGGCGGCCACGTTATTGAGGATCTCGTTGCGGGCAGGCAACTCCAGCTTTTCGCGCTTTCGTATGGCACGGACTGCTACCCGCGGCGCGAGATACGCACGTACTTCACCATAGACGACCTTAATCAGGCCATCATGGTCAACCCGCGCAACTGCTACCAGAACTACAATGTTGCGATCAACGATTCCGACCGACCGATCTACACGTACATGGGCTATCTCGAACCCCATCGCGGGAACGGCAATTATTGCTCGGCAGGGCAGTTGTCTCCTTTGTTGAACGATCCGTACTACGAGACAATCGGGGTTGGCACGCGTATCTGGCTGGCCGGAGCGCAAGGACAAGTCTACGCCGAAGGTACGCAGCACGCCGGTGCCGGTGAAGAACGGACCGCCGAGGGTGTTCCGAAAGGCGGGGCGGGAACGCTTGCGCTGACGGGCGACATGAAATGCATGCGGCCGGAATTTGTGCGGGGAGTCAGCCTTCGCGGCTACGGCGTCTCTCTGTCGCTCGGGGTCGGGATCCCGATACCCGTGCTGAACGCCGATATACTCAAGCGAACGTGCGTGCGCGATCGGGATATTCTCGCTCCCGTCGTGGACTACTCAAATGAGTATCCCCAGAAGACGGGCCGAATCGTGTGCCATGTGAACTACGAACAACTCCGCAACGGACAGATCGAGATCGACGGCCGCGATGTTACCATCGGTTCGCTTTCCTCATACCATAAGGCGTTGGAGATTGCCAATATCCTGGCGGACGAAATCCGCCGCGGGGATTTCCAGGTAACACGACCCATTGCTCCGCTGCCCAAAGACAGCAGAATGAAATCCCTCGAGATCAGGGAGAAATCCTCATGAGCCAGACCGTTACGAAGAAGCTGATGCTGTTCTTCCCGCGATGCGAATGCGAGAAGCCCATCATCTATCATCTCGTCAAGGATTACAATCTGGTGGTCAACGTCTATCGCGCAAAGGTCACGCCCGAAGAGGAGGGCTATCTCGTGCTGGATGTAACCGGTGCGCAACAGGATATTGAGCGGGCGATGGATTTCGTCCAGACGTTTAACGTTTCCATCAACTACACAGGCAAGGGTGTCACCTGGGATGCCCAGCGCTGTACGCATTGCGGCCACTGCATTCCGCATTGCCCGACTGCTGCGCTGCATATCGCTGATCAGGCCACGCGCGAAGTCGCCTTCAACGAAGCCGATTGCATCGAGTGCCTCGCCTGTATCCGGGTCTGTCCGTTCGGCGCCTGTACCTCGGCCTTCTAGAGCAGCTTGCACCGATGTCCGCCGATCGCACGTTTCGCACCTTCACACACCGCCAGGCGGTACTTCGTATCTGTTGCGACCGTTACGTTGCGGCCACCGCCGAGATCGTACGTCAGCGCAAGCTGCTCGATCGATACATTGCAACTCATCCAGGTTTTAAGACTGCGTTCGAGCCGATAGCTTTGCACGCTGGTGCACCCGAGATTGCCCGACGCATGGCGCGCGCCGCACAGATTGTCGGGGTCGGCCCCATGGCTGCGGTGGCCGGTGCAATGGCGCAACGGGCCGCCGAGGCTGCCATGGACCTCGGTTCGATGGAGGCCATCGTTGAGAACGGCGGCGACATATATGTCCGTGTTGCAGCCCCGGTTACGATCGGTCTCGATTCCGGTACGGCGAAACTCGGCGCGCGGCTCGCATTTGTCCTCGAGCCGCGGCAAACACCTCTGGCCATCTGCTCTTCTTCGGGTCTGATGGGGCATTCAACGAGTCTTGGCCGGTGCGATCTGGCCACGGTGGTAGCGCATGACGCCGCTTTGGCTGATGCCGCTGCGACCTTTGCCGCCAACCTCGTCCGGAGGGAGAGTGATATCGACATGGCGCTCGGTACAATCTCTGCGTTGGACGGGATCGATGGTTTGCTCATTGTCAAGAACGAGCGGATAGGCCTTGCCGGACGCCTGCCGAAACTGGTGAAACGAAAGTAACCCGCCCGCTTCGCGCGTGCTTCGACCGGCATGGGTATCAGTACGAAGGCGTCTGCTCTTCATGCCCTGTCGTATTGCGGAATCTGCAGCAGTTCGCCCGCCCGGAGTGCCGATTCATGGGCCATGATGCCGGGCACCGTATAGGCCAGAGCTTCATAGATGTCTACGGCCGGCCGGCGGCTGTGGAGCAGGGCGTCGATGAATTCGTGTGTCAGGAATGTATGCGAGCCGTGATGTCCGCTGTTGTGTCGAAGCGGTTCGGGCAGCATGTCCGTCTTCCACCACTCGACCTGCTGATAGTGCTCCATTTCAGGCAGGGCCCGCACGAAGCCCGCATCGTCTTTCTCCTTGCGTCCTTCTGCAGACCGCACAATGACAGGCCCGATGCCTCGAGGATCGCCGCAATAGAAGCTCATCTTATTGCCGATCCACTGTGCTCGTTCACAGCCGCGATGGGCTCCCTTCCACCACACGTTAACTCGGAAGGCCCCTCCGCGATCTGTTTGGAACATCGCCGATTCGTTCCAGAACGGATTGTCGTACGCGTTGTCTTTGCAAATGGGACTGTCATCGCCCCAGCCGTGACAGGCAACTTCTGTCAATCGCTCACCCGTGACGCCGGTCAGAAAGGCCGTGCAGTGCGTCGGATAGTGCATCGGGGCCATGCCGTGTCGCCACGTGCGTCTGCCGTTCTCGAAGTACAATGTTTCCAGCCCGGCATGCTGGTATTCCGCTTCACAATAGTAAATCCGACCGAACTTCTCCTGCTCGTGCCATTTGCGAACGGAAATTGTAGGCTGCTGATAGTAGCTGGTCTCCGCCATCATATACGTCAGACCATATCTCTTCACCGTATCGAGCAGGTGTTCCGCTTCCTCCACGCCGCCTCCCATAGAAGCCGGCACCGCAGAAATGGCGTGTTTGCCGTGCCGCATCGCCTCCGCGACGTGTTTGACGTGGTTGGGGCCCTCGGTGAATATGGCTACTGCGTCGATCTTCTTGTCCTTAACGAGTTGCTCCAATGAAGGATAGGATCTTTGGCACTTGTAGACGTTCATCAACCGCTTGCGCCGCTCGGGTCGCAGGTCGCTTACGGCGTGCACCACACAATCGGGGTGCTCATGCCATTGGAAGGCACAGCCGAAGCCGCCTCCGACCACACCGATACGGATCTTGCGATTGCCGGGATTCACGGCCAAACTCGATGATAAAGGCAGACTCAGGCCCGCCAGTGCGATCCCGCTCTCCTTGAGCAACTGGCGACGGGTGGTTTGCCTGTGGTCTCGTAATCGTTTGGTAAAATTCCTGCGCAGGCGCGCTTCCGCCGGCCTGAATGTGGGGTTGTGCGAGTTGTCCATCTTTGTTGCTCCTGCCAGATGACTGCGGTTTGGTTCTTAACGACGTCGGTCGCAATTGAAAACAGTGCAACGCGTTTTTTCAACCATGATTTGACGTTTCGCTCCGGACACCGCATAATATGCCCTCGATTCGCGCCGGGTTTGCGGTTCGGCGGGCGGGAAGGCCTGTCGATACGATCAAAGCGGTCAACGGCAAACTCGAAGGTGGCGGTTCAATATATGAGATGACGATGCTGAGGAGAGAGCAGGGATGAAGGTCATTCGATTCGGCATAATCGGTTGTGGCTGGATGGGACGTGAATTCGCCAGTGTGGTTGCGCGCTGGTGTCATTTGACGCGAATGGACGTTCGGCCTGAGATTACAGCGATTTGCAACCGCACACTCAGTCCGCAGCGAATCGACTGGTTCAAGCAGAACTTCAATTCCATAAAACAGATCACGGACGATTACAGGAAGGTCCTGGCGAACCCGGATGTCGACGCGGTTTATGTGGCCGTGCCGCACAATGTGCACAGGCAGATCTACTGTGATGCGTTGAAAGCGGGCAAGCATCTACTGGGTGAGAAACCCTTCGGCATCGACCTGGAAGCCAACACCGCGATTCTCAAAGCCAGCAGAGAGAACCGGAAATGCCGTGTCGGCTGCGCATCGCAGTTCCTGTTCTTTCCACCGGCCCAGCGCATCCTTGGTATGATCGAGGACAATGTGTTTGGTCGCATCATCGAAGTGGATTCCGGTTTCCAGCATTGCAGCGATCTCGATCCGCAAAAAACGATAAACTGGAAACGCATCAGCAAGTACAACGGCGAGTATGGCGTCATCGGCGATCTTGGCCCGCATATTGTCCTGATGACGGTGCGGGCGGGTTGGAAGATTCGCAACGTGCGATCTATCTGCAGCAATATCATGCCCGAACGGACGGATGGCAAGGGGAAGATGGTCGCGTCGCGGACGTGGGACAATGCCACAATCCTCTCGGAAATGAAGGACCCACGCCACGGCAATATGTTCCCCTGGACTCTGCGTACCCAGCGGATTATGCCGGGCGAGCGCAATACCTGGTACATGAATGTCTATGGAACAGAAGCCTCCGCGCGCTTCTCCCTCAAGAATCCCCGATATCTGGAAGTGCTCGAATACCAGGGCGGACCCGATCAGGTCTGGCAGGACGTGGATGTCGGATTCGATACGCCTTACGAGACGATTACCAATATCAACTTCGAATTCGGGGCGGGCGACGCACTGATGCAGATGATTGCTGCATTCATGTATGAGATATCGCACAAGAAGGCCTTGAACAAGGTGGCTGCCTGCCCTTCTCCGAAGGAAATGAACGAGTGCCACAAGTTCTTCACGACGGCCCTCGAATCACACAAGGCCGGTATGACGCTGAAAGCCTGACAGCAGGATAGTACAACTTGCTCGCACCATAAGAGCTGCATAGACTCGCTCAGGCAGGCTGTTGCTCAGAAGTGTGCTGATCGTCAAGTTCTAAGGGGTGAATAACCATGCGGTATGCATTGCTATGCGTTCTATCTGTATTGTTCCCAGTCTTCTCGCCCGCGCATTCGGCCGGGGGCAAAGGTTTCGACCGCATCGCGGCACATGACGAAATTGAAGTCCTCAGATGGACCGATACCTGCAACGTGTATGCAATCCGTGCCGGCCGGAAAGCTGTGCTGATCGATCTCGGAGATGGCGCCGTGCTGGACCGCCTTGCCGCCATTGGTGTAGAACAAGTCGATTGGGTACTGTTTACACATCATCACCGCGAGCAGTGCCAGGGCGCGCCGAGGCTCGATCATGCCGTGACGCGGATAGCCGTACCGAAGAATGAACGTGAACTCTTCGAGGATCCCGTGCGATTCAGGCCGGTCAATATCTCGCTTGGCGATAGACATACGGTCTATGGCGCCAGTTACGTCCGCCCGCCGGCTCGCCCCATTGTGGTCGATACAGCGCTGGAAGATGGGACGATATTTAACTGGAATGGTATTGAATTGCAGTGCATGGAAACCAAAGGCAACAGCCCCGGCGCGATGTCGTATCTGCTTGCAATCGGTGATCGACGGCTTGTTTTCACCGGCGATGTTATACTCGATGGGCCGCGGATGCATTACTGGTTCGATACCGAATGGGATTATGGCTATGGCAGGGGGCTCGATGCCTTGATTGCTTCGATTGCTTCCCTGCGGAAAGCCGCGCCGGACATGATGTTGCCTGCGCATGGTCGTGCAATACGCAATCCAAAGCAGCAACTGACAACGTACGAGAGCAGATTGAAACGCCTCAGGGAACTCTACGTTCGCGGCTACGAACTTGGTCCGCAGGCGGTCGCCGATCAGGATAACATGTCGAAGCCAACTGCCGTTGAAGACATCGGCCGTATCAGCGAGCATATATATAAATTCGACCGCAAAGACTTCTGGCCGAATTTTACAATCATCATGGCCGACAGCGGCAGGGCGTTGCTGATCGATGCCGGGTTGATCGGTGAGGAATTGCTGGATAGGACGCTTGCGCAAATGCAAAAGCACTGCGGCCTGGTAGCCATTGATGCCGTGATCGTCACACACATGCACGGCGACCATTTCCTCGATGTGCCGTACCTGCGACGGCGGTGGAACGCCGAAATATGGACCCTGGATCGCGTTGCGCCCCCATGCGAAACCCCGCGCCGGTTCAACTACTCTGCAATGGTCAACGCATATGGCCGCGAACTTAAATCGATCACATTCGATCGCCTGTTCGAGTCGGGCGAAACGTTCGATTGGCAGGGATATACGTTTACCGTCGACTGGATGCCGGGACAGACTGAATTCGGCTGCTGTATTCATGGCGTGATTGACGGCAAACACGTAGCCTTCACGGGCGACAATATCTTCGGCAATCCCGCGAATCCTGCGCACACAGGCCACGAAGCCGTTGTCGCGCACAACAGTGCCGTTTTCGAAGAGGGTTACATCTACGCCGGCACGTACCTTCAGCAACTCCGGCCGGACCTGATCCTCGGCGGCCATTCATGGGTCATGGATCAGCCTGACGCCCTGATCGACCGTTTCGCCGCATGGGGACCGCGGATACGGGATGCCTATCAGCAACTCAGCATAGAGCCCGATTATCGCTATATGTTCGACCCGTACTGGGTGCGCCCCGAGCCGTACCGTCTCGACATGCAGGCCGGACAAAATGCGATGGTGACCCTGCACTTGCGGAACTTCCTGGATCGGAGCCGGGAGTATCGAATTGCCGCCACTGCACCCGATGACGTTGTTGTTGAGCCGGACATTATCACCACGGAGGTGCCCGCCGGCGCGGTCGAGGAAGTCTCACTGGAAGTGCATTGTGACGTCGGCCTGTCGAAGAAAGGATCGATTATTGTCCCGCTGGATGTTACGGTAGACGGCCGCCGCTGTGGGCAGTTATTCGATTTCATCGTCTGTCTGCAATGATTGTGTGCGGTCGAACAGGGGGTTACAAATGCCACGGACTTCGCATCGGTCGCTCCAGCATTCGGTTCGCTTCTTCGTCGTTCACGAACATCTCCTCTTCTGGATCCCATTGCAGCCTGCGTTTGAGTTTGATCGCAATATACGCCAGATGGCATATCGTGTCGGTTCGTACCGCGGCTTCGATGTGGCTGATCGGTTCGCGCCGCGACCGCACGCATTCCAGGAAGTTGCGGCGATGATTATTGCTCACCGGCAAGCGGATTTCGTTGGCGCCGGCCTGCGCAGTGAGCAGCTTTTTCGGCTCCGCATCGATTCCGCCCCGCCAGACAAGGACCCAGCCGGCCGTGCCGATGAATAATATGCCGCAGCCCCTGTGCCGCAGCGCCGGATTGCGGAACTGCGGATATTGCCTGACGGTCTGGTCTGTGCTGGCGTAGACCATGCGCACCCCGCTGGCGTACTTGTGTTCGACACACCAACTGGTGGGCGTGTCGGTTAGTCCGTCTCGCGGAATAGTGCCGGCCCCTTCGATCTCCACCGGTCCGCTTGCGTCCGTCCCGTTGCCCCATTGAGCGATATCTACATGATGCACGCCCCACGCGCCGCTGATGCCGCCCAGGCCGTAGTCACTGATATGCATCCAGTAGCCGGTGCTGCCTTCAGCCCGGCTCGCGCAACGCTCGAAACAATATGGCGTCCACAACGCCGGCCCTACCCACATGTCGTAATCGAACTCATCGGGATCCGGCGGCTGTTGGATCGGCTGATTCGGACATGCGATACTGGCCAGAGAACCGACCACAATGGTTCGCAGTTCGCCGATGTGCCGGTTGCATACTAGCTCACACGCATGACGAAAATTCCGGTCGGACCGCTGTTGCGTTCCGAACTGGAACACAACACCGTTCCGCTGGACGCCTCTTCTCAGTGCTTTGGCAGCAGCGATGTGCACATCAACCGGCTTCTCACAGTACATGTCCTTGCCGTTGCGAGCTGCCTCCAGCCCGACCAGACCGTGCCAGTGGTCGGGCGTAGCGATGCACACCGCATCGATGTCCGGGCGGGCCAGCAATTCCCGAAAATCGCTGTACGCCTCGCATCCATGATTTCCGCTGCGCTCCTTGACGATCTGTGTGGCTCGTTCGCGAAACTTTCGCCGCAGATCGCATACCGCCGCAACCTCTACATCATCATAGCCCGAGAAAGTCCGCAGATGGCCGCCTCCCATACTCCCAACACCGATACAACCCATCACAATTCGCTCGCTGGGCGGCGTATTGCTCAATACTGCCGAAGGGACATAAAAAGGCATGCCAACTGCTGCGGCGCCCGCCGCCGACAATCTCTTGAGGACTTGCCGTCTGGAAAAATGCTTCATAGTATTCGTGAATAACGTCTCTGTACTTTCCCTTCAGTGTAGCGGTCCTGAATGGAGTATACCACCATTTTCTGCCTCGCACTGCCTCTGTCAGGATTTTGTTACGGCTTGGCGGTGCTGTTTTGATAGAATCAGTATGTTCCAGGCCGTTAACGGGCTTGTCCGCCATACGGCCGATTCAGGCAGGATTCACAGGTCAACAACAGCAGCATCTTGAAAGGGAGAAGAAAATGAAACCGGCGGGAATGAACAGACGGCAGTTTCTGTCAAGGACTTCCACGGGTGTCGCGGCTGCTGCCGCTTTGGGGCCGTTCGCCCCCGGAGCGAGTGGCGCAACGAAGCTGGCCGTCAAAGGCGGCAGCCCCGTTCGCTCAAAAAGCTTTCCTTCCTGGCCCGTCTGGGACCGCTCCGCAGAAGACCACCTCCTCTCCATACTGCGCAGCGGCAACTGGTTCCGCGGCAGGGGCCGGACCGTTGCCGAATTCGAAAAGCAGTACGCCGCTTTGCTCGGCGCGAAGCGGTGCGTGTGCACCGTCAACGGTACCAACGCACTGCTGACCGCATTGCATACGCTCGACGTCGGCGTGGGTGACGAGGTCATCGTATCGCCGTATACCTTCATCGCAACCTACAACGTCGTTTTCGGCTCCTGTGCTTTGCCCGTCTTCGTCGATACCGATCTCGAAACATTCCAGCTTGACGCCGACAAGATCGAGCAGCGTATCACCGACCGGACGCGAGCCATCCTGCCCGTGCACATCCTCGGTTTTCCCGCGAACATGGACAAGATTATGGCCATCGCGAAGAAGTACAACCTGATCGTGATCGAAGATGCGTGCCAGGCGTGGCTGGCGGAATGGCGGGGCCGCAAACTCGGCACCATCGGGAATCTCGGCTGCTTCAGTTTTCAGAACAGCAAACATCTGCCCTGCGGCGAGGGCGGAGCGGTAATCGGTAACAACGAGGAGTTGATGGATCGCGTGTACGCTTACCACAACTGCGGTCGTCCGTACGGCACCGTTCGCGCCACCAGCGCCTACCCGATTGTCGGAACGAACAAACGCCTGACCGAATATCAGGCCGCCGTTCTGCTCTCCCAGATCCAGCGGCTCGAAAGTGACACGGCCCGAAGAATAGAGAATGCCCGCCACCTGACCTCCCGCATCATGGACATTCCCGGAATCGAGCCAATGCGCCATTACGACGGTATGACCCGCGGTGTATATCATCTCTATGCGTTCCGCTACCTCGCCGACCATTTCGCGGGAGCCTCGCGGGGCCGATTCCTCGAAGCCTTGCGGGCCGAGGGCATTCCCTGCTCCGGCGGGTATGGACCTCAATATAAGGACGGCCTGATAGAGGCAGCTCTGCAATCGAAGAACTTCAAACGCGCATTCCCCGCCGAGCGCCTGCGCCGATATCGCCGCGAGTTGCAGTATCCGCAAAACGATTTGCTCTGCGAACAGGCCGTGTGGTTGACACAGAACCTCTTGCTTGGCAACAGGGCGGACGTAGACGATATCGCCGACGCGATCATCAAAATCCATGAGAATCGAAAGAACCTTGCGTGACTTGAACCCTCAGGCCCTGCTACATCGCGTTCTTCAGTTCTTCGAGCAATTCGAGTGCGTGCTCCTGGATCAATTCTCCCGCACCTTCAGCCAGATTCGTCGCACGCTCGGGTTCATACCCGCCCTCCTTGTACGCCGCCCGATGGCACACGTAGCCGCATCCGTCGTTCGCCAGTGAGATAATGAAGAGGTTATCAATTTCCGCCCCGCGCTTAATCGTCAGACCGATCTCCACGAGAATCTCGCCGGGCAACCCCAGAATGTACACGTCCCCAAGCCGCATCGCCTGCACCTCGGTTTGCAACGTGGCCGCCGCCTTCTTCCCATCCTCTTCGCCTTCGACGTCCTGCGTCTGCTTGAGCGGCAAGTCGATAGACTTCCTCACGGCCGAGAGTCGAACATCGCCCGAGGTCGGCGCGAATTGAAGCCGGCGCACCGTCGCTGCTCCAAGTGCCCGCCCGATCTTTCGCCTCGGGTCCGTTCGATTCAGCCGCACCGGATTCATGTTGCCCGCTGTGCCAAGCGCGAACATGCAAAGCCCGCCCTCGACCTGCTCGACAACCTCCGCTGCATAGCCCGGATAATCGGCCGAAATGCTGTAGAATGTCTCCTTCTCCTTCGCCCCGCTGACCGGGTGGCATGCGAAGTTGATCAGGGTGGCCGCCGTTTGCCCCTCCCCGTTCTCCACCTTTAGTATCGCAACATTGGCGTCCACGGGGCCGAAGGTAAGTTCTTCACTCGACGCCGGCAGCCGAAACGTCATCTCAACCGTACCGTCCGGCTTGCGCGTTCTTCGATTGTAGAGCAATTCCTCGGCGACTGTATGCGCCGCCCCAAGTTTCGCCGGGATGAGTTTCTCGTTGCCCCGGACAACTACTGTCACGAGTTTGCTCTGCAACTGATCGACATACTCCGTGTCGATCTTGGAATCTGCCGCGTCCGGCCAGTTCTTCGTTGGCCGGTCCACCTTCGGCCCGAAGTGCGTGTGTGTCGCGCAGATGAGGACATTGTCCTCGACAATACCCGTGCGTTCCTTGATCCTCGCCCGCACAGCATTCGTCAGTTCCAGCGGGACCCAGAGCAAGTCGGTGCAGACAATCGCCACCTTTGTCTGCCCGTCATCGAGAACCAGGGCCTTGGCGTACAACGGATCGCACAGGCCGTCGCTGGGTCGGTTGCGCGCCCCGTAGCCGGAAAGCCAGGTGCCGACCGGCGGCGTAATGTCGATCCTCGCGCAGCCGGCCTCAAGCGAAATCTCTTTGGCCTGCATCCCGCTGCAGACGATCAGCAAGCCCATAATCGGCAACCCATATCGCAAAATACCCGACCTCTTCATTTCATTCGCTCCTTGCTCGTCTGCAGTGTTCGCCGCTTTACGCAAATGCGAGCAGCCTTGCCCGGCCTCATCCTATGACCGCAAGTCTTACGCGCCGTCATGCTGGGCAACATACTACCACTTGTCCTTCATGTCGACAAGCCCACATCCTCGATGCAGCCGCTCTCAGTCGCCAGTATTCTGCTTGCATTACCATGAGATTGTGCTAATTGTAATGGGCATGGTGAATGCTCGAACGGCACAGCATGTGCTCTTCGCGGCAACACAACTGTTCGAGTTCGATCTTTGGCATCGCGGCGTAGTAGATTGGAGGCACAGTGAAATGAGCACCCCTTTGACACGAAGATCATTCATGCAGACAAGCGCGATCGGCCTGACCGGCGCCGTCATTGCGGGCGGAGGGTCAGCCGTATTCGGCGCAGTCAACAGCAGCAAATCTGGCCAACTCGCCTTGCTGGGGGGAACGCCGGTGCGGGCCGCCGCTTTTCCCGCAACCTGGCCTATCTTTGACAAACATGAAGAACAGGCCTTGCTCAAGGCCCTGCGCAGCCGCAATTGGTGCTGCCTCCGCGGCAACGCGGTATACGACTTCGAGAAGGAATTCGCCGAGCAGATGGGCGTTCCGCAATGCATCCTGACCAACGGCGGAACGACTGCGCTTCGCGCCTCGCTCCACAGCCTCGGCGTCGGCGCCGGCGACGAGGTCATAACCAGCCCGCACACCTTTATCGCGACGATCAACGTCATCACGAATGCCCATGCGCTGCCCGTGTTCGTGGATATCGATCCGGACACCGGCTCTATCGACGCCGACCAGATCGAAGCGGCCGTCACCGAACACACCAGGGCTATTCTGCCTATCCACCTGGCTGGTTGGCCCGCCGATATCGAGAAGATAACGGCCATCGCTGAAAAGCACGATATTCCGGTGGTCGAAGACGCCTGCCAGTCCGTCTTCTCGGAAGTCGGCGGCAGGAAGATCGGTACGTTCGGTGCTACCGGCTGCATCAGCTTCCAGGAATGGAAATCGCTCGTCTGCGGCGAGGGCGGAGCCATCCTCGGCCGCGATCCCGAACTCATGCGCCGCTGCGCCGCATTCATTAACAACGGCCGGGACCCCCACAAAGAAAAGAGCGGCTACCCCTTCCCGGGCTCCAATCATCGCATGACCGAATTTCAGGCCGCCGTTCTGACCGAGCAGTTCAGACGCTTTAAGAAACAGGACCGCATGCGCCAGCGCAACGGCCGTTATCTGGAAAAGACGCTGACTCGCGAGTTCCCGGGACTAAGCCCGCGTAAACGTTACAATCCGGACACGCGATTCACGTACGTGGAATTCGATCTCGACTACGACCGCCGGCATTTCAAGAATGTGTCAGCCGCGAGATTCGCCGAGGCTCTCCGCGCCGAGGGCATTCCCGTCAGCGGCGGCCCGCGGCGCTATGGTGCCGCGTGTCATCGCGAAGGCATGATAGAAGAACATATCAGATCGCGGGGCTTTGAGCGCGTATTCGGCAAAGCGAGGCTCGACAAGTACAGACAATCGCTCAGGAAGATGCCCGTCATCGACAACATCAAACCCAGCGACAAGGAGAAGTTGGAGATCGACAGCAAGATCGTTCTCCTCCAGCCCCGCGAGGAAATGGACCAGATCGTCGAGGCCTTCGCCAAGGTCGCGCGCAACGTCGAGAAACTCGCGTAGATTCTCCCGTTGTGGATATCGTGTGTTGTCGGCGGAGCGGCGATTACGGCCAGAATTGCTCGACGAGCCACTGATCCGCCATCACCGTGAAGTCCATGAAGTTCACGCTCTTGGAATCTACCGGCTCCTCGTCGTACAGATTCGCCGCCGAATCGATGCCGAAGTAGTGACCCTCCTGAAACATCGTGTGAAAGACTTCGGCCTGTGAGAGTTGATAGTCATACACGCGGAAGTCGTCCAGTTTGCCGACGTATTTCTTGGACTGGTCCGTCTTCCAGCCTATCTCGAATAGCTCGACAATGAGTTGCTCGGTCGGCCCGACGTTCTCCGCGCGCAATTTTCCGTTGAGATAGATTTGCTGTACACCCGTTCGAGTATCCTTGCTGAAGGCGTAGTGATTCCACTGGCCCTTGTACTCGTCAGGCTGCGCATCGAAAGAGGTGAAGTGAGGCGTTCCGCTGTCGGTGATGAAAGTCACTTCTCCGTCCCCCCACGGGCATCGGCAATGGATAGCGCGCTGGCCGGTCGCCGTTTCACCGTAGAAGATGACGTCTTCGCGCGGTTGTTGCGCGCCTCCGTTTACCCACACTGTAACGGTGATTCCCTTGTTCAGGTTGGCAAAGACACTTGCCGGCACGGTTACGCCGAACGCCTTGTCAGCCTCGAAATTCAGGCAGCCGCCGTCTCTGCCGGCCGGATCCCAACTGTCTCTTCCGAGTTGCGTCCAGGGATGGAGAGTCGCATTGAATCCATTGCCTGAAGAGTCTGTGACATTGGTGGCGATGCCGGTCTCGTCCAGCTTGTACCATGCCCGGGGCTGGTTGGGCTCCACCGCCGGCAGCGTGTAATCCCGAACGAGCCAGTCTTCGGCCACGGCGGTGATGTCGAGATAGTCCACGCAGCAGTCCGGTTCGCCGTCCGCTCCCGCGATGTCCGCCGTTGGCTTGAATTCCACTCGACACCTCGGCGGGTACAGGCGAATGTCGTCGAAAAAGACAACGCCGGATGCGCCGGACGGCCCTGTTGCCTCGGCATCGCCGAAGCCAAGCGTCACCGCAGCAACGTTTGCCAAATCCACGCCTTCATCGCGGAACGGTTGAAGCGCGATGTTCCACTGATGCCATGTCTGCTTTGCAATGTCGTTCGAGTCTCCATCGTACGGCACTCGCAGCGAATTGCCCGCCTCGTCTTCGATTATCACGTACATCTGCTCAGGCGCGTTGCATGGATCGCCGTGAAAATGCAGTACCAGCGATTCAACGCCTCCGATGGTCCAGTCCGTGCCCACCTCGAACATGTTGGTGTCTGCAACGACTTGTGAAGAACGGGCCTGGTCGCTGTTATCGTAATAGAACGGTATGGACTGATTTCCGCTGTGCACGATGCCGTCGTTGACATCCGCACGTTCGACGTAGTACTCGCCCGGATCGACGGCATCGCCGAGATCGTGCCCTATCGTCGAGCCGTTGGCTGGATCGGTATAACCGTCCGCCCACCTTTCCCATACGGTATCGGGCGACCAGTTTGTGTAGCTCTCGGCATCATCCACGACGAAGTAGTTCGCCACCGTGAATGTCCAGACAAGCCCTTCGCCGCCTGCGATGACGTTGCCCGTGCTGTCGCATTCGTCGATACGCCAATACCTCGTTTCGCCGAACTCGAATGTGCCCGGTTCATAGGAATTCACATCGCCGGGCAGCGTCTGGACAAGCTGTAAATCGCTCTCGCTTTTCCCGAAATACACCTTGTGCTGTGCCGCTCCAAAGCCCGGCGTCCAGGAAAGCATCGGCGTCGGTAAGGCATTCGCCGCGTTATTGGCCGGGTGCGGATTCTTGGCCTGCTGACTGGCGTAAAGAATGGCCTTAAGCGTGGTTTGACCAGGATTCGTTATGTCGTAATCGAGGCTCAACGCCGCCAGGGGGTTGTCATCGTATGCGCTGATCCATCCCTGGTTGATATAGTTCTGGATGGTGGCGACCTGGTCGCCCGATGCGATCAGAACACCTTTTTGAATGTCCATGTGACAACCGATGTAGTCGACGCTTGGGTTCGGATCGACCATAACCAGCGTGCCGACATGCAGCACGCCGCCGTCCAGGTGGATGTACCCCTGGCCCTGCTTGTGCCACGTGGCTTTCAACTGCCCGCTGACAGTAACAACTCCGCCGGTCATCTCCATCGTACCGCTTCCCCAGCCGCCTCCGAGTCCTATGTTCTTCGCTGCAATCTCGCCACCGCTGACCTTGAGCGTGCCTGAATTGCCGAAGCCAACGCCGATCGTTCCGACCACTACGGATCCATCGGCGACGTTGGCCGTCCCTTCACCGATGCCGGATATCCCCGCGATGCTCCACAAACCCTCGCCGTTGCCGATAGTCAGTGTTCCGCCATTGACATTCATCTCCATACGGCCCGTGCCCTGGATGTTCTTGCAGACGGCATGCACGCCCGGACCGATGATCGGGGCGCTGAGATTCCGTCCGTAAACTGCTTCGGGATAGGTGGACTTCGTCAAAGGCGAGCCGCCGAATCCGTCGACGCCGTAATAATAGCCCGGGCCGCCCGTAGCGAACCACTCGTCATATGTGCCCGAGAAATCGGACTTCACCGTCTTGATAATCCGCACGTCGTCATCCGCGGTTGGTACGCGCGTTGGAGAAACGGGATTGCCCGCCGCATCGACCGGCACCCAGTTGGCCGGATCGTTCCAGGATGTAACCCCGGGGCTCAGATCGCTCCAGAACACTTCGTCTATTGCCAGGCAGTTGCCGGCCAGGCAGGCTGCAACTACCACGCCGATCCATAAGGACAAACGGGCATTCATCGCATATCTCCCATATCAACCATTGGATTCTATTGTGTTGCTGAGCGAAACGATTTGCCTGTCGAATACGCGGTCGTGAGTATACACGCGACGCACTTCATGGGCAAGCCATCACCCTCGATCTGGAAACCACATGCTCGGGGCCGGCGGTATGACGAAGCAGTCAGAGATCTTGCATATGGGTGAGCAACTTGCACTTCCGCCCACATACGCGACCACACGCGCATGCCGGCGCACGCAGCACATTGCATCGTCCCATTCCCTTGCCGCTGCCTTAGGCGTCTTTTCTACGACGCAACAGAGCCAGTCCGCCCAAACCGAGCAGGGCGACCGTTGCCGGTTCCGGGACCTGCGAAACCGCGAACTCGTCGATCTGCCAGATGTTCGCATTATCTCTGGTCCAGAAGTACACCTGCCGTGAGTCGAAGGCTACTCCGGTATCGATCGTTGTCTCGCCTTCGCTGTTTGCAACAGGAATCCACGTAGAATCCTCGATCGACTTCTGAAATGCGCTCGCCGTGATGCTGGAGCCGTCCCCTTCGAAAAGAACTGCGTAGTCGTACCAGCCTTCAACATCCATTCCCTGTTTCTGAAGTCCTGTGCCGTCTGCAAGGTTATCCATATCGGATTTCGCGCCCCAGCTTACCATAGCGTTGTTGCTGTTGCGGACATAAATGCCGACATATTGTGCCAAATCCTGATCCGGATTAGCCTGCTCGGCCGCAAAATTCATCATACCCATCGTGACCCGCGGCGAATCGCTCTTGGCACCGGTCCAGAGCCGCATGTACAGTGCAACGCTTTCATTGGCAAGATCTGCTCCGAAGGGACCGAAGAGCTCGCTCATGTCAAATGCTGCGGCACCATTCTTGTTGCTGCTTGTCAGTGCTCCATCGACAACCTCCGACGCTCCGGGAGTTTTCCAGGTCGGGGCCTGCGGATACGGAACGAAGCTGGGGGACAGATTGAAGCCCGCCGGACTGTCGCTGTCAAATGACTCCTGGTGAATAAAGGCTTGCCCGGGCAGGGCGGTCAGCGGCACCGTTACAGCCAGTGTGCTTGTTGTAAGAGCAAAAGCGACGGCCAGGATAACTACGATGCGTTTCATTACCATCTCCTCCTTCTGTCAATCGGCAGAAAATCCAGTTAAGGCGCTCACCACGCTGTGCAAGCACCCAGAGGACCCACATACGTTCTGCAGGCCCATGCTGACTAATTGTATGTGTTTCCTCCATGAAACGCGGCCACAGCCTCCCTGTGTGGCTGGGACCAACCCGGGAAAAGCGGCCCATACACAAGTTATTACGTCATATTATGGGAGTATGGGGTGTTTTGTCAAGCATTTTTCCTGTACCACTGTCAATTCGCACAAGCATGGCAATATAGAGAAATGGCAATATGCAACTTGCAGTATGCCACCGGTGGGGAGGCGTTAATGCTCAAACGCGCCGGGCGGTCGAGTGGGAAAGCCGCATGTCCGCCCGACCCGCCGGGCTCAGAATTCTCGTATTCGGATATCCCTGAACTGCACGAGCATATCAGGGCCGCGATGGACCTGCAGGGCCATTTTGCCCTCGCCCGGCCGGTCAGGATCGTCGTCTTGTACTTCGCACATGGTAATGCCGTTAATCATTAGCCTGGTGTGGCCGTTCCTGGTGATGACCGTGTAGTCATTCCATTGGGTTGGCTCAACCAGCGCCAGCAGGTCATCCGGATCACCCACGCTGCCGACGACGCTGATTTGCCCGTCCTTGTCGATATGGGTCTTCTGGCCCCGTTCGGCCAGAATCCCGCGGAGCGTATATTCCATCAGAACGCCGGTCCAGCGCCCATCGAACGAGAAATCCGCTTGCGGACCGATTAGCGCTTCCTGCTCCATGCCCGTTCGCTCTCGGCTGTGAAAGTATATGCCGGAGTTGCCGTTTTCAATCCGAAACTTCAGCCGCAACTCGAAATCTGACGGTTCGCCCCCTTTCCAGATCAGAAAGGTGTTTTCCGATACGCGGTTCTCGGCAGTGGTCCGGCCCGTGATGGCCCCGTCCTGCACGGACCAGATTCGTGGATTGCCCGTCCAGCCGGAAAGGTCTGCGCCATTGAAGATACGCGTGAAGCCGGGTTCGACTTCTCCGGCCAGTTCGGCACTCGGCGTCGCATCGGCCGGCAAATCACCCGTTGCGAACTGAATCCCGTCCAGATAGAACTCCAGAATCGTCGGGTTCCACCAGATTTCCGTGCGATGGCCGATCGCACAGTAGAAAACCCGCCCCTGGCCGTACTTGTGTATCCAGGCGATGCCAAAATCTCCATCCTTTCGATGAATCCATGGAACCGTCATGTTGGTCTCTCCCGTGTCGAGCGAAAGCAGGACCCGCAACTTCTCCCGCGAGTACGGCTCACGAAACTGGAATATCTCTTCAGCAATCCGGAAGTCCGCACCGTCAAATGCCTTCAACAACGGATGATCAGGTTCCTCCAGTTTGATAGCAACCTCTTCGTTCCACGGATGACCCCAATATCCCGCGCCGATCAGCTCCTTGAATTCCGGCCAGCCGTTATTCCCGCCGATCGCATGGTGATACGCGACGATGCCGCCGCCGTTGCGCACATACTCCAGCAGGCTCTTGCGCAGCAATGCCTCGACCGCGTCCTGTGTATCGCCATACTGTTTGAAGCGGGGCATATCAGCTTCGGTGGGACGAATCCATTGGCCGTTGCTGTTGTTCATGATAATGGCGTCGAACTTCGCCAGATTCTCAGGCAGATACATCGCCACGTCATCGCTCACCACCGCCTTGTACGCCCCCGTCTTCCGGCCGAGCAGTTTCATGGCATGTTCCGCCTGTGGCACGCAGTACCCCTTGTGCGGACACTTGTCCATAAATGGCGTATTCCAGATCAGCACGCGTCGAGCCTCTTTGGGCGATACTCGCGCTTCATTGGGAATCGCCGCTTCAATTCGACGAGCCTGGTCCGCCGTCAGTGCCCCGCGTGTGCTATTGACGGAAAGAACTCCGGCCAGGGCGGCCAGGAGCACCACTCTCGTGCAATGGCGAATCATCATCTTTGCCTCCGGGATTATACTCTGCAATACAGGATGTCTGCACATCATAGCGACCAGCCCGCCCGGTAGCCTCGGCCAAGGGCGTCATTGGCCTGCTCATCGTTGGGGATCTCCATCTTGGCCGGGTTGTATTCGATATCCCTGCCGACAAGCGTGGCTACGTTGCCAAGCAGAACGAATTCCGTCAGCGGGCCCGAATAGCTGAAGTTGGACATCGGTGTGCGTCCGCCCTGCACCGCATCGAGCCACTCACGTTCATGGCCTCTGGAGCGCGGCAGCGCCTTCGACGGACCTTCGAAGTTCCTGAATTTATCCTCAGGCAGGAGCTTGTACGACATATTGTGGCCGGTGCTGTGGATCGTAGCCTTCTCGCCCATCAGCACGACTCCCGCGTGGTCGGCCCAGCGTTTTTCGCCCGCGTCGCCCCAGTCGAGCCGATAACCCAGATGCTTCTCGATCATATCTCGCGGCCCCGGCGCCTTGCCCGAGCCGTTGTACCAATGAATGGTAACGGGAGGCATTTCACCGCGGGCCGGAAAGTGGTAGTGCACGATCTCCCACTTCGGGAAAGTCCCTCTGTGTACGCCCGACTGTTGCACTTCCAGGCGAACCAGAGGTTTATCGTGCTTCTTCGCGGCCTCCCTGCTCCAGAGCGAATCGAGTCTGAGGGCCTTGAAGGGCAGGTTCATCGTGTGGCAGGCCCAGTTGCCCAGATTGCCTGTAGCGAAGTCGCGCCACGTGTGCCAGTTCAGCCACCGGGAGTTGTAAGGACGATACTGTGCAGGCCCCAGCCACAGGTCCCAGTCAAGATAGTCCGGCACATCGTGCTCGTCCGTCGGCAATGGCCGTTCGCCTGCTCCACCCCCGGTGTTCCAGGCATGAACCTCCCGAATCTCGCCGAGCACGCCGGCCTGAACCAACTCGACGCACCGTCGAAAAGCTTCGCTGCCCGTCCCCTGGTTGCCCATCTGCGTGGCGACGCCGCACTCCGATGCAATCGCGCGCAACCGCCGAGCTTCGAAAACGTCGTGGGTCAGCGGCTTTTCGCACAACACGCCTTTGCCGGCCTTCATGGCGGCCGCAGAGATCACGGCGTGCGTATTATCAGGGACCGCGACCGTTACGCCGTCCACCTGGTCGCCCATCTCAGCGAGCATCTCGCGAAAGTCCTGGAACTTCCGTGCGTCGGGGAACCTCTCGAAAACGGGCTTGGCCCTGTGCATGTTGACATCGCACAGCGCGACAACGTTCGCCATCTTCGGCATGCATCCTACGAACCAACTGCCGCGACCGGACACGCCCACCAACGCCACGTTCACCTTCTCGTTGGCGGCATAACTGAAAACCGAACGACTGTTGCCGATCACAACCAGGCCCGCACCGATCTTGCCCGTGCCTCTGAGAAAGTCTCGCCGAGTGAGTTGCTTGGTCATTGTTGGTCCTTCCATATGAACATCCTATGTCTGCTTGAGATTATGCAGGCAGCGTCGCTTGTCGTCGGCAAACCGGCACAATTCAGTAGCATCTGCTTGAGAAAATGGTAGCGACACCCGACCTCAGGTGCAAATGCTTTTCTTCGCAATTGAGCCGCTGACATACGGCTGGTTTTCTGTTATGCTGATCCGCGGCAGGGGTGGTTTCGGGTGATTGTTGTACCCGCCTTGGACAACGGCAGAGCAGTTTCAGCAAATGGCAAGGAAGTTCACACTCAAATCCAGGTCGGCCGCCGGGCACATCGATTTCTCGGGCGAACTGAACGACGAGCAGTTGGCGGTCGCTACAGCCGGAACCGGGCCGGCGCTTGTCGTGGCCGGAGCAGGCAGCGGAAAGACGCGTGCGCTGACGTATCGACTGGCCTGGCTGGTGCACAATGGCGTGGATCCATCGCGGATTCTGCTGGTTACCTTCACCAATCGCGCCGCGCGCGAAATGCTCAGCCGCGTAGAAGTCCTGGTCCAGCAGAAAACGCGCAACATTTGGGGCGGCACGTTTCATCACATCGCCAATCGTATCCTGCGACAGCATGGTAAGGTGCTGGGTATTTCGCCGGACTTCACCATCCTCGACCGTGAAGATTCGCGCGACCTGATCGCCTCTTGTATTCACGATGCCGGCGTCGATACGCACAAACGGCGGTTCCCCCGCAAATCCGTGCTGGCTTCCATTTCCGGCTTCATGCAGAACACGCTGCAACCGCTGGAGAAGATACTTGCCGCGCGCTATCCGATGTTCATCAGAGAGGCCGCCGAGATCGAGAAGGTGCTGGTGCAGTACGCCGCCCGCAAGATGGAAAGGCAGTTGCTCGACTTCGATGATCTGCTCAGCGCCTGGCTCCGCCTGCTGACCGAACACGAAGATATTCGCGCCGCCCTCGCCGATCAGTTTGTGCACATCCTCGTCGACGAATATCAGGATACCAACGCTATCCAGGGGGCGATCGTCGATCTGCTGGCGTCCCGACATCGCAACCTGACCGTTGTAGGCGACGACTCGCAGTCGATCTACAGTTTCCGCGGCGCGAGCTTCGAGAATATCATCACATTCAAAGACCGCTACCCCCATGCACGGCAGTATCAACTGGAAACCAACTACCGATCCGTGCCCGAAATCCTGACTCTCGCCAACGCAAGCATCGCCTGCAACGCAAGGCGCTTGCCGAAGCAGTTGCGCGCGATTCGCTCGTCAGGCCTCAAACCCGCCGTTGTGCCTGCGTTTGATCACTTCGTCCAGGCCCGTTTCATCGCTGAGTATGTGCTGCACCTGCTCGACGAAGGCCGCAGCCTCAACGATATCTCCGTCCTCTACCGCAGCCACTGGCATTCGCTCGAGATCCAATTGGAATTCCAGCGCCGCAACATCCCGTTCCAGGTTCGTGGCGGCCTTCGCTTCTTTGAACAGGCGCACATGAAAGATGTCCTGAGCTATCTGAGGATCGTTCATAATCGGCGGGATGAACTGGCCTGGCTGCGCGTGCTGAAGATGCTGCCGCGTATCGGCAACGCGCTGTCGATAAGACTCTGGCGGCAGATCAGCCGGACCGATGACCCGGTTGCCGCCGCGTGCGATGCATCGGTTGCCCGCATCCTGCCCGCGGGAACCCGGGACTTCTACAGCGATTTTGCGGCTGCACTGCGCGATCTGCGCAATCTGCCGTCACCCGGGGAAATGATCGACCGCGTCGTCGAGAAGCTGTACGACGATTACCTCGTCTCACACTACGACGGCGCCGAACTCCGCAGGCACGACATCCGTGCGCTGGCTAATTTCGCCGCTCAGTACAAGAGCCTCGAAGCGTTTCTGGCCGACGCCGCCCTGGCGGGAGAGATTCCGGGCGAAGAGGTGGTAACCGGCCCTGTCGAGCAGGAATTCGTAACGCTCAGCACGGTCCATCAGGCCAAAGGGCTCGAATGGGCCGTCGTATTTGTGCCCTGGCTGGCGGACGGCCGCTTCCCGACCGATATGGCCATGAACACGAACGAGGAACTCGAAGAAGAACGCCGGGTCTTTCATGTGGCGGTCACCAGAGCCAAAGACGAACTCTACCTCGTTATCCCGCAAGTGTATCGCACCCGCTCGACCGGCCGGTTCATCATGAAACCCAGCCGCTTCATCTCCGAACTCGAAGGGGAACTGACCGAGCCGATGGAGATCGAAGAAGGCCTGCCCCACCTCATCGCCGGCGCCGACACCAAAGAACTGCCCGAATCCCAATCCACGTAGCGCCGGTTCCTTCACATCGCCGCCGTGACTACCGCCCTCAATTCCGCTTCCGTCAGTTCGATCGGATTGCCTTTCATGCTGCTGGAATTCTGCGCTTTCGCCACCGCCGTATCGACATCGCGTTTCTGCAGTCCGAGCTCCGAAAGTGACGCAACAGACAGTTCCTCGCACAGTTCTTCTGCCCATGCTGCTCCGTCTGTGGCGCTCGCTTGCGCATTTCCGGTAACAATCCGCGCAACCTCTTCGTATCGCTGGAGAATATCGCTCTGCGGCTCTCGCTGACGCAGGCCTTCGATATTTGCTCGCATGACATGTGGCAGCAGGGCCGCGCATATGCTCCCGTGAGCTGCCCCGATCATGCCGCCCAACGGCCCGGCAAAACCGTGCACCGCCCCGAGCTTTGCGTTTGCCAGGGCCAGTCCTCCGAAGAGACTCGCCAGCGCCATGTCTTCTCTGGCGTCGGCGTCGTTACCGTGATGATAAGCAGTGCGCAGCGATCGACCGGCTCGCCGCAAACCTTCCCGGCAGATGCCGTCGGTCAGTGGGTTGGCCTTGCCCGAGACAAATGCTTCAATCAACTGCGTCAGGGCGTCCATCCCTGTCTCTGCGGTTACCGCTGCCGGCATCGAATGCGTCAGTACCGGATCGACCAGCGCGACCGTGGGCAGCATCAAAGGACTCCGCATGCTGACCTTGACCTTCTTCTCCGGCACCGCCAATACAGCGTTGCGTGTGACCTCAGCCCCGGTGCCCGCTGTCGTGGGCACCGCGATGTGAGTGGCGGTGGGGCGGTCCAGCTTCTTGCCGGCCCCGACAACCTCCAGATAGTCCATCAATTCGCCCGCGTTCGTGAGCATGGCCGCAACCGCCTTGCCTGTATCGAGCACGCTGCCGCCGCCGATACTGACAACACATCGGCTCGCGTGTGTCCTTGCTTTTTCGACGGCCTCTGCAACAAGGCATGTGGTTGGTTCCTTGTCGACGCCGAAAACCGTATACTGCATGCCGCATCTATCGAACTGTTCCAACAGAGGCTGTGCGCGGTCAGCCGCACTGCCTGTCAGGACAAATACCCTCTTTGCGTAGCCTCGGACAATCTCTCCCAGTTGCTCGGCTTGATATGCCCCGAATATGATCCGACCCGCCGTGGCGAATTCAAAATGCATCATATCTCCTGTACGCTATATGGATTAGTCTGCCGGATCTGCGTGAGTCTTGCCTGCTGCCCGGTGCCTGCATAACCCGGCCGGGCCGAGCGACTCTCAATCGCAACGGTCCCGCTTAGCCCCATCCCGGTTCATCGGGATAGATGTTGCTGTATTTGATGCTGCTTCGGGGTACCGCCATCATCTCCGCTACGGTGTCGCGCCACTTCTGATAGTGCGCGGTTTCCTTGTGCTTGGCGGGATCATCGGCCGTCCGGTACACCTCGACCAGAACGAACCGCGTAGGATCGTCCTGTCGCTGGAGCACATCGAACCGCGCGACCCCCGGTTCCTGGACGCTATTGCGGGCGTTCTCCAGCGACGCTGTTTTGAAAGCGTCGATCTGGTCGTCTTTCACGTGAACGAAAACGTGCACAATGAGCATGATATTCTCCTTAACCGTGCTGAATCTGAAGACCGATAGTCTATCAGAGCACCTCGCCTCAGGCAATGCCTCGCCCCTGGACAAGCCCAAACAGCAGCAACTGCCATGCCCCGAAAGTTGCCATTTCTGGGGCCACGGCCCAATCCGACGATTGACGGATTTCAAGCCGACCCGGCCGAGCGCAAGAAATCGGCGATGTTGGGCTGCAAATGGCGTTTCCGTGGCGATTTGAGCCCTGTTGACTCTGCTTGAGAATGCCGCATAATTTTTTCGGACGTTGAGCACAAAAACGGTGAACCCTCGATTTTGCGCTGCGTATATACCACTGAAGGCCAAAAAGAACCACGATGAATGGAACTAAACAGGCATGAACTGAAAGCCGATAAGGCAAGTAGAACATAACAAAGATTTTTCTCCCCTCCGGAAGACATCGAGCAGCATCTGTTGCTCGATGTTTTCTTTTTGCGCGACTTGGAGATTCTCGCGCCGTCGGCCGGCCGTAAGCCGTTCACAGACCGGATTGTCCATGGCGTCCCGGGCCATACACGACAGTTCTCAGCCGTTGCTGCCGCAACACTTCTTGAACTTCTTGCCGCTGCCGCAAGGGCACGGATCGTTGCGCCCGACTTTGGGCTTGTCCAGTTTGATCTGCTTGACTTTCGTCTCACCCTGAGGGGCCTGAGCAGCTGCCCGCTGCCGCTCGGCCATTGCGAATTGCCCCACCTGATCGTGGCTCGTCTGACTGACATTCCAGACGTTTCTTGCCTGTGCCCCCGCCTCGAGACGGATACGGAAGATAATGTCCGTTACACGGTCCTCAACGCTCGCGAGCATGTTCTCAAACATCCGGAAACCCTCGCGCTTAAACTCGATCTTCGGGTCCTTCTCGGCAAATGAGCGCGTCCAGATACTGCTCTTGAGATGATCCATCGCGTAAAGATGGTCTTTCCACGAACTGTCGTAGACCTGCAGCAGAACGTATCGCTCAAGATCGCTGAGTTCCTCGCGAAGAAATTCCCTGCCCGCCTGAAACAGTCGCTCCCGCCTGTGCGATGCGTCGGCAAGGTCGTCTGCCTCGAAACCCGCATTGAAGCGGTTGTTCGCCCATTGCACCAACTCCGGCGTGCCCAGTCGGCCCACCTGCTCATCCACTTCCTCTTCGAGGCGGCCGTCGTTGTATGATTTACTCAAATCCAGCAGTTGCCGCTGCAGCACATTGGGCTTGATCTCCTGCAGTTTGTCGGGAGTGTAACCCGCATTGTACTTCCTGTTCGCCCAGTCCGCCAGCGACTCGAACGCATACACATTCGCCCCCTGCGGACCATACACCATATTCATCGCGAACTCGACCGGATACTCGATCTCCCGCTGCTTGTACTTGCCTATCGTCCGTTCACGCAGCAGATCGGCGATTTCTGCGCGCTTGAGTTCGCGTAACTCTTCGATATCCAGCTTGATATCGAACTTGGCCCGCGCCCAGTCGGCAAACGTCCGCAGGGCATAGTCCTCACGGAGGAATTCATTCAATTGTGAGCAGTCTTTCTTGTCGATTTGTTCCGCCGCCGCCTCGACAAGCTGCCCCTCAATTTCCTCCGGCGACTGGTGCTTGATCTTCCCGGGACTCAGACTCACGCTGAATGCGCTCATCGCCCACTTGCACAGCCCCGTTGTATCCCACGTTCGCGAGTCGCTGTAGTCCTCCAGATACTCGCCGATCGAGAGCGATATGCTGTTGGCCGCATTCTCCTTGGCCTTTTCCTTGATTATCTGCTCGATCTCCTCCGCCAGCGCCCCGCTGATCTCTCCGCCCTTTATTTCCACGCCGAACGTCGTTCTCGCCCACTCCGTAATGCAATTGTAAGCATAGTTCTCGTCGAGGATCGTATCGCAGTTCTCCTCGATCGTCTTGTCGATCATCTCCTGAATAAGTCCCTTGAGCCCCTTGCCCGCCAGAATCTGCCGCCGACGCTTGTAGAATATCTTCCGCTGGTAATCCATTACTTCATCGTATTCCAGCAGACTCTTGCGTATCTCGAAGTTTCGCTCCTCGACCTTCTTCTGCGCTTTCTCAATACCCTTGCTGATTCGCTTGTGGTAAATCGGCTGGCCTTCCTCCCAGCCGATCCATGATAGCGCCTTGACCGTCCACTCCGGCGCAAAGACCCGCATCAGATCATCATCGAAACACAAAAAGAACTGGCTCGATCCCTTGTCGCCCTGACGGCCCGCACGCCCGCGAAGCTGGTTGTCGATACGCCGGGCCTCATGCCGTTCCGTGCCCAGAATGTGCAACCCGCCGATCTCCGCCACGCCCTCGCCAAGCTTGATGTCTGTTCCGCGCCCCGCCATGTTCGTGGCGATGGTCACGTTGCCGCGCATTTTGCCGTCGCGGCCCTTGTGCTGATGTCCCGCCTTGGCCACGATCGTCGCCTCTCGCGCATGCTGTTTCGCATTCAGCACCTCGTGCTCGAGCCCGAATCGCTTGGACAGCGCCGCCGACAGCGCCTCGCTCTTCTCGATACTGATCGTACCCACCAGCACGGGCCTTCCCGCCGCGCTGGTCTCGAATATGTCTTCCACGATGGCGTTGAACTTCTCGGAAACCGACTTGTATATCACGTCGTCGCGGTCATCGCGTATGCACGGCTTGTTTGTCGGGATCACCACCACCTCGAGTTGGTATATGTTCATGAACTCGTCGGACTCCGTTGCGGCCGTGCCCGTCATGCCCGCCAACTGATCGTAGAGCTTGAAGAAATTCTGCAGCGTAATCGTCGCAAGCGTCTGACTCTCCTCCTTGATCGCAACGCCTTCCTTCGCCTCGACCGCCTGGTGCAGTCCGTCCGACCATTGCCTGCCGTGCATCAGTCGCCCCGTGAATTCATCCACGATGATGACCTTCCCCTCAAGGACCACATAGTCCTTCTCCCGCTCGAATGTAACATGGGCCCGAAGACTCTGCTCGAGCAAATGGGGCCACTCCATATTCGATCCCGTGAAAAACGAACCGACGCCCGCTATATCCTGCGCCGCCCCGATCCCCTCGTGCGTCAGGTGTATCTGCTTGCGGTCGAATTCCACCTCGTAATACTGGGTCGTCTGCTCGATCTTCGCCCGGGCGGACTCCAGGTCGTTCTCCGCCTTCTCAATGCCCTTTTTGGCTCGCTCGATGCGCTGGCTGTCCTTGTCCTTCTTGGCCTCGGAGAGCTCTCCCTGCGCGTTGGCCACCGCCCGTTCGCCCGCATCGATCTGTTTCTTGAGCCGGTCGTATGTGCTTTGCATCGTAATGAGCTTCCGCGCGACCTGATCGGCCTTCTTGTACCGTGAGACATCGTCGTACGCCGGTCCGGAAATAATCAGCGGCGTCCGCGCCTCGTCGACAAGAATCGAGTCCACCTCATCGATGATCGTATACTCCAACTCTCCCTGCACCATCCTGCCCAGCGAGAGTTTCATGTTGTCGCGCAGATAGTCGAAGCCGAACTCATTATTCGTGCCGTAAGTGATATCGCAGGCGTACTGAGCCTTGCGCTCATCACCGCCCGTATCCATATCCGCCTGAATCGCGCCGACCGTCATGCCGAGCGCTTCATAGACCGGCCCCATCCACTCCGCGTCACGCTTGGCCAGATAGTCGTTGACCGTGATGATGTGCACGTGCCTGCCCGTCAGGTGCACCAGATACGCCGCAAGCGTCGCCACCAGCGTCTTTCCCTCGCCCGTGGCCATCTCCGCGATCTTGCCTTCATAGAGTACGTGTCCGCCGATCAACTGAACGTCGAAATGCCGCATCTCCACATTCCGCCGAGCCGCTTCGCGAACGACCGCAAACGCCTGTGGAAGCATATCCTCGGGGCGCGTCCCGCTGCGGATCGCCGCCTTGAACTCGTCCGTCTTGGCTCTCAGGGCCTCATCGGAGAGTCCCCGCATCTCGTCCTCGAACTCACCCGCCTGCCGCGCGATAACGCTGTAGCTCTTTACCAGACGCTCATTCCGCGATCCGAAGACCTTTACCAGAGTTTTGCTTACTTTGTTGAGCATAAGAGCCTGTCACTTCCAGCACAGATTCCCGCTGTCTATATGGACCGCACCATCCACAGGTGCAGTCGGGCGCCAAGTATGCAGCATAAAGTATGTTCTGGTGCACACGCAGCCATGGAAAGCAATAGTAACGCCGCCTGCGTGTCTCCACCGTTCGGCTGATTCTATTCTTTTACGCGGGTCACATATTCGCCGGTTCGTGTGTCCACGCGAATCATCTCTCCAACCTTCACAAAAGGCGGCACCTGAACGACCACGCCCGTCTCCAGCGTTGCAGGCTTGTTCTGATTGGTCGCCGTCGCGCCCTTGATCTCCGGCGGAGTGTCCTTCACCTCAAGATCGACGGTATTCGGCAGCGTTACAATCAGCGGCTTGCCCTCATACATGCTGACCTGAAGTTGCGTATTCGGCTTGAGATACTTCTGCCCGTCGCCGAATGCCTCGTCGTCCAGCGAAACCTGCTCGAACGTCTCCGTGTTCATCAATACGTGTTCGCTGCCGGCCGAATACAGATACTCATAGGTTCGCTTGTCAAGGTAGGCTTCCTCGATGTTCTCATCCGATCGCAGACGCACGTTCTGGACCGAACCGTCCGTTAGGTTCTTGAGCTTGGTCTGATAGACGGCTCCCCCCTTGCCCAGTTTAACATGCTGAAAGTCGGTAATTGCGTAGAGCTTGTCATCGATCTTGACCGTCTGCCCTTTACGCATGTCAGATGCCTTCATTTGGTGCTCCACAAGTTACGTTACGATGTCCAACCGGTTCTTGTCCGGTCCTTGTTCATATTTCCAACGAAGCGAGTGTATCCATTTGTGCCCGTCTGTCAAGAAGTCCCGAACGCCGCAGCAAGGCCGCACTCTGAAAACCCGGATGCTCCCGACGCGCCCGGCCTACTTGCCGCGCTTCGACTTGCCCTTGCGCTTGCGGGCGGCACGTTTCTTCGTCGCCTTCCGCCCCTTCTCGCTCTTCTTGGTTCGTTTCTTTGGCTTCGGTGCCGGCTGCTCGGTAATTGGCGCCACAGGCATTACATTCAACTGATGTCCCGGCACATTGACCGAAACGATTCGCACCCGAAGCGCCTGGCCCAGACGCACCGCGCAGCCCGTCCGCTCTCCGACCACGCATTGTGTCCTTCGGTCGAACTTCCATCGATCCTCGCCCAGATCCTCCATGCGTATCAATCCCTCGATGCCGAACTTGCGGGATTGCACGAATACCCCGAATCCGGTCAGACCGGTAATCACGCCGTCGAGTTCTTCGCCGATGCGTTTGCTGAGCATCTGCAGCGTCAGTACGCTGGTCAGTTCCTTCTCTGCGCTGTCCGCACGCTGCTCGGTGAAACTGATGTGTGCACTGATCTCGCCGAAATCAAGCTCCGCTCCCATACTCTTGGCCTCCGCAGCCTTCTTTCTCAGATGACAGTCCAGCACCCGATGTACCATCAAATCCGCATATCGCCGAATCGGGCTGGTGAAATGGCAGTAGTGACGCGATGCCAGGGCGTAGTGCCCAACGCTCATGGGAGAATATTGTGCCTTCTCGAAGCTCCGCAGCACCACCAGATTCACTGCATATGAAAACTCCTTGCCTTTGACCGCCGCAAGCAAATCCTGTATGGAAGCCCGGTTCGGTGTCTTCGGCAGAGAAAAGCCGAAAGCACGCACCATCTTCGCCAGATTCTGCAGACTCAGCGCGTCCGGCTCCGGATGAATTCGACGAATGACGGGCAGATCGAGCCGGTCCAGCAAACCCGCCACTGCATCATTCGCCTCGACCATGAACATCTCGATCATGGTATGTGGATAGCTGTCGTCGGCCGGATGCGCATCGACGACCTGTCCTGACTTGTCGAATTCCAGTTCCGTTTCAGGCAAATCCAGATGCATCATTCCGTCGGCGGTTCGCCGTCGCTCGATGGCCCGGCTGAGCATCTCCATGTCCTTGAGCAGTCGCACCACATTTGGCTTGATGCCCTTGGTGTGCCCCCTGAGGACGCGATCGGCCTGCCGATAAGTCAATCGCTGCTTTGAATGAATCACGCTATTGGCGAACCGGCGAGACAGAATATTCCCATCGTAATCGTATGTAATGTAAGCGGTCTTGCAGAAACGCTTCTGGTCCGGCTGCAAACTGCAGACGCCGTTGCTCAGAACCTCCGGCAGCATCGGGATCGTCTTCTGCGGTAGATAAACGCTGTTGCCGCGGTCCCGCGCTTCCACATCCAGCGCCGAATCAAGTTCCACGAAATGGCTGACGTCCGCGATATGGACTCCGAGCACCCAGTTTCCGTTCTTGTCCTTTTCCAGACTGATAGCGTCGTCGAAGTCCTTCGCGTCCGGCGGATCGATGGTAATGATTGTCTTGTCTGTGATGTCCTCCCGTCCGTGCGCTGCACTCGCGTCGAACCGCTGCGATACATCGCGCGCCTGCTTGAGGCACGCCTCGTCAAAACCCGTCGGCAGGTGAAAACGCTGAATGATGGCCTTGATTTCGGTATCGTATTGCCCGGATTTGCCCAGCACTTCCGTAATTACCCCGCGCGCCAGGTAGGTGTCGGTCGGATACGAAAGGATCTCTATTACGACCTTGTCCTTCTCGGCCGCGTTCTTCGCCGTAATGTCATCCACAGCCACAGGCTCGAAAAAGACCGTTCCGTCGGGTTCGACGATCCACCCTTCAGAATGCTTGACCAGTGTGCCTACAAACCTGTTCTGAGCGCGTTCCAGAATCTGGACGATCGTGCCGGCGTAACGCATCTGGCCGGCGCGCTTGCCCTGTCGCTTGACTTTGGCCAGCACCGTATCGCCTGTCATCGCCTCGCCCGTATCGCCCGGGGCGATGAACAAGTCCCCGTGTGCGTAAGGCTCCCGCGGCGTCACAAAGCCGAATCCTCGCTGGTTCGCCGTAAATGTCCCGACGATTTGTCCGGACAGCGACGGCAGCGTGACGAGATTCTTCGCGCCGATGATAACGTGCCCCGCCCGACGCAACTGGTCGAAAGCCTCCTTGAACTGCGGATAGTCTTCCGAACCCACCCCCAGCTTTTTGGCAAGCTGAGAGACCCGCACGGGTTCGTAGTCGGAGTGTTGAAGCAATCCGACAATGCGTTTCTTGTAAATGTCGGGCATAAAAGCCCCCCCTATAGAAGAGGCACCCATTCGACTACATCGACTGGGTGCCGCATATTTCTGCAATCAAAGAGCATACTGTCGGTTCGGCGGTTCGGATAGCCTCAAATCGCCGCCGGCCGGTGTCCCCGGCCCGGACCGTCTCTTTTACGCGTTTTTTGCCTTCAAGGCGTTCAGTTTTCTGGCCAGACGCGATTTCTTCCGCGCTGCCGTCTTTTTGTGCATCGTACTGGTCGACGCGGTCTTGTCGAGCGTTTTCGCAATAGTCCTGAATTGCTCGCTCGCAGCCTCTGCATTTCCTTCTTCCAAAACCGCTTCGAACTGCTTGATCTGTGTTTTGACCCGGCTCTTGCGGGCTCTGTTCTGCACGCGTCGCTTGGCGTTCTGCCTGACGCGCTTCTTCGCTGATAACGAATGTGCCACTATGGCCTCCTGTTAACGTTCTATCAACAATAACTCACTGAGAGGTTGACAACAATACCACACGGCCTGTCGGCCGCAAATCACTCCTTCTTCTGCTCGCTCCTCAGTTTATCCACGCGCTGGCTGACGTCTCTATACGAAAAATCCGTCTGCGCGATCTTGCGATAAACTTCCAGCGCCTTTGCAGAATCGCCCTGCGATTCATAGGCTCGAGCCAGATTATAACGCAACTCTTTGCCGATTGCATCATCTTTTATTTGATGTGCCGCAATAGCCTCGCTGAAGATATCGATGGCATCGGCATGCCACCCTTTCATGTAGAAGCAATACCCGATCTGATTTTGGGCCTGCAACTTGCGCCGCGGATCCTTCAATGCTTCCTGGAACAGGGGAATTGCCTGGTCGTATTGCTTGTTTCGCACCAGCCGCACGGCATATTCGTACTTCGCCTGCAGGTCCGTCGGATAGTTCTCGGTACAAAGGCGATAATGCTCCAGCTCTGTCCTGGCAAGGATGGCGTTGAGTTGTTCCAGAGCCTTTTTCGCCTGGGTGTTATTGGGATTGGCCCTGATTGCCGCCTTGGCCTGCCTGATCTTTCGCCGAATCCGCTTGGACGTCAGTTGCCCCGCATGTTGCTTGAAGGTGAAGTTGCTCGTCCGTTTGTACGCATTTTCGAGCAGATTGATGGCCTTCTGGTCTGATTCGTCTGTTTCCAGATCTGAAAGCGCTTCGGCCAGGTTCAATATGCTCGTCGGCTCGTTGGGATTCGCCGCAAGTTTCTTGCGGGCATCCGCGACCGCTTTGGCGCGATAATTTTCGGTCTTGACCACGCTGCTCTGGGCCTGCAGTTGCTCCTGTTGTTCACGATTCTTGATCGCCTTCGTGAAATCCCCGTCTGTTTCATATTGGCCCCTCGCCATGGTCAACTCGGCTGAAAGGTTCTTGAACTCGTCGGCCAGAGTCTTGTCGTCCGGCTTGAGCCGCGACGCCCGCTGACATGCCGCAACCGCCTTGTCATACTGCTGTAGTTGGGCGTATGCGTCTTTCAGCAGCAGATATGTCTGGACCGATGGCTTGTCCGCCCCATTATTCGTTTGGAAAACCAGATTCGCGATCCAGCCGGCTGTTCGTTTGCAACCGCTGTCCACTGCCGCTTTGAGCATGGCCTCGGCGTAAGGTAGATGGTCGGGGTCTTTGGCAAAGAGATACTCCGCATTGAGCATCTGTTCGAGTGGATCCTTGCCCCGCAGACGCTTGACCTTCTCCACCATCGTCGGCTTCTTGCCGCCCTTGGCGCGTCGCTGCATGGCCAGTTCGCACAGAGGCAGATGCCCCTCTTCCAGCGCATCGGGCGCACGACGCAACCCCTCAAGGTACATTTCGATTGCGTAATCGAAATTCCCGGTCTCAGCGACCTTACTGGCGCGTTGGAAGAAAGCTCGGGCTTTCGCTAATGCCTGTGCGTCTGTTGGTTCTGCCATACTGTCGATCTAAATCAAATAGGCGGCCCGCACGTACCTGATCCAACCAAATTTCTGGTCGCTCGTGGGTTTTCCCATGCTGCCGCCGCACCAGATGCCGCCAATGCGCAAATCCACGCAGCATGCTTCATAATAATCCCACGGCATGGACCGCATTGGGATATGCCGCCGTTTCGTTCATACGAACGCTCTATCCTAATCGCAGAAGGAGACATTTGTCAATCAATAAATGCTTGTCGGACGCTCCTCGCTGTGTTATAAACCGGATTTGGCGTCCTCCGACGCAAATTGAATCCCAAACGAGTACACGGAACAAACGTCCAGTGGAGCAATTGACATGAGAACAGCTCTTGAGCAGTACGACCCTCAGATATACGAACTTATACGCCAGGAAGCGGCTCGCCAGAGCGGCTCAATCCGCCTTATTCCATCGGAAAACTACGTCTCAAGAGCCGTCATGGTGGCTAGTGGCAGTTGCCTGACCAATAAGTACGCAGAGGGCTATCCGGGCAAACGGTACTACGAGGGCCAGCAGGTAACGGACTTGATCGAGAAACTGGCTCAGGAGCGTGCGAAGAAGCTCTTCAAGGCCGACCACGCCAATGTGCAGCCGTATTCGGGCTCGGTGGCAAACCTTGCCGCGTACTTCTCGCTGGCCGAACCGGGCGATACGATCATGGGGCTCGCGCTGCCGCACGGCGGGCATCTCACGCACGGCTGGAAAGTCAGCGTGACCGGAAAAGTCTTTAACTCGGTGCAGTATTCGGTGAATCCCGATACGGGTCGATTCGACTACGACGCCATCGAAGATCTTGCGAAAAAGCACAAGCCGAAGGTCATCATCTCCGGTGCGACCGCCTATCCCCGCCAGATCGATTTCGATATCTTCGGCCAGATCGCCAAGAACGTCGGTGCCCGACACTTGAGCGATATCGCCCATATAGCGGGCCTGGTAGTGGCCGGCATTCATAAGAGCCCCGTCCCGTATGCGGACGTCGTCTCGACAACCACCCACAAGACACTGCGCGGGCCGCGAGGGGGTATGCTCTTGTGCAAGGAAGAGCACGCCAAAGCCGTGGACAAGGCTGTCTTCCCGGGGCTGCAGGGCGGACCGCACATGCACACGCTGACATCGATAGCCGTTGCCATGGCCGAGGCCGATACGCCCGAGTTCGTCGCCTATGCCGAGCAGATAGTCAAGAACGCCCGCGCCCTGGCCGAGAAACTGCTCGAATACGGCTTCGACCTGGTCTCAGGCGGTACGGACAATCATCTGATTCTAATCGACCTGCGCAACAAGGGCATCCCGGGCAAGAAGTTCGCCAAGGCCCTCGACCGTGCACGGCTCGTCGCCAACTACAACACGATTCCGAATGATCCGGCCCCGCCGTTTAACCCCAGCGGCCTGCGGATCGGTACGCCCGCCATGACCACCCGCGGTATGAAGGAGGCCGAAGCCCAGCAGATCGCTACGTTCATGAACAGGGTCGCCGAGAACATCGACAACGAGACCGCCATCGAGCAGGTCGGCAAAGACGTTCTGCTGCTGTGCTCGCAGTTCCCCGTGCCCGAGCATTTCATTATCCCGAACAAGGAAAACGGACGATAGCCGCAACCGATGGAACAGGGGTGATTATGCTGAAAGAGCTCTTTCGCAAACAGGCCGAACTTAACAAGCGTACTGGTTTCGATCCCGACGCGCTGCGTGAGAACTTCGATCCGCAGACCGCGGGTATCTGGCTCAACAACTACATCGCTGCAATGAGCAACGAACTGGAGGAACTGCGAGATTGCACGTTCTGGAAGCACTGGTGCAAGGAAGCCGGCCAGGGAAAGCGCTTTATGCTCCACGATCTTCAGAACGCACGCGTCGAAGTGATCGACATGCTGTTCTTCTGGATGAGTCTCGCTCAATGCGTCGGGCTCAACGCGGATGACGTCATGCGTTTGTACGAGCAGAAGCTCCGGGTCAACCACACACGTCAGGACGACGGCTACTCGATGGCCAACAAGACCGAAGACGATAACAAGGGTATTCTCTAAAGCCTGCATATCCTCCGGCTGAACGGAGTAAACGGGGGCAAAACGAGATGGCGGATATCAGTCTCGAAACCGCTGTACTGGGGCTCAACGAAGCCGGTCGAGAGTTGCTCGACGCGGCCGATCAGCTCGACCACTTCCGGATTTGTGCCGTAGCGGGCAAGGATCCCGGCCTTCTTGAGAAACTCGGCGCCCAACACCAGTGCGAAGTGTACGATGACTATCGCCAGCTCCTGGTTCGCGGCCATATCGACTGTCTGCTGGTGGCGGCCCCAATTCACATGTGTGACGAGTACCTTCGCACGGCCATGGAGCAGAAGTTCAACATTCTCAAGCCGGCGCCGTTTGCCCGCAATTTTGAAGAGGCGGCCGAACTGGTGCGTCTGGCCGCCGGCGAGCGGGTGCAGCTGGCCGTGGGCAACCCCGGGCGTTTCGCGCCCAAGTGGCAGGCGGCCCGCGACGCCTTCGCATCGGGCGAGATGGAAGGGGCATTCCTCATTGAAGCCCATTGCTGGGTGACGGACGAGCCGATCAATCCTTGGCAGAGCGATCCGAAACTGGCCGGCGGCGGCGTACTGCTGCACCAATGTTACGAAGTTATCGACCAGATCGTATCGAATCTGCCGCTTCCCCAGCAGGTTTACGCTCTGACCGCCAGCCAGGCCCATGACAAGCAGCAGCGCCTCTACGTGACCGAAGACACGGCGGTTGTGACGATGCGGTTCAGCGATACGCTGATTGCCAACGTTGTCGCCTCGCGGCGTAAAGGAGCGGGGCACAACCGCATGTTCCTGAAGGTCTACGGTCCTCAGAAGACGCTTACCGTCGACGATGCGTGCACTCTGACCCGTTCGGTCGAGGGCCGAAGGGACAGCCGTCAACTGGCCGGGGCCGCCGAACGCGCTGCGTGCGTTCGCGACATGCTCGAGAGCTTCGCTCTGAGCGTTTCGAATCCGGAGGAGCACAAGCTGGTGAGCGGCGGCCGCCAGAATCTCCGGAACATGGCCGTCATCGAGGCGGCGTATCTGTCGGCACGTACCGCCATGCCTGAAGAACCCGCCCGCATCCTGCAAATGGCTCAATTCCAGCCCGACGATCTGCAAGGCGGGCTGTAATCAAGGGAAATCGCCCGTTTTCCGGCCACAGTTAACACAAAACACAACGTTTCTTCACGGTGGCAAAACATCCCTGTGCGATGCTACCGCAGTGCAATTCCATTGCCTGAGCACGCTCCTGCGGCTACCTCACTTTCCCTTTTTGCCTCTTCATTCCCGCCGCGGGAGCTTTTTCCGGCGTAACAACAAACAAAGCGTATGCTAATACCCTCCTAAAACAATGGCGTCAGTATGACGTTCCTCCAACAGATGCTCCTGCGGCCACTTCCTCCTCTGCTCTGCTGCCGCGGGGGCTTTTTGCTCATATTAACATGAAACACCGCGTTTCTTCATACTGACACAATATCCATGCTGCACGATACCGCGGCGACGACAGAGCGTATGCGGCCGCTTGCAGATCACAGCCCCGGATTCTTCCTCCCCACACCACCCGAAAGGGGCTGTGCATCTGCGGATGGAGCAGCTTACCGGCCGCCCCCGTTTTCCTGCCAGACGTCTTCTTTGACGACCCACATGCCCGGCTGGTAGGGCTTCTGCTCGGCGTGTTCGGGTATATAGACCTTGGTCTTGTGCATGGTCTCGACGTGGCCGTCGTAGAAGGCGAGGTTGGCGGATTCGTTGTGTCGGTACATGGTGGGGCCGCCGCAGCCGGCGCTCTTGTACTGGTTGACGCTGCCTTCCTGTCCGAGCACGTCCCAGCCGTCGATGTAGTTGGCGCCCTTCCATTTGCTCCACCAGTCGTGGCCTTCATTGAAGTGCAGTTTCTCGGCCGGCTGCTGGATGGTGGAGAGCTTGTAGCCTATGATCGACTTGTCCATCGTGCTGCTCCATGACGCCTGGCCCACCGATGGGAACCAGTCCTCGATGTTGTAGCCATAGCTGACGAGCGTACCGCTCTGATTGCCGCTCTCGACGTCCCATGCGTGCTGCCAGGCCTCCTGAGTGTCGCTGGGGCACTTGTACTTTTTGGGGGTCTGGACGTCGGGCAGGTCGATGCTCTCCTCGGCGCCTTCGTAGCCGATATAGCGGCGGAACGTGCTGTTGGTGGTCCAGATGAAGTTTCCGGTTTCGGCCGAGAGATAGCGACAGGGGACGGCCCAGTCGTCATTGTTGGCCGCGTAGAGCTGGTTTGCGACGGCCAGGCTGTGGAGATTATTCGAGCAGACGACTTTGCGGCCCTGTTCCCTGGCGAGATTCAGGGCCGGCATCAGGATGGCCATCAGCACGGCAATTACGGCGATGACGACGAGCAGTTCGATCAGGGTGAAGGCTCTCGACAGCTTCATGGCTATTGCCTCCTTTTTCTCACGATGGCTCTCGCGCGGGCCACGTGTCGGTTCGGTTTCAGTGCGCGTTTCCGGGTTGCACCTTCCATAGGCTGTTTCCGTATGTTTGCGGGCCGGCGCCCGACGGAGAATATTGTACCGCGCCAGGCGGGGCGACACAATGAAATCGGGCCAAAAAGCTGCCCATTTTACTATTGGCTTCGTTTTTTCGAAAAGGGGCAAGGCACCAAGGCATCAAGGGAAGACTGACGCCCGGGGAGGTCGGGGACGGAAGATGGGTAAGTGTGTGCGGGCACGGTGGTTTCTCCATTTTGTATTTGGCTTTGTTTTTCATATTTGTCCAAGCGAAGGGGAGATCCCTCGACTCGTTCCACTCGCTCGGGACGACACCCGAGTCGATGTAGAGGGGTGTCGATTGGGTTTGTTTTTTCGAAAAGGGGCCAAGGGGTCGAGGCACCAAGGCATCAAGGGAAGACTGACGCCCGGGGATGTCGCGGACGGAAGATGGGTAAGTGTGTGCGGGCGCGGTGGTTTCTCCATTTTGTATTTGGCTTTGTTTTGCATATTTGGGTTCCGGCGCGGGTTCGCACCTGTCGGTTCCTTTTGCTAATGGTTGAGATCCCGGCTCGGGGCCGGGACAAGCATTGGGTTTCCCGATGCATCGGGATCTTCGATGTTTTTTCGAAAACACATTGATGCAGTGAGGGATCTCCGATGGATGTTCGGCCACAGAGAACACAGAGGACACAGAAAGATTCCCAGTAGAGGGGGGCGAGCACAGAGGGCACAGAGTACGCAGAGAATGAGTTCGGTTGGCCGGGTGTCCGCTGTGATGGCATATCACGCTTGCGGGCTAACCGGTGCGGGTATTGGGCGGGCATTGCTGATCCTCCAATGGCTGCATTGGGCTCCTTCGGTGTAGTTAGATGACTACAATACATATAGACGTGTGCCGGGGGTGAAATGTTCGGGGAAAATCGGGAATTGATGCAAAAAGTTTTGGGGCTTTGTGTGACAGGATGCGGCCGCGGCCAAGGGCCGCGATTGGGGTGTTTTGTTTTGACAGGATTGACAAGATGCA
>CAZGMJ010000050.1:0-38468 GCA_964526785.1 uncultured Pirellulales bacterium
GTGCGTTATGCAGCAACATGACAGTGTTCAATAAACCTTGCTCCCCGTAGTAAGTATCTGGACAACTTCCTCTTGTCGCTTCCTTGTTGCCCTTGCACTCCCTCTCGCGAAATAGGCGCTCGCACCGGCACCGAGGGTCTGCTCATAAGATTCAGTTCGTTTTCTACTGTGATTTTCCCCCAATCCCAGAAGCAGTTTGTATCCAATGCTAAAGTAGTCGTCTCTCTCTCCGCATACATATTCGATTACCTCATACCCATTGGCCTTCTTTAGCAAACTCGTCACCAATTTCATTGTCGAGGTCTTACCAACTCCTCGTCCTCCAAAAAGCACGACATGTCTACCAGGAGCCAAAATCGCCCTGCGAAACTGAAGACATTCCTCCTCTCTTCCAACGAATCTCTTCGGATTAGTTACTGGTGCCGACGGGCAGAACACCTCAAGGGCGTGCTTTATCTTGTTCTGTCGGTAGAATGCCATGGTTTCATGACCTCCCTGAGCTAACAGCGATCATTAGCCTCATCTCCATGCTAAGTCCGCACCATAGGTCGTCGCCGCTGCATAGAACCGCTGCTAATCCCTCGATGATAGTCCCATAGAGCAACCACCTCACCAGCATATGTAGTAAGTCTGAGTACGCGTAGCAGACATATAGACAGCCCTATGACGCTTACCCTATATTTTACCTAAAAAACACTTCCCGCCAATACTTTTGCCAAAAAATCCTCGCCGTCTACATACTATTTCACTTTTTTGGCGGCCATGACCGACAAGAAAGGCCTTGACTTTAGCCCGCACCCTGTGGTATCATATCCATATAACAGACAGTATAATATTGTAGACCACGCTTAGAGCTAATGAACAATAATCGTACCACATTCTCCAACGCCTTGCCACCAACCGCTCCATTTCCGACTCAGTGCCATGGGGTATTCCAGTCCAGTGACTTGCAACAAGTGTACGATTTTGAGGAAACAAACCCAATGCAAAAACGGGGAACATCACGACACCTCGACACCTTTGCCCATACCCCCACACGCGACTCGATGTAGGACCCGAATATGCAAAACAAAGCCAATATCAATGTGGGAATACGCAGAACTCTTTTGCGTCCTTACCCATTTACCCAACTTCACCTTACGAGCGTTCTGGCGTCGCCCTTCAATACCTCAGTTCACGCTGCCGCGTCAATTCAAGCTATGAAAAACAAAGCCAATGCGAAAATAGGAGGTCTGTCGCCGCTATTACCCTCACATTCCCCCCGATACCTGTGGCGCACTTATGTCGCGATGGGCCACATTCGGTGGGAACTGCTGCCTCTGGCACACGGTGTTCAGCAGGCAACCGGCGGCGAACCGGTGGCGTGTTCGGGTGGTAGGAATGATGGGGGCGGGGAATGCGGTCGGGCGGACAGCCGGCCGGACAGAAACAGGTATACGGACGGAAGGATTCCATTATGGAACGGTTGAAATGGACAGCGGCGGCGGTATTGACGGCGGCGGTGGTAATGCTCGGCGGCTGCAAGGAGCAGGGAGCGGAGACGGCGGGCAGCCGGCAGGGGCAGAGCGAGCAGCAAAATGGCAAGGTGGCGGCGTCGGCGGAAGAGGCCGAGCCGCTGGAGGCGGGAGATACTGCGCCGAGCGCAAGGTTGCGGACGGCCGAGGGCGAGGCGGTAGAGCTGGCGGATGTGCTGGGGGGCGAGCCGACGGTGCTGGTATTCTATCGGGGCGGATGGTGCCGCTACTGCACGGCGCAACTGGCCCAGCTTTCGGGCACGGAGCAGGCGATTGTCGATGCGGGTTGGCAGATCGTGGCGATCAGTCCGGATCGGCCGGAGAAGCTGCGGGAGAGCAGGAGCGACGTGGAGGTCGATTTCACGCTGCTTTCGGACAGTTCGATGGCGGCGGCCAAGGCGTACGGGCTGGCGTTCGAGGTGGACGCCGAGACGCTGGAGAAGTATGCGGGGTACGGGATCGATCTGGAGGAGGCTTCGGGGCGGGACCATCATCTGCTGCCGGTGCCGGCGGTGTTTCTTGTGGGTGCGGACGGGGTGATTCGGTATGCGTATGCGAATCCGGATTATACGGTGCGGCTGGAGGCCGAGACGCTGCTGGAGCAGGTGCGCGAGGAATAACGCCGCGGCGGCCGGTCCGGCGGGCGGAGAGGCTGCGGCGCTAAAAACAGCCGAGCAAGCGGTTAGATTTGCGTTTTTTTTGGAAAAAGCGGCAAACAATCCTTGCGTTATCGACCGTATAGGCATATAATTATGGTTTTCCCCGATTTTGGCTGGAGGGGGGATAGTGTACGCCACTTACCCACGATCGCAGCAGCCTCGGGGTATCCGTACCGGCCGGTTCGGTCGGCGGATGCCGGGGCGGAAGCAAGAGGGGTACAGGCGTGCAGAGCAGGACACGTGGAAGATTGAACTGGCTTGAGGATATATGGAAAGTATTCGTAACATTCGAAACATCGGTATTTCGGCGCATATCGACTCGGGCAAGACGACCCTGAGCGAGCGCATTTTGTACTACGCGGGCCGTATTCATCGCATGCAGGAGGTGCACGACGATAAGGGCGGCGCGACGATGGACTATATGGAGCTTGAGCGCGAGCGCGGGATCACGATTACGTCGGCGGCGACGCAGGTGAACTGGAAGGGGCGGAGCATGAACCTGATCGATACGCCGGGGCACGTGGATTTCACGGTCGAGGTCGAGCGGTCGCTGCGGGTGCTGGACGGCGCGGTGATGGTGCTGTGTGCGGTCGGCGGCGTGCAGAGCCAGTCCGTTACGGTCGATCGGCAGATGAAGCGGTACGAGGTGCCGCGGATTGCGTTCGTCAACAAGATGGACCGCGTGGGGGCCGATCCGGTGCGTGTGCGGCGCGAGATGGAAGAGAAGCTGGGGCTGAAGGTCCTGCCGATTCAGCTCAATATGGGCATCGGCGAGGGGTTTGCGGGCGTGATCGACCTGGTGAGCATGGAGGCGGTGACGTTCGAGGGCGCCGGCGGCGAGAAGGTGCATCGCGGGGCGATTCCGGAGGCGTACCAGGAGCAGGCGACGGCGGCGCGGGAAGAGATGCTCGAGACGCTGAGCATGTACAACGACTGTCTGCTGGAGATGCTGCTGGAGGAGCAGCAGGTGGACGAGCAGTTGATTCGGCGAATCATTCGCGACGCGACGATCAATCGCGAGATCGTGCCGATGATGATGGGATCGGCGTTCAAGAATCGGGGCGTGCAGCCTTTGATGGATGCGGCGTGCGATTATCTGCCGAGTCCGATGGACCGGTCGAGCTTTGCACGGGATCACGATAACGAGGGTACGGAGACGCCGCTGGCGAGCGATCCGGATGCGCCGCTGGTGGCGATGGTGTTCAAGATTGCGGACGAGTCGTTCGGGCAGTTGAGCTACGTGCGGGTGTATCAGGGGCGGATCGTCAAGGGGGCTCAGTACGGGAACGTTCGGACGGGCCGGAAGGTGCGGATCGGGCGGATTGTGCGGATGCACGCGAACGACCGCGAGGACGTGACCGAGGCGGGGCCGGGCGATATCGTGGCGCTGGTGGCGGTGGATTGCGCGAGCGGCGATACGATCTGCGGCGAGGGGGCGAACTATTCGCTGGAGAGCATTTTCGTGGCGGATCCGGTGATCAGTCTTTCGATTACGCCGGCCAGTTCGGCCGATCAGGAGCGGATGGCCAAGGCGCTGAACCGGTTCATGAAAGAGGACCCGACGTTCCGCGTATCGAGCGATCCGGAGACGGGCGAAACGGTCGTGGCGGGGATGGGCGAGCTGCATCTGGACGTGTATATCGAGCGGATTCGGCGCGAGTTCAAGGCGAACGTGCAGGTGGGCGTGCCGAACGTGAGCTATCGCGAGGCGCCGACGAAGGAGACGAGCTTCAACTATCGGCGCAAGAAGCAGACGGGCGGCTCGGGGCAGTTCGCGCACGTGATCGGGCGGCTGATTCCGCTGGCGAGCGAGGCCGAGGGGACGTACGAGTTCGAGGACAATGTCACGGGCGGGCGGATTCCGAGCGACTATATTCCGGCGGTGAACAAGGGGTTCCAGGAAGCGATGAAGAAGGGGCCGGTTGCGGGCTATGAGATCGTCGGGTGCAAGATGTGTCTGGACGACGGATCGCACCATGCGGTGGACTCGAGCGAGATGGCGTTTCGGATTGCGGGGAGGGATGCGTTTGTCGAGGCGTTTCGGCAGTCGCGGCCGTGCCTGCAGGAACCGATCATGGCGGTCGAGGTGGAGATGCCGAGCGAGTTTCAGGGAGCGATTGTGGGGGATTTGAACTCGCGGCGCGGGATCATTCTGGAGACCGAGGCGAAGGAGAATTATACGGTCGTGCGGGCGGAGGTGCCGCTGGCGAACATGTTCGGGTATGCGACGGTGGTTCGGGGACTGAGCAAGGGGATGGCGACGTTCTCGATGGAGATGTCACGGTATGCGCAGGTGCCCGCGAAGCTGGCCGAGGAGATTATCAGCAGGCGGCGTCAGGAGGCCGAAGAGGCGGCGCGCAAGTAGCGCCCTGCCGGCATCGTCAAGGCATGGCGCCGTATGCAGGCGGCGCAGGGTTGTGGCGCGGGCATGGTGTCTGGCGTGGAGCCAAGCTACATGCGGACGTTCAGATCCGTGGAGAGGCGATGGGACTGCAGGGCTTTGGTCGTGTCTTTTTTGATAAGGCCGGCACAAAACGCCGCGATGCGGGCCCCGGCCGAGAGGAAGATTTCATTGCCCATCGGCACTTCGGCGGCGGGGTCCTCTGCGAGCACCAGACGGAGCATCTCCCGTCGCGGCAGTTGGGCGTTCTGTTCGTACTCGCCTTTGAGCATTGCTTCGACGAGTTCGCGAACGATCCTTCGTACGGCGGCCAGTACGCCCTCATGCGGGGTCTCCACATGATCCGCAGCATCCGGCCGGACGGTCTCGACAGGCAGTCCTGCACGGCCGACGCCGAGGAATCTGCGTATCAAAGCGGCTCGCGTGGCGTTGTGGTCCGTCAGTATTTCAATGGCGTCGTTCGGTGGTTGTTGCTCGTTCTTGGATGGTCGGACCCGTTGTTGATCGCACTGTGTTGTTCTGTCCGCAGGCGGAGTCGTATCCGCACAATTCCAGTTGTGGAACTGCGCAGAGCCCACCCGGCTCATTGAACCCATCATTGCTTGTCCTCTTCCAGGAGTCAGTGTCTTTCCGACGACTTCTGTTCTTCCCGCAAATACTTTCTCTCCAACCGCGCCTTCTCATTGCTGTTTCCATCTTAAGCATACGTAACGATGGGAGCATCTCCAAGAATGACGCCGGAGAATCGGTGCAATGCGGTGCGGGCGGCATCTGATAAGAACGGCCCCGGCGTCGGACGAATGGACATTTCGGCCGGTCGCGCGGAGATCTTCAGGGGTGCGGAGAAATCATCGCGTACAATGCACGGGAATGGTGATTCGCTACTGCTGCTGCGGCACAAGCAAGCCGAGCCTCCATGGAATCCGGCCGTAGCTTTTGCCCCCGCGACGCTCATCGGAGACGCCCTGGAAGAGCATCCTGAGGTTCGCGGGGTCCACTTTCAGTCTTTCGTCGAAGCCGCTGCGGATCAGTTCGCCGTGGCTGATGGAGTCGGTCCAGCGAGCGGCCGTTTGGCGGACGTTCTTCATGGAGGCGAAGGAGTTCTCTCTGTCGCCGGCCAGCGGCGTCCATTTGCCGTCGAGACGGTCGGCGGTGTACGCCTTGTAGTAGCGCCAACCGTGGCCGTGCTGGGCTTCGATGATGGTGAGATAGTTGTATGGCAATCCCTGGACGGAATATGTATGACTCGCTTCGAAGACATCGGCCTGCAGGGCAACGACCGGCCGGGACCAACCGAGGGGGAAGTCGGCCGGCGCGGTCTGGCTGCGCCACATACGGCCATCCAGGCTCGTGAAGAACAAGTATGCGCGGGCGTCGTCGCAGATGACCCAGAAGTCGAGCCAGGCTTTGGGGCCGTCGGGTTTGCCGTCGAACATCGGCTGCAGCGGCGACCAGGCATCGGGTTCGGCGATGTCGGGTGATGTGGAGAAGGCGGGTCGATACGGCGGATCGCCCCAGGATTCATCGGCGGCCTGGCAGATCATGTACCACTTGTTGTGGGGCGTGAAGTAGAATACCTGCGGGGCACAGTAATAGCCCGGATGGAGTTTGAGCAGGTGCTGCTTTGCACCGGCAGCCTGGCCCCAGTCTTTAAATGTCAGATATACGACGGCGTGGCTTCGCTCTTTGCCGCGGATCGTGCAGAAGAGGTGCCATCTATCGTGACAGCGGACGATGGAGGGATCCTTGATCGAGTACGTCGTATCGTCGGCGAAATCCACGGGCTCGACAAGCGGCGGGCCGGTCCGCCAATGAAAATCGCCCGTCTTCAGGGCGGCGGGCACGGATTGCTTTGCGTCGGATGGGGCCGGAGCAAGGCGGTGCATTGCTTTGGCGAATTGGGCGCCGAGATCGATATAGCCTTCGGTGTCGTAGTGCCATTTGTCGGAGTAATCGTAGTTGTCGGTGGTGGTGACGAGGGCGGCGCTTGTGTCGGCCCGGACGAAAGCCTCCTGGGCGGCGCGGACAATGTGGCCGTAATTCCAGACTTTGCCGTCGTTTTCCTCTTCATCGCGGCCCGAGTCGGATATCCGGCCGATTACGACGGGCAGATCATCCACCCGCAGTGCCGCTCGGATGAGGTTCATCAGGCGTGTGAGGTGCGACCGATATCGGCGGGCGATTGGTTCGGTATAGGCCGCGTCGCTTTCGCCCTGCATCCACACGATGCCGGCGGGGATCAGCGTGTCCCGCGATCCATCACCGTCGATATCGAGCACGCCGGCGGCATTCCGCAGTGTGGCGAGGAAGCTGTCGTACTGGTTCACGCCGCCGTTTAGCGTGTAGTCGGGATCCCAGCATCCGAACCGCCCCGCCGCATCCTGATCTATCGAGGTGCCCCCGCGGGAGTACTTGATGACAGCGATATTGGCTTGCGGTCGGAGTTTGCGGAGGGTGCGGGCGAAGGTCAGTTCGACGCCGAAGCGATCGGACCGACTTACGGTCCGGCCGTCGGATTCATAGCCTGCACCGTGGCCCGGGCGAAGTTCGGTCCATACGCCCTGCCCGCCAGGCGTGCCGTCCGGGGCGGGGTTGCCGTGGAAGATCATAACGTCTTCGACGGGCCCTTTGAGTTGCGACGGCAACTGCTCGACGTAGCCGTAGCCATCCATATTGGACTGGCCGCCGAGGTAGTAGAGATGGTACGTCTTTGCGCAGACCGTCACGAGGGGCAGCACGGCGAGAGTAATCAGAACCGCTGATACAGTTGTCTTGTTCATGGCCCGGGCTCCAAGGGAAATGATTGGTTGTTCCAGATAAGAGCGATAGGCAGATTATCACACATATCGCGGGCAGAATCCAGAGGTATACCCCGGGCGGGTCCCGCATGTAATACGGTAACCGTCCGACGATATACACCAAGTGGGAGAATCAAGGCGGCAGCAGTCTTGGTACGCACATAGCGACTGGCAACCGCATATGTACCCCTCCCCATTGTCTATACCATAATTGTCGATTTCTTAGGTGGATTCGTCACCGTCTTTGAGGCTGGCGTTTCGCAGGGAGCCCGGAGGGCGACCGGAGAAGCGCCGGCATCTCCATATACCTCGGCCGGGGTCCGGTAGCCCAGAGCCTGATGCGGCCGATCAAAGTTATAAAACTCAAAATACCTGCCCAGACCAAGCCGGGCCTCAGCCGGGGTCTCGTAGTCGTGCAGATACACGTTTTCGACCTTCACCGTCCGCCATAAACGCTCGACAAGATATTGTCAAACACCCGCCCCTTGCCGTCCATACTGATCGCCACACCCTAACGCTCCAGCAAATGCGTCCAACCCCGCGAAGTAAACTGACAGCCCTGGTCCGTATTGATGATCTCCGGCTTCGCTGAACGCAAAGCACGCTGTAATGCTTCGACACAGAACTCCGCACCCGGCGGGCTCTTTTCATGCCCCCCGTGGAGATTACGGGTATTTGGGTATATTCCCGGCCCTCGGCAGACTTTTTTCTCCGTAGTTCTACGGGTTCCAGAAGTATTCTTCGCGCAAATCGGAATTGTATTTGACTCTTTGGACCGGGCGGTCTTAGAATTATCGGTGAGATGTGTGCTTGATTCGGCTCTTTGACCAAATAGTGGGTGGTCATTCCTTTGGAGGAAGGATCGGAATGCACAGTGTAAGATATCTTGTCGCCAGGCACCCGTTTAACTGGATGCTCTCTCTGCTCTTGTTGGTCGGGACATCTAAGGCCCAAACACTCCTCTATGAACAGGACTTCTCTTCAGACCCCGGCTGGATAACTGATCAGCCAGAGAACTTCTATTGGGATACCGACACAGAGACTTATTTCGCACGTTTTATAAACGGGCGCCCGGACTACACGCCGAATCGGTATGCTTATACTCCTGTCCCTCTGGACACATCGCAACCATTCCAGCTTCAGTGGGATCAGAAATTCCTTGGCGCAGGAGTCGGAAGTAGATCGCATTTCGGCCTTATGTCACCAGACCTGCTAATTGAAAAGGTAACCTACATCTACCTCCCATCCATAATCCCAGAAAGCACACTGAATCTATATATGGGAGCAGGCGGCACTCCCATGCCACCTTCAAGTCGATATGGAGTACAGGCTATTGATTCAAGCGGTCTGAATGCAGGTTTTGGTTCCGGTGCAGGCGGAGGCTCATATTTTCAGTGTGATAAATGGTATCGCAACATGCTTGGATATGATCCGATCCAAAACTCATTTCAATGGGCCGTTTCAGAAAGAGAATCGGGGGAGGTACTAAGAAGTGGTTCCGCAAGCCTGAGGAGCCAGCAAGGTTTCTCAAGTCGTATGGTCAACCTCGGTGTGGGCAATGATCCTATTGGATACAATCCAGGACTGATACACTTCAATAATCCAGACGAATTTGCGGAGGTTCGCTTTGACAACATTCGTCTGACTAAGGGTGCTATTGAACCAAGCGAACCTAGTATCTACGGTTTGTTCATCGGAAGCGAGGACGAAACAGAAGGTGTACGTTTCGATCTCGATGCATGGAAGATGAATTTCGCTTTCGAGCGGGTCTTTGGTGATAGATTTCAAGGAGAGGTTCTGACAACAGACATGACAGAGGGGGGCGTAACGGCAGATACAATCGAAGCCAAGTTGACGGCATTGAAGGCTGAGATGCATGCGGGTGACCGGCTTATCTTCTACGCAAGTTCACACGGAACAGGAAAGGATTGGGCAACAACATCCCCTGAGTACTCCAATGAAAGCCCGCCAAGCGTTGCTGACGAAGCGTTGCTGCAAGCAAGTGACTTTGAACAATACCTGTGGGACGATGATCTAACAAGATATCTGCTTGGGATGAATGATATAGAGAAGTGGGTGATCCTTGACGCATGCGGTTCCGGAGGCTTCTGGGGCGACGGTAATCCAATGGACGAGGGTGACTTGGAAAAACTGGGCAATATCGCTCTCTTTGCCGCTGCGCCAGAAGGCAAGAATGCGATTTCGTGGGGTTACCCCGGTGAAAAGCAGGGCTTGTTCACGATGGCGCTCGATGACGCTCTCACATTCGATAGCGACAGCCTGTTGGCAGCCGACATCGGTGGTGATGGTGACGTTGACTTCGACGAGCTTCGTACCTGGGTCGAGAATGACTGGTGGCTCCAAATTGTACAAAACCCGGTCGTGCATTCGAATATGATGTTCTGGGAAAAGGAGTACGGCGACCCAATCCCCTTCTCCCCAGACATGTGGTCGCCCGTCGTGTTCGCGTCTGAAGACTTCACGGGCCGCTTTGGGCATACTGTGATTCCAGCCCCCAGTGCCATTTTCCTTGCAAGCCTCGGCGTCAGCCTCGTCGGTTGGATGCGAAGACGCAAAACGCTCTGACGGACAATCATTACAATTGAGATTTCTTCGGGGCCGTGAGCATCGCTTACGGCCCTTTTTAATTGGGCCGCTGGATGGCCCCTGTGCGACAGTTGCCCGCTCGAAATCTGCCTTGAGACCAAATTATCGCAGCTATTTCAGAACCCTCGCGAAACACCCCTTAGGGTGCAGGATTTGGGTACCTGTGAAATGTAACGTGCATTGCTGCGAACTCGCTCTTTCCTCATTTCACGCCTGACAAGTTCTTTTCTTTTGTTGCCATATTCCCTTGCACTCAACCGCCTTTCCGTTATATAGTATTTATCCAACTACATTGGTGTGTATGCAGCTTGTCGCACTGGGCTGCCGCGGATCGCCTGAATCAGGTAGCTGACAACATTCAGCCCATTTGGAGGACCCCTCATGGCTACAGAAGCTCAAATCCGTGCCAACCGCAGCAACGCGCAGAAGTCCACCGGCCCCAGAACCCCCGAAGGCAAGGCCAAATCCGCCCGGAACGCCACCAAACACGGCCTGACCGCCCAGCACATCGTCTTGAGCACCGAAGATCAGGAAGTATACGACGCCCACCGCGAGCAGATGCTCGCCGAACGCATCATCAGCCTCTCCTGGCGGCTCGACCGCGCCGTCCGCATCCAGACTCAGCGTCGCAACGCCGGCACTCGTGAGCAGCACGCCTTGCCAAATCCGCAAAACAAACCCAATCGACACCCTTCTACATCGACTCGGGTGTCGTCCCGAGCGAGTGGACGAGTCGAGGGATCTCCCCTTCGGCTGGACAAATATGCAAAACAAACCCAGCGAAACCGCCCCATTCTCTGCCGCACCGGCCGCCGTGGACAAGGAAACGGAGCTTGCCCTGCTCCCTGGCCACCTGCGAAAGTAACTCCGCCCGCTCGGACCCCGCCGGCAGGAGAATTGCAGAAGCCACAGAATCGAATCACCATCGATTCACACAACCGGTCCGCGCCCCTGGATCTTCGGCAGAACCGGAGACTCGCAGGTTGCGTCTCGCCAATCGCCTGTGTAAGCTGGTTGGCAGATGGGAGGATTTGTGTGTAATACGGTTCGACAGTGGAGTGTGTAACCATGACAAAGAAGGCCATAGTCTTGCTTAGTGGCGGCCTGGATTCCGCCACGGCCCTGGCAATTGCCCGCTCGCGGGGCTACACGTGCTACGCCCTGAGCTTCTCGTACGGCCAGCGGCATAGCCGCGAGCTCCAGGCCGCAAGGAGCGTCGCCGAGAGCCTCTCCGTCGTCGAGCATCGCACCATCGACATCGATCTCGGCCGTCTGGGCGGTTCGGCCCTCACGGACACCGCCATCGACGTACCCAAAGACCGGGCTGAACAGGACATGCAGGACATCCCGGCCACCTACGTCCCGGCCCGCAACACGATCTTCCTCTCCTATGGCCTCGCCTGGGCGGAAGTCATCGGAGCCGAAGCTATCTTCATAGGCGTCAACCACCTCGACTACAGCGGCTACCCCGACTGCCGCCCCGAATTCATCGAAGCGTTCGAGAAGATGGCCAATCTGGCAACCAAAGCCGGCGTCGAAGACCGCCGCATACGCATCGAAGCCCCGCTGATCGAAATGACCAAGGCCCAGATTATCCGCAGGGGATCCGAACTGGGCGTCGATTACGGCCTCACCCATAGCTGCTACGACCCGGACTCCAGCGACCTGGCCTGCGGCCGCTGCGACTCCTGCACGCTCCGAAAGAAAGGCTTCGCTGATGCCGGTGTACCAGACCCGACGAGATACGGCAAACAACAGGACAATCGCGTTCATGAACCATAGAGATCATGCGCAGGAAGGAGTAAGGACATGTCCGGTATGCAGAGACGTGCATTTCTGAAGATGGCCGGCGCCGCGATGGCATTCGCCGCACACACAAAGGCCGCAAATGACTGGACGACCGCCGAACAAGGCCGCGTCCGAGCGTTTCTCAAACGCCTGATGCCGACCCGCCAACAGGTTGATGATTTTCTCAAGGGCGTCCAGGGCCCCGAGAAATTAAGCCGCAACAATGGCTGGGTGTACGATAGCGAACTGGGCTGGACTCTCTGTGATTCCGTCAGGCCGAGAAGTGTCGATGGCTCCAAAGGCTTCTACCACTACGAGCCTGACGGCGCGCGAAAGGTCGTGAATTGTCCCGAAAAGCCGTCCCGCATTCATACCTACGGCGACAGCTTCACGCATTGCGACCAGGTCAGCGACGGCGAAACCTGGCAGGAATACCTGGCCGCCCATCTCCGGGAACCCATTCGCAACTACGGCGTCGGTGGCTATGGCGTCTATCAGGCCTACCGCAGGATGCTCCGCGTCGAAGCAGAGAACCCCGCCCCGTATATCATCCTGAACATCTGGGATGATGACCATTACCGCAACATTGATTCCTGGCGGGCCATCCGCTTTGGCGGACGTACGCCGTGCGGCTACACGCTCCCGTTCCTTCGCGTGAACATTGCTGAAGATCGCTGCGAAAAGGTGGAGAATATCTGCCCTCGGCCCGCCGACGTCTACCGGTTGTGTGACGAAGACTTCGTCTGGCGGACCTTCAGAGACGATCCGGTGCTGAAGGTTGCCCTTGCTGCCGGAGCCGATGAGGAGGTTGCCCGCAAACTCGCTCCGGACGTCGCCGCGCAGTTCGGCGTCACCGATCAGGCGATCCTCTCTCTCGAACCCGGGCGGGCGATTCAGAAGATGCACACTGAAGCGGCCCTCTACGCAACGAAGCATGTCGTCACCTGGACCGAACAATTCGCGCGCCGGCAGGGCAAGAAGCTCATGCTGATCCTCTCCTTCGGCCGGGGGAATATCTGGAAAGCCCTTACGGGAAAGCCGGAATTCGATCGGACGTTCGTCGACTGGCTCAGCGATAAGCCGTATCCCGTGATCGACATGCGGGATCTTTTCAAGGCCGAGTACGAACAACTGAAGATGGACGCCAATCAGTACGTGCGCCGCTACTACATCGGGCATCACAACCCGGCCGGCAATTTCTTCACCGCCTGGGCCCTCAAGCCGAAGTTGGTGGATTGGCTTGATCCGAAGCCGATACCGTACGCCTGAATGCACAATGCCCGGTGACCAGGGTGAAAGAAAGTATCGTTATGTGCGTGACCTTGCCTGGGCTGGTGAGAGACCTCGGAAGCATCATCGACGAATCCGCATGTACGGCGACGACAGCGAATCCGTTGCCGTGCGTGCCTCGATCGCCGCTCCATGCGCGTGGCCGGCCCGCTTACGCCGTGACCTTGTGCGGATACGCCGACTCCTCAGCATACGCGTCGTTGAGCATCCCGATCAAACGCAACTGTTCTGCGACTATCGTCTCTATCGCCAACTGGCTCGCGGGATCCTGTGCGAATGCCTTTAGACCGTTATAAAATGCGACTGCATCCTTCTCCCGCTGAATGGCGCTGTGAAGAATATCGCCCTTGTTTTCGCGGCCCGTCAGTGCCCGTCGGCCGCAGCGCGCCTTCCGCGCCGCGGTCATGGCCAGGGCGGCCATCACCTGCGGATTGGACAGCACGTAGTCGTCAGGATCGAAGCGGCCGAATTCGCCCGTCTTCTTTGAGTGCAACTTGCGCTTCAGCGCCAGCGCCCTGGCGTGCCGGCCTTTCCAGTCGGCCAGACGATAGCATGTATTACGCAGGTCGGCGGATTCGAATCGGTCGGCATTCTGGACATAGAGCCGGCCGCCGTCGTTTTCCACCTTCTCGGCGATTTGGAGTATCTCGAATATGTTGAATCTCGTTTCCATACGCTCACCTCAGAGGTCGCCTGCCTGGCGCCCTGAAACAGTCTTGAAACGGGCCTCGATACGGCATGACCGGAAATGCTGCCCCCAATCCTGCGACCGATATCCGGCCCGAAAGCTTCAGTTCATACAGCGGCCGCACAGCAAACGCCGCCGCTTGGCCGTAAAACCTGTAGTAGCGTACGCCTTGACTGTTAGAGCCGAGTTAAGCGCGCATTAGCTTTTCGAGAAAAGTGCGGAATGTTGGTATAGGTTCGTATCCCCTGTAAAATAGGGGGTTTACGGGTGTCAGTCGCCGGCCGCGGCGCGCGGGCCGCTCGCCGCGACGTCGGACTGGTGGACCTGCTGGACACCGGTGGGATTGTCGGGATCGACGCCGGAGCCGCCCGGCCATTCCGGCCAGACGACTTCGCCACGGCGTTGCTTCGCATACGCCTCGTCGGTCAGTTCGTACGTGCCCAACTCGTTGGCGTTCATGTCCAGCCAGAGCGTGACGCGATGGAATTCCTCCCTCGTGAGCTGCACGTCCCTGTGCTGCGGGTCGGGTTCGATATCGAGGCCCTGAGGGTGGGGGCCGAGGAATTTGAGCAGGATGCACGCCCGTGCGCCGATCTGTCCGGCGATCGAGCGGGAACGCGGATTTCCCGGCTTGCCGAGAAAGAGCCCGACGTTGTCCTCGTGCGCTGCGTAGGCTTTGTCGTAGGCCGCATTGTAATACGTGATGTAGTCCTCCAGATCGCCGACGGCGGGGCCTTTGCCCCCCGAATTATCCTCCACAATCCGGCTGGTGTCCCAGTACTCGAAACGGATGCCCTTGCCCGTTTCCCGGTGACAGCCCTGGCAGTTCTCCTCAAACACGGGCTTGGCCAGACGATGATACGTCAGCGGATAGGAGCCGTCGACCTCGGGAGTAATCTGGGAAGGAGGACGCTGCATGGCCATCGGCGTTCGTGTGATATCCGGAGTCTTCCACTTGTCCTCGTGACAACCAACGCACGACAGTTGCTCGCCGGGATGCACGCACGTGCCGGACAGCATCGACTGGACAGCCATGCCGGTCTCATCGACCGCCTGGAAATATATCTCCCGCTCGATGGGCGCCTCGAAATAGGCACTGCCGTCCGGCTCGACGGGCACGGTACCGATGACGTGCTTGATCAGCGCCCCGTCGCTCCATCCGATGTGTACGTTCCGTTTGGTGCCCCAGGGCAGTTTGGGCCTGCCGATGATCTGACATATCCGCAGGTGCGTGATTCGCGTATTCTCAGGCCACTCGAAATCCGATTCGTACACATTCATAACCGCTATCGTTGCCTTCGGGGCCATGGCCCTGCGTTTGCCCTGATATGTACGCGGCTGGATAGCCGGAGGAACCGGCCTGGCTTTGAGCGGAATCGGCGAGGCGACCTTGATATCGAAAAGCGGTTCGGCGTCAAAGAGGAGTATCTCATTGCGGAACTTATCTACCAGCAGTATCTCGCTGAACTCGCAGACAATAACGTAGTCTTCGCTCAGCGGCACCGGCGTGCGGAACATCCGCCTTCTGAGCTTGTACCGCTGGTCTTCCTTGAAGTGGCCGCTATCGCCCATCATATTCCAGCCCGGCCAGAAATGGCGTATCTGCTCTTCGTATCGGGCCCTGCGGGCCAGATCGATTACGACGAGGTTTCCGAGATGCGATTTGTGGTGTCCGGTTTCGATGGCGACGTACTTCGAGGTCGTACCCGGAATGGGCATGACGTCGCATTCCGAGATTGGGTGGAACGGCTTGTCGTCCTCGGTATAGTTGCCATGATAGGAGCGCGGGTCTGTGCCGTCGGGATAGCTCATCCAGAATCCCTGGGCCGAATAGGCGTGCCTGTCAATGTAGTCCCAGCGGGAGTACACGATCTTGCCGTTGTAGTCGACCGTCGGGCACCGCTCGTTGGTCTCATGCCAACTGATGCGATAGAGATCGTCGCCGTCCGGTTCCATCGTGTACATGTTGCCCGATACCGCGACGTTGCCGCACCGCTGGCCTCCGTTGTGGCGGTCGGAGACGAACAGAAGACGGCCGCCGGGCAGGTACAGCGGGTCGTAATCGTCATACGGTCCGTCATGGTCCGCCAGAATCCGAAGATTCGATCCGTCGATCCCCATTGCGAAAATGCGGAACATGTACGGGGGGTCGAACTTGCCGCGCCCACTCCAGTTACGCGATCCTGCGTACGAACTCCAGGCGAACATCAATTCGGTGCCGTCCCAGGAAAGTGTGGGGGTCATGACGGCCGCCCTGCCGTTCCATTTCGGATTCCTGTTGCTCAACGTTTGTCCCTTGAATCGACCATTGGTGACTTGGGCCTTTTCGAGCAAATCCGCCACAATCGCGGTCCGCTCGTTCTTGAAATCGTCGACTCGATAGAGGCTGTTGCCGGGATCTGCTTTTGTGAGGAAGCTCATGTGCTGGCTGTGAAACATCGGACTGGCCGATTCATTGCCGTTGAAGATCAGGCTCTCGAAATCGAGCAGCGGATTGGACATCGCAATCTTTCGCCGCACAGCACATATCTCTCTGAAAAGCGCTCTGTCTTTCGGCTTGTCCTTCGCTCTGCTCTTAAGTTCGGACAGTTTGTCAGCGAGCGGCTTCCATTCAGCAGCGCCAGGCATTGAGGCAATATCCTTTAACATCGCCTCGGTACGTCTGAGCAGTACGTCCACCGGCCCACGATCGGATTGGCAGATCACGCGTTGATCGGTCGATTGTTCGCTGTGGTACATCCGCATTTCCTGCGCGATCTGGAAGAAACTCATATCCCAGCGTTTTTCGAGCAGCCGTTTGACGTCTATGCGTTCGGTGCCGCGCGCGGCAGCAACGAGAATCACAAGGCCGATTACAGCCGTACCGATCTGTTTGGTGCGTGTTCGTATCATCCGTCTGCTTCCATATGCTCGGGGGTAACCGTTCTGCATCCGAACACACCGCCGGCCGTACAGCCCGGATGCGACCGGAACTTCACCGTTACCTTCTCTTTGCCTTCAGTCAGTTCCTCGGGTATTGCGTATGTCGCGAAGAAGAACTCGCCCGGCTGGTTATTGAGCAGCTTCTGGGTCGCCACTTTCCGGCCCTCGATCAGGATGTCGAACTGCCTTCGGCCGGTTTCGCTGCCCCAGTATTCCACCATCAATTCAACGGGTCCTTTCGCCCGCACCTTCATATCGAATGCAAACCAGCCGTTGTACGCGTGACGCCACTTTCGGCCGTTGAACGAACCGGCACTGGTATTCTCGCCCTCGAGGCTGTGATCTCGTTCGGGCTGCATCTCTCCGATGCGCAGTACGTCGATAGTACGGCGCTCCAGTTCCCGCCGGCGACTTTCTTCGGCTGCGCGCTCGGCCTGTCTGGCCGCCCACTGCTCGGGCGTGAAGCGATCGAAGTACACATTATATCGCCTGTCGTGCATTTCATACAGCGGAACCAGCGGGAAGTCTCGCGGCTTACCCAGACCTTCAGTGACAAAACGCAGATGCCGTGCTTCGGTCCCATTGGCGGGAATCACGGGTTTCACCCCAGCGACCACGTCCTTATTCCCGGCCACCAGCACGGGAATCTCGCCGTCACCGACATCGCCGCAGAGGAGCACGGGGCCGTACATGAATGCGAGGCGGTCCGGATTGTCAGGCATTGTCTCGACCCGGATGTTCATCGGCATCTTCACTTCGACGACATCTCCATCGCTCCATCGCCTCCTGACGGTTGCGAAAGAGCCGGGTTTGCTGCCGGCCTCGACGTTTCGCCCGTTGACTGCGATTTGGAGTCCGTCAACCGCCCAGTACGGATGGCGGATTTTCATCGCCATGTCGACCGGCCCGGCACACTGTATCGTCAGTTTCGTTTTGTCGCTCTTCGGGTATGTCGTTTCCTGAATAACGGATATCCCCCTGTCCCGGAAATTGACCTTTGATGCGATGAACAGATTCACGTAGAGCGTGCTGTCGCGGTGGAAGTAAATGCTTTCGCCGTATTTGGCGTGGTTCTCCATTCCCGTGCCGACGCAGCACCAGAACGAATCGAAGGGTGTGCTGTAGTGCTTCTCGGTACCGCGATCGAGAAATCCCTTATACACGAACATGCCCGTCTCCGGATGCTGGTGTGCAAGGATGTGGTTGTACAGCGCCCGTTCGTAATAATCGGCGTAGCGTGCGTCGGCCGTCCATGCGAACAGGTGCCGTGTCAGCTTGAGCATGTTGTATGTGTTGCACGTTTCGGTGGTGTCGCCCAGTCGATCGCTGAGCTTGCGAGGCGGACCGAAGTACTCCCACGCGCTGTTGCCTCCGTTGGCGTAGGTATGATTTGCGACGACGGTCCGCCAGAAGAACTCCGCGATCGTTCGCGCCCTGGTCGAACCGGTCAGTTCGGCGAGCCGGGCCATACCTATTACCTTGGGCACCTGCGTGTTGGCATGTTTGCCCTCGAGTTCATCCCGTCGAGCCGCCAGCGGATCGAGCACCGCCTTATGATATATCTTCTGCGACAACCTCAGGTACGTCCGGTTGCCCGTGACAGCGTAGAGGTTCGCCAGTGCTTCGTTTATGCCGCCGTGCTCGCAGTTCAGCAGCGTCTGCATCTGCTCGTCGCTGAGGCCGCCGAATTTGTCGTGCAGATAGTCGGCCAGTTTCGAGGCCACATTTATCGCCTTGCGACTGGCGCACAGTCGGTGGGCGTCCAGCAATCCGGCCATCTGCTTGTGCAGCGTGTATAGAGGCACCCAGCAGCCGTTTAGATCGAAGCCTTTGGTGCGGATATCGCCGCGCCGGACTTCATCGAATATCTCTCGGCCGCGGGGAAAGGCCGCGACGTAGCCATCCCCATGGGCATTCTGACAGAGCGCAAGCTCATCGACGATGTAATCGACGCGTTTTCTGAACCGCCTGTCGCCTGTCTGGGCATACATCAGACTGCATGCACTGAGATAGTGGCCCAGGGAGTGCCCGGCGATGGTCTCCTTTTCCCAGCCGCCATAGACTTGGCCCTTCGGTTCGAGGCCCGCTTTGGTGCGGAATCCACTCAGCAGGCGGTCGGGGTCCAGTTGGAGCAGATACCGGCCGTCCGTATCCATTGCGTGGCGAAACGGCCCGTCGAGCAGGCGGACGTCTTTCAGTGCGAAAGGATGTGCCCGAAAGCTGATCTGCGAACGAACCTCGAAGGCCTCATCGTTCGTCAGCTCGATTTGTCCGCAGAGTCCAGAAGCGATTGCCATAACGATCACAAAAGGTGCGCATCTACTCATATAATCTCCATGCGGGGCCGGCCCCCCGTTAAGGTATTGGTGTCCCATTATCTGCGTTATTTATACCGCTGTGCGACGCGACGATAATCCATTGTATCGTATACAGACCTCTGCCGCCAGTTACATGGCGCGCCTCTCTCGGCGAACTGCGGCCTTGACCAGACGTGGCATTGTTCTGTAATCTGTCATCGTGATTTGTGCAATTGATTCAACGCGCTTTCGTTATTCGTTTTTCACTCCAGTTGTGGAGGATTGTTGCAATGGTAAGACTGATTCCGGCAAAAACTCACCTGGCCTTTCTGACCGGCCTAATTCTGACGGCTCTTCTCCTTACTCCCTTTGAGGTGAATGCGGCCGCCCGCGATCGGCACGGAGACACCAGAGAGCAGCGGGACGAGCGTATGGAATGGTGGCGCGATGCGCGGTTCGGCATGTTCATTCACTGGGGGCTTTATGCGATTCCGGCAGGCGAGTGGAAGGGCAATACGAATCATGCAGAGTGGATTCGGCACAGCGCCAAGATCCCGATCGAGCAGTACGATACGTTCGTCGACCAGTTCAACCCCGTCCGGTTCGACGCCGACAAGTGGGTGCGAATGGCCAAACGGGCGGGCATGAAGTACATCGTTATTACGTCGAAGCACCACGACGGTTTCTGCCTGTGGGATTCGAAGCAGACCGACTACGACGTGATGAGCACGCCATTTCGCAGAGACATTCTCCAGGAACTGACCGAGGCCTGCGAAAAGCACGGCATCAGGATGTGCTTCTACCATTCGATCATGGACTGGCACCATCCGGACTACCTGCCGAGGCGCGACTGGGAGAAGAATGACCGGCCGGCGGAAGGAGCGGATTTCAGCAGCTATATCACCTACATGAAGAAGCAATTGAGCGAGTTGGTGGCCAAGTACGACCCGGGCGTAATGTGGTTCGACGGAGAATGGGAAGGGACCTGGACGCATGAGATGGGCAAGGACCTGTACAGTTACGTCCGCGGGCTCAAAAACGACATCATCATCAACAACCGCGTGGACAAAGGCCGGCGCGGCATGGAGGGCCTGACGAAGGAGGGAGAGTATCGAGGCGACTTCGGCACGCCCGAGCAGGAGATACCCGATCAGGGCATCCCCGGGATGGACTGGGAATCGTGCATGACGATGAACAATCACTGGGGGTGGAACAAGAACGACAAGAACTTCAAGAGCACCGAAGACCTCGTGCGCAAATTGATCGATATTGCGTCGAAGGGCGGCAATTTCCTGCTGAATATCGGGCCAAAGGCCGACGGGACATTTCCGCAGGAATCGATGGAGAGGCTGGAGCAGATCGGCCGGTGGATGGACGTCTATGGCGATTCCATCTATGGAACGCAGGCAAGTCCGTTCGACCAACCTTCGTGGGGGCGGTGTACGCAGAGGAAGCTGGCCAACGGCGATACGCGGCTTTATCTGCACGTCTTCGACTGGCCCGCGAACGGAACGCTTATTGTGCCCGGTCTTGCGAGCAAGCCTGTGCGGGCAAGCCTGATGGGAAGCGAGAAGGCTTTGCGCACCGAGGCCGAGGCGACCTTTGTTGCGATTTCGGTTCCTGACCGGATGGCAAACAAGATTGCCACAGCGATCGTTCTGGATATCGAGGGCGAGCCGGAGGTCGTGAAGATCGATCCATACGCCGATGAAACGCCGGAGGAGCGCGACGAGCGCATGAAATGGTGGCGCGATGCGCGGTTCGGCATGTTTATTCACTGGGGCGTATATTCGGTGCCCGCAGGGACATACGAAGGCAAGCGTATCGGCGGGATCGGCGAATGGATCATGAATCGGGCGAAGATTCCGGTTGCACGGTACAAGAAGTACGCCAGGCAGTTCAATCCCATCGAGTACGATCCGGACAAGTGGGTGCGTCTGGCCAAAGAAGCCGGGATGAAGTACATCGTGATTACATCCAAACATCATGACGGCTTCGCGCTGTTCGATTCGAAAGTGACCGACTGGGACATCGTCGACGCTACGCCGTACGGCAAGGATCTGCTCGAGCCGCTGGCGGAGACGTGCCGGCGTCACGGAATCCGGCTGGGCTTCTACTACTCTCAGGCGCAGGACTGGTGCCATCCGGGCGGAGCGGCAGCCGGCGGCCACTGGGACAAGGCCCAGGACGGCGATATGGACAAGTACATCCGCGAAATCGCGATGCCCCAGGTCCGCGAGATACTCAGCAACTACGGCAATCTCGGCGTTCTGTGGTGGGACACGCCTACAGGCATGAACCGGGAACGGGCTGAGATGCTGTTGCCCCTGATCAATCTGCAGCCCGGCATTATTACCAATAACCGGCTTGGCGGCGGGTACGGCGGCGATCTGAGCACGCCCGAGCAGCATATTCCGGCCACCGGAACGCCCGGCAGGGACTGGGAAACGTGCATGACCATGAACGGAACGTGGGGCTACAAGAGCTACGACGACAACTGGAAGCCGACGCAGACGCTGATTCGCAATCTCGTCGACATCGCGAGCAAGGGCGGCAACTACCTTCTGAATGTTGGTCCGACGTCGCTGGGCGAGATTCCTCAGCCGAGTATCGAGAGGCTCAGGCAGGTGGGCGAGTGGATGGAAGTCAACGGCGAATCGATCTATGCGACGACGGCCAGTCCGTTTGCCAAACTGGCTTGGGGACGCTGTACGAAGAAGCTGCACGACGGCGGGGCAACGCTCTATTTGCACGTATTCGAATGGCCTGAGGACGGCAGGCTGGTCGTGCCGGGCCTTCGGAACAAGGTCCGCAGCGCTCATATTCTGGCTACCAGCCAGACGATGGTTGCTACGCCGGCGGAAGAGGGCGTACTCGTAGACGTCCCCGCGGCGCCTCTTGATGAGATTGACACTGTGGTTGTGCTGGAAGTCGAGGGCGAGCTGGACATCGAGAAAACGCTGCCGCGACAGAGCGCCGACGGCACGATGCGTCTGCCTGCGATACTTGCCGAGATTCATACGCCGAACGGTGCCAGTGCCGCTCAGATCGAAACGATCGGCGGACGGCCCAATCTGGGGTACTGGACGGATTCGCATACGTGGATCGACTGGGCGTTCAAGATTGACGAGCCCGGCACGTTCGACGTGACCGCGGAGATCGCGTGTCCATCGAGCAGCAGCAAGTTTGAGGTCAGTATGGGTGATCAGAAATGGCGGGTTACCGCGCAGAATACTGGTGATTACAACAACTTCAAGACCTACAGGATCGGGCGGGTCCATATCAACGAAAAGGGCAAGCACTCGATTAGCATACGGCCTGTCCAGAGCAGTTGGAGTCCTATCAATCTGCGCGGGCTTGAACTACGGCCCGTGAAATAGGCGAAGTACGCCGGTTGCTCGGACGCTCGATCTTGCGGAGTCGGGCTCGTTGGGGCGGGCTGCGCAAGCTGAGAGAGTTTGCAGCGACAGCGCATTGATGAGGTTTTGAGCTTGCTGCCGGCTTCACGTCTTTTGGGCGGTATTATTATCGGACACATGCCGCAGCAAGGCAAAGGGGGTCCTGCGAAGCGGGATGAGGCGGCGGGGGCGAGCAAGGTCCCATAAGTTTGTCGTTTACTCCGGCAGTCCTCAAGGGTACAATAATCAGTGTATTGACGACTGTCGGCGGTCTGTGGAAAGACGGATGCTTACGTTTGTTTGCCGGCAGGATCAAGGAACGTATACAGGTCGCCCCTGCTTGTTGACTTTCGCATCGTCATTATCGCATGCCGAGGGAACGGCAGGAGAGAGCGGGGTGAAATCATGCAGCTCGATTCGACAGATGTCCTGCTGTTCAGCACGGATCGTGCGGAGGGCAGGACGATACAGAAGGTACTTTCGCGAGTTTCGCCGGGCTTTGCGTGCCGGGTGCAGCCGGTTCAGACAATCGCCGGAGCGCTCATGCGTTTGCGCAAGAGCACATTCGACAATATCATCCTGCGCCTGCCGATGCGGAGCGATGAGGACGCCGCGACGATCGAGCGGATACACAAGTGCCGGCCGGATGTGCCCATCCTGGTGTTGAGCGATTCAACGGATACGCGGATGCGCGATGTCGCTATTCGCCGCGGGGCGAAGGAGTACTTCACGAAGACCGAGCATGTCTGGGAGGATATCCTGCGATGTATTCGGCACGTTTCGCAGGAGCAGGAGATATTCCGCAATCTGCTGAATGATTACTGCTACCGCAAGTCGCTGATTGCGGATGCACCGAATCCGATCGTTTGTGCATCGCCCGAGGGTATTGTGATGGAGTTTAACGTCGAGGCCGAGTTGCTCTGGAATCGCGATCGGCATGAAGTGGTCGGGCGGCATCTCCGTGAGCTTTTTGTCGACGATGCTCGCCGCGAGGAGTTCATGCGGCATTTCCGGCAGACTGTGGAGGGCCGGTTGTCCCGGAACTGCGCTGGGACCATTGCGTTGGATGACGATGAGCCGCAGTCGATGCTGTGGGATATGAGCAGGACCGCCGATGGACAGGGCAGGACAACGGCCGTCATTATGATCGGGCACGAACCGGCCGGCAGTGCTGCGGAGAATTACGTGGAGGAGCATCCAGATTTCGAAGACACCGCGTACATGGTGCTCGCTGCGCTTGAGGCGGTCATGGTGCGTATCGACCAGCTCGAAGCGGCCGACCCTGACATCCTCAGATTGCTGGACGATGACGCCGAGTCGCGGACGCCAGAGCCGTTACGTGAGGAACAGGCTTCGGCGGTCGAGCGGCTCGTTCTAAGCCTGATCGGTCAGGCGCGGCGGGGTCAGTAGTAGTTCGGGGGATCAGTGTTCGCAGCGTTGCACGTTTGGCCAGCTATGCGGCAGACTTGCTCATCGGCAGGATACTGATTGTGATTGGCGGCCGAAATGCCGGAGCGGGCGGCCCGCCATGAGGCCTGTGCATTCGCCGTCGTCGATAGCGAGACCGCCATTGATCAGCACGTATTCAATGCCTTGGCAATACTCGTGGGGGTTTTCGTACGTAGCCGGAGCGGCGATGCGCTTCGGATCGAAAACGACAATGTCCGCGGCGAAGCCCGGCTGTATTCGACCGCGGTCGGTGAGCCCGAGCATGCCGGCCGGCAAGGCGGTAGCGGCGTGAATCGCCCGGGCCATGCCGATTACTTGCTCCTCGATGACGTAACGCCTGATCTTGCGGGCGAACGTGCCATAATTGCGCGGATGATAGAGGCCGACTTTGTAGGGCGGGTTCCAGCTGTCCGAGGCGGTCATCACGTATGACCTGGTCATGAAATGACGGAGGTCGCGCTCATTCATCGCGAATACCACCATTTGGGGATTGCCGATGCGAAGGATATTGAGTGCAGCGGCGGTTGTGCCCATGTGCAGGTGTCGCGCGATCTGTTTGAGGTTGCTTCCGTTCCAGGCGGGTCGCTGGTGGAAATAGGCAATGACGAACGCTTCGGGGCCCCCAAGCTGGTGGATCAACTCGGTTGCCTGGCGCCTGATCTTTGTCCGCAGCGAGGGATCACGGAGTCGCTCCAACATCATCTGCGGGCCGCCGGCCCGGACCCAGGGCTGTGTGATCAGAGAAGCCAGCTTGGTGCTGCCGGCCAGATACGGATACTGATCGGCGAATACTTCTACTCCCTCGCGGCGGGCCTTTTCGATCAGCGCGGTGGCCTTTGCGGCCATATCCGGCTCGTGGCGACCGAAGACTTTGAGGTGCGAAATCTGGACGGGAACATCCGCCGTGCGACCGATATGAATTGCTTCCTGTACGGCCTCCAGCAGGCGGGCACCTTCATCGCGCATGTGCGTGGCGTAAATGCCGTCGTATTCGGAAACAACCCCGGCCAGTTCGACGATCTCATCGGTCGCGGCGTAATTGCCTGGAGCGTAGTACAGACCCGTGGACATGCCGACGGCTCCTTCGCGCATGGCCTGTCGCAGGAGCCTTTTCATGCTCGCTATCCGGGCGGCGGATGCCTCTGTGTCAGCCATGCCCATGACGGCTTCGCGCAGGACGGCGTGGCCGACGAGCAGCATGACATTCACGCCGGCCCCGTGCGTTTCGATGTCACGAAACGTGCGGGCGATGTGGAACGTGCCATCGCCGCAGTTGCCCGAGACAACGGTCGTAACGCCCTGGTGCAGGTAGTTCCGAGCCGGCCTTCTGCGAGGCAGGCTTTGTATCTCCGCCGTGTTCTTCGAATCGATCTGTGCCTCGCTAAAGGTCGCGTGCGTGTGGATGTCGATGAAGCCGGGAGCCACGATCAGTCCGTCAGCGTCGATGATGCGGTCGGCATCGGATTCGATTTGACCTGTGGCAACAATCCTTCCGTCTTCAATCGCGACGTCGCCCACGTGCGCCGGGGCGGGCGAGCCGTCGTAGATCAGGCCTGATTTGATTACCATATCGTGAGGTACGCCACGGCTTGTGACAGCAAGCAGCGCCAGGATGCAGGCCGTCCATTTGCACAGCATGCGGGCGATGCATACATTGTTTGCTCGAATACCGGTCATGTGGTATCTCCATGATTGCGGGTTATCGACGATCAGTATATCACGATACGGCGGCAGACGCAGCAGCTCGGTCGGCGGGTACATCGGCGTCGGTGACAGGCCGTTCAAGTACCGCTACCTGTCGGCCTCGGCAGGGTTCACGATGAAGTCGCTTATTGCGAGGCCCGCGACATCTGCGGCGTTGAATTCGGGGGATTTGACAACGATGCGATTGGCACTCTTGTTGACGTCGACGATAACGCCTATCACTCTATCGATAGCCGCGGCGTCCCGCAGGGCGACGAGACGATTTGCAAGTTGGCTGCCGGGTGCGCAGCAAATGTACTGAGTGGCAAGCCGGTCCAGATCGAATCGTTCACGAACCGTCCGCTCGAAGTATGCGGCGAACCGTTCGCTTCGAAACCGGCGGCGCTGCTCAGGGGACTTGGCAGATATGCCCTGTGGAGGCCGCAACTGTATAATTCGGCAGTTGTCGCGGATCAGTCCGCTCAGGATCGGCGAGAGTTCTTCATCGTGCTGCACTGCAACAATCCATCTAGGCTTGACGACCTGGCACACGGTCCACCACAATGCGGCGGCGGCAGGACCATCCACAAAGCCCGGCGTGTCGACGATCACCAGATCCGCCAGGGTACGGGAGGAATTGACGGCGCGCATTATCGCACCGGTAAACTGCAGCAGATGGCGATTGGGTGCAACGCTGCCGACAAAAGCGACACCGGCGGGATCCAATTGCGCAAGGTCCGGGCCTTCCCAGTCGTTCATCCGGGCCTGTGCCGCAACGGTTTTGCCTACAACTGCCCATCCGACTGTAGTGGGCGGGCCGATATGAGACTGACCGATGTCGGCGTCGATTACCGCCGTTGGTCCGGAGACGGTCAGAAGAGTTGCGAGTCCTCGTGCAAGCGTGGTCTTACCTGTATCGGCTCGGCCGAGCAGCAGGCAGACACCGTGAGGTTGCTTGCCGGCGCCCTGCATCTCTTCGATCACTTTTTCAATCCTTGTCTGCGGCATACAGCTTCACTCTTCATTGTTTACGTGCATTCGATTTGGTTTTCCTCTGTTATCAGTTATGAGGATACCCTGTTCGGCCGGCTGGAGCAACGCGATGTTGCCGAATGCCTTTTCGGCTGTTGAAAAAAGCGAGCTGCGATCATAAACGAGACCGGCGGTACCAGGAGAAATCCGAGCCGGAATTGAGCGCATTGCTTATTGCGGCTGTTCGTTATTCTTTGTACGAGTGGGCGTAAAGATGGGGATGTCGAATAGCGCGTGCGGTGTTTTCGAGATACGCCGAACAGGCACCTATCTGGTGATGGTCAGGAGGTTCGAGCTTATGCAGTACCAACAGTTCATCCAAAACGTACAACAGGCCGCTGCGACTGATTCTCCGGTGGAGGTCGAGCGAGCAGTGCAGGCGACGCTGGCCACATTGGGTGAACTGCTCTCCAGGAAGGAGCGGAGCGACCTGGCTTCCGAGTTGCCGAAGCCGCTGCAGGAGTATGTCGAGGAAAAACGGGCGATAGTTGAGGGCAGGGACCGAACGCGGCGTTTCAGCCTCGAGGAGTTCTACAATCGTGTGGCGGCTCGGGCCGATGTGGGGTATCCCGCAGCGGTCAGGCGCAGCGGATGCGTTATGCGGGTGCTGAGCGCCGCTGTCTCGCAGGGGGAATTGACGGACGTCTTTTCCGAACTGCCGGCCGATTACGACGAATTGTTGCGGGTCGATCGCACAAGTGCCGGCCCGCCGAAACACCAGTAGAAAGAAAGGATAAGAGATGGCTAAGAAGAGAGTAACCGTAATCGTTGTTTGTATTTTCTGTTTGTTGCTGGCGGTGGTGGCGGGCTGCGAAAGCAAATCCAAGACGGGCGCCGCAGTCGGTGCGGCCGGCGGAGCCGCCGCGGGTCAGGCGATCGGTGGAAATACCGAGGGAACTCTGATTGGTGCGGGCGTCGGAGCGCTCGGCGGCTACTTCATAGGCAGACACATGGATGAAAAAGATGAGGATGAGGAGCAGGAATTACAGAAAGTGGACACTGCAGATGAGGTAGAGGAGCAGGGCCTGGATGTGGGCGACACCGTTTCCGTGAATATCGCCAACAGCGACGGTTCGGTTCGGACGGTACGGCTAACCAAGACCGAGGAGGGATATGTGGGGCCGCAGGGCGAATACTATGAGACGATGCCCACGATAGATCACTTAGAAGAGGTTTACGGCAAATAGGAAAAGCGTCGCTCACGTGCCGAATTACCGTCGAATCCTACGGGGGTGCAGCATATCCTGTTGGCGATCGTGTACGGCGTTTCGTGAGAAGCCTGCACGGATCCGGCTCATATCAGTGACCGCGACTACAGGTTGAGATACCGCGTTGCGTTTCATTAAGCGTGTTGTCCAGGCTGTTAAAAAGCAGCGGCAGAGGATGTACGAGCACGGGCGGATACGTTAAGCTTGTTGCCGTCGATTCGGCCCCGTCGTCTGTTTTGGATTTGCTTATGGCCAAGAGCTGTTGGGAACATATTTCGCATCCTTCGGATATGGGTATCCGGGGCGTGGGGGGGACGCGCGAGCAGGCCTTTGCGCAGGCCGCGGTCGGGCTGACGGCCATTATCACGGCTCCGGAAGCGGTACGGCCGGAGCGGGCGGTGGAGATAGAATGCAGGGAGGAGGATGACGAGCTGCTTCTGTGCAAATGGCTTAGCACGTTGCTCTACGAGATGGACACGCGCGGGATGCTGTTCGGCCGGTTCGACGTTGAGGCGATTGACGGCGGCGTCCGAGCGGTCGCATGGGGCGAGCCGGTAGATGTCGAGAGACATGAGCCTGCGGTGGAGGTCAAGGCGGTGACTTACGCCGGCTTGAAGGTCGAACGAAACGAGCAAGGGCAGTGGGTGGTCGAGTGTATCGTGGATGTGTAGGCCGCGTCAGCCGGGATTTTGAATAATGGAAAGCAGAAGGGTCCTATGTACGCTGAGAGAATACGACGAACGTCGAAGTATGCGTGGACGATCGAGCCGGTTGGTTCGATGCGCGTGCCTGTGACGATTTACGCGGACAAGCAGTTGATCGACGACATGGATGAACAGGTGTATCGCCAGGCGGCGAACGTGGCGTCGCTGCCCGGCGTGGTGAAGGCCTCGTATGCAATGCCGGATGCGCACTGGGGCTATGGTTTTCCGATCGGCGGCGTTGCGGCGTTCGATCCGCGGGCAGGCGGAATCATATCGGCCGGTGGTGTGGGATTCGATATTTCCTGCGGCGTGCGGGCGCTCAAGACCGGACTTTCCGTCGACGACGTTCAGCCGGCGGCTGAGCGGCTGGCCGAACGTCTGGCACGGCGCATACCGGCGGGCGTCGGCAGTTCGGGCAAGCTCAAGCTCTCGCCCAAAGAGATGGAGAGCATGCTGGCCGGCGGGGCCGAGTGGGCGGTCGAGCAGGGCTACGGGACGCGCGACGATCTGAGCCACACGGAAGAGAACGGCCGTATGGCCGATGCCGAGCCGCGCTATGTCTCGAAACAGGCCAGGGACCGTCAGCAGAAGCAGGTCGGCACGCTGGGCTCGGGCAACCATTATCTTGAAGTGCAGAAGGTTACGCGTATCTTCGACGCCGACTGCGCGAAGGCTTTCGGCCTGGCTGAAGGCGATGTGCTTGTGAGCATTCACTGCGGCTCCCGCGGGCTCGGCCATCAGGTTGCCACGGACTTTCTGCCGAAGATGATCAAGGCGGCCAGAAGTGAGGGGATCCAGCTGCCCGAACGTGAATTGGCGTGCGCGCCGATTCAGTCGGACGTGGGCAGACAGTATTACGGGGCGATGTGCGCGGGTATCAATTGTGCCCTGGCGAATCGGCAGGTGCTGACGCATCTGGTGCGCGAAGTCTTCGAGGAGGTGGCCGGTGGAACGGAGCTCAAGCTGCTCTACGACGTCTCGCACAATACCTGCAAGCTCGAGCAGCATCAGGTCGACGGAAAGGCCGAAAGACTGTACGTCCATCGCAAGGGGGCGACGCGAGGTTTCGGCCCCGGTCATCCTTCGCTGCCCGAGGATTTACGAGAGGCCGGCCAGCCTGTGCTAATCGGCGGGACGATGGGTACGGCTTCGTACATACTGGCCGGGACGGAAAAAGGTATGGAGCTTTCGTTCGGCTCGTGCTGCCACGGTGCGGGCCGGGCAATGAGCCGCAAGCAGGCCACAAAACGCTGGCACGGGAGGGACATTGTCCGGCATCTCTCCGGTCAGGGGATTATCATTCGCGGTGTGTCGATGCGAGGTATTGCAGAGGAGGCCCCCGGGGCGTACAAGGACGTCGAGGTGGTGGTGAATGCCTCGGAAAACGCGGGCCTGGCGAAGAAGGTTGCCATGCTCAAGCCTATGATCTGTGTCAAGGGCTGATAACGGCGTGCAAGGCATTGTCGTTCGGGGTTACGGCAACGGGAAGAAGTGCAGCGTCAGCGTTTGTTGTCCGACGGTGCATGTGGTCAGTCGGGCTCGTCGGTCCTCGGCCAGAACGACGGGATCGAACGACTGACCGGTAAGCAGAGAGATAATGACGGTATTGAGCAAATTGTCGGTCTCGATGCCCTCGGGGCCGACGCGCTCGTGATAGTTTTTTTTGGCCATCATCTTTGCCAGAGGCGTCACGTTGACGGCCCCGACCTTGACGGTGGCTACATCGAGATGGAAGAAGCCGGTTTCGTCGATGTACGGTGCGATCTCGACGGTAACGATGAGCTTGACGCCTTCAATATCCGCGGTGCCCATCAACACAACGTTGTTCGGCTCGAATACGACGGCCGGGGCGTACAGCATCACTCCTTCCGCCTCCTTGGGCCAGTCCGCCTGGGCAACGGCCTCGTTGAGCGGTTCCTGACGGACCACTATTTCGAACGGATTGCCGCGCTGCACGCCGTTGTAAAACTGCGACGAGAGCTTGAGCCAGTAAGGGTGCACCTCGTCCGGATCGTACGGGCCGCGCGCCGATGGATTGTAACCGCCCGGCCGATGCAGCAGCAGTGCGATCACCAGGAGGGTGACCGCCAGGTCAATGAACAGCCAGAACGCCAGCTTTTTGAGCCTGCGTTGTCGCTTTGAAGTCGAAGGTCCCGCCTCTTTCGGTATTTCAGCCTTGCTCGAATCCATCGGCGCGATTATAGTGTGCCGGTAATTCGTGTGAAAGGCTTTTCCGTCGAGCTTTCGAAGTTCGGCGATATCGAAGCCGATGTCCGTTGGACGTCGAAGCGCTGAGAACGCGTATTCTCAAGCAAGGAAAGGAAGGTTTATCGAGTAATGGCAAATCATTTTGCTGATCGTTTATGTCAGGCCGTTGGAAACAAGAAGACTTCTTTGATAGTGGGGTTGGACCCCGTTTACGCCAGATTACCCGCGTCCATCCGGTCGCACCGTGCGATGAACGACGAGCAGGATGCCGCGGCCGCGGTCGATGCAATCCTCGATTTCTGCACGCAGGTCATGCGGATCGTCGCACCGATGGTGCCGGCCGTAAAGATGAACATCGCATTTTTCGAAAAATACCTCTGGGAGGGCATCGAGACCTACTATTCGCTGATCAGTGAGGCGGATGATCTGGGACTCGAAGTCATCGGGGACGTCAAACGCGGCGATATCGGCCACACCGCCGAATTGTACGCCTCGGCCCATCTGGAGAACTCCGAACTGGTCGGCTTCGAGGACACCATTACCCCCGACGCCATCACCGTCAACGGTTACCCCGGAGCAGATGGTATAGAGCCCTTTGCCAAGGTTGCCGAGACGCAGGGCAAGGGCTTGTTCGTCCTGGTCCGCACCAGCAACCCGTCGGCCGCCTCCATTCAGGATATCGCCGACGCCGACGGACAGCGGGTCTACGAGCGAGTTGCTCAGATTGTCGCCGAGATCGGTGACAAACCCGAACGCATAGGCGAGTGCGGCTACAGCAACGTCGGCATGGTGGTTGGCGGCACGGCTCCGGAAGTCACCGCCGCTCTTCGCGAGAAGTACGACAAGACATGGTTCCTCGTTCCCGGCTACGGATCGCAGGGGGCCTCAGGCGAAGATTGCGTACGTTTCTGCAAGACCGACGGCACCGGAGCCCTGATTAACGCCTCGCGTTCGATCATCTATGCGTATGAGCGGCCGCAATACAAGGAGAAGTACGGCGACGACTGGAAGGCGTGTATTCAGCAGGCGGTGATCGATGCCAAGGTGGACCTGGCCAACGCCATGCAGAGCAAGCTGTAGCAGCCGGGCGGACAAAGTGAAGCGTGCATACCGGCGCATGGCGCAGGCCGGAGCCTGTCGGGATGCGGCAGAATCACGGAATGGCGGTCTGCGGGGCTTCTGATGCTGCCTCGTATCAGCGCCGCCGAGCCTGAACAACGATGAACACGGCCCCGAATCACCAATCGAGCACGCAGTCCGAGCGGATTTGCGCGATGTTCGACCACATTGCGCCCCGATACGACCTGCTCAACCATCTACTGTCCTTCGGCTTTGATATCCGCTGGCGGCGGGAGGTTGCTCGTAGTACCCCGAAAAATAGACCGCTTGACCTGCTTGATCTGGCCACCGGCACAGGCGATCTTCTGGTCGCATGCCTGAACAGCGATGCAACTATCGCACGGGCTGTCGGACTGGACCTGTCGCAACAGATGATTGACGTAGCCCGCCGCAAGCTCAACAACTGCGCCGGCCGGCCCGCCGTCGAGCTGATACGTGGTGATGCCTGCAATACCGGAATGCCGGACAGCAGCTTTGACGTTATTACCATGGGTTTTGGCATACGCAACACACCAGATGTGGCCCTGACGTTGCGGGAGATATTCAGACTCCTCAAGCCGGGCGGTTCGACCCTTATCCTCGAATTCTCCATGCCGGATCGGCCGTTCTTCAAAAAACTGTACGCATTCTATCTGCGGCATTTGGTTCCGGCCCTCGGTGCACTGATTGCTCGGGACAGGACCGCTTATCGCTATCTCAATACCAGCATCGAGGCTTTCGAAGCGCCTGCTGGATTTGAGAAACTGATGCGGGGGGCGGGCTTTTGCTCCATTCGGACCAAGAGCCTGACCTGCGGTGTTGCCCGCATCTACATCGGCTCAAGACCGGCGGCCGAAGCGCCGCCATCGTGCCATGCGCCCACGTCGCGAAAGCCGTAAGCCATGCCTGCCGCGGATCGAAGATGAGCCTTCATACTTGCCGCCGCCGTCATTCTGCCATAGATTAACCTTGTTCGATATTATGACGCGTGTCTCGCGGGAGGTCAGACCGCGTGTGGATTTCGGAATGTTCAGCATGGAAAAGGACTTCTTCTCAGACAAGAAGATTCTCGTGATGGGACTGGGCCGATTCGGCGGAGGCCTTGACGCCGCCCGATTTGGCCATAAAGCCGGCGCCGCTGTCACTGTCACGGACATGGCCACGGCCGATGACCTGCGCGACTCGGTCGATCAACTCGAGGCCCTTCAGGGCGTACAGCTCGTTCTCGGCCGCCACGAGCACAGCGATTTCGCAGCCGCCGATATCGTCATCGTCAACCCCGCCGTGCCCCCGGACAGTCCGTATATCGATACCGCCCGGGACCACGGCGCACAGATCACATCGCAAGTCGGCATATTCTTCGAGCTATGCCCCGCGCCGATCATCGGCATCACCGGCGCCAACGGCAAGAGCACCACCACCGCGCTGACCGCTCATTTGCTCCATAGCGTCCTCGAACGTGAGCCCGAGACGGTGGATTATCGGGATGTCCGACTGGGCGGCAATATCGGCAACCACCCTCTGTTGACAACGCTCGATCAGATCGAGCCCGACGACCTTGTCGTGCTGGAACTTTCGAGCTTCCAGCTTGAGCAACTGGCCGAGATTGAGCGGGCACCGCATGTGGCCCTGCTTACGAACCTGACGCCGAACCATCTCGACCGCCACGGCACCTTCGAGGCGTACCGCGCGGCCAAGGAGAACATCTTCAAATGGCAGCGACCCCGCGACGGTCGCCCGGCGATCTCCATTTTCAACGCCGAAGACCCCGTGGCCGTCGAATTCTATCATGTGTACCGCACGGACAGCGCCCGAATATCCATTTGCTTTGGGACAACCGATGTGCCGGATACGTTCAGACGCGCCTTTGCTCTGCCGGGCCCGGCCAATATATCGAATCTCGCCGCAGCTCTCGCGATCGTTCGGCGCTTCGGCCTCAGCGACGCGCAGATTCTCGCCGCCTTACCCTCTTTCAAAGGCCTGCCCCACAGACTCGAACTGGTCGGCGAATTCGCCGGCGTTCGGTGGTATAACGATTCGATTGCCACCACCGGGCCGAGCACAATCGCCGCGCTCGACGCCTTCGAATGCCCGATTGTTCTGGTTGCGGGCGGCTACGACAAGAAGCTCCCGTTCGACGAGCTTGGCCGCGTGATTGCCCGCAAAGCCAAAGCCGCCGTCCTTATCGGCCAGACCGCCGCGAAGATCGCCGCCGCAATCGAGGCCGGCCGCGATTCGACGCAAGGCGCACCCACAGTCCGAACGGCCGCTTCTCTGGCAGAGGCCGTCGATACCGCACGGCAACTCGCCGAGGCGGGTGATGCCGTGGTGTTGAGCCCGGCCTGCGCGAGCTACGACATGTTCACCAACTTCCAGCATCGCGGCGACCAATTCAGCCGGCTGGCCCGTGACAAGGCGCCATAGTTATAGGAAGCTCTACTACGGCGCGCTGGTTTTTTGCAAAAAAGTCGTAATCCGATGCCGCCGCGTATCCCTGTTTTTTGCCTCGTCACGCCAAACGTCCCCAAATAGAGACGCCCAACACGCTGATTGGCCGTTAAGCGGTCCGCTCGAACGTCCGATTCACGATCATTCGACATCAGAAACTGGACTTCTTTTCGGGATCGAACAATGGAAACAGGACACGAGCGACGCACAGAAAGACGCCTGCGATACTGCTGGCCCATCTGGTTCTCCGAGGACTTCGACGGCATGCTCTCGCAGGGACAGATGGTGGATGTCTCCAGCCGGGGAGCCGCCTTTACATGCTATGCCGACGAGGCACGCCCGCACCTGGGGCAGAACCTGACCGCTCGTTTCAGTATCCCGCGCTACGGCCCGGACAGTGCCTTCGACATGACCGACGTCATCCGCTCGGCCAATGTCTGCCGCGTTGAAAGCTCCAACGGCTATCTCTGCCGCATCGCTGTGCAGTTCGCCGAAGCGCTGCCGTTTAAGCCGGGTGAACAGCCGAATGCCGAGGACGAAGCGCAGTCCGAAGAAGCCGAAGTGTTGGTATAGCCGAATGTAGTGCTTTTGCTGCGCCCGCAACTGCTGGTTCGTGCGCGCCGCGGCTTTTCGTCAACGCCGCGCAGTCTTGCCGCTCCCGCACCACATGCCGGCCGTTCTGATGCCGCGATAGCCCCTGCGATCCCATTTCACGGGGCGCAGACCAAACCCGCTTGACGATCTACCTCACTCCGTCTATAATGCCGCCTGTTGTCTTTACAGAACAAAACGTGGCATCTGGAAGCTGTTTATGCACGCAAATCCAACGATAATCGAGCTTTGCCGGCCGCAGCAGCGATCTTTGGCCGGGCTGTACGATCTGGCCGCAATCGTGGGCGGTTCGCTGCTTGTCGCCGTCTGTGCGCAGGTTGCGATCGGATTTCCCGTGCCCGTCTCGGGCCAGACATTCGCCGTTGTGCTGATTGGCGCCCTGCTGGGAAGCAGACGCGGCGCGCTGTGTATGCTTGCCTACCTGGCCGAAGGGGTCGCCGGCTTGCCGGTCTTTGCCAATGCGAAAGCCGGACCGGCCGTATTGCTCGGTCCGACAGGTGGGTACCTTATCGGCTTCGTCGCCGCCGCCGGTCTCGTCGGCTGGCTTGCCGAGAAAGGCTGGGACCGCCGATTCGCCACGACACTGCCGGCGATGTTTGCAGGCAGCGCTGTTATATACGCTTTCGGGCTTTTCTGGCTCGCCCACATAGTCGGTGCCGAGCGGGCCCTTGCCGTCGGCTTGTTTCCGTTTATTCCGGGCGACATCCTCAAGGCCCTTTTGGCCGCGATGCTTCTGCCCGCCGGCTGGAAACTCCTGGGCCGTTTTGGCTTGCCCTCCGCTCGATAGCCGATACAATAAGACAACACGCTCGCACCCGCCCGCGGGTCGCGATACGATTGGGGAATAGTGTAACGGTAGCACGACTGACTCTGGATCAGTTAGTCGAGGTTCGAATCCTCGTTCCCCAGTTTCCATTTCCACCGCGATACAGAAAGCCCTGTTGGGAGGCGCATTATGAAGTCGATGCATGAACGTCTTTCTATCGCTGTTCTTCTAGCACTCTCGGTTGCAATGGCATCTCCTCCGAACGCCCGCAGTGCCGAGCAGGTACAGGTTCCGGATCCGAGCATGATGCTCCCGCTGGTCCCGCACGCGGCCGATAAGGGGGCTCCACCTGTTATCAGTCCCGGCACCCGCCTGACGTACTACGGCATGTCCGCCAGCGTTCGCGGCGAGTACGAGAAACTCGTGCAGGATGAAAACGGCAACTGGATCGACAAGAACACCGGCCGGCGCTATCGTCAGGAAGAAATCGGAACCGCCAGTGGTGCGGGCCTCAGCGTCGTACATGTCGGACGCATCGCGGGCCCCGTCGCCCAGCTATCCACCAAACTGTACGTCCTGGACGCTGCCACCGGCAATTACATGTTCTCCCTTGGCGGCGGCATCGTGACCCATGCGGGCTGCGCTGCGGACTACTGGATTCATCCGGACCTCCTCGGGAAGGTCGAGCCGATAAATCGGCATGGCGTCCGTATCGTGCGAATGCCCTATACGGTTAACAACAAGACATATAAAGCTATCCGCTTCCAGACCGAGGACGTTTCCGGCTACAACGCCCGCGTCTACGATCTCGAAACCGGCCTGCTGATCTACCACGGCTCGCGCACGCAGGGCGCGCCCGTTATGACTCCGCCTCTTGCTAACTCCGGTATGCCCGGTCTGGGCCGGGGCAGCACGCAGTTGACTACCGGCTGGATCGTGGAGGTCAAAGACATCGACGTGCCCTGGAAAAACGCGGCCTCACCGGACTGGACAGGCCGGGTGCAGCATCTCGCATACAGCGGCGCCCAAAGCACGATGATGCCCGCCGTCGGCTCGAAACTCGACAGGCCGATGACCGCAAACTTCGAGATTCGGGCTCGCGGCTCGGGCTGGCTACGCTTCAAGAGCCACATCGCCATTCAGTCATATCCCGGCATGCCCACCGAACAGTCCACGCAGGACGGCGCTTCGGGCAATGCCACTATCGGCGGTCTGTGGATACCGCCCGGCGCGATGCAAGCGCTGTCGCAGGGCACGGTCCTCGAGCAGAATCCGCACGTCGGGATCACGACGACCGTCAGCCAGGTCATGCCGGGATACATAACCGTCAGCGAAGTCGGTCCGCTCCACCGTATTGACTATACGTACGACAGGACAACGGGCATCATGGGCGCAATGAATGTCGCCCAGCAGGTGGGGATGGCAACCATCACCCATTCGGTCCAACTCACCGACCGCCGGTAACGCTGTGCCGGCATAGCTGGGCTATGGACATCGCACCATCGGCACAGTGGGCATGCTCGATATCGTGGTCCCGCCCTTCGACACGCGGGATGAATGCCTGCGCATCCATCGTCAGGTTCCGCGGACACGCGACCCGGACCTTGCGACGCACCGATGTCGTCCAAGCGATCTGTCCGCCGAAACAATGCAAAAAAAACGACGCCAGAAGACCAGATAACCCGGAGACAGACGAAATGCTGTACGCTCGATCACGGCAAACCAAGCACCTCTCGCGTTTTTTCTCTGGTTTGGGGTTTGCCAAAGGGGTACGGTAAGATTTCAATATCGCGATCGGGAAAGTGATCGACAAAAATCTTCTTTAGTGCCCCGGAAACCCCGGGCTCATCTGGGTCGAAGATGTAGATCGGGCAGCCCCATCTATGCTTTGCCAAGGCAGTCCCCAAGAAGAAATGCATGACTGGGTCGGACTGGGGAAAGCTGTATCCTATGAACATGATGCGGTCGGCGTCAGCCATAGCCGCTGCAGCGCCTTGCCACGACTTCCGGATCGCCGGATTAGAATAGTCCTTCATCGCTGTCGGGGGGATTATTAGAGGGCGAAATCCATCCGGGACCGTCGTTTGGACAAAGGCTGGCCAGGCCAAGCCGCGATCACCTGCGCTGCCGTCCGGCTTCTGGCGTGGATAGAATTCATCATACGAATGGACAGTGCGCATGCGGTCTTTCGAAAACCAGTTAACTGAGCCGTGTAACTTGTACAGGGATACCCCGTTGTTGGTGGCGTAGAGAGGTGTCGGTCGTGCGAAGGGAGCCCACTTCCAGTCACTTTCGAGCCTCTCCTGCTTTTTAATGATCCTCTGTTGTTCAGGCTCTCGGATGGAGATGGACTCCCATTCAAAGGGAAGCGCGCTGGCGCACAGAGAGCGGTGCATAAGTAGTTCGGGGAGCAGATCGTAGTTAGTTGTTATAATGTCGATTTGGGAACCACCGAGGCGTTGTTCTTTAATTAGCTTTGCGAACCAGTCATATCGTTGAAGTCGGCGCAGGTTTGGGATCTTGGAGTAGACACGCCAAATCAACTTCTTGAGCAGGTCCAAAGCCCTCGATATGCGATATCGCCGTCGTCCAATACGAATCTCATATCCTGGGTCTGCTATTTCCGTCAGGGTCAGGACACTGAGGAGGTACTCGATGTTGAATATGTCACCTCTTACATAAGCTCGTGTGCGCTGGACGTACTCAACACATTTCAGAAAGCACTCGATTTCTTCCTCGTAGCCCTTGATGTCGCGTAGGAATAAACCGAACTTGCGCATGACCGGAAAGCCTACATCTACCGAGAATCCCGCACCAAGGAAAAAGACAATTCGCATCGCTATTACCGCATTTCATAAATAGTTCGACTATGTAAAGATTTCCAAGCAGGTTGTTCGA
>CAZGMJ010000051.1:0-37934 GCA_964526785.1 uncultured Pirellulales bacterium
CATACTCATACGATCTGAAATCATATATGTTCAATAAATTATGCTCGGGTTAGTATATGGAACGTAGCAGAAGAACGGCCGCCTGCGGTTCTGCTCGATGAAGCCCAGGGCTGCATCGGTGAGCACGTCGGAAATATAGCCTTTGGGACGGACGAAGCGGTTGTTGTGCTGAAGTGTCGTGTCGAAGTAGTTGTTCCAGTGACCGCCGCAAAAGCCGAGAAACTCATCGAAGCCCTGGCCGTTGGGGTTGTGGGGATAATGTGCGCCGTTGTGCCACTTGCCGAAGCAGCCCGTTGCGTAGCCGGCCTGTTTGAGGGCTTCGGCGATGGTAACCTCCTCGCTGCGCATGTTCTCGCGGCCCCGAGTGACGCCATGCGTACCGGTTCGCAAATGATAGCGACCGGTCAGCAGGCTCGCGCGAGTCGGAGCGCAGACAGGACTGACGAAGAACCGTTCGAAACGCGCCCCCTGAGCAGCAAGCGAGTCCATTACCGGCGTATCGAGCACGGCGTTGCCATGCGAATGGATGTCGCCCCAACCCTGGTCATCCGTCACAATGAGAACAACGTTCGGATGGTTGGCGTCGAAGGCGTCGCGGGCGGACCGGCCGCAACCGGAAAGAACGGTCGCAATCGGCAGTGACGCCGCAAGAAATCCGGCATTTGTCAGGAATTCTCTGCGTGTCTGACTTTGCATGGTCGGTCCCCTTCTCTTACCCCAACCGCTTGACATAGACGTAGTATGCTCCCCGCGAATTGCCCGCATCATCCGAGAACCACGTCTGGAGGCGGGCCGGACCGGCCTTGAGGTGTGTCTGGAAAAGTACGCCCCTGGCATTCGCCTCGATCGGCTTGCTCAACTCGATGCCGCCTATCTTGATGCGGGCGGTTGCAGCATCTATGGCTTTGCCGCCGTCGACAGCACCGGTGATCGGTGCGTCCACTTCTTTCGGCCAGCGGCGCAATTCCAACTCGTAACGTCCGTCCCTCGCAACGTCCACGGCCCAGAAACCATTGCCTTCGGCACCATTGCGAACCGCATGCTGGCTCCACGGCACTCGCGGCCCATGCCAGTCATGCGACATCAAGCGGGTCGGATTCTCGTGGTTCGAGCCAAGAACGATTCGGCAGTATTCGTCGAACCGCTCGGAGACATCTTCCCACCAGCGTTCGTAGGCGCCACGCAACTTGCTGACAGTCTCCGGATGATGATCGGCGATATCTTTCCTCTGTCCGGGATCTTGTTCAATGTCGTACAGCTCTTTGCCGTTCACCAGTCGCCAGCGATCGGTCATGACAGCGCTCTTGCGCCATTTCTGCGGATGTTCTATGCGCTGCGAATCGGTAACGATGATCCGCTCGCCAAAAGCCTCGTCCCGGCCGCGGAGCAGAGGGGTTATGTCCGCACCGTCGAATCGGATGCTGCGCGGCGGCTTAAGCTCACACAAGCCGATAAGCGTCGGCAGCAAGTCGATGTGCGCCGTCAGGCGATTGACATCCCGTCCGCCCGTCATTCCGCCGGCCGGCCATCTTACGAAGCACGGCACACGATGGCCGCCGTCGTACTCGCTGCCCTTGGTGCCGCGCATCCGGGCGTTGAAGCCCTTGCCGCCACGGAAGCCCGCAGCCGTACCGTTGTCCGTCATGAAGATCAGAATGGTATCGTCTTCGAGGTCCAGTTCTCGCAGTTGGCGCGTCAGGCGTCCCATATTCTCGTCAATATTCGTGATCATGCCATAGAAGTTGGCGTTCGGGACGTCCTGTCCCTCGTACATTTCACTGTACCGCTCGGGGACGTTATATGGCCCGTGCGGCGCGTTGGTTGTCAGGTAGACGAAGAACGGGCGGTTCCTGTTGTTCTCGATGAACCGCATGGCGCCGTCGAACCAGATATCCGTGCAATACCCCTGGTATTTCCTGGCCACCCCGTTGTGGAAGTACGTGTCGTCTGAATAGTCGTTGCCCCAGTAATCGGGCCCCTGCCCGACCCCCCCGCCGCGATGAACGAGAGCCTCCTGAAAGCCCCGATCCGACGGGCGGAAGGGAAAATTGTCGCCCAGGTGCCACTTTCCAAATATGCCCGTTCGATAGCCGTTTGCCCCGAAAGCGTCGGCCATCGTCATTTCGTCTTTCCGCAACAGGGACCTGCCCATGATGGTATGCCATACGCCGGTCCGGTTGCAATATCGACCAGTCATCAGAGCCGCACGCGTAGGCGAGCACGTCGGTCCCACGTGGAAATCGGTCAGACGCAGACTCTCCTCGTACAGCCTGTCCAGATTGGGTGTCTTGATGATGGAGTTGCCGTGGCAGCCGAGGTCGCCATAGCCCTGGTCGTCGGTTATGACCAGAACAACATTGGGGCGATTGCCTGTGCCGGCGCCCGCGCCGGTCGAGGCCGCACACCCGGGCAATATCGACCATGCCTGCGCGGAAACCGCTGCTGCGCCAAGACTTCGGAGAAACTGTCGTCGATTTTGTCTGCTCATCTTTTGCTCCTCTGTCTCACTGGTGTTCCCGGCCGCACGCAGTCTTTACGCACCGGCGCCGTCTTCAGGCCCGATCGCGAACTGCGTGAAATCGCTCAGATCGAAAGCGTCGGTCAGATCGTGGATGTCCTGTATCGTCACCGACTTGATCGCGTCAATATCCTGCTCGACCGTTCGGTGCTCCTGGAGATACATCCAGTTCATGCCCACGTCGAGCAACCGCCCCATCGGCAGTTCGTTCTTGAGAACCAGTGCGCTGACGATCTTATTCTTTGCCTTCTGCAGTTCATCTTCCGTGATCTTGTCGCTGGCCAGAGATCGCAGGATGCCGTTGACGATATCCATCACCTGCGCGACGTTCTTCCTGCCGCAACGAATGTACGTGCAGAACATCCCGGTGCCGTCCATCGCATAGTGTTGCAGGCTGGCGGCCTCGGCCAGCGCCTTGTCGACGAGTTCCCAGAAGAAGCGCGAACCCACGTCGTCGCCGACAATCATGCCAAGCAGGGTCGCTGCAAATCGCCCGGGATCCTGCGCCGAGGCAGACTTGCTGATCAGGCAGATATGCTCCAGGGCCAGGTTCTTCTTCGTGATGCGATCACGCCGCCCGCTGCCGGGCGGGTCGTCAAGCGTGCGGTCCGCCTGTCGGGCCTGCCATTGGGAACATTTCTCCTCGGCCAATGCGCACAGCGCCTGCCAGTCGAAATTGCCCGCGCAGGCCAGTATGCAGTTATCCGCGGCATATCGACGGGAGAAGTACTCGCGCATTCGATCCGCCGTCAACGCGTCAATGCTTTCGACGCTGCCAAGGACGCTGTAGCCGCAGGGATGCCCGTCGTAATGCAGCGTCCTGCACCGGTCGATCACATCAAAGCTGGGCAGATCCTGGTACATGGCGATTTCTTCCTTGATGACGTTCTTCTCGATGTCGAAATCTTCGTCCCGCAGCGCCGGTCGCAACAATTGCATCCACAGGTCCGCCACTTCCATCAGATACTCGGGCAGCACGGCGGCGTAATACACCGTGCTCTCCTCGCTCGTGAACGCATTGAATTGCGCACCGGTCTTGTCGAAAGCCTGATTCACCTCCAGCGGCCCCATCGTCTCGGTGCCTTTGAAGAGCATGTGTTCGAGAAAGTGCGAGACTCCGTTGATATCCATCGTCTCATCGCGCGAACCGGTGCGAACGAAGAAGCCTATACCGGCGGATTTGGCCGCCTTGTTGAGTTCGCCTATGATCGTCAAGCCGTTTGGCAATGTGTGCTTCTTGAATTCCATATTCAACTCAGTTTCATTTGTACCGGTTTGGGACCAATGGTCACAACCGTGAAATCCTCGAACGCATTCTCTCTGACAAACGCCGTCACCGACTCCACCGTTACCTTTTCGATGGCCTCCTTGATCTCGTCGAGCGTACGGACACGGCCGAGCACGTAGTAGTCGCGTCCAACGCCTGCGGCCCTGCTGCTCGACGACTCGCTCTGAAGGATCAGGTTGCTCTTGAGCCCCGCCTTGGCCCGCTGCAGTTCTTCTTCGGTAATGCCATCCCCGAGGCCGCGGAACTGCTCGGCCACAACATCGAGCGTCTCCTGGGCCTTATCGGGCGTCGTGCCTGCGTAGCACATAATTCCCGCGGCATTCTTGAGACTGTGATATCGGGCGCCGATTGCATAGCAAAGCCCGCGTTTCTCCCGGACTTCCGTGAACAGCCTGGCGCTCATTCCGCCGGAAAGAATGGAAATCGCCACGCGCGCATCATAGTAGCGTTCATCGCCCGGGGCCACCGTCGGTGTCATCAAACCGATATGCACCTGGGAACCCTCGTTCGGAATGTGCACGTACGGCTCACCTTTGCCTCCCAGCGCGGGCATCTTCGGCCTGCGATCTTCCGCAGTTCCGAAAAGCCCCTCGACCTGCTCGGCCAGGGAATTGAAATCGTACTTGCCGGCGACGGCCAGGATCGTCTGCGGCATGCTGAATTTCTCCCTGATGACTTCCCGGATGCAATCGCTGGTCAGGGACTCCAGTTCATCAATGCGGCCGACCGTGCTGCGTCCAAGAGGAGCGCGATAGAAATGCTCCCGCAACTGGATCATCACCTTCTGCCGCGGGTTATCGTCCATCGAGCGCACACCGTCGAGCGCCAGAAGCCTGGCCAGATCGAACTGCTCCTCCAGCAGCGTCGGCCGGAGCAGGATATCGGCGTACAGCGCGAGTGCCTCGGTCAGCTTTGCCGCCTCGAGCGCGGCTCCGACGGTGAGGTGCGAACTGTTGGTTGAACTCGAGCGATGCAATCCCAGCCCGTCCAGCGCATCGCTGAGCTGTCTGCTGTTCAAATCTCCCGCGCCGCGGAAGACCCAGTCCGTAATAACGTTGCCTGCGCCGCAGCACCCTTCGGGCAGTGTGGCCGCTCCGGCCGGCAGCATAAAACCGAAAGCCGCCGATTCGACTTCCGCCATCGGCTCAGCCAGAAGCACCATTCCATTGCTCAGGATGCGTTTGTCCAGTCGTTCCGTCATATAGATTCCTCTATCATTGACATAGCCAAAGCGGCATGTTAACAGGTGCAAACGCCTCTTCCCAGCAAAAAACCATGAAATGCGCAGACGGCGGATGTACTGCGTATCACCGCGGGGTTTGTCCGGCTGCTCGTGCCCGCCGGAAACACCAGGGCAATCAGACCGCCTTCGGCACAACCAGCATGGTACCGACCGCGATTCCGCAGAGCCGCCAACCGCCCCGGCCGTCACAGGGTTTGCTGAGAAAGTCCGTGGATATGTTCGGAGAGTATTTGTCAATCGGAGGACGTTCTGCTATTCTGGATGCGAATTGGGGGTGGCACAGAGTATAATGATGGGCTGTCGCGCAATGTTGAAGGAGGTTGCCAATGAGTGGCATGTTCGGTATCGTCTCGAAAGACGACTGCGCCGAGACGCTGTTCTACGGAACGGATTATCATTCGCATCTCGGCACGGAATACGGCGGTGTGGTGGTTTTAGGCGATGAATTTACTCGGCAGATTCACGATCTGCGCCAGAGCCAGTTCAAATCCAAGTTCTGCGAGGACTACAGAACGATGCGGGGCAACAAGGGCATCGGCGTCATCAGTGCCCTGGAAGAGCAGCCTATCTATCTCAATTCGCGTTTCGGCCCGTTCTGCCTGGCCACAAATGGCATTATTGAGAATGCCGGAGAGATTGCGGCGGATCTGCTCAAGAAAGGTATATCCTTCAGTGAAGTCAGCGGAAAGGGTGTCAACGGGACCGAACTAGTGGCCAAACTCATCAGCCAGGGAAGCGACCTGGTGGATGGGATCGAGAAGATGTTTGGGCGAATCGGTGGTTCGTGCTCCGTTTTGCTGCTGAACCGAACCGGGATTCTCGCCGCACGCGACCGCTTCGGCTACACGCCGCTGGTAGTCGGCAAGAGCAAGGGGGCGTGGGCTGTCACGACCGAGACCTGCGGTCTTGCGAATCTCGATTTCGAAATCGTCAAATACCTCGAGCCGGGCGAGGTTGTCCTGATTAACGAGGACGGCATGGTCCAGCAGCGCCCCGGCAGATCCAAGACACGCCAAACGTGCGCTTTCTTGTGGTTATATACGGGTTTTCCGGCGTCCAGCTATGACGGCGTGAATGCCGAGATCGTTCGTGAGCGATGCGGACGGTTCCTGGCCAGGCGAGACAAGGACATCTCCATCGACGTCGTCTCGGGTGTGCCGGATTCCGGGATCGCGCACGGTCTGGGATACGCAATGGAATCGGGAAAGCCGTTCCGCCGGCCGCTGGTCAAATACACGCCGGGCTACGGCCGAAGTTATACACCGCCAACGCAGGACCGGCGAGATCTGATCGCCAGAATGAAACTCGTCCCAATTGAGGAGGTCATTCGGGGCAACAGTATTGTGGTGTGCGAGGATTCTATTGTACGGGGAACGCAATTGAAGAATTTCACCGTGAACAAGCTCTGGAACTGCGGCGCCCGGCAGATCCACGTTCGAGCCGCGTGCCCGCCGCTGATGTTCCCCTGTCGGTTTAATCTCTCAACGCGGAGCATTGACGAACTGGCGGCCCGCAAGGCCATTCGTGACATCGAAGGACACGACCTGGTTGATGTCAGCGGGTATATTGACCACCGCTCTGCGGGCTACAAACGCATGGTGGATTGGATCGCCAGGGACCTGGGCGTCACATCCCTGCGTTACCAGACGGTGGATGATATGGTGGCGGCCATCGGCCTGCCGGCCAACAAACTGTGCACGTACTGCTGGACGGGCAAGTGTCCGAAGGGCGCCTGCCATCGCACATCCATCGACATCGCGGAAGTCAAAGGCAAAAAGCGCATGACCGACCTGGAAAAGGCCCAGCAGAAACTCTGGTAGCCTCCGGCGCCTGTTCTCTACGGCTCGGTGCGGTTCTTCCGGGAACCTGCGTAGAGCTCGTACTTCAGCAGGCGACATTCAATGCCGGCGTTGAAAAAGGGCAGGCGGCGACTCGTCCGAAGACCTACGGCCTTAGCCAGATCGAGATTTCCTGTGAATATGTAGCCGGTATAGCCGGGGCATTTCTGCTTGAAGAAGTCGCCGATGCGATTGTACGTCTTGCGCAGTCGGTTCTTCTCGCCCATGCGCATGCCGTATTCGGGATTGAGGATGATAATGCCCGGTTCGGCAGGTATGGGGGTAGCTGCAAAATCGCACACGTCAAAATCGATCAAATGGTCGACTCCCGCTGTCATTGCATTCTTGCGGGCGGCCTCGACGGCGTCGGCGTCAATGTCCGTTGCGAGTATGGGTGCGGGTCTGAAGGCCGCCTTGCCTCCGCGCGTCTTGCTCTTTTTGAGGGCGGTCTGTCGCATTTCCTGCCAGGCATCGCGATCGAAGTGTTTGACGTGCATGAAGCTGTAGTTGTCACGGAGCAGACCGGCCGGTCGCCGCGACGCAATGAGGGCCGCTTCAATGGGAAGCGTCCCGCTGCCGCACATGGGGCACACCAGCGGTTGGGATCCGTCGTAATCGGTCGCCATGATGATCGCCGCAGCCAGGGATTCACGGAGCGGAGCTTTGTGCGGCATACGGCGGTAACCGCGATCCGATATCTTGCGTCCGGATGTGTTGAGATATAGCCAGCAATTGCCGGCCTTCCAGTAGATTTGGATGACGACGTTGTCGCGGTCCTTGCCCGAATCCGGCCGGGAACCGGTCCGCCCGGCGATGCGGTCCACGATGGCGTCCTTGACCTTGAGACTGGCGTACATCGTGTTGTCGATTGACGGGGTGTCGATCTTGCCGACCACACTGAGGTATTCCTCCGGCGAGATGATCTGTTCCCACGGAACTTCTGCCACGTTGCGATATAATTCGTCGGGACAGTTGCATTCGAAATGTTTGAGCAGAAACAACACGTTATTGGCGGTTCGCAGATGGAGATTGAGGTACATCGCGTCGCGCAGATCGCCCTGTAGTTCCAGGCCCGTGCTGTGGGTCATGCCGGGCTCATAGCCAAACTTCCTGAGTTCCATGCTCACATACTCCACCAGCCCGGGCGAACAGGTAATCAGGATCGTGCTGCTTTGGCTCGAATCTATCGTCTGCTGTTTGTCGGTCTCGTGGGACATGTGCACCATCGCCTGGATAAAACGACAGCCGGGCCGCGATTGCCATTCGCGACCCGGATCAACTGCTTTTCACCGTTTGACACGTCTCGCTCATATCTGCGAGACCGCGGTCGGCTGCATCACCAGATTGGTAATGTGCGAGACCGTGTCTTTATAGTACTCTCTGGAACGGAGTTCCTTCCAGTCCGGATGGTTGCGGAACTTGTCCCAGGCGGTTTTCATCGCGTCGGTGTCATCGAAACCGAGCATGTACGTCAGATTGGGCATTTTGTCGCCGATGATGCGTTCGCCGAAAAAGACAGGGTCCAGTCCGGTCTCGCGAAAGATGGCAATCTCGCCGCCTTCATTGAACATCTCGATCTTGCGTTTGGCCATGACCGTATTGTGACTCTCATAGATACGCAACTGGAAGACTCGCGAATCGGCTTCGGTTGGGACCTCGAGCCTGGGGCAGTGATCGAACGCCAGCAGCAGCGAACTATCGAATCGCTTGTAGGCCGGCTCGTTCTTTGGCGTAGTCAGAACGTCATGGCCCTTTTCCATGTACTCCGCATCGGCGAGCATCTTCGTGTTGGCCGCGACTACCGATCCAAGCGAGTCATGCGGCAACAACATCCACAGATCGTGGCTCTCGCCCTCAGCCATTTCGAAGACGCCAATCGGCCCAACGCCGGCCCGGTTGAAGGCCGGAATCGCGGCAGCGTCAAGAAAGCGATTGAACGCCCGCTTATGCTCGGCTGATTCGATCTCATAATGTCGCAGTTCAAAACAGTGCTTGCGCCCGATGGCGGCATGACGTCGTTGCTGCGCGCATCCGGCGCCGATCAGCGGCACAGCCGCCAGGCATGATGCGCTGACAAAGTCTCGTCTGTTCATTACATTCTCCTTGCTCATACGTATCCTGCATGTAGTCAATGGCGTACTGGCAACACAGGCATTCTACATAGCGCTGATAGAAAAGCGAGTGGAATCTGCACCGAAGCGGCCACAAGCAACCGCAGGATTCACCTGGTCAGAATGATATAACGCCGCCGGCGCACAACGGCAAGCACGTGTGTGCGTCCAAAGCGCGCCTGCCGGGACCAATCGGCTATCCTTCTCTAAACTTGGCCGGAAGGTCTTTCCTGCATGCCACTGCACCATAGTAGGCGATAAAGACGAAGCAGAGCAGCGGAACCCAGTATGCCAGATTGATGCTGCCGGTCCGCGTGGAGATGAAGCCCTCCAACTGCGTTATGACCGCCGCACCCGCGATTGCCATGATCTGCAGAGCCGAGGCGATCTTCGTATCTTCACCCAGACCGCGGCAGGCCAGTCCGAAGATCGTCGGGAACATGAGCGACATGCAGCCCGATATACCGACCAGTGCATAGACCCCCACATGGCCGCCAACGTATATCACCATCGCACACAACACGACCGCCAGAGAGGAAAGAACTGTGAGCAGATTTGCAGGTGTTATGAAACGCATCAGCCACGTGCACACGAAACGCGATATAGTGAACAGAATCAGCGACGCCATGTAGTAGGTCGCTCCCATATCCTCAGCCGTCTTGCCTCCGGGCGTGGCGAGTTCCTCGAGGTTCAACTCTTTCATCGCGTAGCGGATCGTATACGACCAGACGCCGATTTGCGCCCCTACATAGAAGAACTGTGCCAGGACGCCCCAGACGTAGTGTCGATTCGTAAGCAGACGCTTGAATGTGGGCCCGAGATTGAGCGGACCGCCGGCTTCTCCGGTTTTCGGCATCTTCTTATTGGTGGCAATCAGAATCCAGGTCACAATCAGAATGATGCCAACGGTTACGTACGTGGTGGTTATCGCATGCAACTCGCTGCTTTGAATTGCCTGTAATTGCTCACGACTCATCTGCGCACGCTCTTGCGCCGAAGCGGTGTTGAGTTTGGAGAGGATGAAGAACTTGCTGACAACTACGCCCATGATCGAGCCGATAGGGTTAAAAGACTGGGCGAAGTTGAGACGCCGAGTGGCTGTCTCCTCCGGCCCCATCGCCAGGATGTACGGATTTGCGGCCGTTTCAAGGATAGAAAGGCCGCTGAAGAGAATCCAGATTGCCGCCAGAAAACTGAAGTAGTTGGCGGTCCAGCCGGCGGGAATAAAAAGAATGGCGCCCGTCGCATAAAGGCCAAGGCCAAGCAGGACGCCGGACTTATAGGAAAATTTCTTGATGTAGATCGCGGCAGGTATCGCAAGAAAGCCGTAACCGAACAGATAACAAACGACCTGAATATAAGCTGTCTTGGCATCCGACATGCTCATGATGCGTTTGAAGGCGGCCAGAAGCGTGTCGGTCATATTGTTCGCCAGGCCCCACCAGGCAAAGAGGCTGGTCAGCAGAATAAAGGGCCAGATAATATGGAGCGGAATAACGGGGACGGATTTCCTGGAAGTGTCGGCGCCGGAGGAAGTCTCTGCCATTTGTCACGACCTCTATTTCATGAACAATATCCCGTATGTGCAGGCTCCAACGCGTCGGAGCCCCATGAAAAGCATCATAGTATGCGGCTTGCTCCAGGTGCCGTCAAGGACTCTTTCGCTCGGAAGTCCTGTTTTTCACCGTCCCTCATCGCCCCCCCGCGCGAACATCATTGGAGGTTCAGCAGGGTCCGTATCTCGGGCTCGTCCAGGCGTTCGGCCGTTATCAGTTCAACACCGGCATCGATTTGCCCGGGTATATCTTGCCCGTTGATAGCCGCGGCGAGGACCTTGACTCCTTCGTATCCCATACGATACGGATGGCGTACGACCAGGGCGTCGATCCGCCCGTCTTCCAGCGCAAAGACCAGCACGGGCCAGGCATCAAAACCTATCAGCTTGATATCTCTGTCGGAATCGGCCGATGCCTGGAGGACCTGGAGAGCGGCCGCGGTCGTTGTTGCATTGCATGCATAGACGGCATCCACCCGGGGATGCTCGTCGAGCATGGTGTCGATGACGGTGCGCGCCCGTTCGATGGTAGCGGGATCGGGCGCTTCAGAAGCGATAATTCGAATACCGGGAAACTCGTCGGCTAAAGTGCTCTCAAATGCCTCGATGCGCTCAGTCGTTGAGGAGCCCTCGGCATGCCATTCGATCGCGAGTATCCGCCCTGTGCCGTTCAGTATCTTCCCCGCTCGTCGGGCTGCAAGCTCTCCCGCTTTGCGGTTGTCTGTGGCCAATATGGAAACGCACTGGTTCGCTTTCCAGTCGCCATCGACAACAATGCACGGGATTTTCGCTTCGCAGATTCGATCCAATGCGGGCCCGACAATATCGGGCAGCACCGGAGCAAGCAGTATGCCGGAAGCCTTATTGGCCACAGCGCGCTCGATCGAGAGAATCTGCGCGTTGCGGTCGGCCTGGATTTCAGGACCGTCCCATGACATCCGGAATCCCTCCTCGTCGCAGGCTCTGCTCGCGCCCCGCCGGAAATTCTCCCAGAATGTTGACGTTGTCTCGGCGGGAATGACCGCAACCAGCGGCGGTGGAACCGCACCGCGACGCCGCATAATGGCAAACGTCCCGCAGAGAATGACGAAGAGAACGACCGCAGGCACCCAGAGCAGTTTGTTGCTGCCGGGACTTGTCAAACTGCCCTGCGGTCGACGGAACGGCTCATTCATTCGAGTGCATGGTCGGAAGGTTTGAGGCCCTTGACGTGCTTTCCGAAGCCGATATGACTCGGTTTGTACTCGCCCACGAAATCCACCTTACTCCTGGCCGGGATTTTGTTCTCCATGCCAACTGCCCAATAGCAGGCATTCACCATCAGGCGTCGGAACCCCTCGCTCAGGAAATCAAAAGAATGGCCCATCGTCGTAGTGAAGATGCGCGAGGTATTGCCCTGCGGACTGGTATAGGTCTTGGTCCAGGCAACCGGCACCAGTTTCTTGTCGGGGTTGGGAGGATCATCGGGGCTCATGCCTTTGAGGACCTGCCCCATGATGATCGGCTTGCTGTCGCCGCTGAGAGTGGTGATTCCATATACGTCCGACTCGCCCCAGATGCTGTCTATGCCTTTAACGATGGGATGGTCTTCAACGCCTTCGGCGATAAGTCCCCGCGTGCTCTCCACCTGATGACGGCCATAGTGGTTAATCCAGGTCTCGCCGAGGACCTTCCGGCCATAACCGCCTTTCGGGTCCTTGCTCCGGAACGACCATTTGGCGTACGGACTGCCCGAGTTCTTGTAATTGAAAGGATGCGTCGAGGTCCTCAAAGCCACGATGGGTTTGCCCGAATTCGTGTAATCCATGATGTACTTCATCTGCTTGTCGGGCAACTGGCGAAAACGCAGGAACATGACCATCAGGTCGGCCGTTTCGAGGGCTTCCAGCCCCGGTATGTTGTCCACCGTCTGCGGGTCGATCTCGCCCGTTTCTTTGTTGACCGCGAATAGTACGGTGCATCGAAAGCCGTGGTGAACGGCGAGAATTTTGGCCAGTTGCGGCATGGATTCCTCGCCGCGATACTCCTCGTCGCCGGTAACGAACACGATGTGCTTTCCTTTTCCGGGTCCTTCGTCGCCTTCGTATACGACCCACGGTTTGGCCCGGACTGAGACAGAAGCGATGGAAATAATCAGGACGGACAAGAGCATGCCGGTCGTCTTTGCGGTGCGTAGCATCATCAGAACCTTTCTTAGAACAAATGCGCAAAGCATATCTATATGCGCCGCCGGCGCACATCCTTACTATACATTAGGTTATCGCCGGCCGACGTGATGTCAACAGGCAAGTCGGCTGCCAAAAAGCCTGCACGTGGAGTGATTGACGTCTATGCCCCGGGCTCCGACCGGCCGGACCCAGGTTGCACAGTGCGAAAGACCGTGGTTTGTGCTATACTGGGTGGAATAGACCTTGAGTCGGCCGATCCGCACCGGCGAATGACGGCCGAATACAGGCAGAACAGAATTAACGAGTTTAGACATATCAGGAGCTGGATCATGACGTGCAGGGTAGATCGTCGGAGTTTTCTCGGCAAATCAGTGGTTGCCGGAGCGGCCGCAGCGATGGGCATACGTGGAAAAGAGGAGGCACAACTGCTGGCGGCGCTGGAGAATCCAACGGACAAGAAGCGATTGCGCGCCGGATCGCGTTCGAAGATGCCGGTCGGCCGGATCGGTGATCTGAAGATCAGCCGTGTGATCGCGGGCGGCAATATCATCAGCGGATGGTGCCACCAGCGAGACCTTCTCTATGTTTCCACGCTGGCCGGCCACTACCTCACGGAGGAAAAACAGTTCGATACGATGGAGCTGTATGAAGAGCATGGCATCAATACATGCTCGCCCGATCCGTCGCAACTCGGCTTTATCAATAAATACAAGCGCGAGCGAGGCGGCGAACTGCAGACGATTGTAGGGATACGTCAGGATTGGAAGTATTTCGGCGAGCCTTCATGGCCGGATTTCAGACAATGCATCGATAAGAGTATCGACGAAGGGGCTACCACGTTATATACGCAGGGTGGATACACCGAGCACGCCATGAAGACCGGCGATCCGAAGAAGATCGAAGTGCTTGGAAAGGGCATCGAATACATCAAGGAGCAGGGCTATCAGGCCGGCCTCGGCTGTCACGATGTCAAGGTGATTGAAATCGCGGACGAATACGGAATAGAGCCCGACTACTACTTCAAAACGTTCCACCACGACAAGTATTGGTCCGCGCACCCGCGCGAACATCGGGAGCACTGGTCGGTTGACGCGGGCCGGAACCCGGACCATAACAAGTTCCACGACAACATTTACGATCTGTTCCCGGACAAGACCGCCGAGTTGATGCGCAGCAGGAAACAGCCGTGGATTGCATTTAAGACGCTGGCGGCCGGCGCGATTCGACCGGAGTCGGCGTTCAGGTTCTGCTTTTCGGGCGGCGCGGACTTTCTCGCCGTAGGCATGTTCGATTTCCAGATAGTCGAGGATTGCATGATCGCGAAGAAAGTCCTGGCGATGGATGAGGTGCAGAATCGCCGGCGGCCATGGCGGGCGTAGACAAGGTCGAAACGTTCTGCGTCGCGTTCACAACATTTCTGATTGGAGGCAACTGACAATGGCAAAGAGTATCGGTCGGCGGGATTTTTTACGTTCGGCAACGGCAGCGGGCGCCGGGTTCCTGGCCGCACAGGCGGCCCTTGGCCAGGACGCGAACAAACAACTGAATGTTGCTTTGATCGGAGCCGGCATGCAGGGGCAGAACCTGCTGAACGTGTGCATGAAGTTGGGCGCCGAAAGCGGTCTGCGTTTTACAGTGGTGTGCGATATCTGGGAAAACCTGAATCTCTCTCGCACGTTAAGAGTGCTCGAACGACTGGGCCATGATGCGCACGGCTACATCGACTACCGTGACATGCTCGACAAGGAGAAGGGACTGGATGCCGCAATTATCGCCACGCCGGACAATTGGCACGCTGAGCATACGGTGGCGTGCCTGAACGCCGGGTTGCATGTGTACTGCGAAGCACCGATGGCCAATTCGATTGAAGGAGCTCGCAGCATGGTCGAGGCGGCGAAAAAGAGCGGAAAACTGCTCCAGATCGGCCACCAGCGGCGCAGCGATCCGCGATATGTCCACTGCTTCAACAACCTGATGCGAGGTGCGAAAATCCTGGGCCGAATCACAGCGCTGAACGGCCAGTGGAACCGGCCCGCACGGCCCGATAGAGGCTGGTCGCGAAGGAGAGAGGTTGACGCCGAAACGCTGAACAGGTTCGGATATGACTCGATGCATGAGTTGAAGAACTGGATGTGGTACAAGGAGCACGGGTCGGGACCTCTCGGAGCTTTCGGCTCGCATCAGGTGGATGTCTTCAACTGGTTTCTGGAGTCGCGACCGACGGCGATTACGGCCCACGGCGGAACGTACTTTTTCGATCCGAAGAATCATGAGAACCACGATACGGTGATGGCTGTCCTCCAATACGACTTGTCGGACGGACCGGTTAGCGGTTTCTATCAGACGGTCAATGCGAACGGATTCGGCGGTCATTTCGAGGCGTTCATGGGGGATCAGGGTACGTTGAAGATGTCGGAATCGCCCGCTTTCATGACGATCTATCATGACGCAGAGGCGGCGGACTGGGAAAAATGGGTACGGCTGGGCATTCTGACACGACCGGGCCTGGAAGAGGAGAAGGCCGCAAACCCGGGCGTCCTGGACGTACAACAGACCCAACCGCCGGAAGTGTATGAGGTGCCGGTGGAAGTGACTGAATCTTACTATCAGCCCCATTTGGTGAACTTCTTTGATGCGGTCCGCGGGGCAGGCACGTTGAATTGTCCGGCCGAGACAGGATTTGAGGTACTCGTAACGACCCTCAAGATTAATGAGGCGGTGGCTGCCAACGAGAACATCCCGCTGAAGACCCAGGATTTTGAGGCGTAGTATCCACCCCTGGTGCTGCACGACCCCTGGATAGAAACAAACGACCATCGTAGGTTTGACACAGGGCCGCAGTTGCAGTCATACCGGCGATGGAACCGGCCCGTCGGTTTTCGTTTCGGCCGAAGCACTGAACTTCATGGAAGAAGATCAAGCCACAGAAAGACGCATAAAGCAGGCAGGCAAGCACGTGCGGCACGAGTTGAAGCACCACCTGCCCTTCACGATTGCCGGTGCGGTGGCCGGTATGCTCCTGCTGGTTGTCTTTCAGGGATTGTCACAGGAGCACTCTTCCCGCATATTCTATGTTCTGCACCCCGCGCATGTGCTGCTGAGCGGGCTGGTAACCGCCTCACTCTATAAACGACACCGCGAACATCACGACAATAAGGCGCATGCTGTCGCCCTCCTGTTTGTAGGATATGTCGGAGCGGTGGGTGTAGCGACATTGAGCGATTCGATTATTCCGTATCTCGGCGAGGTTCTGCTCGGATTGCCCAACAGGGGCATACATCTCGGGTTTATCGAGAAATGGTGGCTGGTGAACCCGCTGGCGATGGCGGGCGTCGGCATTGCGTTCGTTCGACCGCGAACGAAGGCGCCCCATGCAATTCACGTACTGCTCGGCACATCCGCGTCCACGTTCCACGTCATCATGGCGATCGGCGATGATGTATCTTTAGTGACATATCTGGTTGTTGTCGTTTTTCTTGCTCTCGCGATCTGGCTGCCCTGCTGCCTGAGCGATATCGTCTTTCCGGTTCTTGTTGCCGAGACAGAAGGCAGGCGGTAGACCCGCCGGCAGTCAGAAGGTAGGGATGGCTGCGTCACACGAAAGCGGCAATATCGCGAAAATGTCTTCTTTGTGCACCGGTGGGCAAATCATCGGTTGTATGCCTGATCGCAGGATAGGACATTTCCACGGCGATCACGCGGAACAGTTACTGCGGCCGTGCGCCAATGCGTTCGTTGCAGCGCCGGCTACCCAGAGGCGAACGTGACGCAGCTTTCTGCTAATCGAGGGATCGGTGCAAATGTCCAGCAGTCGGCGTTGCACTTCGCCGCTCGTCGGTTCGCGGCCGAGTTCTTTGGCAAGTGACTTGAACACATCGTCCCAGAACATGATGACACTCCTTTCCGAGCCCGTTTGCCTTAATCGGCTCTACCAACAGAAGGCGCGAACCGGGCGCCGGGTAACGCCATGATGACCGCGTCCAATTCCGGGCAATGCGACCGTTACCCCGCGCCCTCTTGCGGCCTTTATATTATGCAGCGGCAGCGCGTACTCGGCACCGCTGTGCGATGGGGCCGGATTGCGTGCGGCGGTCCTGCGAGACCTGCCGCCAGGGTGGCGTGCGGATAATCCATCTGCACATCGACTCACCGCTTCGAAGTCGGGTACTTTCAGGAGCAATGGGCGATGTATGATCCGAATCGAAAAACCGAGACGTTGCTTTCGGACTACGCCGAGGCATTGCGCGACGGCTATGTACCGGTCTTTCTTCGCTCGCTCATGCGCGAGGAAGGAAGGACAATACGTGCATCGACTCCCTTCTGGGAGGCAACGGAACTGGTGCGAGTGCTTAACTGGATTGCCTTTGCGGACCGAACGGCGACCCCCGACATAAACCTCTTCATATGCCGGGTCAATGCCCGCATAAAGACGCGGCAGAAGATGGAGCGAATCCCGCGAAGAAAGTCCAATTCCACCGCCCGCACAACACAATAGCACTGTACAGCATCGGGGGCCATATTTGGCCGGACAACCGGTCAATACGCACATCCGATGCGGCTTGTGTGCGCACCGCGCTGCGATTTCATCACATTCTTTACTAAAACTCCCAGTCCGTTTAGTATATGCCATCGTAGAGTCGTTTGAGGTCTGTTCGAAACCGATTATCAGACATTTGAAGGGCCATAACGATGGACAGCAGCGCGCAGAAGCTGCCGAGGCCGTTGCGGGGCATCATTCCCCCTATGGTCACTCCGCTCAAGAGCCGCGATCAGTTGGACGTTGCGGGACTGGAGCGTCTGGTGGAACATATACTGGGCGGCGGCGTGCACGGCGTTTTCATTCTCGGTACGACGGGCGAGGCGCCGAGCCTGAGCCACCGATTGCGATGCGAATTGATCGAACGGACGTGCGAACAGGTGGCCGGGCGCATTCCGGTTCTCGTCGGCATTACCGATACGTCCTTTATCGAGTCGGTCAATGTTGCCTATCGCGCGAAGGCTGCGGGCGCCGACGCGGTGGTTCTTGCACCACCCTACTACTTCCCGGCCGGACAACCCGAACTGCTGGAATATCTCGAGCACATCGCGGCCGAGTTGCCCCTGCCGCTGTTTCTGTACAACATGCCGAGCATGACCAAGCTGATGTTTGAGCCGGAGACGGTGCGTGCGGCGGCCGATCTGCCCGGCGTGGTTGGGCTCAAAGACAGCTCGGCCAACATGATCTACTTCCATCAACTCCAGACGCTGCTGCGCGACAGGCAGGACTTCTCGCTTTTGATCGGGCCGGAGCAGTTGCTGGCCGAGACAATTCTCATGGGCGGTCATGGCGGCGTCTGCGGCGGGGCCAATATCGCACCCAGTCTGTACGTCGATTTGTACCGGGCCGCCACCGAGAAGGATCTCGCTGCGGTCGAATACCTCCATCGGGAGGTGATGCAGATCAACGAGACCATCTATAGTGTGGGAAAGTACATGTCGAGCTATCTCAAGGGGATCAAGTGTGCATTATGGTATATGGATATCTGCGACGATTTCATGGCCGAGCCGTTCCATCGATTCCGCACCGAGGAGCGGGCGATCATTGAGGGCCATCTGAAAGAGTTGCGCATAGCAGAAGTCTAAGAGACACACTCGGGGAGAAAAATGCAGGGATCTCTGGAAATCTTCGACATCGTTGTGCTGGTCGCGTACTGCGCGGTGCTCGTCTGGATGGGCGTATACTTTCGCAGGCGGTGCCGAACGTCCGAACAGTTCATGGTGGCCGGCCGGTCGATTCCGGCCTGGGCGGCGGGCCTGGCGCTCATGAGTGCGTACACCAGCAGCATTTCGTATATCGCGACCCCCGGTGCGGCGTTCGATGCGAACTGGCACCCGTTCATCTTCTCTCTGTGCATCATACCGGTGGCATGGCTGGTATGCAGATATGCGGTGCCGTACTATCGCAGGATTCATGTGATCAGCGTGTACGCCTTCCTGGAGGACCGACTGGGCAGTTGGGGACGATTGTACGCGGCGTTGTCGTTCCTGTTGTATATGGTCGGCCGGGTGGCGGTGATTCTGTATCTGGTAAGCCTCTTGCTGGCGACGTTTCTGCCCGCCGAAGGAGGCTGGCAGTCAGGGACGATGGCGGCCGTGATTATCACTATCGGTGTTATCACGATCATCTATACGCTGCTTGGCGGGATGGAGGCAGTGGTCTGGACGGATGTGATGCAGTCCATCGTCATGATAGCGGGCGTGCTCTTCTGCGTAGTGGTCCTCTCGCGGGACATCTTCGCCGGGCCCGAACCGCTTGTACAGACGGCCGTCGAACAGAACAAGTTCAGCCTGGGGAGCCTGGACTGGTCGCTGACCTCGCGGACGATATGGGTAATGATCATTTACGGCGTGACGGAAAACCTGCGGAACCTCATGGCCGATCAGAATTACGTGCAGAAGTATTCTTCCGTGCCGAGCGAACGTGATGCGAAAAAGAGCATCTGGACGGCGATGCTGATTTACATCCCGCTGACGGCTATATTTCTGTATATCGGCACAGCGCTGTTCGCATTCTACTCGGGGACCAACGAACTGGCCGAAGCGGGGATCACCAGGGGAGACCAGGTATTTCCGTATTTCATTGCCACGCAGTTGCCGATGGGGCTCAAGGGCCTCATTATTGCAGCTATCATCGCGGCGGCGATGAGCACGGTCGATTCGGCCCTGAACTGCTCATCGACGGTCCTGATGCTGGACTTCTACAAGCGATACATCCGGCCCGATTTGCAGGAAGCCGCGGCAATTCGCTTCCTGCGCATAGCAACCGTCGTATGGGGCCTGCTGGGTACGGGCTTTGCCCTGTTGATGATTCGCGCCGGCAGCGCGCTGAATGTCTGGTGGCAGATATCGGGTATCTTTGGCGGCGGCATCCTGGGACTGTTCCTGCTGTCGCTGCTGCGAGTGCGCCTCAAGCTGTGGCAGGGACTGGTGGCGATTGCGACCAGCGTAGCGGTCATCAGTTGGGGAACGTTCGCACGCGACCTGCCCGAGGATTGGCAGTGGGCGCAATGCAACCTGGACAAGATCATTATCGGCGCGGTCGGCACCGCTGCCCTCATGGCCGTGGCGCTTGTCTTCGGTTCATGGAACACGATAGCGAGGCGCCACTGACGCTTTGTATACTCACCGGGAAACAGATTCGTTGAGTTTGAATACCTGGATCGACAGTGGGTAGGGCCTGAGTTCATGACTTCGATCGAATCATCCGCGCGCCAACACCTCAAAGGCAGATAGCTTCCACACCCTCATCAACAAGCTCTCGGACCTGTTTGGCACAGGCCTCCATTATGTCGTCTATCTCCGCGGTCGTGTTGTAATGGGCCGTACGATTATAGACGTAGCGAAGGTCCCGGCTGTGCTTCAAGTGCGTCAACAAATTGCCTCCAAGCAGACCGGCTGCCCTGAATGCCTTTTACTGATCCGGTGGGGAGATTGATGGGACAGGGGGAGTAGGGCTGCAACGCCTTAGCCCATTCTTGTCGATACATGGGCACTTCTGAAACGCCACTGCCTTGTCAACATCTCTTCTTCGGTTGCTTTTTGAGTAGCTCCATTATCGATTCTGTCGTCATGGACTCTCCGTTCTTATCGACAACTGATATTTCACCCACCTCTATGGCGGCTTTGAGTGTCTTTGGGTTGATGCCGCCGGAAGAAATCGCCACACCAAGTCCCAAACCAATTCCTATACCGACCCCGATACCCGCTCCGAAACTTCCTTCGGCGAGGACGGTCGCCAGTTGAGACAAATCCATACCTGTTCCTTCCTGCATTTTTTGCTCCGCAATAACTTCTTCCTCATGTTCACACTCCTGTAATAGGCTCTGTAATATGAACATACGATAGCACGGCCTAAGGATTGGGGCAAGGCGTGAAATGTCAATTCAAACACTCGCATTGCCTGATTTGTTGTCAACCAATCAGCCGATCTGGTCATCATAACGTCGGTCGATGCTTGCAGACCATCTCTCCACCGACATGATCGCACTGGGAAGCACCCGGAACTGGCCTCTAAATCGACTCAGACGGGTGGCCCGTCGTTGAGTTTGAATACCTGGATCGACAGTGGGTAGGGCCAGAGTTCGCCGTTGCTTGCCTTGACGGCGCCAATGATGGGAAAAATGATGCTCGCAATGGCCAGCCCGAACAGCAGCGGGATGCCGATCAGGATAAGAACCAGCAGGCCGCAGATGATGCCGATGACGAATTCAGTGATGATCCAGTTGGCGATGACCTTTCCGTGCATGTCGATGACGCGGGATTCGTCCTTCTTGATCTGCCACAGGACAATGGGCACGATCAGCCCCGCCAGCGGGACAATATAGCCGCAGAACTGGGCAAGGTGCATCAGCATGGTCCACATGTTGACATCGGAGGAAATGTCATCGACCGCGTTCTTCAGCCTTTCGCTCGGGGCGGGCCGGCCGTCAAGAATCGCCTGCTTCGCCTTCTGGTACTCCTGCTCGGAGATGGCGCCGGACTCGCGAAGGTTATGGAGTCTTTCGAGTTCATCTGCAATAGTCATCCTGTATCTCCCGAAACAGCCGCTGCGATCGGATTCACCGGACCGATTAGTCGGCACGCATTTTGCACTCAGCTTCGCCACGGCCTGGAACGAGACAGGTTCCTGAGCGACGCACGCGCAACCTGCACATCTTCGGCAATCTCAAAATCGAACATCCCGGCCAGCACGTGATCGGCGCCATTGTCGAAAGCATATTGGAAAGCGTTGGCCGGAGGTATGGCGCCGGCGGCCATGACCTTGAATGCAATCCACGGCTTCGCTACAGACTTCATCACTTCGATCGTCTGACCGGGGTCCTTGCACCAGTAACCGGGAACTTCACGAATCGGTTCGGTCAACTCCTCGGGTCTGGGACCGGTCTGATAGTCGTGATGATGAAATGTCTTGATGTAGAAATCCGCGTCGACGCCGTTCTTCTCACACTCCGTAACGACGCGCAGATCATGCGCGCCGACACCTGAAGGCACGCCGTTCTCTTTGGCGATATTGACGGCCTTTGCGATCAGATCCACGCGACCTTTGGCCGTCAAGTCATCCGCGCGAACACCCCAAAGGTAGATAGCGTCCACACCTTCATCGACAAGCTGCCTGACCTGTTTGGCATAGGCCTCCATTGTGTCGTCTATCTCCGCAGTCGGACAGATGATCCAGTTCATCTTGCCCCCGCGCTGATGCCGGTAGCGTTTGAGGAAGCTGACTACGCCCGGGGCGGTATGAATGACGAGCGTATTGACGCCGTGCGATTCGGCCAGGGCCATCGTTTCGAGTATCTTCTCCGTCGTGTTGTAATGGGCCGTAAGATTGTAGACGTAGCGAAGGTCCCGGCTGTGCGTAAAGTGCGTCAGCAAATTGCCTCCGAGCAGCAGCCGGCTGACCTGAATGCCACCTATTGATCCGGTGGGAAAATCTGCGGCATGGGAAGCAACTGCGGCCGGTGCGGCGGCCTGTGCGGACTCTCGGCCGGCATCAAGAAGGACGGCCCCACCTGCCGATGTAAGAATAGACGTTTTGATGAACTTGCGGCGGTCGATGTCGGATGCCATTTCGCTTCTCCTGCTGCTTCGCTCATAATCTGATTCTAATTGCTGCCTGTTCTGCGGCTGCACTGTTACACGTTACGATAGCATGATACGACCGCAATGAGAAGCACAATTGCACCGAGCCATAATGAGAGCATCTTCGATCTGCGCTGGAGAGTGCAACCGCAGCCGCTAACCGGCAGCAGGCGCAAAGCCAGCGGTCTGATAACAGTCCGAAGCAAGGCCGCTTGTGAAATCTTGGCCGGGCTGTTTCTTCTGTTCGGATACATGTGGTACATCTTCCCGCTCTACCGCACATATTGGCTCGATGCCGTGGTTTTCGCGCTCATTTTCGGATTGCTGTTGTGGTCCAGGCTCAGCCGCGGGGAAAGCTGCCGGCAGCTCGGATACAGGTGCGACAACCTGCTGCCCTCCGGCACCATACTTTTGGCGGCAACGGCGGCATTCCTGCTCCTGCTGAGCACCATTTGGGCCCGCTTCTTCCCCGTGAACCTCGACTATCTCCGCGGCGGTTCGTTCTGGCTCAAGCTGGGCCAGTACTTCGTCTGGGCCTCGATTCAGCAATATATCGCGATTGCGTTCTTCTTTCGGCGATTGCAGGAATTGTTCCGACCCCGTCACCGCCTGGCAATTCTCTGCACCGCCGCAGTCTTTTCCGCCATGCATCTGCCCAATCCGATACTCGTTATCCTGACGTTTGTCGGAGGTCTGTTCTGGGCCTGGGTCTATCATAAGCGGCCGAATCTCATCACTATCGCCCTGTCTCATGCCATAGTCGGCGTCGTGGTCGGCAAGGTCCTGCTGGCATATACAATTGTCGGACCGCTGGCGGACGTACGGCTCAGCAGACAACTTCCCGCACAGTGCACAATTGACGCACTCAACGAGACTCAGTGCGATCGCGACGACGTGGTGGAAATCGCAGCAACCTCCGGCGAAATTGTTGTCAGCGGCCGTGCCGAGTCAAAGGATGCACCCATAGATGGAGTCCTTGTCCGCTTCAACGGAAACGCATATCCGGCCGATTACGACGGACGCTCCCGCTACCGCGCAGCCATTCCGCTTCAAAGCCTTACACGCGGGCATCACAGACTGTGGTTGAGAGTTGCTCTGAAAGGCCGGCGCCTGCATCATCGCCCTCGATACTGGGTCTGGGTGCATGTACGATAGCCACGCACAGGTGGACATGATGTGCTTTTTGCGGCCAATCCGCAGCACTTCGACCGCGATCCAACCAAACACGTTCTCACTCACACCTCGGAGGATTCACCCGCTTCTCGCCAAATGAGAGCGCTGGGACTCGAACCCAGGACCTACGGCTTAAAAGGCCGTTGCTCTACCGACTGAGCTACACTCCCAACCAATTCACATACCGCCGATTCCGAATGCAAATCGCCGTTATTGAACTGGAAATCAGCCTCTGGCTGAATACGAGAGTGTAACGTCTGTCGTCCTTGCCGTCCAGTCTAATTCACATCCCTACGCCGTTTTTCGCAGAAACCCGCCGGGCACAGCGCGTATCGTCCGTGTCCATGTCCTCGCTTCCGATATTCTTCCGGACCTCTTTCGAAGCCGGCGGCCACTCGCGCATCCCGGCGATAGTCTCGTTCTCAGTGTGCCGCAGCGCACGCTTCTCTGTTCACTACCTTCGCCCCAATGCCGCGCCGACCCGCACTGTAGCCGAATCCTCCAAAGCCGGCGTCTTCATCGGAATCTTCAACCTCGTTTTGACGGCGGTGGCATCCCTCTGTCCGCCTATGTTCGAGCGCCTCAATCCAGTACAATCGTTGCCTGCAATATCTCCGGTCCGCAGCTCTCTGGCCGGACTTTTGCTGATGGCCGCCGGAGCCTCGCGTGGAAAGCCCCCTGCGAGACTTAATTACCCGGCCATAGGTTTCGTCGGACGACGAAATATACTATATGTGTAATCGCCTTGCTGCCTTGTGATGGATTTTGCATCGTGTACTGGAAAACGCACAATGGATAGGAAATGGAAACGCAAAGCGCAGTTCTTTCGATGGGCGATTTTCACAATCCTCGGGCTGGCCTATTTCTTCGTGTACTTTCACCGGCTCTCACTGTCAGTTGTTGCCGATGATCTGGCCCGGGATTTCAATACTACCGCCGGCATCCTGGGATTGCTCGGGTCCGTGTATTTTTACTGCTACGCAGTCATGCAGTTTCCTGCCGGACTGCTGTCCGATTCGGTCGGACCCCGCAAAACCGTCACCTTCTCCCTCGTGGTGGCTGCGGCCGGCAGTTTGCTCTTTGGTCTGGCTCCGGGACTGACAACCGCGTTCATCGGTCGGGTCATGGTCGGCCTCGGTGTCTCGCTGGTTTTCATCCCGACGATGAAGATCCTCTCGCAATGGTTCAGGGCGCATGAATTCGCCCTGATGGCCGGCGTCCTTAATGCAGTGGGCGGATTGGGCGTCCTGGCGGGAACCTGGTTGCTCGGTCTGCTGGCCACACACATGGGATGGCGCATCTCATTCCAACTGATCGCCGGATGCACCGTCGTTTTGCTCATCCTGGTCTGGCTGATCGTGCGCGACCGCCCCGCAGATTTGGGGCGGCCCTCCATCGTGGAGATGGACAAATCACCCGAGCAAAGTCCATCAGCAGCCCCGAAGATCGGTCTTTGGGCCGGAGCCAGGCGGGTCGTTTCCGAGAAGTACTTCTGGCCCGTGGCAGTCTGGTTCTTCTTCGATTGCGGCATCTTCTTCGGATTCGGCGGGCTATGGGGCGGCCCCTACCTGATGCACGTCTATGGCATGAGCCGCAAACAGGCCGGCGCCGTCCTGAGCATGATCGCCTGGGGGATGATTGTGGGCAGTCCGCTGCTTGGACTGCTCTCCGAGCGCGTGCTCAAGAGCCGCAAACGCACGTTCGTTCTCGCCGCCGTCACGCTCGTGGTTCTCTTCGCAATAGTGAATATCTACCCCGCCGGTTTGTCGCCCACAGCCCTGTCCATGTGGTTCTTCCTGTTCTCCGTCTGCTCTTCGGCAATCGTAGTCATGGGATTCACCGCGACCAAGGAACTCTTCCCGATCGAGATCGCCGGAACCAGCGTCGGAACGGTCAATCTGTTTCCGTTCCTTGGCGGTGCCGTGTTCATGCCCATGCTTGGCCGCGCGCTGGATGGCTACGCTCTGACCGATGGCGACGCATATGCAGTCGATGGATACGTCATGGTCCTTCGCATCCTACTGATCGCTTCCGTCCTGGCCCTTGCATGCACGTTCCTGATGAAAGACACCTACCGCCGGCGCATGGCGGCAAATGCAGAACGACCGGATTCCGGGCGATAGCGGGCAGCATGACGCAGCCTGGCGGACAAGAGGAGCAAGGCCTCTTTACGCCGGCTATGCTGTCGTCGCCGCATCACTCGCCGACACACCATACACCTCCCCTGCCGCCGATGGACGATCAATAGTCCTTGAAACTCCTCATCCATTCGGGCCAGTCGCTCGCCACGCAACCTCCTGCCGTTGTCCATGGACCGGCGGTGTCATACCGGCGATGCCACTTGAACGTCCACAATTCCTTGAGCCCTATCTTCCTGGCGGAATAATCCAGCAGCAGCCCGTTCACAAATCCGTCGTGGCGATTCAGACAGTATCGCACCATACGCCCGCTGCCGCCTGCATCCCATGCCTGCCCATCGAATTCCGGAGGCTCGTCCACGGAATCCACCACCCCATTGTAACGCTGCGCTCCAAGAAAAAGCGGCACCCGGGACGCGCCCGCTACGGCCGGTCCCCGCCAATACCAGTCCGCCTGCCCGCGAGGCTCCCTGCCCGCCTGCGGATCAACACAGTAGCCGTTCATGCCGTAGCTGCCCTTCATCGGCTTGGCCCAGTGGTCCTGGTTCATATACCCCCACGCCATGGTGACGCCGAGAAACGTCCCCTCGGCCCCGCTGTTGACGCCGTTCTTGTCGATCCAGGGCTTGGTCGCGTTCGGACAGCAGGTAATCTTGTCATCCCATTGGTAGTAGTCCCCGAGAGCGCTGATCCACCGATTGGGTGTGGGTTGGGCCCGATGGCCCGCCATAAATCGATTGTTGTTGTCATCGGCGTACATGGAAAAGTACAGGCTCCACTGCTTGAGCGTGCTGAGGCATGCGACCTGTTTGGCCTGTCTCTTCACCCGCTCCAGAGCCGGCAGTAAAATCGCCATAAGCACGGCGATCACCGCGATGACCACGAGCAACTCTATCAGCGTAAAACCCGGCTTCTTCATGGCGAGTGATCTCCCATAACACTACATCAGGCGCAAACTGCCCGGCAGTTCTTGCGCCCTGTGCAACTATCGGCCATACGCCGACTTACGTAATACGCCCGGCAGGATTCGAACCTGCGACCTTCGGTTTAGGAAACCGATGCTCTATCCTACTGAGCTACGAGCGCGACAACGTCTGGACCGCTCCACTATAGGCGCTGCGCATGCCGGTTGTCAATTGCACAGACGCTCGAAATCCGCAAATGCCGGTGGGCGGGCAGCGTAACATTCAGCTCTTTAGGGCCATGATAACCGCGGCGGCCGTCGCTTTGCCATTGGTTCGCCCGGCCGGCGCTGTTACAATCGTCCGCGTTCGGCAAGTCGGCAACGGTAGACTTGCTTACTGCAGACACGGTTTTTGTATGGGGTGACAGATATGCACAGAAGCGTTGGCATTGCGATTCTTATTTTCTCTATCGGCGCCGCATCGCTGCACGGCGAGACATACAGTTGGCAGAAACAGTACGCGAAGATCTCTGAAAAAGGCGACATTGAATGGTCGCCCGGGCCTTTCACATTCACGCCGGGCGATTCCGTTCGGTTCATCGATTACGAAGGCGGTAACGATACCGCCGATGGACTGACCGGCAGCACGGCCTGGAAGCATCATCCCTGGGACCCGCAGGCCTCTGGCAATGCCCGCAGGTGCAGCGGCGCCGATACGTTTGTGTTCAAGCGGGGAGTCTATTACCGCGGTACGATACGTGCCGCCGAATCAGGAACCGCAGATAAGCCCATTCGGCTGACGAGCAATCCCGCGTGGGGATCGGGCGAAGCGGTCATATCAGGCGGACATCGGATAACAGGCGGCTGGCGGAAAGGGGCCGATCATGAGGACATCCCCCAGCCGCAGCGCGTCTGGTGGATCGATTTGGATTTCGCCCCGCGGACGGTCTTTATCGTCGACCAGGTCGCCGACACGGCCTCCAGAGAAGACAGAGTAACGCGCATTCCGCTGGCGCGCATGCCCAACTGGCAAGTGTCGGACCCCGAAGACGTCAAGAGCGAGTGGTGGCACTGGGATAATCCGGGCCATCCCTATTTCAATCTGACCATGCAGTCTGAAAACGGCAACAAAACGCTGGCCATGGGCAAGGACACCAAAAACATCACGGGCCCGAAGGAGCTTTACATGGGAGCGATTATCTGGGCCGAGTTCGGCTGGGTGGACGGAACGCCCTACCCTTCGTACGTTCAGGGGTTCGATGCGGAAAAACACGCCCTGGGCTTCGAGGGCTACCTGGGCAGCGCGAAATCGCGGATCATCAGCAGGAATCACAGGTACTACCTCGAGGACAAGCCCCACTATCTCGATGATCCCGACGGCGAATATTGGTTCGAGAAAAAGGGCGGCGGCGGCAGACTCTATATTATCCTGCCGAAGGGACGCAACCCCAATACCGCAATCATCGAGGCGGGCAAGGAAAGCAATCTCATCGACCTGACCGGGCGCGAACATATCATTGTCAGCGGCCTCACTTTCAGATTCACAAACGTGGCGTGGGATTTGACGGAGATTCCGTGGCAGTATTCCAGAAAGTTCAGGCTTAAACAGCATATCTATCCCGCGTGCGTGAGGGTGTGGGGACCGGCAAACGATATCACAGTCGCCAACTGCACGTTCGAGCATATCAACAGCGGCGTGTTGATGAAGGCGGTCAACCCGGGTGATCGCATCGACAACATCGTCGTGCGGGACTGCACGTTTCGCCATACCGATCATTGTGGCGTCAGCATCGAGGAGGGACTGCTCTGGGGCGACACGCTGCCCGATCGCGCGGGACATCTCTACGACGTGAAGATTTACAGGAATTACCTCTACAGGACCGGGCTGCGCTCCTGGCGGGTCGGGGCGGCCAACGCAATCAACGTCGATAACGCCGAGACACTGGAAGTCGCCGGCAATGTGGTCGATCGCGCGTGGCACGCGGGCATCAACGTGCGGGGCAGCAAGATAAGCCATAACGTCAGGGACTGTCCGCTGACACGCATATTGATCTATCAGAATAAGGTAACCGACTCGATTCGCACCGGCGATGACTGCGGCAACATCGAGACGTGGCAAGGCGGCAGCGCGTACGTGTTCAACAACGTCTCCGGCAATCCCGGCGGGTTCCGCTACGACCATTGGGTCTCGGACAAGACGAAGAAGGACCCGGGCGGCGCCCGGTTCGCAATGGCCTATTACCTGGACGGTGCATTCAAGAATTACTACTTCAACAACATCGGCTGGGGACTGAGCAACGACATCCGCAGCCCGCACGGCGCGACGACCATGTTCCAGGAAATCATCAGCTACCAGAACATGTTCTTCAACAACACGGCCTACAACTTCGTCAAAGGCACCCGGCGTCAGGCCCCGCAGGCCGGGCGCAACAAGTTCATGGGCAACATATGGGACAGCATCAGCGACTGGGTGTTCTGGCATACCAAACCCGCTCGGACCCCTGAGGACGGCAACGAAAAAGATGCAGGCAGGCCGGAAAGCAGCTACGCCCTTGAAACCAATGCCTTTACCGGCAACGTGTTTCATGACATCACGGCCAAATACGGCGCCTTCAAGTCATCCGGCGCATGGCACGAGACCTTCCAGGAGTGCCGGCGGGTACTGGAAGAGGTCGGGGCCATTGCATCCGAGCTTGGCGTTGTCGCAAAGAAAGCTGTCATGAAGGCGCCTGCGAATAAGGACTTCAGCCTCACCCGGGACTCTGCCGCTATCGACCGGGGCGTGAAGTGTTTTGTGCCCTGGCCGCTGTATGCGACCGTGGGCGAATGGAACTTCTACCCGGCCGGCGACGACCCGACCAGGATAATGGATGAGCACTGGTACATGACGCCCTACTACTACGTCCGGGACACCTATTATCAACAGCCCGTGTTCCCGCTGACGGGAGTGAATATCACAAAGGACAATTACGTTGACGGACCGCTCGAAGACTGGACCAAAGGGGCATGCACCTTCAACGGAGTCGATCAATACGCCGTTTGTCCCAATAGCAGACTGAACCAGACGCTTACGATCCCGATCCGGTACAGATGGGATAAGAACGGGCAGAAAGAGGACAGAGTAATCACCGGCAGCGATTTTAAGAGCCCGCAGGTGTGGGATTCCAGTTTCTGCATCGAAGCCTTTTTCAAGACGGAATCCCGAGACTGTGTCCTCGTGCAGAAGATGGCCGAGACAGGCTACGGCCTGACCATAGACGACACCGGCAAACTTCTATTAGAAATCAAAGCCCCCGCCGACTCGGCGAGACTCCGAAGCACGGAAACAATCAACGACGGCACGTGGCATCACGTGTTGGTGCAAGTCGACCGCTCAGAGAGAATACTCACCATCTACATCGATGGCAGGCGGGATGCTTCGGGAGCCGGCATCGGCAACTTCTCCATCGACAATGACAGCGATCTGCTCGTATGCGGAACGCCGAACGGTAAGTGCTTGAAAGGCGCCGTCGAGTTCATCCGAATTGCCCTTGGAACTCTCGATGATGCAAAGACCAGCATCGAAGAGCTGTACGCCTGGCAGTTCGACGGGCCGTTCCTGCGCGATTTCGCGGGACGAGAACCCGTAGGCAGGCGCGACGCCGGAGCGCTTGAAAGGGTTCACTGACGGAGCTTCTGTCCTGCCCGGCGGTGCGATTCACCGGACCCTGCCGAATGGTAGCGCACAAAAGCAACCGTCCCTGGCGGGCATTGTACTTGCCTTCTGTGGCTTCGATGCGTTACTCTGCTCGTAAACATCCGAATACTGTTCGATTTCAACTATCGCAACAAAGGAGACCGACATGGCTGATTCCAGCATTCATTCCGGCGTCAATCGCAGGGGTTTTCTCAAACACAGCGGCTCGCTCGCCGCAGGTGCCGCCGCATGGGGGACTTTGGCGTCCGCATCACTTTTTGCCGGGGAGGATAATACGATTCGCCTGGCCCTGATCGGCTGTGGTGGCCGCGGCAGCGGAGCCGTCGCAAACGCCTTATCTGTGCCCGATAGTGGTCCGGTCAAGCTGTATGCCCTGGCGGATGTCGATGAAGATCGCATGAACAAGGCTCATGACGGCTTGAAAAAGAAATTCAAGAACAAGGTCGATGTATCCAACGATCGTAAGTTTCTTGGCTTTGACGCCTACCGTAAAGCGATCGATATTCTTCGGCCCGGCGATATTGCCCTGTGCACCACACGGGCGTACATTCGACCCGTACACGTGGAGTACGCAATCCAAAAGGGCATCAATGTCTTTATGGAAAAGCCGTTCGCACCGGATCCGGGCGGTCTCCATCGGCTGCTCAAAGCCGGCGAATTGGCGGACAAGAAGAACGTGAAGGTCTCGGCCGGCTTGCAGTGTCGCCATTCACCCGCACGGCAGGCGCTGATCGACAAGATTCGCGACGGCCAAATGGGCGAAATACCGCTGATTCGCGCCAACCGCCTCGGCGGCGCCGGCTGGCTGGGCGACCAGGGCGAGAATGCAAACAAGCTCACCCAACAACTGAAATTCGGCCGGATTCATCTGTTCTGGGTCGGGTCGGGACATATGGTGGATAATCTCATTCACCAAATCGACGAATGCTGCTGGATCAAGGACGCTTGGCCGGTTTCGGCTGTCGGGCTGGGCGGCCGCGTGCCCCGTAGTGAGGACCACGGCCAGAACATCGCGGTCTACTCTATGGAGTACACGTTCGCCGACGGGACCAAGGCGTTCTGCGGCTTTCGGCGGATGCGAAATACCCGCAATGAATTCGCAACGTTTATCCATGGGACGAAATGTGCCGCCCAGTTCTCCGGCAGAGTGCATGCGGCGGAGGTGCACATGTTCAAAGATCAGCGCATCGAGAAGGACAACATCTCCTGGACGCCCCCGGACGATAGGCACAGCCCGTGGCAGTACGAGTGGAACGTATTCATTGACAATATCCGCAATGACCGCCGGCAGAACGAAACCAAACGGGCCGTCTATTCCGACCTGACCTCGCTGATGGGCCGGGCGGCATGTCACATCGGCCGGACGGTAACCTGGGACGAGATTATGAAATCCGACTTCCAGTTCTGCGACTATCTCGATGAACTGGACTACGACAGCCCCGCACCCGTCAAGGCGGATGAAAACGGCTGGTTCCCCGTACCGATCCCCGGCAAATGGAAAGAGGTTTAGCCCGAATAATCCGCGCAACTCCGCGGAACTAACGGTACAGGCATAACAAACAAAGGCGCTGCGCGAGAGTGGCTCGTGCGCCGATGCGAGTCGCTTCTGCGCTTCCCTTCACGCGTCAATGGCCGTATGTGCCCTGCTGCTATTCCTCAAACAGTTCAATCATCGCCCGGCCGAAGGCTTTGCCCATTTGGTAGTAGATCTTGGCGCTGCCGAGGTAGTGATAGCCCCGATCGGATCCGACGTTGTAAAATTCGACCCAGTTCGGACCCCGCCAGACATTGTCCCGAACCATCTGCTCGACGTCAGGTTCCCAGAACTGGCAGGTCTCGACGAACCGGACGGTATCTTCAAGCTCGGGAATCTCAGCAACCGCCGCCTGAGCCGCCTGGAAATCGCCGCGTTCGCCGCCGGCACCGAGTTCGCCAATCACGACGGGCAAATCCGGGGCATCCAGATCCTTGCGAACATCCCGTATCAGTTGTGCCAGCCGCTTCTTGTAATTTGCGTATTTCTCCTCTCGCTGCTCGCCGTCAACCATATCGTTCCAGCCCTGAAACCAGACGAAGCCCGCCAGTTCACAGCCCCGCTCCTCATCGTATCCCTCAAAGTGCTCCTCCAGATTCCCCAGCACATCATTCACGTGAGCGATCGTATCCCGATACGCCTTGCCGTAGCGCCCGCGAACGTCTTCCATTGTCGTGTCGGGGTGTCGCTTTCTTGCGTTTTCCAACTCCTTCTGCAACTGTTCGGCCGATGGCATTTCCGCACCGGGCGGCAAAAAGTCCCGCTTGACGCTCCTTCCGCCCCAGCACGTTTTGATCAGCAGCACCTGCTCGTCCATATGCTCGCCCATCACCCATCCAAACCCCAGCTCCGGCCCCATCTTGATGTCGTTGACACCAAAGCCCGGCCTGAGATTGCCGCTTCGCGGCCCGTCGCTCGTCCATATCCACACGTCCCGCCGCTCGGTCCAGCGGCCGTCACGGTCTTTCCATTGCTCATACTCGGCGGCCGTCTCCTCGTTGTAAATCAGGTATTCGAGCGTGCGCAGCGCCGCCTGACCCTGCATGTTCGATTGCCCCGCCAAAACAAACACTTTGATCGGACCTTCCTTCGCCGCAGGCCATGGATCCTTATTGAAAGCGGACTCCGGAACGTTTGCTCGGCACAGCCCCGCCAGGATTGCCGCCAGCATGATCGAAGAAAGCTGTCTGCCAAATCTCATAGAACGATCCTTCCCGTTTGAGAGGTCCACGCCGTTCAAAGCGAACTCATCTGCGCACAAGACGCCTCATGCGAAGGCTCCCCGCGCGCTGCGAGAACCAGCACGCATTCGCACAGCAAGTACGCACCGTCACGAACAACGCCGCCCAAAAACAACCGGCACCCGGTCACCCTTCCAGCAGCCAGATATTCCGGAACTGGATGGCGTGCTTGTGATCCTGCAGTTGAAGCGGCCCCCTCTTCTTCTTAATCTGTGGTATCTCGACGTCGTCGTGAATCTTGACGCCGTTGTGAATCACGGTGATCCGCGGATTACTGGCGTTCCCATCGTCATCGGCTCGCGGCGCGCGAAACACGATGTCATACGTCTGCCACGTCTCCGGCGGCAGGCATGCATTCACAGCCGCCCGCTTGACGTTATACAAACCGCCGCAATCGCCCGAAGTGTGCACCAGCCCGAACGAATCGAGTATCTGAACTTCGTACGAGTCGCACACGTACACACCGCTGTTCGCTCGACCCTGGCCCCGATTGCCGGGCTCCAGCGGCAGCCTGAACTCCACGTGCAGGTGTCTGAGGTCGCCGAATTCCTGTTTGCTCTTGTTCGAACCCTTCTTCGGGACGCACTCCATCACCCCGTCATCCAGCGCCTTCCAGTTGGTGTTCGTCCATTTGCTCAGGTCCGCCTTCTTGCCCTCCTCATACGCCAGCAGCACCACCGCTCCCCTCGGCGCCTCCATTCCCGCGTTCGGCGACTTGCTCTCGATCCTGTCAAGCTCGAAATGCAGCCCGTATTTGGTATTGACCGAAAGATGACCGTTCTTGATCTCCCCTTTCCACTCGTAGCCGCCGAACCGCTGGCCGTCCATGAGCGTTGCTCTCTCCCCGTCCCCCTGAGCGTATACTTCGATCAGTGCTCCGTCCAGCCCCGGCTCGTGCGAGCGTGCGTCAATCACGATTCGGTACCTGCCGCCCCCTTCCGCCACAACGTCGGCCGTCGCATCCATCTTGACCTGCTTGTCGGGGTAGAACGTGCCCGCATATTCTCCCATTATGGTGTCGGCATCTGCACGAACGCCCGCCGCCAGCAACGCGCACGCCACAACAGCAATCAAACCGAAACGATTCATCAGTAATTCTCCTTTCGTCCTTCGAGCAGCCCTTTCGCCGGCGGCTCATACCAAGTACCCGTCACTACCGTACGTTCTCTCCGATCCACGAAGACCGGCAGACGCAACACCGATATTGTAACGACCTGAAATGACACAACAAGCCCCTTGTGCCGCGAATCATCGCTCGCCGTACCCGCCTGCGTCATGCAATTGTCCGCCGCAGGACAATCCGCATGTCCCCGGCAGTGCGAACGGCCGCGTCGAACATCATCGGCCCGGCGGCGTATGGAGGGGCAACGGTTGACCGCACTGATAATGGCCGCGAACACAGAGCATGAATCTTGAATGAGCCCCGCGTTTGCGGTACGATGGCACCGTGGGGCACAGGCTGCCACGCACAGACACAGACGCACAACTTTGAACGAAAGGTTGATGATGACAGCAGCGAATACGAACGGGCGTACGCCCTGCACCGCACTCGCCCCGATCATGAGGCCCGGCGTCCTTCTGCTGACAGGCATTTGTCTGCTGTCGGCGGCAACTCCCTCCCGGGCTGCAAGCTCGGCTCTTCCGGATGTATTTAACAACAATGATCTGCTCTGGGAAATCTCGCTCGGATCGCATCAGTATACCGTACCGATTGTTGATAACGGCCAGTTATTCATCGGCATAGACGACCGCTCCATCGAGCATCCGGCCGTGGAACGGACCGGTGGCGGGTTGCTGATGCGCCTCGATCCTGCGACCGGCGGGATGATCTGGCAGTTGGCGGTTCCCCGCTATATGGAAGGCACAAAGGCCCCGTTCCACTTCAACCACTGGAAGTGCGGCATCTGTTCACAACCCGCCATTGACGGCAAGCGCCTGTACATCGTCGGCTCCCGCGGCGAGATACTATGCGTGGACCGCAACGGCCAGGCTGACGGCAACGACGAACCATTCGTTGACGAGGCTGCGTATATGGGCATCACTGATGCTTCGTACAAACTCGGCCCGAAGGACGGCGACATTATTTGGAAATATGATCTGATCGAGGAGCTTGGCGTCGTTCCGCATGACGTATGCGGCAGCTCCCCCGTGTTGCACGGCCGGTACCTCTACACCTCCACCTCCAATGGCGTGGACGACAAGCACGCAGCCCCCGCCAATCCGATGGCCCCGACGCTCGTTGCGCTGGATAAGATGACCGGGCGCCTTGTCGCCGTCGACGGTGAACTGATCGGCAAGCGCATGTTCCACGGCCACTGGTCCAGTCCCATTGTGACCGATGCCGGCGGCCGCGACATGGTTGTCTTTGGCGCCGGCGATGGCATCCTGTACGCTTTCGAGCCGGTCGATCCGCAAGCGGTTTCGACAGAACCCGTCACGCTCGAGAAGATATGGCAGTACGACTGCAACCCCGCCGATTACCGCTTTCGCGACGGCGAGCCTATCGACTATGGCCGCTGGAATCGCAAGAGCACCGACGGCCCGAGTGAAATCAATGCCACGCCCGTGGTATATAACGGTCGGATTTATGTAGCTATCGGGCAGAGTCCCGTGCACGGGCCGGGCATCGGCTGCCTGTCCTGCGTCGATGCTGCCACAGGCCGGAAGGTCTGGGACAGCCGCGAGGTCGGACGCAGTCTCAGCACCGTCGCGATCGAGGACGGCCTGCTCTACACGGCCGACTACAACGGCTATCTCTACTGCTTCGACGCCGACTCGGGCCGGCTCTACTGGAAGCACGAACTCGACGGGGGCACCTGGAGCGCTTCGCCGGTCGTCATCGACGACAAGGTCTATATCAGCAATGAGAAAAACGTGCTCTGGGTTCTCAAACACGGCAGAGAAAAAGAAGTCATCGCACGATCGAGGACGAGAACCCCTGCCATAACTCCTGTCGTCCACGATGGCACGCTGCTCTTTCCCACGCAGAGAAAGCTCTTCGCCATCAGGCTGAACGGTCCGGACGCACCGCTCGGAAAGTAGAAAAATGGCGTCTTTCCATGATGGATGATCCGCGAAGACCGGCATTCCCAGCAGGTACCTGCATTCAGTGGGATCCGGTACGGTTCAACTGGATATAATCCAGTTCGCCGCCGCCCTCGCTCTCACTGCGCACGTCGATCCTGATCTCGTCGCCGACATCAATAATCACGTTCGAAATAATATGGCTGCGCCATGCTCCATCGGTTGCTGACGCCCGCCAACCTCCCACCTGATCGTCCTTGATGGAGAGTCTGTAGCTGCACCCGTCTCCAGCGTCACGGTAGCGGATTTCAATATCGTAGCCACCGTCGGCGATGTAGATGTCATTGAACGTTGTGCCAATGCGATCAGTTCCCGACGTGCGTTTCGCCAGGCAGACCCTGTGTGACGCTCGCCTGTCTCCATATACAACTTTGAAGCGGCCGATGTCACGGAAGTTCTCGGCCTCAATCCGAACTGTCTTCCTGGGCCCGGCGAGCAGTGGCTTCTCCTTGTCGCTCAGCAAGCGATCGAACTTCTGCAGGTCCGCATCCTCGTCGCCTGTCAGGAGGAAGTACGTCATCGTCGAATCCGATATATCGCAGCGTTTCTCCGCCTGCAATCTCGAGTAAATCCATTTCAGCCGCAGATCGCTCGAATCTCTGAGCCATGAGTATAAGCTCCACTGCTGACGAGTAGACTGCTTTCCCGGCCCGCCCGGATGGGCCAGGTTCCGGTTGCCATCCCTGCACTGGATCCAGTTGATGCCCGAAGGAATGACATCCCGCTTGTTGTGAAGGTGCAGCGAACTGTCCGCACGTGTGTAGCCGTCGTTCCAAACGCTGTGCGAGATGCAGTAGACGTACTTGCGCTTCCTTGGATCGGATTTCTCTATTCCCAGAAAAGGCACCTGCATAGGCCCGGCCAGAACGTAGTATAGGGGGCTGTCGGCCGAAGAGGCGTTGATGGCGTCGGCGATGCTCTCGATCACTCCGTCGAGGTCCTCCTGGCAGTCGAACAGGATCGAGCGGGGGATATCGTATCGTCTCGCGGCTCCCTCGACGCTTTCGACCATTTCGCCGTAAAACCGCGGATCATTCTGCGAGACTATGTTGCAGTAGTCCACGTGGACGAGTCTGTCCGCTACCCCGAATGCGTCGAGTATGGCAATCGCAATCGGAAGAGCCCCCCAGTCGTCTTCGTCATTGAAGTTCCCGTCGGAACTGAACGCTATGCGCCCCTTGAAATCAGCCCCATCGAAAGGGCCTGTGTGTCCGTCCACACACCGCGCGAAGACGACTACGAGCAATATTGTGGCAACCGTTCTTGCAACTCCGCCGTTCATGCCTGCTCCTGCGTATACAGATTAGCGTCATCATGGTGCTTCACAGTCTGTTCATTCTATCATGCACCACAAAGGTACAGCAAGAAGCGGTCTTGATTCGCTGAGGCCGGAATATCTATGTCTTCGACCTTCGCCTTTACCTTCGTCGCGCGAACTACCCCTCCGCCCGGAGTCTGTCATGCTGAACCATATCCCTGACTCAGATCGAGGATCCATCCAGCATCTTACCATCCTCCGCACAGAACCGACGCCCCCCGATCCGCTCCCCGCCACATCCACTCCGTTGTCATGTCGAGCGGAACGAAGTGCAGCCGAGACATCTCCCACCCGAACACACCCTTACCCCCGTCGCGCGAACTACCCCTCCACCTCGACTCTGTCACTACCCGCATCCCCTTTTCTATGCCCTCCCCCGACTCTGTCACCCTGAACCATGCCATCGACTCCGATCCCGGATCAATTCAGGGCCTCAACATCCTCCGCACAGAACCGACGGGCCCCCATACATCCCCCGCCACATCCACTCCGTTGTCATGTCGAGC
>CAZGMJ010000052.1:0-37692 GCA_964526785.1 uncultured Pirellulales bacterium
GACTCCTTTCGATAAGTGATAGTTTCCAATCAACTCATCGATCCAGAGTCGGCTTTTTCTTTGTATAAACTCAAACTGGGGTTCTCTCAGATTGGCAGGGTTCTTGCGGCGGCAGTCCGGTTTTGATACGATGCTGCCTTGTTCATGCGAATCGGCCGGAAGCTTTCTCGGTGTGCAGAGGGCAGAGAGGCGTCAGTTTCTGCGAACGAGCACGGCGATTCGTTGAGAGGCGTTTTAGAAGGAAACATTGCACGCTGTGATCTGAAGAGATTCCGGTTCCGGCGTTTGAAGGGAATGATATATGGATAAGTATATTTGCATGCACGGGCATTTCTATCAGCCGCCAAGGGAGAATCCGTGGCTGGAGGGAGTGGAGCTTCAGGATTCGGCCTATCCTTATCACGACTGGAATATGCGTATTACGGAGGAATGTTACAGGCAGAACGCCGCTTCGCGCATTCTTGGGCCGGAGCGCAAGATCCTGGACATCGTTAACAACTATGCGAGCATGAGCTTCAACTTCGGGCCAACGCTGCTCTACTGGCTCGAGGATCATGCGCCGGACGTTTACGCGAAGATACTGGAGGCGGACCACAAAAGCCGCGAGAAGTTCTCCGGGCACGGCAGCGCCATCGCTCAGGCCTACGGCCACATGATCATGCCTCTGGCGAACGATCGAGACCGCGAAACTCAGGTTCTCTGGGGCGTTAAGGACTTTCAGCAGCGTTTCGAGCGCGATCCGGAGGGCATGTGGTTGCCGGAGACAGCGGTCAATTCGGCTACGCTGGAGTGCCTGGTCGAGCACGGGATCAAGTTCACGATCCTGGCACCGCGACAGGCCAAACGCGTCCGCAGGATCGGCGAGAAGCGATGGACCAACGTAACGGAAGAGAAACTGGACACGAGCGTGCCGTACGTTTGTTCGCTTCCGTCGGGCAAGAGCATCGTGCTTTTCTTCTATAACGGCGGGGTCTCTCATGACATCGCATACGGCGGGCTGCTGCATAACGGCGAGAACCTCGCCAACAGCCTTGTGGGGGCGCTTGGAGATAACGGCGATCAGCCCAGCCTCGTTCACATTGCGACCGATGGGGAATCTTTCGGCCATCACCACCACCACGGCGACATGGCGCTGGCCTATTGCCTGCATCATGTCGAGTCGCAGGAACTTGCGAAGATCACAGTTTACGGAGAGTTTCTCGAACGCTTCGAGCCTCAGCATGAGGTTCAGATCTGGGAGGACAGTTCCTGGAGTTGTGCGCACGGCGTAGAGCGATGGAAGAGCAACTGCGGGTGTTGCGCCGATCAGTCACTATGCGGCCAGCAACAGTGGCGCGAGCCTCTGCGAAGTGCACTGGACTGGCTGCGCGATCGGCTTGCGGGCATTTTTGAAAGCCGTATGCAAGCCTATTGCGAGGATCCCTGGGCGGCGAGAAACGAGTATGTATCGGTTATCAACGACCGAAGCGCAAAGAACGTAGCGCGATTCATCGCGGATATTACTCATAAAGAGCTGGAAGCAGCCGATCGGACCACTTTTGTCAAGCTGCTCGAATTACAACGAAACGCAATGCTGATGTATACCAGTTGCGGCTGGTTTTTCGATCGGATATCCGGAATCGAAGCGGTTCAAATCCTGAAGTACGCCGACCGCGCGATGCAGTTGTGCAGGGAATTGGAAAATGTCGAGCTGGAGGACGAATTCAAAGGGATGCTTGAGGCCGCTGGCGCCAGCACGTCCGGGCTGACGAACGGCAAGGAGGTGTACGAAGCATACGTCGAGCCAGCCCGCATCGATCTACCGAGAGTGGTTGCGCATTTCGCGCTGAGTTCCGTTTTCGAAGAAGAAGAGCAGAGCGAGGCCGACGTATACTGCTACCCCATACAGATCGAGGATTGCAGGGAAGCCAGCGTAGGCGTGCAGGTTCTTAAGATCCATCAGGGGCATGTCGGATCCCTCATTACGCTCGAGAAGCAACCATTCGAATCCGCAGCTTTGTATCTCGGCGATCAGAATCTGTTTGCGGTAGTTCGGATGTCTGGCTCGCCCGATGATTTTAAGTCTGTGCACAAGAACATGATCGAGGCATTCAATCGCGGGGAGAATAATGAAGTGATGCGCATAATGAACGCGTCGTTCAGCGGTACGAACTATTCGCTTTCGCATTTGTTCAAGGACCACCAGCGCGAGATTCTCAACGAGCTGCTTGCCAGCACGTGGGAAGAAATCGAAAGCTCGTTCAGGCATATATACGATCATAATTACCCAATCATGCTGATGATCCGCGGCGCCAACATGCCGCTGCCCAAAGCCCTGGCTGCGCCGGCGGAGTTTATTCTGAACGAGGATCTTTCCCGCGACATCGAGTCAGAAGACATGGATTTGGATCATTTCAAGCGTCTCGTCGACGAAGCGAGGCGGCTGTCGCTGGACCTGGATCGCGAGAAGCTGAGCTTCGTGGGCAGTCAGAAGGTGGCCGAGATGATGGCCCGCCTTGAGAAGTCGCCGCAGGACGTTGAGTTGCTCAAAGAGATCGGCAAGACTTTGCTTATTCTACGTGTCTTGACGCCGGACCTGAATTTGCAGAAGGCTCAGAACATATTCTTTACTCTGGCCAAAACGAGGTATTCGGACATGCAGGCAAAGGTGGAGGCCGGCGATTCCGAGGCCTCACGGTGGGTCGAGGAGTTCACAAACCTGGCTCAGCAGCTGGGACTGGTGGTTGGCTGAGTGAATCCGAGAATTCTTTGGAGGATGCTTTGATGCTGAGAAAGCGTGCGAGCGGAGTGCTTCTGCACATTACGTCTTTGCCAAGTTGTTACGGCATCGGTGATTTCGGCCCGGCAGCCTATGACTTCGTTCATTTCCTCAAGAAAAGCGGTCTGAACTACTGGCAGGTTCTGCCGTTAAACCACATGGGGGGGGCGTCGAGCGATTCGCCCTACAACTGCGTTTCCGCATTCGCAGGCAATCCGCTATTGATCAGTCCGGAGATGCTATACCGAGATGGCCTGCTTGATAAACAGCACCTCAAGGAGGCACCGGTATTTGCCGCAGAAACCGTGGACTATCGACGCGTGCACGGCTGGCGCACAAAGATCCTGCGGCAGGCGTTCGCAAGATTTCAGAGTTCGTCGACGCCTGACGACTATGATGTATTTCTGCACGACAATAAATTCTGGCTGAACGACTTCAGCCTCTTTATGGCGTTAAGCCAGGAGCAGAAAAACTTCGAATGGAACAGGTGGCCCGCGGAGTTGCGAAATCGAAAGGCAGCGGCGTTGAAGTCCGCGCGGAAACGATTGAGAGAACGGATCGAACTGGAGACGTTTATCCAGTACGCGTTCCGGCGTCAGTACTCGCAGTTGAAATACGCGTGCGAGCACAACGGGATTCAGGTGGTGGGCGACATTCCGATTTATGTGGCGCGCAACAGTGCGGACGTCTGGGCACATCCCCGGATATTCAAGCTGGACCGGGATAAGAAGCCCAGATGCGTGGCGGGCGTTCCGCCGGATTATTTCAGCGAAACGGGTCAATTGTGGGGCAATCCCGTTTACGACTGGAAGCGTCTGGCAAAGACGGACTTCGCATGGTGGATGGAACGGGTGCGACACAACCTCAAGATCTTCGACTTCGTCCGCATCGATCATTTTCGGGGACTGGTGGCCTACTGGGAGGTGCCGGCAGGGGACAAGACCGCGATGAACGGTAAATGGGTGGAAACGCCCAGCCATGATTTTTTCTCAGCGTTGTTCAAGACGTTTCCCTTTGCGCCGGTCCTGGCTGAGGATCTCGGCCACATTACGGCGGACGTTCGCGAGGCGATTTCCAAATTCAACTTCCCGTGCATGCGTGTGCTTCAATTCGGCTTTGGCGGGGAAATGGGGAAGAATCCGCACGCGCCTCACAATCACATCGAGAACTGCGTCGTATACACAGGCACACACGATAACAATACGACGCGCGGCTGGTTTGACAAAGAGGCCTCTGCCGAACAGAAACGGCGCCTTTCTGCTTACATCGGGCGCAGAGCGACAGCACAAAACGTCCACTGGGATGTGATACGGCTGGCGATGTCATCTGTGGCGAAGCTGGCAGTCATTCCGATGCAGGATCTGCTCGGCCTCGGAGCAAAGGCGCGCATGAATTATCCGGCCAAGGTAAAAGGGAACTGGCGATGGCGGATGAAGAGCAACGCGCTAAGTCCCAAACTCGCCGAGAGGCTTCGGGAGATGATGAGCGTGTATGCACGGGCATGACGGGTTGTTTTGCGGACGGTAGTCGCTGAGAAGCTTTTGCTTGAGCTATTTGCGCCCCATCAAAAGGGCAACGGGAAATCGATCCAATATGGAGCCGACGGCTGTCTCGTCGGCCAGGTGTTTTGGTCGATCCGAAATAACGTCATCCCATTGGTAACCGCTCGGAAGCACAACAGATGTATCCTTCCAGATCAGCTCGCCAAGAGGGAGCTGATCGGGTGCAATCAGTGACGAAAGAAAGCGCGGAGCGATCGTAACGGCACACCGGGACTGTGCTGTGCGTGCAAAAGCAATGACGTGATCGGCATATCGGCCCTTTGTCTGGAGGGGCAGATAGGAATCACTCAGGAACACGTCGAGGTACTCGCGGCGTGCGCACAGGACCGACCAGATGAGAAACAGTTTGATCCGGCCGTCCTCTTTGGAATTCAGCAGTTCGTCAATGCAGGCCGTGCGATTTGATCGACAAGCCCGTTCGATTTGATCGAGCGCTGTTTTGCGGAGTTCAAAGTCCACGGCCCGGCGATTGTCCGGATCAACCAGACTGAAATCCCACATCTCCGTGCCCTGATAGAAGTCCGGCACGCCCGGCGCAGTCATCTTGATCGCGGTCTGCGAGAGGGAATTGAATACGCCGTAAGCAACCACATCCCGCTGGAAGTTGAGGAAATCGGCCAGAAAGCCATCGGTTCGACCGCGATCCAGCAAGCTGTCTATGAATGCGAGGCATGCGTGCTCGTATGGCTCGTTCGGCATGATCCAGGTACTGTGAATCTTTGCTTCACGGACGGCCTTGATCGCATATTGTTTGATCCGTTCGGAGAAGCCTTCGAATTCATTCTCGCCAAACGGCCAAGTACCGATCAGGGTCTGGTAGAGCAGATATTCATCGTTCGCATCCGGTGCGGGTCTGCTGTCGCATTTGCATTTAAGTCCCCGGTTCAGCCGTGGCCAGTGCTCGATTTTGTCGCGCCAGAGCTCCGGCATTTCGGAGAGCACATTGATCCGCGCGCGAACGTCTTCGCTGCGTTTGGTGTCGTGGGTACTCAGTGCATTCATTGTATGGGGCCAGCGTTGCGCCCTTTCGACGTTGAAATCGTTAAAGGTATCAATCGCCATGCCAAACCGGCTCGGATCAGACCCGACCTCATTGAGCGATGTCAAACGGTTGTAACTGTACAGCAGCGTATCCTCGAAACCCTTTGCCATGGCAGGGCCTGTAAACTGCTGGAACTTCATGATGAATGCATACGGGCCGAGACAATCTTCGTTGGCATGCAGCTTACCGGGGTTGAGCAGCATATCACCGATGTGTTGGAGGGGTTCTTTGAGCGCCGGTGACGTATCGACAGCCTTCGCAACAGCCTGCTCCAGGTAGCGCCGATCCACATCCCTGTATCCATCCGGACTAATGTACGTGCGATACACCTCCAACCGAGCGATGATCTCAATCAGCGCCTCCTCGATCTGGTCGAGCGGTAGTGCGCTCTTGCGGCCGCAACTGCGACTGGCTTCTTCGAAAAGGTGCGCAACATATCGGATATCGCCTCTGAGATGGCTGTCGCAGACCGTGCGTTTCTTCTCGTAGAGCAACTTGTCGAAACTCACAGTGTTGCCTGCAAACTCGGCGTACAGTCGGGAAAACGCGGCACGGCTTTCGGCCATGCAGAAGAGTTCGTTGACGTAGTTGCAGAAGTCATAGCCGGTGGTGCCTTCAACCGGCCAGTTATAAGGCAAGGGCTCGGTCAGCTCGAGTATCTTCTCCAGGACAAGATATGTATCGCCCAACCGCTCGCGCAATTGCGCGAGATACTCGCCACAATCGTGGAGTCCGTCGATGTGGTCAATACGGACACCATCGATGACACCCTCATTCACCAGGCGGAATAGCAGCGCGTGCGTATGGTCGAATACATCGCTGTCTTCCACTCGCACACCGATGAAATCATTGAGATAGAAGAACCGGCGGTAGTTGATAGACTCGCTCGCCTGTTTCCAATAGGCCGGCTTATAGATCTGTTCGTCGAGCAGCCGCTCCACGGGCTGCGGCCGATCGCCTGAACAATCAAACGCTGCGAGGCATCGCACATTCGCATCGATATGGTCGCGAACCTCCCTGGACTGCCGGTACAGATTCCACAGCTCGCTCTTTGCCGTTTCTGCCAATTTGCAGGCCATACAGGGATCGGATTCAATGGCGGCGGATTCGAAAGCATCCAGGATTCCGCGCCATACGGTCCACGACTGGCCGTTTCGGTTTTCGGCTGTCCGACCGGCGGGATTCAAGACTTTGCCATACGAAGAGAGAGCGAGCGGGAAACAGACTTCGTAATAACGAAATTGCAGGCCGGCTTCCGTCAGTTCCAGGCACAGTTCTCCATCGGCCAGCACTTCATCCAACGGTTTGCCCAGAAACGGCGCCAGAATGTGTCCTCTGAGTTGTGGGTCCGGATGATCCCAGAAGATGTCGAAGAACGAGAAGTAGCGGCTCTTTCGCCCGTACTCGAACACGTCCATCAACATGGCGTTTTGGCTGTTGTAGGCCATATGGTTGGGTACTATGTCCTGGAGCCAGCCGATTCCATGCTTTCTACACTCCCCTGCCAGCTTTTGGAAATCCGCTTCGGTGCCCAATTCGGGATTGATCCGATTGGGATCTGTCACGTCATATCCGTGGGAACTGCCCTGTGTGGCCTGAAAGATCGGCGAAGCGTAGATATGAGTGACGCCGAGCGTCTTTAGGTACCCAACCAGGGGAATCGCATCGACAAAGCCGAAGGCAGGACCAAACTGAATCCGATATGTCGCCGACGGTACAGTCATGGGACCCTCTGTCACAATGCGATCTCGGCTGCAGCGTGGCGGGCGACTTCCGCGACCGGCTGCAGTCTTGCCTCGAATAGGGCCACAGAGCGACCGCGTATTGTCAATCGAGCGCGGCCTTTCACGGTTTGAGGAAGGTCCGAGCCCGGCCCATCCCACTTCGTCTCGGCCGAATCCAGTATCTTCGTCCAGCCTCCTGCGGTCGCGTTTATTCGGAATTGCCGCTCAGACTCGGAGAAATTCATGATGCACTGAAGCTCGTGGCCGACAAATTTACGCCGCCAAATGAGAACGTGTTTTTCGGACAGGGAACGAACGCGCAAACCCTTCTTGCTGACGTAATCCGGATATCGATTTCGAATCGCGATGAGGCGCCGGTAGAATTCCAGCATCTGCGCATGACGACCAGACCGACGTTTGGCCCATTGCAGCACAGATCTCTCGAACGTCTCGGTATCCTGCGGGTCCGGACACTCGCCTTTCCATTCGAAGGCTTTGAACTCGTCGGCGCGTCCCCGGCGCACGGCCTCAATGAGGTCTTCATCTGTGTGACTGACGAAGTACTGAAAGGGTGCGTCTTCGGCGTATTCTTCCCCCATAAACAGCAGAGGAACATACGGGGACAGAAGAACCGCGCCGGCTGCAAGTTTCAGCGACTCGAAATCCACAAGCTTCGAGAGCCGTTCGCCCAGCATTCGATTACCGATCTGGTCGTGGTTTTGAATGCACACGACGAACTGCTCGGCAGGGCGCTTCGTCGAGTTGCTGCCATGATGTCGCTTGCGGTGCTTCGAATAGCGCCAGTCATAAACAAACCCCTCTCTGATCGCCTTTTCCAGATCGCCCACCTGTCCGAAATCGCGATAGTAGCCACGATCTTCTGCTGTGAGCAGCGCGTGCAAGCTGTGGTGGAAGTCGTCCGACCATTGCGCATCGAGTCCATAGCCACCTCGGCGGAGCGGCTCAATCAGACGCACATCATTGAGATCGCTCTCGCCAATGAGGTATCGGGGTCGACCGGTCCTGCCTCGAAACGCCTTGACGCGCCGGACCAGCTCTTCGACAAAGTGCCTGGCCCCTTCATCGGAAATAGCGTGCAGAGCATCGAGCCTCAGGGCATCTATGTGATACTGCCGAAGCCAGAACAGTGCATTCTCGAAGAAGAAATCCCGCACCTGATCGCAGTATGCATCGTCGAAGTTTATCGCCTCACCCCAGGGCGTTCGATACCTGTCACTGAAGTAAGGCCCGAAGTCTCGGAGGTAATTACCCTGCGGCCCCATATGGTTATAGACCACATCGAGAATCACCGCGATGCCTTTCCCATGACATTCGTCAATGAATTTCTTGAACCCGACGGGGCCGCCGTAGGAATTCTGGACTGCATACGGATACACGCCGTCGTATCCCCAGTTACGTTCGCCCGGGAACTGTGCAACGGGCATGATCTCTATCGCGTTTACGCCACATCTGGCGAGTTCCCCCAGCCGTTCAATAGCCGCTTCAAATGTGCCGGCCGTTGTGAATGTCCCGATATGTACCTCGTAGATCACCATCTTTTCCAGCGGGATGCCGAGCCATATGGAATCGTCCCATGCATAATCGGAATGATCGACAATGCGGCTGGGGCCATGCACGCCTTCAGGCTGGAAGTGTGAAACCGGGTCGGGTCGTTCCACCTGCTCGTCCAGCAAGATCGTGTAGTCCGCGCCGGCCTCAACGTCTGCAACACCAGCCTGCCAGTAGCCTCCCTCGATGCGTTCGAGATCCACACGTCTCGCGTGAGGGGCCTGGAGACAAACCTGTACTCGTTTGCGATGGGGGGCCCACACGGTGAATGTACATTTTCCGTCGCCTGAAAAACCAGCACCGGATATCATCGAGTCAAACCTCCTGTTCGAACACGAGTATCGAAAGCGGCGGCAACGTGACGGACAGGGAATGGTCATACTTTCCATAGAACGAAGCCGGCGAGGCTTCGATACCGCCCATATTGCCCTGCCCGCTGCCTGTGTAGTCCACGGCGTCGCTGTTGAGTATTTCTTTCCATATTCCTTCACCCGGCACGCCGACGCGATAGTTGTAGCGTGGCACCGGCGTGAAATTGCACACAACGCAGCATGTTCGGTCTCCAGAGCGGCTTCTACGCAGAAAACTGACGACACTTCGGTCGGCGTCGTGAAAGTCGACCCACTCGAAGCCATCCGGAGCGAAATCCTTCTCATACAGGGCCGGATGCTCTTTGTAGGCGCGGTTGAGATCCTGAAGCCAGCGATAGAGTCCGCCATTGCGAGGCTCGCGCAGAAGGTGCCAGTCGAGCGATGCTTCGTGGTTCCACTCACGCCTCTGTCCGAATTCAGCGCCCATAAACAACAGTTTCTTGCCGGGGTGCGTGAACATATAGCCGAGCAGCAGGCGCAGGTTGGCGAATTGCTGCCATTCATCGCCCGCCATCTTGTTCAGCAGCGAGCCTTTGCCGTGCACGACCTCGTCGTGGGACAGTGCAAGCATGAACTTCTCCGAGAACGCATACCATATACTGAACGTCAGCTTGTCATGATGATGCTTGCGATAGATCGGATCGAAGCTGAAGTATTCCAACGAGTCGTGCATCCACCCCATGTTCCACTTCATGGTGAAGCCCAGGCCGTCGTCTTCCGTCGGCCCGGTCACTTTGGGCCACGAAGTCGACTCCTCGGCGACCGTGACTACGTCCGGGTATTCCTTGTGCACCCAATCGTTGAACGTTCGCAGGAACGCGATGGCTTCGAGATTCTCTCGTCCTCCTTTGACGTTCGGTATCCAATCACCCGGCTTGCGGGAATAATCCAGGTACAGCATGGACGCTACCGCATCGACACGCAGGCCATCGATGTGGTATTTCTCCAGCCAGAAGGTTGCACTGCTGATCAGGAACGATTTGATTTCATTGCGGCCGTAGTTGAATATGCAGCTCTTCCAGTCGGGATGGAAGCCCAGACGCGTATCGGCATGCTCGAAGAGGTGGGTTCCGTCGAAGTAGTTGAGCCCGTGCTCATCGGAAGGAAAATGCGATGGGACCCAGTCGAGTATGACGCCGATTCCGTTTTTATGGAGATGGTCAATGAAATACATGAAGTCCTGGCACGTCCCATACCGGCTGGCGGGGGCGAAATAGCCGACGGTCTGATAGCCCCACGAGCCGTAGAAGGGGTGCTCCATCACCGGCAGCAGTTCGACATGTGTAAAGCCGGCTTCTTTGACATACTCGGCCAGTTCGTGCGCAATTTCCCTGTAGTTCAACAGGCGCTTCGGGTCGGAGGGGTCCCGTTTCCACGAGCCCAGATGCACTTCATACACACTGAACGGCACGTTCAACCAATCGTTGCCCTTGCGGTCCGCCATCCAGCCGGCATCCTCCCACTCATAGTCGAGACCGGATACGACCGAAGCGGTCTTTGGCGGCAGTTCCCACGAAAAACCGAAAGGGTCGCCCTTGTCCACGGTGTAGTCGTTATGATGCGAAACAATGTGGAATTTGTAGAGAGCGCCCTGGCCGAGTCCCGGTACGAAACCCTCCCATATGCCCGAACTATCGTGACGCACACTTAACGGGTGCGCATCGGATTTCCACGCATTGAAATCGCCGACCACCGAAACCGTGACGGCATTAGGCGCCCAGACAGCAAAGAACGTCCCTTCGACGCCGTCACACCGGCCGACGTGGGCGCCGAGCTTTTCGTACAGCTTGAAATGGCTGCCTTCCCGAAACAGATATATGTCGTGGTCGGTCAACAGACTGCCGTTCATCACCTGCGTATTTGGCTTATGCATGACAACTCCCGTGATCCTCTCACGAATGGCGTTCCAGTATATGTTGTATGCTCCGAATCGGAATGATGATCCAGTCGGGGCGGTTGTTCAGTTCATAGCCCAACTCATAAATTGCTTTTTCGAGCAGAAAGGCGTCGAGCAATATGCGAAATTCCTCTTCGTTCGCGGGCAGCAATCCGTCATCAGCGACGGTCTGCATGTAGCCGTGCAGAAACACTCTGCTCATGCACGAATACCAAAGATCCGCCCACTGTTTCAGCTCGTCCGCATCGGCCCCTCGCGGTACTGCTCGAAGGAATATCGAGCCGTAAGCGGCGTAATGAAACGAACGCATCATTCCAGCGACGTCCCGCAGTACCGATCTCTTGAGCCGTCTCTCACCCAGCGAGCGGGCCGGTTCGCCTTCGAAGTCGATAACAACAAAATCCTTACCGGTATACAGGACCTGGCCCAGATGGTAATCGCCGTGAATGCGGATTTTCATGGCCTGGATTCTCTTCCTCTTTATAGCCGCCAGACTGCTCAGTATGGACCGCCTGGCATTCAGGATTGCGCGGGCCTGGTCGCCAAGCGGTTCGGCGAGCGAATCGACAGCGTCTTCGAGCTGCCCCAGCGTTTTGAGCGTCAGCCCTCGCATGGACTGGTATACGGACTTCTGATACAGCATCGAAAAGGGTTCGGCCTGCACATCGCTGTTATGACGCAACGAAGCCAGGGCAAGATGCATCTCGGCCGTTCTCCGGCCGAGCAGTTCGGCCATATCGATATAGACCGATCCAATCAGATCGCGCAGAGAGACTGGCACCGCTGCCGGATCGACCGAGCCGTCTCCTTCCGGCATAATAGCGACTTCTTCATATTCCTGTTGTGATGCCCGGGCATTGTCGAAGTATCGACCGACGGCATCCAGCATATAGGCCCATCCGTCCGACTCATTGGGAACATACTCCAAGAGCAGGCCCAGGGTCAGCGTCTGTCCCTTTTGCGGATTGTAGCGAAGCGTGCCCGCGTATGCCGGGAAGTTCCTGAAATCGGTATGCTCGGTCAGAGACCGGGATATCTCTTCATCGGGATTGGTACCCATCTCCAGCCGACGATACAGTTTCAGGAAGAGCCGATCTGCGTACACTATCGAAGTATTGCTCTGTTCGACTTTCAATACGCGGGACTCCAGGGGCAATTCCGACTCGTTCAGCAGTTTCTTGAACTGCCTGCGCCGAGTAGCGGAAAGGGGAAGTCGGCTTCTTGCCGTTCGGTTCGATTTGACAATGGACAGCAGCAAGAAATCTCTGAAGCGTGGATTGAACACCGCGTCGTAAAGGACGCCCCACTGGCCTTTGAGTTCGAGTTCTGCGATGACGGCATGCGGGAATTGATCGCTTACCACTGAGGCCTGTTCCTTCGGCGCAAAGCTGATGGGCAACAGGTAGGTTTCGGGAGGAGATCCTGCATAGGAGACTCTCAACAAGAGCAAATAGACGGTTTCGTCATCGACAGGCAGTTTTACCGCATCGGCAATATTCACTCTACGGACCTTCTTGCCCTTCCCGCCGAACCACCGACACTTCTTCATATATTCTCTGCATATCCTCGCAAGGCGAGTCTTGCGGCTGTCGGCAGCCATGATACTGGTCCAGGTTGTGTCCATAGCAAGATGCCCTATATGTTCGGCCGGCTGTGCATTGTAGTCCTCCTGCCTGCACAGCGCCAACCAGTAGAAGCTGTGCGGTGTGAGCGTGAGGACGTATGGCTGTTCGGTAACATCCGGGAAATTCTCGCCGCTGAAAAGCTCCTCGACGGCAAGGCCTGCATATTGTGCCAGCCGCAAATGTCCCACCTGGCAGAACCGAGACAGATTCGCCACGACGAGTACGATTTGATCCTCGTACTTCCTCGTAAACGCCAGAATCTTTGGATTGTCGCATGCAAGGAACTCGATATCACCGCGGCCGAATGCCTCGATCCGCTTGCGCATCGTGATCGCCCGTCGCATAAACCAGAAGAGCGACGAAAGATTGCCGCGTTGGGTCTCGACGTTGAGGGCCGCATAATGATACTCTGAATCGATCACCACAGGCAGAAAGAGTTTCTGTGGATTGGCAGAGGAAAAACCCGCATTACGGTCGGCGCTCCATTGCATGGGCGTCCGCACGCCATCTCGATCGCCCAGATAGTAATTGTCGCCCATTCCAATCTCATCGCCGTAGTAGATCACGGGTGTTCCGGGCAGCGACAGCAGAAGGATATTCAACAGTTCGATACGTCGGCGGTTGTTGTCGAGCAAGGGCGCCAGACGCCGGCGAATACCCAGATTGATGCGGGCTCGCGGATCCTGTGCATACACACGGTACATGTAGTCCCGCTCTTCGTCGGTCACCATCTCGAGGGTCAGTTCGTCGTGGTTCCTCAGGAACATGGCCCATTGACATGTCTCGGGGATGTCCAGGCTCTGATCGAGAATATCGACAACGGGGAAACGGTCTTCCGTTCGCAGCGCCATGAAGAGCCGGGGCATGACTGGAAAGTGAAAAGCCATGTGGCACTCATCGCCGTCGCCGAAGTACTCGGCCGCATCTTCCGGCCACTGATTGGCCTCCGCCAGCAGCATGCGATCGTCGAATTTCTCGTCCACGTGCGCCCGCAGTTCCTTCAGGAAAGCGTGCGTTTCGGGCAGGTTCTCGCAATTGGTGCCTTCCCGCTGGTACAGATACGGCACGGCGTCGAGCCGGAGGCCGTCGACCCCCATGCCAAACCAGAAATCCAGCACGCGGAATATTTCCTTCCGGACGCGCGGATTGTCGTAATTGAGATCGGGCTGATGGCTGTAGAAGCGGTGCCAATAGTACGCCTGTGCCACCGAATCCCATGTCCAGTTGGAACTCTCGAAATCCTGGAAGATGATTCTGGCGTCCCTGTACGCATCGGGAGTATCGCTCCAGACGTAGAAATCCCGCCATACCGAACCCGGTTTGGCTCTGCGGGCCCGCTGAAACCACTTGTGCTGGTCCGAGGTGTGGTTCACGACGAGTTCGGTTATCACGCGGATGTCGCGTTTGTGGGCTTCGCGCAATAGTCTGCGAAAATCACTGAGGGTTCCGTAGTCCGGGTTGACGTTGAGGTAGTCGGAGATATCGTATCCGTCGTCTTTGAGCGGAGAGGGATAGAACGGAAGCAGCCAGACGGCGGTTATTCCCAACTCCTGAAGATAGTCCAGCTTCTGAATGAGCCCGCGAAAATCGCCCATGCCATCCCCGCCGGCATCATAAAAGGACTTCACATGCAGTTCGTAAATCACCGCGTCCTTATACCAGAAAGGACGCTCAGTTTCCTTACTGTCCGGCGACACTGTCATCCTCGTTACATGAAGTAGTCAAAATCGGTTTCGCGCCTCAGACGCCTGTGCACACGCAGAATATGAGCGGGCATGACCTGCGGGTCAAGTTCCACATAATTGCGACAGCCCTGCCAGATGTACTTGTCATTGCTCAGCAGATCGTGCGCGAGGAACGGATGTCCGGGATCGATGCCCAGATCATCCAAAGGCAAATGCAACATGCCGCCATGCTTGTGGTACGGGTCCAGGCTTACCAGCGTGATGATGACGTTGGAGAGATCATCGCTGATTTTGCCGTAGCACAACAGCATGTCGTTCTCAACGTTGTAGAAACGCAAATTACGGAAGCTTTGCAGAGCGGGATTTTCGCGGCGTATCCGGTTCACACGTTCGATTACCCCGCGGATATCGCCCGGCTGTTTGCGTTTCCAGTCCTTGATCTCATATTTCTCCGAGTTAAGGTACTCCTCTTTACCTTCGACGGCCTCACTGACACAGAGTTCGAAGGCAGGACCGTATATGCCGTAGTTCGAGGACAAAGTGGCAGCCAGGACAAATCTGGCAATGAAAGCCGCCCTGCCGCCGTATTGCAGATACTGGGGTAGTATGTCGGGCGTGTTCGGCCAGAAGTTAGGGCGAAAGCACTCGGCCATCTTCGGCGCAGTCAATTCGTTCAGATACTCAGTGAGTTCGTACTTTGTGTTTCGCCAGGTAAAATACGTATAGGACTGATCGAAGCCGAGTTTGGCAAGTCGATTCATGAGTTTTGGTCTGGTGAAGGCTTCAGCGAGAAATATCGTATCCGGATACTCATCCTTGACCCGGCCGATCAACCAGTCCCAGAAGCCGAAGGGTTTGGTATGCGGATTGTCGACGCGGAAGATGCGGACCCCCTGCTGCACCCAGAACAAGACAACGCTCTTGAGTTCCTCCCACAGTTCCTTCCAGTTGTCTGTTTCGAAATCCAGGGGCAGAATATCCTCGTACTTCTTGGGCGGGTTCTCAGCATACTGTACGGTCCCGTCCGGCCGCCAGCGGAACCACTTCGGGTGCTTCTTCACATAGGGATGGTCCGGCGCACACTGGAAAGCCATATCCATCGCAATCTCCAACCCCAGCTTCTTCGCCTTGCGAATGAGTCTGCGAAAATCCTTCAAATCGCCCAATTCGGGGTGTATTGCTTTGTGTCCCCCCTCGGAAGAACCGATAGCCCATGGACTGCCCGGGTCCTCGGGACCACATTCAGTTAAGTTGTTCCTGCCTTTTCGATGCTTATGGCCGATCGGGTGTATCGGCGGCAGGTACAGCACGTCGAATCCAAGCTTGGCGATATCCGGGAGCAACTTCTCGCAGTCGGCAAATGTTCCGTGGTCTTCGCCCGTACCGCACGAACGGGGAAACAGCTCATACCAGGCGCTGAAGAGAGCTTTCTTTCGGTTTACACGCACGTGCAACTCGGGTTCGCAGGTCATCGCCAGCGATCTGTCCGGATAACGGGCAACCAGCGCGCGGAGATCCGGGTCGAGAACTGCCGCGACGGCTTCCTCTTGTGAAACGGCCTTCAGGCTCTTTGCAATTCGCCTCAGTTTCGCGGCATTTGTCCTGGGAGCCCTCTGAGCAGCCTGCTCAATCAACTCGGCGCCCACCATCAAATCCACATCAACATTCTGTCCGGCTTCCCACTTTTTGCGAATATCTCTGCGCCACGTCTCGAAGTGGTCCACCCACGCCCGCACCGTAAAAGCGTATGTGCCCAGTTTGCGAACCTGGAAGGCCGCCTCCCATTCGTCGTTCACCAGATGCACCATTTCTGTGATGGTCCATTTGGCCGCACCATTGAATTTATGCAATAGTTCGGCGCGTACCTGGTCGTGGCCATCCGAGAATATGTTCGCGTGGACTACGACACGTTCGCCCAGGACCCTTTTGACGGGGAAAGCACCGCAATTCACCTGCGGTGTGACCCCTTCGATGACTATGCGTTTTTGGCCATCAATACTTTTCATAGCTGTTTATTTCCAACGAAGCGCTGATACTTGCATCTTGCGCATGAACAAGTGCAAATCGAAGAATTGCGAATCCCGGCCCATCCTGAAGTTCAAGACGATCAAGCATTGGGCGGGGTACAGGACACCCGTCCATTGCGCCTGCAGGTCCACACTGACCGATCCACAAGCACAAACCATATTCATTTTCGGGCCGAAATGCAAGACTATCTATCGATATTCTGCTAAGTTACAGCCAAAAAGGGCTCAAGATGGCCCTTTCATGGAGGCGACCCACGGGCAGGCACAGCCGCCCACATTGCGACAACGGCGTCCGCTGCGGGCGCGATCCTCCAACGAACAAAAAGAACTCCAAAACACTGAACAACCCCGAAACCACCGACATCTGCAATACTGGCCCTCTAAACATGCAGGCCATCCGGCGATCCGAATAGTCCCCACGGTCGCACACAGGGTGCCACAATAGTCTGCTCAGGGATCTTCGGCCCCTTCACCTCATAACCGGCCACCTATTACGCCTTTTTCGCGGGCAATACCGGGAATCGCATCGGCACCGATTTGTCTTGCTTCATGCCGTTCGCTATCGCTACAATGCTGTTGCAGTCCGGAATAGAGGGCAGGAGGCGCTGTCTGGACGTTTGTGATGCGTGATCGCACCGCATGACAGTCTGGTGTTGAGCGTTCTTTCCTCCATGGGGGCAAGGGATTGCCCGAACTCAGGCGTCTTAGCCAGGGTATAGAGGAGCAATACTCAGGCAGGCCAAGCTAAGGAAAGGCGGCTTTTGAGCTTTCAGGCGGGCCGCCGCAGGTGACTCAACCATTATGTACAGGGGTCAAGATGTCCGAAGAGAATGGGTCAGAAAAGGGCAGAGTTATCTTCTGTACGTGTGCGCATTATGATCTGATATCTCAGGACAGCAGGGAGTACGTATACAGGCATCTGCGAGACAGTGGAGTCGAATTCGAAGCCGTGGCCGACATGTGCGGCCTGGCGGCTCAGAATCCGCTTGCGCTTCAACAATGGGCGCGTGCGGAGTCACTCAAGATCATCGCATGTTTTCCACGAACCGTACGATGGCTTTTCCATTTCGCCCGTGCACCTCTGCCGAGCGCGGGGGTTGAGATATACAATCTCAGAAGGCGGTCTGCGGAAGAGATCGCGGCTCAGTTGTCGGGTGAGTGTCCATCGGCGGATACTGATATCTCCGATTTGCCGCAGAAAGGGGACGACTGGACGCCGTGGTTTCCCGTCATCGATTACGATCGGTGCCGGAACTGCAAGCAATGCCTGAATTTCTGTCTCTTCGGAACCTATGCACTGTCTGAGGAGGGCCGGGTTCAAGTGGCCAACCCCGCCAACTGCAAGACCAACTGCCCGGCCTGTGCCCGTGTTTGTCCGCATAAGGCCATCATTTTTCCAAAATATGGCGAGGCCCCGATAAACGGGGAGGAAATTGAGCAGGCTGAGGATGGCACAGGGGAACTGGACGAACTTCTGAAGGGCAATGTATACGATATGATCCGGAAACGCGGCGCCGGCGGTAAGCGATTCGCCACTGCACGTAAGCACGGTGATTCGAGCCCGCCGTCGGGAATGGAGCAACTCCGCAAGAAACTCGATATCCCGATGGATGTGCTCAAGTCTCTGTCACCGGCGGAGATCACCAGAATTTCCCGGCAGTCCGGTCGTAAGCCAGGAGATAAGAACTACACCGGTCGTGCCAAGGAGGGGAACGAATCCGCCGATGAGTAGCAAGCCACTGAAACCCGCGGTGATCCTCCTGGCCGATCGCACATTGAGCGCAAGATACCGCGTGCTCTTCGAAGGCATCTTCGCCACTATGCAGACAACGCAGGTGCCCGAGGCCTTCATGCGGCATTTCCTTTGCCCCCAGGCGCGCACCGACGCAAACGGGCGCGCTCACATCGTACCGCAGGGACTCCGGCGTATCGAAGCGGCGCTGCTCAAGTACACATCCCTGTCGAAGGACGACGTTGTGTGCACAACGCCGGACCGGATCGACCGATTGATGGGGCCGTGGGTCAGGCTTGTGGCTTTCAGTTCGAGCGACCCTCTGGGCATGGGAATGAGTAATACAACAACGACCAACTTCTGGAAAGGCGAGTTGTATTCGAGAGTCTGGACGGCCCGCACACTCGAGCAGTTGTCACAATGGAAGCACAAGCACGGGTTCAAGATCGTTGTCGGGGGGCCCGGGGCATGGCAGTGGGTCGAGTACCGGGACAAATGGCCCAAAGCCGACATCGATATGGTGTTTCAGGGTTATTTTGAGGCAAACGGGCCGGATGTTTTCGAACGCATTCTTGCCGGCGGCGATTCCGAAAAGCACGTTGTGGAATCCGATCCTGGTGCCGGTCGCATCCAACCGATACACGGCGGCTCGCTGCTCGGTGTGGTCGAGTTTTCGCGAGGTTGCGGTCGGGGATGCAAGTTCTGCGCCATGGCCAGGCACAAGATGATCCATCTGGACAGCGATACGATTCTGTCCGACCTGGAGACAAACGTCGCAGCGGGCGTACGGTCCGTTGTCAGCGGCAGTGAAGACCTGTTCCGCTATGGAACAAACAACGCCAGACCTAATTTCGACGCCCTGTACGATCTGCTCACGCAAGTCAGACAGATCAAAGGGCTTTCCTTCATGCAGATTGACCATGGGAATATTACTTCCGTCCTTCAGTTGACCGACGAGCAGCTCAGGGAAATCCGCAGGCTGCTGACATGGGAGAAGAAGACCGACTATCTGTGGGTGAACATGGGTGCAGAAAGTGCCAACGGACACCTCGTCGCCAGGCACAGCCCGGGCAAGATTGCGCCGTTTCGACCCGAGGACTGGGCAGACATGATCCGCCAGAGCGCCGAGCGCATGAATCGCAACGGTTTCTTTCCGGTTTACAGCCTCGTGCTGGGTCTGCCGGGAGAAACACCTGCCGATGTCCAGGCGACACTGGAACTGGTCAAGGATCTGCGTAAGCGGCGCGCCGTCATCTTCCCCGTCTTCTACGAGCCGATTCTCACCGAAGAAATCGAAGCGGACAGACGCTTTACCCTCGCAAAGATGCAACTGGATCAGCTCGAGTTGTACAAGACATGCTACGAGATCAATTTTGCGCAGGTGCCTCGGTTGTTCTGGGACAACCAGCGGGCCGGCGGCGTCCCATGGCTCAAGCGGGCAGCAATGCAGGTGCTTGGGAAGGGAGAGGTCTTTACGTGGCGGCGGACTTTCCGCAAGCAACAGAGACAACTCGCAGGTCTGGCAGGTATTTCGTATGAGGAGGAACAAGCCTATGCGTGACAAGTCCGTTGGCGTTCGTCCGTTGCGTACACCTCAGGACAACGTGCCGCAAACCAGGAAGCAACGCGAGCTGATTCTGGAGGTAATACGCAGATACGTCGCTCAGATCGAGCCGGTTCCTCCGCTTTCTCTCGATGAGTTGCGTCAGCACACGGATGCGGTGATGCAGCAACTCGGCCTGGATGAGAAATACAGAGACTTTGCGACCATTCTGCTGAACAATGAAACGTGGCGATCAACGGTTCGAGCGATTCCGTATGAGAAACGCCTGTTGCTGCTTCCGAAGTGTCTGCGGCATGCCAAAGAGTGTCCGGCCTACATCGACGAAGTCGGTCTGCTCTGCGAGCATTGCGGCCGCTGTGTTATCGACGAATTCAAGCGCCAGGCGGAGCAACTCGGATACGCCGTACTCATCGCTGAGGGCTCGCCTGTGGTGATGTCCCTGATAGAAACCGGTCAGATCGAGGGGGTTGTCGGGGTCAGTTGCATTGCGACTCTTGAGAAGGTATTTCCCTATATGGAGGCCGGCGCGGTGCCCGGTATCGCCATCCCACTCCTGCGAGACGGCTGCGCCAATACGTTTTTGGATACGGAATGGCTGTGGGAGGCGATTCATCAGACCGAGAGGGATGCTGCGCGACGGATGAATCTTGACGCGCTAAAAGACAAAGTCTCGCAGTGGTTTACCCGCGAGTGTCTGGAGACTGTGCTCGGCAAGCCGACCGGACGAACGGAACAGATCGCTCTGGACTGGATGGCCAAAGCGGGCAAGCGATGGCGGCCGTTTTTAACGGCCTGCGTATACGAGGCGCTGGCCCGGCGGGGTGCGACCCAGACCGATGATGTGCTGCGAAAGGCGGCTGTTGCGATCGAGTGTTTTCACAAGGCCTCTCTAATCCACGATGATATCGAAGATGACGACGCCCAACGTTACGGGCAAGAGACCCTTCACGAACAATGCGGAGTACCCATCGCACTGAACGTCGGTGATCTGCTGCTCGGCGAAGGCTATCGACTACTGATCGAACTCGATGTGCCCGATGCAGTCAGGACGAGAATACTGAGCATGGCCGTTGACGGACATCGAACACTTTGCCTGGGCCAAGGTAGCGAATTGTCGTGGAAAGCGCAGCCGGGACCGCTGAGCGTTGAGCAGGTGTTGGAAATATTTCGACAGAAGACCTCTCCCGCTTTCGAGGTGGCTCTCAGTGTGGGAGCCGCACTGGCCGGGGCGAATGACGACGTGATCGAAGTGCTTCGCAGTTACAGCGAGGCGCTGGGTACCGCCTATCAGATTCACGACGACCTCGAAGATCTTCAGTCGCCCGACCGGGCGGACCTTCTGGGACACCGCGTTCCTTCAATCCTGCTGGCTATGGCTTACGAATATGGCGATTCCGATGGTAAGGCTTCACTTGAGAAGGCCTGGAACCGGCCGGAATCCGAAGTAGAATGGGAAGTGATGGAGCAACTCATCGTATCGCTCGACATTGAGGCAAGAGCCTGCACGTTGATGGAGTCTTACAAGTCTCAAGCAATCGGCGCTCTGATACCACTGAAGAACATCGAACTCAAGAGTCTGCTCCGGCGCGTACTCGGCAAGATATTCAACGACTTTGAAATCATGGGCTGCTGCAATGACCTTACGGCTCGACATGCGAAAGGCAGTGAGCAGAGCAGGCGGTCTTCCGACTGAATCAAGACAAGCCGTAGTCGCATTCCTGCTAGGCCAATTGAATCCGGACGGCGGGTTCCGCGGGCGGTCCACATCCAGTGATGTGTACTACACGGCCTTTGGTCTCGAGGCATTACTCGCCCTGGACGCACAGATACCAATAGGCCGTATTGCAGACTACCTCGATCGCTTCGCTGACGGCGACGAACTCGATTTCATCCATCTGTGCTGTCTGATACGATCGTTGGCGAACATCGCAGATAGTCGTAAGCAAACGATATCATGGCAACAGCGCAGAGCAACGACCGTCCATCTGGAAGAATACCGTACCGCAGACGGCGCTTTCGCCACGTCAGCAGATGCATCCGATGGCAGCATTTATGCATGCTTCTTCGCGCTCGGAGCGTATCAGGACCTTGGCGTGGCAATGCCTGACATTGACAGAGTCGTCGACCATGTTCTCGCTCTGCAGACAGAAGACGGCGGCTTTGCCAATGAACCTGCTGTGCCGCTAAGCGCTACGCCTGCCACGGCGGCAGCGATCACTGTATTGCACTATCTCCAGCAGCCGATCCCCGAAGCGGCCCTGGACTGGCTCTTGAAACGTCTGCACCGGCAGGGTGGTTTTACGCCCATAGCGGCCCAGGCGGACGCCGGCTTCCCCGATTTGCTGTCCACTGCGACGGCGATACACGCCTTGAGTCTGGCCAGAATATCGACGGACCCGATACGAGAGCGTTGTCTGGAATTCCTCGACAGCCTTTGGCAGCCCGACGGGGGCTTTCAGGGAAGTTGGGCGGACGAGATCGTCGATTGCGAATACACATACTATGGCCTGTTGACACTCGGCCATCTCACATGATGCCCATGGACCTGGACGACCGACTACGGACAACTATCCTACGGCTGCGGAACGATCTGCTTGCACGCAGGACGGCCTTCGACCACTGGGAAGGCCGTCTATCGAGCAGTGCGTTGTCGACTGCGGTTGCGGCTTTTGCGCTGGCGATGGCCGACAGCGAAGCATACGCAACTCTCATTGATGGAGGCCTGCATTGGTTGTGTGAAAAGCAGAACGAAGACGGCGGCTGGGGCGACACCGTGGACAGTCCGAGCAATCTGAGCACCACGCTTCTGTGTTATTCGGCGATGGCTGTCTCCGGTGTCAGCACCGATTGCAGCGAGGCAGTCGATGCGGCACAAGAGTGGCTCGGCAAGACCGCAGGCAGTCTCCAACCCAAAGCTATCGCATCAGCGGTGGACGATCTATACGGCAAAGACAAGACATTCTCGGCGCCCATTCTCACGATGTGCGCGCTGGCCGGCCGACTCGGTGATACCGAACGCGCCTGGCGATTGGTTCGGCCGCTGCCGTTCGAACTGGCGGTGTTTCCGCAGCAGCTCTATAAGTCGCTGCGGCTTCCGGTCGTGAGTTACGCGCTGCCCGCTCTGATTGCCATCGGACAGGTACATTTTGCACACCAACGCGTCGGCAACCCCATCACGGCAGCGGCACGGCGGCTGAGCCGATCCAGGAGTCTCGATGTCCTGGCGAAAATTCAACCTGAAAACGGGGGATTTCTCGAGGCTGCACCGCTGACGGGGTTCGTCGTGATGAGCCTGTGCGCATCGGGGCTGCCCGAACACACCGTAGTACGCAAAGGCGTTGATTTCCTCGTTCAATCGGTACGGGATGATGGCAGTTGGCCCATCGATACCAACCTTGCAACGTGGGTGACCAGCCTCTCGGTCAATGCATTGGCGGCGGGCGATATTGAGACGGCCCTTTCCGAGGAGGACCGGCAAGGTATTCGTAACTGGCTGCTCGCGTCCCAGCAGAACGAGCGGCATCCATATACCGCGGCCGACCCGGGAGGCTGGGCGTGGTCAAACCTGTCGGGGGCCGTCCCCGACGCCGACGACACCGCCGGGGCTTTGCTGGCCCTGTGTAATCTGGGCATCGAAGATAACCGCACCATCCAGGCCGCAGCAAAGGCAATTGAATGGCTCACGAGTTTGCAAAACCGTGACGGAGGCATTCCGACTTTCTGCAGAGGCTGGACATCATTGCCTTTCGACAAGAGCACGCCGGACATCACTGCCCACGGTCTGGGGGCCATGGGCAAGTGGCTGGCAAAGCTCTCGGCGCATCTGAGCAAACGAACTGAGCAAAGCATCACACGCGCGATGGATTACCTCCGCCGAGTACAGCGAGAGGATGGCTCGTGGATTCCATTATGGTTCGGCAACCAAATGTCGCAGGGCCAGCACAACCCTGTCTACGGCACCGCCAGGGTTCTCACAAATATAGCACACATGCCCCGTGCATATGTAGAAGCCTTTGCCGGCGAGTCCACGGCCGGCGCATGCTGGCTCCTGGCGGCTCAGAATACAGACGGCGGCTGGGGCGGGGATGTGGGGATTGAATCGACCATTGAGGAAAGCGCTCTGGCGGTGGACGCGCTGGCCGCATTGCTGTTAATTCAGGGAGAAGAATCTCCGCCTGCAACTTCTACGCCAACCCACAAGGATATATCAACCTCGCTGGTTCGCGGCACCGCCTGGCTCGTCACACATACGCAGGAAGGCACGTATTTCCCAGCTTCTCCCATCGGTCTCTATTTTGCGAGTCTCTGGTATTGTGAAGAGTTGTATCCGCTTGTTTTCACGCTTTCGGCTTTGATGAAAGCCCAAAGAGCGATCGCCGATCCCGAATAGACGTTCAGTCACGGGCTCCCCCCCCACGCTGGAACTCCAAGCCCCTGAATCGGGCGCATAAGCAACTATGCAGGGGCTGCTGTGGCAGCGTCATATACGTTTGTTCTCTTCGAGATATTGCCGTAATGCAATGGCATTATTGTGCTCTGTATCCTTTGCCCCGTAAATGAAGGTCACCCGTCCCTGCCTGGCCTTCTCGGCAAGCTGGTCCGTCGCATCTGAATCGCCGTCGAGTTCCTTGAAGTATTTCTTTTTGAACTCGTCCCACTTTTCCGGGTCGTGGCCAAACCACTTGCGAAGTTCAGCGCTCGGAGCTATTTCCTTGAGCCAGAGGTCGACCTGGGCGTCTTCTTTCTTTACACCCCGGGGCCAGATGCCGTCAACAAGCACTCGGCAGCCATCATTGCGAGCAGGCTTGTCATATGCGCGTTTAGTATGAATCTTCATTTGTGCACCCCCAGACCACTATCTGCGGCGCAGCGCGTGCGACTCCAGGTGATTTCTCAACCTGAACCGCGAATACTTACAGCGGGCCGTGCCCCGTGCACCTCACGGTCTTCGACTCATAACCTGGGCCGCCCTCAATGCTCATGGCCGTGTTCGCCCATATACGCCTTGCGAAAGGCCGACAAGTGCGCTCGGAGATTCTCGACGTGCTGCAAATTAGTCGTCTGTTTGCACTTCATGGAATCGACCATCATCGCGTGCAGGAGCGTCAGTTTGTGGACGTATTGCTCATACGCCCGCCCCCGGCCTTCTGTTACCGGCTTAATCCGCTGCTTCATGAAATACTCAGTCACGATATCGCTCAGTGCGTCGGCGTGGTGTTCTTTGTTCATCACCCAGCGCACAATCTGGTTGTGGTTCTTGTCTTCTGCGCCGGTCAGCATCTGAATCTGCCTGATTCCTTTCTCAATGGTCGTCGCATGTTCGGCCATCATGTCGAGACGCATCTCGTCGTCGTAAATGCCGCAAGGTATCTCGCAATGCGATAGAACAACCGCGGAACCACTGAGCACCATTACACCTGCGATTACCGTAAAAAATGTCTTTCTTTTGGCCATTGCTGTTCTCCTTTTTCTTCTGTTAGTTCGAACTCAAAAACGAATTCCGATGACCTTATGCAACCACGTCGTCCGTCACAGTACATGGCGCAATCCTGCTACAGGGTCCCCTGCGCATAGTCGTCGAAGCGGTACATTTCGGCGTTTTCGAGAAACCACTGCGGCTTGGCGACAAAGTCGCAAATACGTTCGAGCAGCAACTGGTGCTTCTTTTCTTCATTGGCGAGTTTGGTGAATATCTCCTTATGCCTCGCTTCCGTGGCCTGCTCGGCCTTTTCCGAATAGAACTGCCTGCTGTCTTTCTCGATATCCCGTGCTTTTTCATATAACTGCAGTTCTTCCACATCGAGATTGAAATTCTCGGTCGAAGTCCGCATCCTCTCGAACGCCTCGCGCGCGTCTTTCAATACGTCGGTTTCGGTAACCGTCTGAGGGGATTCCTTCTGCATTTGCTGTACGACATGCAAATGCTTGCGTTCTTCGCCCGCCAGCATTTTCAAAATGTTACGCAATCCTTCATTGCCGGTCTTTTTGCTCAACTCGATGTAGTAGTCTTCTGCATACTTCTCCTTCTTCATCGCAAATTCGAATATGTCCATATCATCGCCTTTCTACAAGGCCGGCCAATATGTATGGCGCAGCATTCTCATTCATGCACAACGTCCGGTAGATCCTCGGTTCAGGGCGGCAGGCACCCATTGACCCGTGCGACATTACTTTCTTCTCTATTGAAAAGTGCTGACGGGTTCACGAGCTGCGACCCATCTCTTAGTTATCTGCAAATTAACGTGACGGCTTGGCCGGTTGGCTAACCGCTTCAAGGGCTTCACCGGCAAGTCGTTCTTTTTTCGTCCACGCTGCGATATCCCCAAGCGACACGATTCCTGTCGGCTTCTGCTCGGAGTCACAGACGATCAAACGCCGGATTTGTCTATCCTCCATTATCCCAGCGACTTCTTCCACGCTGTTGTCTTCTCTGCAGTAGACTATCTCTGAACTGATGATATCCTTAACCTGGGTCGATTCGGGGTTCCGGCCGGCCGCCAGTGCCCTGACAACAATGTCGCGATCCGTTACCAAACCGATGAGTTTCGTGCCTTCCTTGATCGGCAGCACCCCGACGTCCAGGTCCTTCATCTTCTGTGCAGCCTGCGTCAGCGTGGCGCTTGATTCGACCATTTCGAAATTCTGTGTCATGATTTCCCTGACAGTCATTCCGTATTCTCCTTTCGCCCGCAAAGGCAATTGTTACGATCCCGTGCAATGGGTATTCGGGCGGAGCAGTGGGCACATCATTGCCGGTTGTCCGTCACACTCCAGGTTTCACTGTAGAGCCTGCGAGCGGACGGCGATACTGGGTTTATGCCTATTTTCGCCTTGGCAAAACCCTTATCCAGGCAAGAGACTCCGGCCATTGGGATCATCAGGCATGTGGTGTGCAGGCAGCACGGAGGGGTTCGTCCGGCGTTATGCAGGACTATTTGAGAAATCGAACACATACGGGTTTATTCAATCCAATCGCGTGCGCGGTCGCTTCAAGACAGCCGCTCTGCTGGTCTATTGCGAACACGTGCACACTGTCCGCCCCCTGATTCGCGACGAGACAGAATCGTCCCGTCGGATCAATATTGAAATTCCTCGGAGTGTCGATACCCTGCGTTTCGTGCTCGACGAAGGCCAGGCGTCCAGTCGCCGGGCTTATGCGGTAGACCGCAATGCTATCGTGCCCGCGGTTCGATCCGTACAGAAAGTTGCCGCTCGGGTGCGCGCGGACTTCCGCACATTTATTGGGGCCATCAAAATCCGGGGGCAGGGTGGAGACTGTTTGTATGGGTGAGAGCGCACCGCTCGTGCCATCGTATGCAAAGCCGGTTATCGTCGCATTGAGTTCATTGATGACGTACGCATATTCGCCGTTCGGATGAAAAACGAAATGCCTTGGGCCTGCGCCGGGCGCGAGTCGCACGAAAGGCGGGTCATTTTCAACAAGCGTGCTCCGCTCTGCATCGAGACGGTAGATCATGACCTTGTCGATGCCGAGGTCCGCCACATACGCAAAGCGATTGTCCGGGCTGACGTTGATCGAATGCGCGTGCGGGCCTTTCTGACGTCTGGGATTCGCCCCTGAACCCTCGTGCTGGACGACCGTGCCCGGTTCGCCGAGGCTACCGTCCGCTTGAATGGGAATGATAGAAGCGCTTCCGCTTCCATAGTTGGCGACGAGTACGTTTTTGCCGGTACGATCGATGCTTACATGACACGGGCCGGAACCGCCGGATGGACGCTCGTTCAAGCGTTTTAACGCGGACGAATCATCGTCAATCGCAAAAGCAGTCACAGAACCGCCACCGCCCGCCTCGCTTACGGCGTACAGATATCTGCCAGTGGGATGGAGTTCCAGAAAGGATGGATTCTTCGCTTCTGCCGCAAGCACCGGGTCGGAAAGCCGCCCCGTTTCCAGATCGAGCATGCTGCGATAGATTCCCTTGCTGCCGCCCTTGCCCCACGTATACGTTCCGAAATAGACTCTCACCGTGTCAGCCGAAGCGATCGAAAACATAGCCAGCGACAGGATCGCCGCGCCAAACGTCTTTATCAACATAGCAATACCTCCATCAGGACCGTATCAGTATGCAGGCCGCGTATCGACAGTACAATCCGTCGGCATACATTTCAGACGTATTGTACAACACAGAACCGGCCATGCAAACGGCCGGCTTTTCGAAGTACAAATACGTAATTCCAGCAGCTCGTCGGTCTACGAGCGTCTGAATCGAGAAGTCCTAACAGGACGCGCTTGCCGGAGCGGCAATCGAGGGTTAGACTCTCAGACAAGGAGCCGAACTGCATGGCCGAAAAGACAGGTGTTATCGTGTTGCCTCATCAACTCTTCGCCGAGCATCCCCTGCTCGACGGTACGGATGAAGTGTTTCTCCTTGAGCATGAGCAGTTCTTCTGTGATTTCAAATTCCATAAGAAGAAGCTTGTGCTGCACCGTGCTTCACTAAAGGCATGGGAAAAGGAGCAGGCGGGTAAAGGCCGCTGCATTCACTACATACCGTTCGCAAAGAGTTCCGCTGAGAGATTCGCTTCTCTGCTCAAGCGACATAGGATCAGCCATATCCAGACGACGGATCCACACGACGTTCATCTCGACCAATGGCTCACCAAGACGGCTCGCAAGGCATCTGCAAAGCTGACAATCACAGAGACACCTCAGTTTATGACACCCTCGGCCGACATCGATGCCTTGTTCGCAGGCAAGAAGCACTTCCAGATGGCCCCTTTCTATACACGACAGCGTAGAGCCTTCAATATCCTGATGGAGGCCAGAAAGCCGATTGGAGGCAAATGGAGCTTCGATGTGGAGAATCGCAAGTCCCTTCCGAAGGACATCAGCATTCCGAACCTGCCAAGCCTGCGGCCGAACGAATTCGTCACGGAGGCGCAACAGTACGTCGCCAGACATTTCGCAGACAATCCCGGTGATATCGAAGAATTCGACTATCCGGTCACCCACGACCAGGTGCGCCGCTGGTTGACCGATTTTCTGGAGAACCGCCTGGCCGACTTCGGGCCGTATGAAGACGCGATCTCATCGCAACACACGTTCCTGTTTCACTCGGTCCTTACGCCCGCGCTGAATACCGGTTTGATAACACCCGAAGGAGTAGTCCGTCGAAGTCTCGCCTTTCATGCAAAACACTCGATTGGGCTTGCAAGCATCGAAGGCTTCATCCGCCAGATAATCGGCTGGAGAGAGTTCATGCATGGCGTGTATCGGTCCATTGGCGACGAACAGCGAACTGCCAATTTCTGGGGCTTCCATCAGTCCATCCCACCTGCCTTCTACGATGGCACGACCGGCATAGAACCGGTAGATACCGTCATCGGCCGTGTACTGAAGCACGCTTATTGTCATCACATCGAGCGTCTGATGGTTCTCGGTAATTTCATGCTGCTTTGCGAGATTGATCCGAACGCAGTCTACCGTTGGTTCATGGAACTTTTCATCGACGCCTACGACTGGGTCATGGTTCCCAATGTCTACGGCATGAGCCAGTATGCCGACGGCGGCCGGATTACCACCAAGCCCTACGTGAGTTCCTCGAATTACGTGCGTAAGATGAGCGACTTCCAAAGCGGGCCCTGGTGCGACATTTGGGACGGCCTGTTCTGGCGATTCATCGGTCGGCACAAAAAGACACTTGCGAAGAATCCACGTATGCGAATGATGACCGCCCAGCTAAGGCGCATGGGCAAGCAGAAACTCAGGAATCACCGCAAAACGGCGGATGCCTTCCTGGAGCGACTTTTCTAGGGACTTACATGGACACCCGTGTCCTGAACATTCTGGTCACCGGAGCCAATGGTTACATTGGTTCGCATTTAATCCCTGCACTGCTTTCGGCAGGACACAAGGTTAGAGTCATGGTGAGAAATACCGATTCGCTCCGGTTCTTTCCATGGCTGAATCGGGTTTCTGTATGCCAGGGCGATGTGAACAAGCCCTCCACGCTCGAACCTTGTCTGAAGGGCATGCAGGTCGCCTACTATCTCGTTCACAGCATGAAGGCAGGTCCCGGCTTCGAGCAGCGGGATCGCGACGCAGCCGAGCGCTTCGGCCGGGCCGCCCGCAATTGCGATCTGCAGCGCATCATTTATCTCGGCGGGCTGGGCGACGCATCCCACGGTTTATCCCCACACCTGCGCTCCAGACAGGAAACCGGCCGTATCCTGCGGGAAAGCGGAGTTGCCGTCACTGAATTGCGGGCCGGCATCATCGTCGGAGCGGGAAGTCTTTCGTTCGAGATGATTCGGGCGCTAACCGAACGAATTCCTCTGATGATCTGCCCGCGCTGGGTCTATCAGCGCACACAACCGATCGCAATCGACGATGTCACAGCGTATCTGATGCAAGCGCTCGGCGATCCGCCCGACCACAGCCGTATCGTCGAAGTGGGCGGAACGGATGTACTAACCTACGGGCAACTCATGCAAGTGTACGCCCGCTGCCGCGGCCTTCGTCGTTTCCTTATCCCGGTTCCCCTGCTGACGCCGCGCCTGTCCTCGTATTGGGTGCACTGGACCACACCCATTGGCGCATCTATGGCCCGACCGCTGATCGACGGATTGCGCAGCGAAGTCATCGTCCGAGAGAACCGGGCAACGGAGATCTTCCCAGAGGTTCGATGCATCGGTTATGAAGCCGCAGTCAGAAAAGCTCTTGCAGAACTCGAACCCGCCACCTTCGATCAGTACCTCGAACGCCTGCTGAGCATGGATCGGCCGGTTGTCGCGACGCTCGAACGCGGCATGATTGTCGAGTTGTGGCAAGCCCGCGTTAACGCCGGCCCTGACGCCGTCTTTGAGAGCTTCGCCCGCCTTGGAGGCGATCGGGGATGGGGGCGATGGCACTTCCTGTGGCGTCTGCGGGCAATCCTCGATCGATGTCTGGGCGGCATCGCCGCACGCAGGCACCCCCCGCGAACGCAAGATCTGCAACAGGGCGATCTACTGGACTTCTTCCGGGTCGAGAAGGTGGTCGTCGGGCGATTGCTCCGCCTGAAGATCGAAATGAAACTGCCCGGTGAAGGCTGGCTCCAATTCGAGGCTCGCCCCATCGGCGTGGGGCAAACGCAACTGCTGCAAACTGTCTTTTTCGCTCCTCGCGGCCTGCTCGGCCAGATCTACTGGTATGCGCTATTGCCCGTCCACCGCATGATCTTCAAAGATTTGATGAAGACGCTGACCGCAGACGCCGCCGGCCGATCCTCCTCCGGATAGTCGATTTCTTGCGTCTGTCTATCACGCGAAGAAACGACTTAGAAACTGATGGAACCCAAATGCGTTGCAGTTCGGCGCCTTGACGCGGGGCAGATCGTACCGGTCGATCGGCCGTTCGGCATCAACCGTTCCATAGCTACTGCCCAGGCCAAACTCGTAGCCGAGCATCTGCAGCATACCTGCGACGTCTGGGCCAGGACCACCATTGTTCCAGGGATGCGAGAACCAAATCACTTCATGTTCCAGCACCTCTTCAAGCGCCCGTTTGTTCTTTCCAATCTCACATACCTGCTGACACGCACTCAAGCTATCCAAAGCCGCGGCATGATGGGTGTATCCCCCGACGGACATCAGCGACGTCCGCTCCAGGTCCATCAGATCCTGAGCCGTGAGCGTACGGTGGTTATCCCTGTCTCCGGTGGTCGTATCGACCACCTCGCGGAGCGTATCGAGCAACTCGCGTTGCTGCCAGGGCGGCTTACTGTTGAAGATCGCCATCAGCGACTCGAACGCACCGAATCGCTCGCACGGATTAGCCAATGACCAATGATGAAAGCGCCCGTCGATATCCAGTTCGATCTCGTTTCGTTCGTGCTCGACGATCACCAGATCCTCCAACTCATCCCACCAGAAACATCGGTGCTCGACCATGTTCGCGGTAGGCACAAACACCGTAGCAGGCAGGGCAAACGAATCGAGGACGGGCATAACGACATCGTGCACATCGCGATAGCCGTAGTCGAACGTCAAGGCAACCGTACGGTGCGGGAAGGGTCTCTTTTCTTTCAGATGCCGGGTTAATTCCGTCAGCGAAATGACGTTGCACGTCTCGGCGAGGTATTGCATATGATCTTCGAAACGATACGGCTCGACCGCCAGTTGAAGCGGATCATGACACAACTGGGCTACACGGCAGTACCGCAGAATAACACACTGCCGCGTACTGACAGCATCGTGCGCACCGGCCGTGGATGTCTCAAGGGATGTGTATTTCTTTTTATGCATATACTAATCGCAGCCAGAACCTGATGATCTGCATTGATTCGAACGCAGGCCGGCAATCATCTGCCTATCAATCCACCAGTCCTCGACGGTCATAGCGGAGATTCATCCGCCCCCAGTGGAAGTGCGGAAGCCGGCATCTGATATAGAAGTCACAACCGATTCCGGCCCAGCATTGCAAGACCTGCAGATATCCATAACCTTCAGACATGGGACACCGTTCCACCAAACGACCCCATCCAGAGGCATTATCGGCGATAGCGGCGGGATACGCACAGTGAGTTAATCGCAATTTTCCAGCGCCAATGGCTTGTCGCGAAAAAGAGGAAGTCTTATTGCAGAAGAAAGATGGGAAGGCGAATTCGGAATAGCTGCAACAGGCGGCACCATTATTCTCGGATCGGAGCAACTACGGGATTGGAGCCTGACGCATCGACATTACAGGGGGACGAGGCCCTGACGGATTGCGTATTTCGTCAAGTCCGCAACACTATCTATATCAAGCTTCTCCATCAAGGCATGGCGGTTGGCATGGGCGGTCTTGGGACTGATATGCAGTTCGTGGGCAATCTGCTTGACCGTCTTTCCCTCGGCCACCATCCGGAGGATGTCCACTTCGCGATCGTTCAAATCATCAATTCGACCGGTCACGGTCTTCTCTGTGGCAGTCACGTAGTCGCCAACGAGGACTTCGGTAATCGTTGAACTGAGATAATGCCGCCCCTGGGCGACGGCCTGGACGGCCTGGACCACCTCTTTGGCCAGATTCGACTTCAAGACGAACCCCAGGGCTCCGGCTTTCAGGATTTCTCGAACGATATACGCTTCATCATGCATAGACAGGGCTACGATCTTCGCATCCGGAGCGGAATTCCTGATCCGGCGGGTGGCTTCGATTCCGTCTACGCCGGGCATAGTAACATCCATGATAATCACGTCGGGGGACAGTTCGGCAGCCATGCGAACTGCCTGATCGCCGTCAGCGGCTTCGCCCGCGATCTCGATATCCTCCCGGCCCTCCAGCATTGAGCGTACGCCCTGCCGTACAATCTCATGATCGTCTGCGATCAAGACTTTCATAGCATTCCTCCCTACTAATCCTTATTATCCTGCGACTTTATCGGAATAGCCAACCTAATGCAAGTTCCTTTATTCTCGCCCGAATCAAGAGAAATTCTCCCGCCCAGATGTTCGGTCTGCTCACGCACGCTGACCAGGCCGAAGCTCTGGGACTCCGTTTCATCGTCGACGCTCAGGACTTCAGCCGGATCGAATCCCACTCCGTCGTCCCGTACTTCGATTTCTACTTGATCCCTGTTTCGCCTGAGACTGACCTCCACTTTCTCTGCGCGGGCATGTTTGACGACATTGGCCAGCAGTTCCCGCGTACTGCGAAACAGGACAAGCACCAAATCCTTGTCCAGATCCGAGAAATCGCCTTCCGCAGCGAGGGACGTCCGAAGCCCGTATTTCTCTCCGACGACTCGCTTGAGCCAGGACTCGACGCCTGCCTCGAGACCGACCAGATAGAGCGTGGGCGTACCCAGTTCAAAGGTTTCCGAGCGTATTTCCGCCATCAATTCGTCGATTTCGCCGGAGAGCCGGTCGATTTTCTCAGATGCGGAGATATCCGTCCGCGATCGCCTCAAATCCTGCAACTCGATCTGGGATACGGCCAATCGCTGGGCGATTTCATCATGCAGCCATAATGCGATTCGGCGCCGCTCGCGCTCTTCGACCAGAGACAATCTGGCCGCCAGCGAGCGAAGTTGCCTCTGGTGCCGATGCACTGTTCTTTGTGCCTGTACTTGCGACGTAATGTCCATAAGACTTACAAGAACCATTGGTTCTCTCTCTATGGAGATAGCTGCCGTGGATACTAGGACAGTCAGGTCCTTTTGTCTGTCGCCAACAGCCACCGAGACGGTGGCCTGAACCTGGTGATGGGAACGTCCTGTCTCCAGCGTGTCGAGTACCGTAAGGCGCACCGGGCATGTTTCGCAGGCAGGCCCGAAGCCGCAGCCCTCGGGAACATCCAATGCATGAAGGCAACGCAAGGCCTGTCCGCCGTACAAACCGATCATGGCCCCTGATGGGCGGTCTGCAAAATCGGCCGCGCATGTGTTTGCTTTGCGTATACGCCGGTGGCGATCCACGAGCATGATAACCACCGGGACATTGTTGTAGATAGCATTCAACTCCTCCAACTGGTCCGCCTGATTTTTTTGCATCCTCTTCAATTCGGTGATGTCTGCAACCATGCCCAGTGTGCCGGCATAGGTTCCATCCTCAGCAAACATGGCATTCGTGGATACCAGCGCCGGCAATTCCGTCCCATCTTTACGCCGAAATACAAACTCGTGTACTTCCTTGAGGACCGATTTTCTACTATTCAGTTTTTCGAGAGCAATGCGTTGCGCGTGTTCATCCACGAATTCAAACAAATGAACTCCCTTCATCTCCTCTCGTGTATAGCCCAGCATTTCTGCCATCCTGCTGTTGACGTACAAGGTCGCGCCATCAGCATCGAGTACCCATATTCCTTCCTGCGCCGTTTCTACAATACTGCGATATTTCTTCTCGCTTTCAATCAGGGCACAACGCAATTCTTCCTGCTCCGTGATATCGCGATGTATGCCGACCATCCGCAGCGGGCGGCCATTGTCGTCGCGCTGTGTGATCCTGCCGTTCGATGCGATCCAGACATAATAGCCGTCTCTGTGCCTTAGTCGGAATTCGCAGGAATAATTGGCGGTTCGCCCCTCAAGATAATCGCCCACGACCCGTTCCACCCGCTGCCGGTCATCCGGGTGCAATTGCTCTTTCCACCAGATGTTGGCATCTTCCACCTCGCAAGGCTCGTACCCCAGTAGTTCGACCGCCGTTTCCCGGAAGTCCACCCGGTCGCTCGGCACATCCAACTCCCACGAGCACTCGTTCGCACTTTCCATCGCCAACCGCAAGCGCTCCTCGCGGTCGCGTAGCAACTCTTCGGCCTCTTTTCGCTGCGTAATGTCGATGTGGGCCATTACGATCCATCGTTTGCCGTCGTATGCAAATGGCCTGGCCTGTATCTGGAACCAACGCTTGACATCCGGGCTGTGGCACGGGTACTCGACTTGAAAATCGATATCCTCGCCTGCGATCATCCTGCGCAGATGCCCGGCCACCGTCGGCGCTTCTTCGCTCCAAGGCCCCTCGGCCCCATCGCAGACATCGAGATAATCGACACCGGTCTCGGCATATTGCTGGCCCAGCCCGTTTTCCCTGCCGAATCGTTCCCATCCCTCATTGACCATTATGATGCGCCCCTCGCTGTCGAGCACCGCAACGTTGCCCGGATACGCGTTCATCACCGATTCGAGGAACTCGCGCGACCGTTCGCGCTCTTCCTCAGCCTTCCTCAAATCCGTAATATCCTGGCCGGAGCTGAGAGTCCCCGCAATGTTCCCTTCATCGTCGTACAGCAGGACATTGTGCCAGGCAACCAGATGTTCCCGGCCGTCGGTGGTTATGACCGCGTTCTCGAAATACTCCGCTGATTCGATTCTTCCGGCCATCAGGTCCTCAAAACCGCTTATGACCCGGCGGCGGTCATGTTCCGGAATGAATGTTTCGAACCAATCAAGACCGACGATTTGCTCCTGATCCAGTCCCACAAACTCGGCGCCCTTCTTGTTGACAGAAGTCACCTTCCTTCGCTTGTCGATGGCCACCATAATCACGCCGGCCATCTCGAAATAGAGCTGCGCACGCTCCCTTTCCCGCTCGATGGCCCGGATTGCGAGACGTTCAGCCTGAGCGTGCACAGCCTTGTGCACCTTGAGCAACAACTCTTTCGGATCGCCCATCTTCTCAACGAATGCAAACACTCCGAGATTTGCCGAAGTTTTCGCGGATTCGTACGAACCGTGGCCGGTATTGATGATGACAGAAACATGCGGACTTAGAGGGGCAAGTTCAGCCAAGAGTTGTTGCTGACTGATATCGGGCACAGAAAGATCGATTATGGCCACCGCAAAACCATCGTCGCGAAGGAGTTGCAAAGCCTCGGCGCCCCTCGAACAACCTGTAACATCCAAGCCCTCGTCTTCGAGAAGCACCTTCAATGTGGCCAACTGCGAAGCGTCGTCTTCAAGAACCAAAATAGAGTTGAGCTTTGCATGCATTGCGGCTCCTGCACCTCCTATCGCTCTTGTGGCGGCGGTTTTCGAGTATCGCCTGATGCCCGTCTCCCCATCGCGAGCCTCAATAGATTCAGTATGTGATCGATGTCCAAAGGTTTTCTTACGACGGTATACGCATTACGGCGGACAGCCTCCTTTGCTATCTCTTCAAATTCCTGTTCGCTGCCTGAGATCATGATCGCTACTGCGTGCGGAGTGATTTTCTTTATCGCCAGATACAGTTCCAGACCATTCATGGCGGGCAGACTGGAGTCCAGAAAGAGCAGGTCAAACCTGATCTGCTCGACCAATTCCAAAGCATCGTGAGGCGATTGGGTAACGGTGACCCGGTAGCCCTGCTCTTTGAGGTTGCTGCAGAGAATATCGGCGGTCTGCTCGTCTTGTTCGACAACAAGTATCGTCGTGTTCGTAGCCTCGTCAATCAGATCCACCACTCTTTCCACATCCAGCGGCTTGGCGAGAAACGCAATGGCTCCGTCGTCGAGGGCGGCTTCCTTAAGCGTATCGATACCATATGCGCTCATCAGGATCACTCTGACCCCCTCCTGGTGCCTGCGAATGAGTCTGAAGGCCTCCACACCGTCCATACCCGGCATGCGAACGTCCATCAGCACCGCACCGAAAGCCTCTTTAGCGCACAAACGCACCGCTTCTTCTCCCGTGGCGGCCGTTGCCACCTCATAGCCTTCATCAGCCAGGATTTCTGCAAGAGTGCCCCGCATGTTCTTTTCGTCGTCAACAATCAGTATCTTTTCTGCTTTTAGCTGAACTGCCGGTCGTTGCATTTAAGGTGCCTCCTCAAACTCGCATTTAGTAGTGTCGCTTTGGCGGCAGGCGGATTTCAAATTGGGCCCCCCCGCCGATTCGCTGCCCTGCTTGAATACTCCCGTCGTGAGCCTCGACAATCTGTCTGCATATGGTCAACCCCAGTCCTGTGCCTTTGGTCTTGGTCGTGACCAGCGGCTCGAAAACCGCATCGCAAACACAACCGTTCAGGCCGGGCCCTGTATCGCTGAATACGATCGTATCATAATCCGTTTCATGACGGGCCTCCACCCCCAAAACTCCCTCCGAACCCATCGCATCGACCGCATTGCTTACGATATTTGAAACCACCTGCTCCAACTGGCGCGGGTCGGCATAGACTATGAAGGGATCGTCGTGTTCCAAAGACAACTCGTAACGAACAGAAGCGAACTTGTTGGCCTTGTCGAACATATCACGTACAATTCGAATCAGGTCGACATCTTCCTTTTGCGGTCTGATTTCCCGCGTTAACGTCAGAAGATTGGTGATGATATGGTCGGCTCTGGTTACTTCCTGTTCGATGATCTCGATGTTCTTCTTCAGCCGCCGCTTATCGTCCCCGATGCGCCTGTTCAGTATGAAAGCTGCATTGCGAACGGATCCGAGCGGATTGCGCAGATCGTGTGCGATGCTGGCCGAGACCTGCCCAATCGCAGCGAGGCGCGTCTTTCGGACCAATTCATCTTGGATTCTCACTAACTCGGCCTCAACAGCTTCCTTCTCCCGCGCCTGCTGCGCGGCAAGGGCACGTTCCGCGTTGAAGGCCTCTGCCTCGGCCTGCCTATGCGCGGTGATGTCCAGCCCGTACAGATTGGCGAAGCCCGCATCCGATATGGGCGCTATGGTAGGGTTTGCTGAACAAGTCGTAGTGGGTTTGTGTCAAGACCTTTGAACATCGA
>CAZGMJ010000053.1:0-33238 GCA_964526785.1 uncultured Pirellulales bacterium
ATACTCATACGATCTGAAATCATATATGTTCAATAAATTATGCTCTAATTAGTAACTCTGGCCTATGATCGCCAGATGCGAGATTGCGTGATCATTACCATCAAAAACACCGGTGAAAGGAACTCCCTGATAGTACGTCTCAGTCAAATCGGTATCGGGACCAATGACGGCCATGTCGAAGACTCTTCGCCCCGGGAGATTTGGGTCGAGGTCGATGTCGGCTGTCAGGACGAAGTGTTTGTCGTAATCGTTAGGGGTCTGGCCGAGGAGGATGAGGTCCTGGGCGGTGGCGATCTGGTAGGGGTCGTCGGGCGTGCCGGCGCCGCCGCTGTATTGGGCCTCAACAGCCTCGCTGAGCAGGCAGACCGCGACCAGCAGGATAATTGCCCCCGAAACTCGCCAATGTCTCACTTCTTCCATTGATCTATCCTCCCGCCCCCCGGTTTTCCGCAACAAGCCAACTAATGCCAGCGCATCACCTGTGGCCGAGATCGCTATACGACAGGATATCGGCAATTCTCCGGCTCCACGTTAGTATACCAGAAAATGCCGCTTCAGGTCAAATGCAAACGAAAGGCGTTGGGCAGGGAGGATTTGTCGAGTTTGGTTGCAGGAGAAGAATGTGACGCGGCTGAAGAGGGAGCAGTAGAGGAATTATTGAGCTTTGAATGGTAAATAGCGAAATCAACAACGATCTTCACAGTGACCGAATCCGGGAGGCGATAGACAAATGCGCCTGTATCTACAGGATGGCGAGACATTGACGCAGCCAGTCATTATCGTCTTACTATTACAGTCACGGATTAGCATTCGATGCTGTCCTATCGCTAGCAGTTAAGAAGCTGATAATGAAAGGCTCGACCACCAGCCGACGATAGTGGTGAGCGCGGCGTCTGGCGTATCTGGCCGGGGCGGCAGGGGTCGTCTGATGCAAAGTAGCAGAATTATGGCTCGTAGCAGACTCAAGTCAAAAAGGCTTTGCCTGCTTGTCGGGCTTGTTCTGGTGCCGCTGGTGCTATTTGCCATCGCGTGGTATTGCGGCATATTTCAAAGTGCCGAGGAAAAACTGGCGGCAATTGAAGCTGCGCGGTTCGTTGAGGACTCTGAGAATACGGGGGTGCTTTATACGGAGATGGCCCTGGCAAGCACGCCGTTTCCTCCCGCACCGCATTTTCTCGACCGCAGGGATGCACAATTGGCAATGGAACAACCGTGGTCGAGGCAAGACTATCCTGAACTTGCGCGGTACATAGACGGGCACCGGGAACTGATCTCGAAGCTGTCGAACAATCTGCAGTTCGAGAAGTGCTATCTGGCCATGCCGTTTCCTGTGCTCCTTGAGAACAGGAGGGTGACAAGGACACAAGTCAGCCCCACTCGGCATATGAGAGGCTGGATGTACCTGCTCGTGCGAGCGGCGAATAACGACATCGCCGAAGCGAGGATGGATAGTGCAATCGAGAAGTACGCCTGTGTGATGCGGATGTCCGCTCATCTGTACCAGCAGCCGGTGCGCACATATTACCTCAGCGGGCTGTATCTGGAAGTGGACTGGGCAACTGAGGCTCTGAAGGAGTTCATTCTATATGGCCGGCTCAGCGAGGAACAGTTAAAGCGGATTGAGTCGGCGCTGCCCCCGGCCGGGGCACTCTGTGAAGGGCAGTATCGAAACATGTGCCGGGTCGATTCGCTCGTGCAGGAAAGCCGACGCCCCAAACTCACTCTGCTGATGCGTCTGCGGATACTCTGGTTCCGGATCAAGAGCAAGCGCTTCTTCGTACGTGGTGCGCCGCCGAGAAAGTCGAGGGACCCCCATATTCATGCCGAGGTTCTGGCGCGGCGTCGTGGATTGCGCGTTCTCATTGCGCTTCGGCGGCACAGGTGCCGAACCGGCAGGTGGCCCGATAGCCTCAACGAGATACAGCTGGCCCAAAAGACGCTCACCGACCCGCAGAACGGCAAGGCATTTGTTTACAAATTGACGGAGGATGGTTTTACACTTTATAGTAAGGGGCCGAACGGCGTGGACGACGGCGGCCTGCCGATCACGGACGATCAGCGGGTGTGGCCGGTCCGACTCAACAGACCCAATGCCAAAGAGGACCGTACAGATGACGAACAATAGCACCGTGTATATCGAGGACTTGAAGGATAACGCAGGCAGAGAAGTGACGCTGCGGGGATGGCTGTACAACTCGCGTCGCAGCGGGAAGCTCCAGTTTCTGATACTCAGAGACGGGACGGGCCTGTGCCAGTGCATCGTGGAGAAAGGGGCGGTCAGCGATGCGCTGTTCGAGCAACTCAAACACCTCGGCCAGGAATCGGCGCTGACCGTTACGGGCACGGTCCGGGCCGAGGAGCGGAGCGTGGGCGGGTATGAACTGGCGGTGACGGACGCGGAGGTCGTCGGGCCGACGGAGGGCTATCCGATCACGCCCAAGGCGCACGGCGTGGACTTTCTATTGAGGCATCGGCATTTGCATTTTCGCTCGCAGGGCCAGTGGTGCATCGGCAGGATTCGGCATACGATTATCGACGCGATCCGGCGGTTCTTCAATGATAACGGTTTCGTGCTGATCGACACGCCGATCTTCACGACGATCGTGGGGGAGGACCAGACGTCGCTGTTCGAGGTGGACTACTTCGGCGAGCCGCTGCATCTGACGCAGACGGGGCAGTTGTATCTGGAATCGGCGGCGATGAGCTTCGGACGGGTATACTGCTTCGGGCCGACATTCCGGGCGGAGAAGAGCAAGACGCGGCGGCATTTGACGGAGTTCTGGATGGTCGAGCCGGAGGTGGCGTATATCGACCTCGACGGGCTGCTCGAATTGGCGGAGAATTTCGTTTCGTTCGTGGTGGCCCAGGTTCTTGAGAAGAATCGCGCCCAGCTGGAGACGCTGGGAGCGGATATTGCGGGGCTCGAGCGGATTCAGCCGCCCTTCTATCGCCTGACGTACACCGAAGCGGTGGAGATTCTCACCGGCCCGAGGGCGAAGGAGTACCTGGCAGGACAACTGGAGGAACTCAAGCAACGCAAGGGCGAACTTGAACAGGGAATTAGCGAGCGGGAGCAGCAGCTTGAAGGTTCGCTCAAGCAGTGGAAGCGGGACAAGATCGGCGGCGAGGTGATTGCGATGCGGAGCGAACTGGCCGAGACGGAGACGAAGATCCAGAATAATCCGAAGCACGCGGAGCTGGCGGCGGGATTTCAGTGGGGCAAGGATCTGGGCGGCTCGGACGAGACGATTATCTCGCAGATACATGACAAGCCCGTGTTCGTGACGCACTATCCGAAGAAGGCCAAGGCCTTTTACATGAAGGAAGACCGGGCGAATGCGGAGGTGGTGTTGAATTTCGATCTGCTGGCGCCGGCAGGTTTCGGCGAGATCATCGGCGGTTCGGTTCGGGAGGACGATTACGAGCGGTTGCTCGGACGGATTGAGAAAGAGGGGCTGAATCCGGAGACGTACGGCTGGTACCTCGATCTGCGCAAGTACGGGACTGTGCCGCACGGGGGCTTCGGCCTGGGGGTCGAGCGAACGGTGGCGTGGATCACGGGCGAGAAGCATATCCGCCAGTGCATTCCGTTCCCGCGGATGATGGATAAGGTGTATATATAGATGGAAATCCGGATCGACAGCCTGCTGGAAGGCGCGAAGAAGGCCGAAGGAACGGTCGTAATAGTGGATGTGTTTCGCGCTTTTACGACCGCCGCCGTCGCGTTGTCACGCGGAGCAAGCACAATCATACTGGTTGGGGAGCCGCATGAAGCTCTCGAATTGCGAGACAAAGGCGTCGGTGATTTGTGCATGGGAGAGGTCAATGGAAAGAGACCAGAAGGATTCGACTTTGGGAACTCTCCGCACGAACTGAGCCGGGCCCACACAAAAGACAAAGCACTTATTCAGTCTACACGGGCAGGCACCGCGGGGGCTACCTCAGCACTGAAAGCCTCAGCCATTTACGTTGCATCTTTGGTGGTGGCGAAGGCCACGGTTGAAGCGATTGTGCAAGAACATCCCCCGGTTGTCACCATAGTAGCTATGGGCCACAATGCTCGAACGCGCACGGACGAAGATGAACTATGTGCACTCTACATAAGAAACCTCCTGCAACAACGGCAGCCCGATCCTGACGCCATTCGCCGTCTTATCCTCAGCAGTGGAGAAATCGCGAAATATTACGACCCACAACTGCCACATTTTGATCCCAGAGATTGCGAAATTGCACTTGATATCAATCATTTCGACTTCGCAATCAAACTTGTCAGGGAGAATAACCTGCTTATAGCCAGACCACATCCATGACAGTCTGGATGCCTCGGTTGCAGACTGTACAGAAGCTCATCCTATTGAAAGGAATACGAAGATGGAAGGCCGTAACTCGAACTGTAAGAACGTGTTTTGGTTGGTAAGTTTCTTTGTCGGCATTTTTCTTTTGAATGCCGCGTGTGCCGGGGCCGAGTCGCCTTTGGGCAGCGAACGGGCGGCGGCGGCGAGACCGGCGCGGGGTCGGCAGCTTCGCATCATCGCGTTCGGGGCACACCCGGACGACTGCGAGATCAAAGCGGGCGGCGTTGCGGCGATGTGGGCGGCGCAGGGGCACAAGGTCAAGTTCGTTTCGACGACGAACGGCGATATCGGGCACTGGAAGATGGCGGGAGGTCCGCTGGCGCAGCGGCGAACGGCCGAGGTTCAGAAGGCGGCGGATATTCTCGGCATCGAGACGGAGGTGCTGGACAATCACGACGGGGAGTTGATGCCCACGCTGGAGAACCGCAAGCACATTGTTCGGCTGATTCGCGAGTGGAAGGCGGACCTCGTGCTGACGCACCGGCCGAACGATTACCATCCCGACCATCGGTATACGAGCATACTGGTGCAGGACGCGGCGTACATGGTGATTGTTCCGTTTATCTGCCCGGATGTGCCGCATCTCAAGACCAACCCGGTGTTTATGTATTATTCGGATCGCTTCGAGAAGCCGTACCGGTTCGAGCCGGACGTGGCGGTTGCGATAGATGAGGTGATCGATCGCAAGCTCGATGCGATGGTTGCGCTCGAATCGCAGTTCATCGAGGGAGGCGTGTCGGGGCATGAGGGTCTGGTGCCCAAGACCCCGCAGGAGAAGGCGAAGCGCCAGGAGGCTGTGCGGGCGAGTTTTCGGCGGCGATTTGCGCGGACCGCCGATCGATTTCGCGACGAGCTTATTGCGCAATACGGCCAGGAGCGAGGCAGAAAGATCGAGTGCGCCGAGGTCTTTGAACTGTGCGAGTACGGCCGCCAACCTTCAGAGTCGGAATTGAAAGCGATGTTTCCCTTGCCTGAAGCCGAGAAGCCATAACACAACTGCCGTTCCGGCAAGCCCAGCCTATGAACACATGGACGATACAGAAGCTGCTGAACTGGACGACGCAGTATTTCACGGATAAAGGCATCGACGCGCCGCGGCTCAGTGCGGAGATGGTGCTGGCACATGTGCTTTCGCTCAAGCGCATCGAGCTGTACACGAACTTCGACCAGATCGTCGCCGAGGAGCAGCTTGCCCGATTGCGAGAACTGGTGAGGCGCGCGGGAGAGCACGAGCCGGTGGCTTATCTTGTGGGCAGGACGGAGTTCTATTCGCTCGAGATTGCGGTGACCCCCGACTGCCTGATCCCGCGGCCCGAGACTGAACTACTGGTGGAGCGGGCGATTGAATTCCTGCGGAAACGCGGCGGGGCACAGAAGGTATGCGATTTATGCACGGGTTCGGGATGCATCGCGGCAGCAATCGCGAGGAACTGTCCTGAGGTTCAGATCATTGCCACCGATGTTTCCAGCGAAGCGCTTGCAGCGGCGGCTGTGAACGTGGAAAAGCACAGTGTGGAGGACCGCGTTACTCTGCTGCAGGGCGATTTGTTCGATCCGGTTGTGCCCGCTCTTAATGGGAGCAGGTTCGATCTGATTGTGAGCAATCCGCCGTACGTGTCCGACGTGGAATACGCGCGGCTGGACCGGAATATCAGGGAGTACGAACCGGCCGGGGCGCTGCTGGGGGGCGCGGACGGCCTGGATGTGTATCGCAGGATAGCGGAGCAGGCGCCAGAGGCTATCAGCCCGGGCGGAGCTTTGATGCTGGAGACGGGCTATGCCCAGGGGCAAGCCGTGCGCGGTCTGCTAGAGCAAACCGGCGATTTCGCTGACATCAACGTCGAGAAGGACAGCCAGGATAACGACCGGGTCGTAACAGCAATCAGGACGTCAACCGGCGCGAGGCAAGAGCTTTGAGGGGCTTGCTTCGGCGGGAAAAAGGCTGTCAGTGGGGTCGTCGGAATTCTGAGAACAGCGTTGAAACTCTGATGCGGATCACTGGCTGGGAAGCGTGCAACCCAGCTTAACCGGAAAATAATATAGGACCGCATAAGCTGTAACCTCTGTAATGGAAAACATTTACGCTCACATGAGCTACAGGAGAGAAATTTGCGTCGGAAATGGGAAAAATTTGCTTGCATTCTGAGCGACTGCGCCGTAGAGTTAGGGCGTTGATGAATGTAGTAGTAAACGGATGATTGCTAATGAATTGCTCAAAGGAGGAGAATGTATGAGCAAGTCAATCCTTCACCTCACCTGTATTGTTCTCGTCGTTCTGGCGTGCGCAACCGCACAGGCCAAGCTGGTCAGCTTCGAGTCGGACAGCGTTTCCAACTGGTCGCCCAGCGGTGCCGTTATTGCACAGGGCGGGACCGGCCCAAGTGGAATCAGCATCACGGCCGAATCGCATTCTACTTTTACGGTTACCAGCACCGTGACCAACGAAACGGGGTTTACGTGGACGGGGTATCTGCTCGAACTCGATCCTGCAGAAGCGGCCACTTTCGTCGATGCTTCGGGCGGGAGCACGAAGTTCAACAACATTTCGTATCCGGACGACTGGACGATACTGTTCGAATCACCGCAGGTCGTGGATCCGGGCCAGGTTGTGACGCTCCAGTTTGACGTAAACATCCCGGATAACGGCGAATACACCTTTACTCTGACGCAGACACCGATTCCCGAACCTGCAACCTTTGCGTTGTTGGCGGCGGGCGGAGTGCTGTTTCTGCGGAAACGCCGCAGCGTCTGAGCACCGTCGGCGGACAGGTTCATAGAACAACGAATCGTAACCCGCAAGTGATAGTCAGTCGTTTTGACATCGCATGCGGGTCGCGTTTTTTGGCGAGCAGATAGTCAGGCCACCCGGAGGTGGGAGATAAGCGCCTCAGTCATGTTGGCGCAGCGGTCGTGCGATTGGCTTTTGAGCGGGATCAATATGTGATTATTGACGAGACTGAATAGCCATCGAGCTTGGCGCGGCCTCCGAGTGCAGCCAGTTCGATCAGCAGGGTAACGCCCACCACATCGGCCCCCATCTTCTCGACGAGCTGACATGCAGCCGCCATCGTACCTCCTGTGGCCAGCAGATCGTCCACCATCAGAACGCGCGCATCCTGTGTCACGGCGTCCATATGCACTTCCAGGGTGTCGGTACCGTATTCGAGATCGTATGTCACGCTTTCAGTAGTGTACGGTAATTTGCCATGCTTGCGAATTGGTACAAAGCCGGCCTGGATCTTCTCTGCGACAGCCGAGCCAAAGATGAAACCGCGGGCTTCAACGGCCGCGACGTAATCGATCTTCTTATCCGCGAAGGGAGCGGCCAGGGCCGCTATCGCCCCGGCAAACGCCTTTGCATCGCGCAGCAGGGGTGTGATATCTCTAAAGAGTATGCCCTTCTTGGGCCAGTCGGGTATGTCGCGAATAAAGCTTTCGAGTTTGATTTGCGAAGCATCCATGCCGCCAGCATCCTTTCCAGTACACTGCAATGACGTTTTGTAGCGAGCGGTTCGTTGGGTATGACAGCCGCTGTCCAAGCGGCAGGGCAACTGAGGACCGCCTGCATGCCTTGTGTGATCTTTGTAGCACATCGGGATTGAAATGCAAGGATTTCGTTCGGCCCGGCGGTCTAATCGTCGTTCATATACTCGTAGAGCTTAACGAGTGCGTCGCGTCTGATCTGGCGGATTCGCTCTCTGGTCAGACCCATCTTTTTACCGATCTCCTTGAGCGGCATAGGTCGCCTGCCATCCAGACCATAATGGAGCCTGAGTATTTCGGCTTCGCGGGGATCGATCTCATCGAGGAGAGACAGGACCTTTTCTTTCTCCTCATCTGCAACCAGCGCATCCTCAGGACGACCGCCGCTGACATCTTCGAGGGTGGCTTCAAGCAGCAGATCGTCATTGGTCTCGTCCCTGCCACCGCTGTCGGTGGTGGAATTGAGTATTTCCACGACACGGCTGATGACTTTGGCCTTGCGAAGCGGCAACTTCATTACTTTGGCGACTTCTTCGACCGTCAGGGACCGGCCCACCCTTGCCTCCAGTTCGGCGGTCGTGTGGCGCCACTGGTTTATGAGGGCAACCATGTACGTCGGAATGTGGACGGGCTGGACATTTTCGAGCATGGCACGCTTGATCCCCTGCTTGATCCACCAGGCGGCGTACGTGCTGAATCGCGTTCCCCGGTCCGGATCGAAGTAATCAACGGCTTTGATGAGGCCGAGATTGCCCTCCTCGATTAAATCGCCCAGCGTCAGACCTTTGCCGGCATAGCGTTTGGCAATGTTGACGACCAGACGCAGATTGCTGCGTACGAGTTGCTCCCTGGCCCAGGGATCGTTCTCTTCGACCACGAGCCTGCCCAGGACACGCTCCTGCTCAGGAGTCAGAAGCGACGCCTCATCAATCTCCTGCAGGTATTCTTTTATGGTTGCATCAAATGCGATGATTATCTCCCGCCCGACGCGAACCTCTCGATCCGGGTCTCAGGGCCAAATAGCTGTTTGAGTTCAACCACCTCCTGATGAACAATGCGGGCCTTCCTCCTGAAGCACCTGCTTGAAATATCGGTTGAACAAAAGGGCGGGTTTAGCCGGCCGACCGATTCTGCGCGTAAAAAGAAACCGGGGCCTGCACTTTGACGTGCAGACGCCGGAAACCATGCCAAGCAGTATCATGCCCGCAATCTCTTGGCCCCTTCAGGCCCTATCGAGCCCACCAGACGCCGATTCGTTAAACGCGGCACAATCGGAACGATCGGCAGAAATGGAACCGCATGGACAACACATCGGCCCGACGCTCCTTGCGCCATCGCCGCACGCAATTCATTCAGGCGGGCCTGACTCCAGGAATGCCAACCATTTGCACCAGGCATTCTCATAGAGTTCGGCGCAGACGAGGAAGGCGTCGTTGTGTCCGCCGGTCAGTTCGACGAACTGTTTTGGCTCGCCGGCTGCTTCGTAGAGTTGGCGGCCGAATTCGAAGGGCACGACGGTGTCATCCCTGCTGTGCAGAACCAACACGGGAAATTTGACGCGGCGGATGTGCCCGATGGTATCGTATCGGAACCGGGCGAACCACCGCACGGGCATGTAGGGATAGCAGCGGCGCCCCATATCAACGTACGAGGTGAAACCGCTTTCGATCACGAGTCCGCGGGCGGGTCGTTCGGCTGCCAGATGTGCCGCGATACTTGCCCCCAGCGACTTGCCGAGAATGATGATTCTGTCGGGCGGGACTTTCTTGTGGGATTGCAGCCAGTCGCAGGCGGCTCGCGCATCGGCGTAGGTCCCCTGCTCGCCCGGCTTGCCCTCGCTCTTGCCATAACCTCGATAATCGAAAACGAAGCAGTTGAGGCCCATCCTGTTGAAGATATCCAGAGCGTCCAGGCGATGAGCGACATTCCCGCCATTGCCATGGCAGAACAGGACGGTGAAATGCGCATCCTCGGCCGGCACATACCAGCCATGGAGTTTGACGCCGTCTGCCGCACTGAACGGGACGTCCTCATAATCCAGGCCCAGTTCGCCGGGCGTGTAGCAAACGTCCCGAATCGGACGAAACACAAACTTCGGCTGCATGAAGAACAACACAAGCGCCCATACGACATATGCAACCAGAGCTATGCTGAGAATATAGATGATGGATGTAGTCACGAAGTAGATCCTTCCAAACTGCCAGACTGCCACGTACATTTTAGTTTGCCGTCGTTCTTTGGACAAGCTACAATCCGCCTATGGCTTCAACAGACATCAAGCGAAGACAAACGGCAACCGTTCACGTCGGCCCGGCAGCAATGGGCGGATCGGCCCCGATTCTGGTTCAGTCGATGACGAAGGTCCCGACGACAGACGTTCCGCGCTGCGTACGGCAGATCAAGCGCCTGGTCAGGGCCGGCTGCGATTTGGTGCGGATTGCGGTTCCGCGGAAGGCCGACACCGAGGCTTTTGCGCAAATCGTGCAGAAGGTCGATGTGCCGTTGATAGCGGACGTGCACTTTCGTCCGGCGAGGGCTATTGAGGCCATTGAAGCGGGTGCGGCCAAGATCCGGCTCAATCCGGGCAACATCAAGGACAAGAATGGCATAAGCCGAATCATCGACGCAGCCAGGATGCACGGCACGGCGATTCGAATCGGCGTCAACGAGGCCAGCATCAAGGACCCGCAGAATATGCAGATAGCGGACGATCGGCGGGTGGGGCTGATGCTGCGGGAGATGAAGCGATACGTGCGTCTTTTCGATCGCCGGGGTTTTACAGATATAGTCCTCAGCGCCAAGAGCAGCGATACATGGCGGACCATTGAGGTCAACCGGCGGATTGCGGAGACGTTCGCCTATCCGATGCATCTGGGACTTACGCACGCGGGGCTGCCACAGGATGCACTGGTTCGGTCGGCGGTCGCTCTCGGGACGCTATTGGCCGAAGGCATCGGTGACACTATCCGCGTCAGCGTGGCAGGCGATCCGGCCGCAGAGGTCGAAATTGGCATCGAGATACTCACGGCGCTGGGACTCCGGGAACATCGACGGCCGGAGTTGATCGTTTGTCCGACATGCGGTCGCGCCGAGGTGGACGTGATTTCACTGGCGCGCAAAGTACGCCGGGCTTTGGGGCCAATGGAGAGCCGTCTGCGCATAGCCGTGATGGGGTGCGTAGTCAACGGGCCTGGCGAGGCGGCAGATGCAGACGTGGCTTTGTGTGCGGGAAAGGACAAGGCTTTCATCTACAAACACGGGCGAAAGATGCGAAGCGTACCGGCTCAGGACGCCGTGAGTGCTTTGCTGGAGGTTTTGCGGACGCTGTGATCGCGAGCATGTCGGCGGCGACGGTGTTTGACGGAGGGTCCGGGCTATGGTAGACTCTCGCCCGCACGATCCACAGACCGGAGCATTATTAGAGGTACGGCCTATGCACTCACAGTCGACCAAGACGCTGGTGACCAGATTCATGGTGGTCGTTCTGTTCAGCATTGCCTTTGCGTACATCGAGTCGGCGGTTGTGGTATATCTGCGTTTGATTATGCATCCGACGGGTTTTGATTTCCCACTGAACAGCATCAGCGTGACCGATCCGATTCTGCGGCCGGTCCTGCTGCCCGAAATCGGGCGAGAAGCAGCCACACTCGTTCTGATTTTCACGGGCGCGTGGCTGGCCGGGGCAAATACTCCACAGCGAATCGCATATTTTCTGACCATCTTCGCGGTGTGGGACATCTTCTATTATGTCTGGCTGCACGTGCTCATCGGCTGGCCCGCATCGGTGATGGACTGGGACATTCTGTTTTTGATTCCGACGACGTGGGCATCGGCGGTGCTGTATCCGGTGCTGGTGGCGTGTATGATGCTCGTGTTTGCGGTGGTCGTTTTGTGGCGCGACCACGCAGGCAGACCGATACGTCCGACGGCTATGGATCAGTTGATGCTTGTCGCGGCTGCGGTTGTGTTGATATTCTCGTTTACCACCGCCGGACCTTACGTGACGCAGCCCGGCTATGCATCGCATTTCCACTGGCCGATTTTCGCGGCGGGTCTGGTGCTGGCGATTCTGGCATTCGCAAGATGTCTACTGCGACAAGCGTAGCGTCTGCGACTACCGGTTTGTCCTGGCGGCCTTTCTGCCGTGCGGGCGACGGGAGGGCTGGGAGGACCCCGTGTCGTTCTGGGCAAAGGCTTCGAACTTGCCGAAGATCATTTTTCCGGCGGAGGTCTGGAGCGAACTGGTAATGCTGATATGGACCGCCCTGCCGATCTTGTCGCGTGCGCCTTCGACCACGACCATGGTGCCGTCTTCGAGATACCCGATGCCCTGATCTGATTCTTCGCCCGGCTTGATGATCTTGACTTCCATGGTCTCGCCCGGAATCGCCACGACCTTCATCGAATTGGCAAGGTCGTTTAGATTGAGTACATCCACCTCGCGGACTCGGGCGACCTTGGTGAGATTGTAGTCGGTCGTTACAAGACGGCCGTTGCAGGCCTTGCTGAATACGGTAATCTTCTGATCGACCCCCTTGGCCTCTTCGATTTCGGGATAGACGGTATCGTCGATGGCGATGTCGATGACGGTGCTTTCCTGCATTTTGTTGAGAATATCCAGGCCGCGTCTGCCGCGATTCCGCTTGAGACGGTCGGCGGAGTCCGAGATCAGCTGCAGTTCGTTCAGAACAAACCGCGGCACCAGCAGCGGCGCATCGAAGAGCTTGCTCTGGCAGAGATCGACAATGCGACCGTCGATGATAGCCGAGGTGTCGAGAACCAGCGGGCGCGCTCCTTTGGTTTGCTTGGTGAATTCGGTGTATGGGATCACGAAGCGAAAATCGTCCTTCGTTCGTACTACGACACTGATCGTCAAGAAACAGATACAAACGCCCATCATCCACTTGATAGCGGCAACGGCCTGTTCGTCCAGATCAATCGCATAGGACTGCTGGATCAGGTCCACAACCGTTGCCAGTGCTCCGCTAATGAGCATACCGACCACCAGCCCGAAGAACACGCCCGCCAGCGCGCCGAGTTTGCTCTTGGGGGTCAGAACGTCCAGCAGGAACACAAATATGGCCATGCCAAAACCGCTTATCACGAGCGCCCAGAAGTTGGTTCCTTTGATGCCTTCTTCCCCGACGGCGCCTTCGGAACTGACGCTCACAACGAGCACACCTACGATAACGACCACAAATACGAGTCGTAATGCCCATAGTAACATTGCTATGACCTCCAGATAATTGCGCAGAACTGCCGTATGAATATATATCGGCCCGATTATACCGCGATGACAGGATGCGGGCAATCATTTCGCACCGCCGCCTCAATCTTCAGGGCGAGGTCCGATAAGCAGCGATTAAGTGGAATAGTGCGGATTCCTCGTCGTTGTCTGCCGGAGGTTCGATCTTCCCGGGATGGCTTATGTCTGCGCATAAGAAACGGGGCCCGGACAAGTCCAGGCCCCGTGATGGTGCAAGATCAAGCTGTGGCCTATGGCCGTTAGCTTCTTCTGCGCCGGATCAGTGCCAGTCCACCGAGACCGAGCAACGCAATGGTTGCAGGCTCGGGAACGAATACCGGCGAACCGCCGTTGGCTACGTCGCCGAGCAGGATGCGGGTGCCGTCTGCCAGAACTTCATGCAGTTCCAGAGCACCGCCACCACTGCCTTCGAGCGAGCGTGCACGGAGGCTGTACCAGCCGTCGGCTTCGACGGTGAACAGGAAGTCCACGTTCGAGGTGCCTTTCCACTCAGCCGCTCTTCCAACTTCAACGCCGCCGATCTCAATGATCGTACCGTCGTCGCTGTTGGCGCCTATGATGTGGGCGCCCGCGGTCAAGAAAATGCATGCATCGACCTGGGTAGCGAAGCTGTCGTCGTCATCGCCGGCAGCCGGATCCGCCGTGGGAGACTCGAACGGATCAATGCCCGGGTAACTTTCGTCGGCATAACCGTTTTCTTCGCTGAACGCACCGCGTCCGCCGGTGTCATGCAGGTTCACGAACTCGCTGATGCGCGTGCCTTCGGAACCGGGGACAGCCGGAAGACCGTTGAGCATACCGGTATCCAGGAATTCGTTCATCGCGTCATAACCCCAACCTTCGGAAACGAGCGGGGCGCCTGAGCGAATCTTGAATCCCGGGATTTCGCTGCACTGCTCGGCCAGAGCCGTATCGGCACCGACACTTGTCAGTTCGGCGACCAGTTCCGGACTCGAGCTGTACTGGACGTCGTAGGCTTTGACCTGGCCGGCCCAGTTGTTGTCATGCGACGTCAGAACAACGCCTGCGCCGATTTGATCGGGCAGATTTGTGGGCAGTTCGATGCCCATGGACTCCCAGCCGGAACCGTAGTCCACCAGGCCCTCGACGACCGTGTAGTCACCCAGACTGACTCTCTGGACGCCCAGTTTCACGAAGTCGTCGACGGAAACCTCGGTATTCGTGCCGGCACCAGCGCCCTGGCTCGCTCGCCTCTGGAAGGCGACGAGGTCGCGGTCCCTGCGGGTGATGGTCTGGTAGCTGACGGCATCGCCATCCGCTCCCAGATCGCGGAGCATGACACCGAACTTCGTCCACGTGTTGTTGCCTACTACCAGATCGAAGCTCGACGAGATACGTACGTCTCCGCTGAGCTCTCTGTAGGCGAAGTGGAACTGGTCGGCCGTGCCCCAGATGTCGCCACCGCCGCCGGTCAAGAGGTACTCTTCGGTCAGCGTGTCGAGACCGTTACCCGTTCTCGATCCGCTGATGACCGTCGAGCCGATGGCCTTGGGATTGCCGATGTCCATCGCGTTATCAAAAACGCCGATGGGTTCAGCCAGAACCGGAGCTCCCATTACCAGCAAGGCGGCTGATAATGCTAACAATCGTTCAAACATAATAGTCCTCCTCGATACAACTGCAAGGATTCACTGCTTCAGCAACGAGCTAAAGCAACACGTTGTTGTTCTCGCCGGCAATGCGCGCTCCTCGCGCCGCGCCGATCCTGAACAACATTCAACAAAACACAAAGAATCTTCACCAAACCCTGTGCTTGCTTGTAACTTGTCTGTGTAGTCGAACCAACCCGCGTTCGGGCGGATCATTGGTGGAGAGTAGAAATGCGTACGAATCGGGGGCTTCATGTTATCCCGATTCCATAATACTTCTAATACTTCTCACCAACCCCATTTCGGCAGGCGCCAACCATGGTTCACACTACCTCAATAACGACTTGCCATTTACCCACTTATACCAAACCACCCATATTGATGTCAAGCGATTAGTACACATAAAGGAGCATTTTCGGTAATAAGATTGTTAAAAACATATAAACAATCCTTAACAAAAGCCGTGATCGGTCCGGGCGGGGAAAAACAGCGAGACGTCGAGAGCCGTCGAAGACTCTCGGTTGGCGGCCGTCGGTGCGGAGGCGGGATGTGATCGTTATGCTATGCCCCGGCCGACGCGCCGCCGATTATCCCTGAACAGTGACGAACGACCGGGATTTGTTCCTGCCGGAAAGGAGCGGAGTTGGCGGGCATATTATGTTCAGGGAGGATGCGATCTGGCTCAGCGCATAAAAACGGGGCCCGGAATATCCAGGCCCCGTACTGATGCAAATAAAGCTACGGCCTATGGGCGTTAGCTTCTCTTGCGACGGATCAGCGCCAGTCCACCAAGACCGAGCAACGCAATCGTCGCGGGCTCCGGAACGGCAGCAATGCCGTAGTTGTTCCGGCCACCGGCGTTGGTCGCATCGTTCTGTGCGAACAGACTGATGGTCCCCGCAGCAAAGTCATTGCTGAACACCGAGGAATACTGATCAATGTCGCCGTCTCCGCTTTCGTCGATGCCGACGTTGAGGTCGGTATCGGCAAAGCCCATGTCCGTTACCCATGTCATCCCGGCTGCAACCAGATCGGGAACGAGATCGAGGCCGCCATCCGAATCGCCATGACCCAGACGATTATCCAGAATCAGGTACATGGTGGCACCTGACGAGAGAGTGACGTCGTACTGCAGATTCGGATTGTCCTTATCATCGTTCGCAACCTTGATATAGTCGGCGCCCAGGAGACCGGCGGGCAGTTCTTCGTACTCATGGGTCCTGTCGACAAACGTCAGCGACCCGTTCTGAAGATCCGCCGCGATTTCCACGGGGGTATCACCGCTATTGCCATCGGGATTCAATCGCTCAACACCTGTAATCAGAGCAGCATGGGTCATACCGGCAAACAGGCCGAGCACCAGAAGTACAAACAGTGCTTTCTTACCCATGTTTACGCTCCTTTCCTTCTGCGAATCAGCGCCAGTCCACCAAGACCGAGCAACGCAATCGTCGCGGGCTCGGGTACCGCACCGACGGTGTAGAAGTTCTTGCCGGACGGCATGGCACCAAATGTGTAGGTCCCAGCCGGCAGCTCAGCGGAGAAGACGCTCATCGCACGGTCGCGAGTGCCATCTTCTCTTTCGCGAATGAACAGATCCAGTCCGGTATCGCTAAAGGTACCGGCAGGCACGGACAATGCAATGTAATCGGCCGCTTCCTGGAGAGATGAGACAGCATCCCACCCGTCTTCTGAACCTGGCAGAGGCAGACGATCATCAATCGTGACGGCCAGCACCGCGCCGGTGCTAAGCGTAACGTCGTACGTCACGTCGTTTTCGCTACTGCCCTTGTCCGTGTTGAACGTCAGGACGTATTCGGCTCCAACCAGTTCAGCAGGCGTATTGGCCCACGGATAGGTGCGGTCCATAAAGACATACTCACCATCCGCCAGGGTGCCTACCTGAGGGGTCGTTTCGCCATCAAACGCACCCACCCAATCACGGTCGCCTGATTGTCCGTTCGAGCGTACGACACCGGTTATCAGAGCGGCATGGGTCATACCGGCAAACAGGCCGAGCACCAGAAGTACGAACAGTACTTTCCTACCCATGTTTATGCTCCTTTCCGACGCCGAATCAGCGCCAATCCACCAAGACCCAGCAGAGCGATCGTGGCCGGCTCGGGAACGAATACCGGCGAACCACCGTTGGCTACGTCGCCGAGCAGGATGCGGGTGCCGTCTGCCAGAACCTCATGCAGTTCCAGAGCAGCGCCGCCGCCGCCTTCCAGCGAGCGAGCGCGGAGGCTGTACCAGCCGTCGGCTTCGACGGTGAACAGGAAGTCCACATTCGAGGTGCCTTTCCACTCGGGGGCTCTTCCAACTTCGACGCCGCCGATCTCGATGATCGTGCCGTCGTCGCTGTTGGCGCCTATGATGTGGGCGCCCGCGGTCAGGAAGATGCATGCATCGACCTGCGTGGCGAAGTTGTTGTCGTCATCGCCGGCTGCCGGATCGGCCGTGGGAGACTCGAACGGGTCGATGCCCGGATAACTCTCGTCGGCGTAACCGTTTTCTTCGCTGAACGCACCGCGTCCGCCGGTGTCATGCAGGTTCACGAACTCGCTGATGCGCGTGCCTTCGGAACCGGGGACAGCCGGAAGACCGTTGAGCATACCGGTATCCAGGAATTCGTTCATCGCGTCATAACCCCAACCTTCGGAAACGAGCGGGGCGCCTGAGCGAATCTTGAATCCCGGGATTTCGCTGCACTGCTCGGCCAGAGCCGTATCGGCACCGACACTTGTCAGTTCGGCGACCAGTGCCGGACTCGAGCTGTACTGGACGTCGTAGGCCTTGACCTGAGCGGCCCAGTTGTTGTCGTGCGACGTCAGAGCAACGCCTGCGCCGATCTGATCGGGCAGATTCGTGGGCATTTGAATGCCCATGGATTCCCAACCTGAGCCGTAGTCCACCAGACCTTCGATGAGCGTCAAGTCACCCAGGCTCACTCTCTGAATACCGAGCTTCTGCCAGCCGGCTTCATAGCGATCCAGGAAACCCGAGCTTCCGGCGCCTTCGCTGGTGCGGCCCTGGAAGAACACGCCGTCAAACAGCGTTCCGCCACCCTTACGGGTAACCGTCTGGTACGTGACGGCGGGGCCGCCACCTTCCAGATCGCGGAGCATGACACCGGTCTTGGTCCACTGGTTGTTGCCCACGACAAAGTCGAAGCTCGCCGAGACGCGGACGTCTCCAGTGAGTTCTCTGTAGGCGAAGTGGAAGTTGTCCGCCGTGCCCCAGATGTCGTTGCCACCACCGGTCAAGAGGTACTCTTCGGTCAGCGTGTCGAGGCCATTGAGCGTTCTAGAGCCGCTGATGACCGTCGAGCCGATGGCCTTCGGCGTGCCGATGTCCATCGCGTTGTCAAACACGCCGACGGCATCAGCAAAAACCGGAGTCCCCATTACCAGCAAGGCGGCTGATAATGCTAACAATCGTTTAAACATAATACTCCTCCTCGATACAACTACAAGGATTCATTGCTTCAGCAACGAGCCAAAGCAACACGGCGTTGTCCCGTTGGCAACGCGCGCTCCTCGCGCCTAGCCAATCCTGAACAACATTCAACAAAACACAAAGAATCTTCACCAAACCCTGTGCTTGCTCACGATTGGTATGCAACGAACCGATCCACCTGTCCGCATAAGATCAGTGCGCGTAGGGAAATGGAGCTTCCGCAGGTGTGATACTCATCCAGCTTCGCCACCTTCCTCATTCTTCTCACCAACCTCACTTGGGAGCGGGTGAACCAAGGTTCACGCCACCAGAACTAACCAGTCTTTGCTCCCCATTTATACCAAAACGCCCATGTTCACGTCAAGAAAATAATCTTAACGAAAACTCATGTGCGCAGGTCCTGCGACAAGAAAGCCGTAAATACTTTATTAAAAAGCATTTATATCGAAAGTGATGTTGGCGAAATATGAAAAAAAATGTTCTTGCGCGGCATAAGTTTCGGGCCACAACGAAAGGTTGTGGCCCAAAAATTTTAATTCTGCGCTAAAAACCGGCTGAGAGACGCACGATGTGGCCCATTGAGGAAAACCTCATCGAGCCACACGGCGATTTTCGATAGACTTCACCGCCTCATCATTGCTCTTTCGGCTTCTCCGGCTCGTCATCCTGATCGCCAGTCTCGGTCTCGGGGGCCTCTGCTTGAGGTTTTTCCTGCTCGTCGGACCCTTCGGCCTGTGCAGCTTCACCTTCCGGCTGCGGGGCAGGCTCAGCTTCATTGGGCTTTTCCTGGTCTTCATCCTCCGCCTTGTCCTGGGGGGCTTCTTCGGCCGGTTCTTTCTCCGCTGTTTCCGGCGCGGTCTGTTCGGGTTTCTCGTCGGCCTGTTTTGGTTCTTCAGTGGTGGCCGGCTCGGGCTGCGGCTGAGGCTCGCGACCGGTCAGGCGATTGGCTTCGGCATCGGTGAGCACGTGCTGGATACCCGTCGGCTGCGGCCGCTTGACCGGTTCTTCGGCGCGATCTTCAGCCGCCCACTGCACGCGACGCAGGCTCAGGCCGATCTTGCGGGATTCCGCATCGACTTTCAGGATCTTGACTTCCAGCTCATCGTCAACGTTCACCACGTCCTGCGGCTTGTCGATCTTATGATCGGCAAGTTCCGAGATATGCAACAAGCCTTCCAGATCAGGCTCCAACTCGACAAAAGCGCCGAAATTCGTGATCTTGGCGACCTTGCCCTTGATGATGTGCCCGGGGATGTACTTTTCGGGAATGGCCCTGATCCACGGATCTTCGGTCATCTGCTTGAGACCGAGCGAGATGCGGTGCTTGTCCTCGTCCACATCGAGCACGATACACTTGATTTCCTGGCCCTTCTGCAATGCTTCGCTCGGATGCCCGTACTTGCGCGTCCAACTGAGGTCGGATATGTGAATCATTCCATCGATGCCGGGCTCGATCTCCACAAAGGCGCCGAAGTTCGTGATGCTTCTGACTCGTGCCTCGATAATCGCGCCAACGGGGTATTTCTGCGCGGCAACCGACCAGGGGTTGGTTTCGGTCTGTTTGAGACCGAGTGAGATTTCCTGCTTTTCCTTGTTGACGCTCAGGACAACGACTTCGATTTCGTCTCCGAGGTTCACCATTTCGCTCGGGTGCGCCAGCCGTCGCGTCCAGCTCATCTCGCTGATGTGCACCAGGCCTTCGATGCCGTCTTCGAGGCGGACAAACACGCCGTAGTTCATGACGTTGACGACTTTGCCCTGTACGCGTGAGCCGACGGGGTATCTTTCCTCGACATCCTCCCACGGGCTCGGCGTCTTCTGCTTGAGGCCAAGGGATATCTTCTCGCTTTCCTTGTCGACGCCGATGACCATGACTTCGATATCCTGATCGAGGTCAACCACCTCGGAGGGATGCGAAATGCGGCCCCAACTGAGATCGGAGATGTGCAACAGACCGTCCAGCCCGCCGAGATCGACGAAGACGCCGAAGTCCGCGATATTCTTGACCACGCCTTTGCGTATCTGTCCGACTTCGATCTCTTCGAGTATCTTCTCTTTGCTGGCCCGGCGTTCTTCCTCGATGAGTTTACGCCTGGAGATAACGATATTGTGCCCTTCCTCGTCGATCTTGAGGATTTTGCACTCGACTTCCTTGCCGATGAAACGGCTGATATCGCCGGGTTTGCGAATATCGACCTGCGAGGCCGGCAGAAACACCGGAACGCCAATATCGACCAGCAATCCGCCCTTGATGCGGCGAATTACGCGGCCGGTAACCACGTCGCCTTCTTCTTTTGTTGAGAGGATGTGCTCCCAACCGCGGATGTAGTCGGCTTTGCGCTTGCTGAGCAGAATCATGCCGCCTTCGGAATCCGTATCTTCCAGAAGCACCTCGATGTCCTTGCCCATTTCAATCTCGTCGGGGCTGTCGAACTCACTGACATCGACAACGCCTTCGCTCTTGAGGCCCACCTCCACGATGACGTCGTTTCCGATCTGCCCGGCGATGTGTCCTGTCAGGATGCTGCCCGGCTGACGGGAGTCCACCTTCTTCTGAAGCACGTTCTCGAGGAATTTGTTTTCCTCTTCACCGAACAACTCACTTACCTGCTCATTCAGCTTTTCGTTGGTCAGGCCCAACTTGCGTACGATGTTTCTATCAACCATAAATCAATCCCGTTGTGGAGTCTGCTTTTCTCGACCTGATTCGCCCCACACTCACGCCATCAGGTCCGGCGCACAACCGCGCAATCGTTTTCAAAAACATTTCAAAGCACCTGCCCACGCAGCAGATGCAGACAATCTGCCCATTATCACATAAGGCTGTTTATCTTACAGCAAAATCAAGCCCTTTCAAGCGTATATTTCGCATTTTGCGTCGAAAAAGACACCGATGTTACGCTTACCGAGGAAGACGGGGGGCTCGAAGCACACTGGGCCGGCAGCGGACTACGCCGCGGATGGGAGGGTGTCGCTTGCGATTCTGCGGGACGCAGCGGTAATCGGGAGGAAGGTTTGGACCGGTGGGGTCCCTTTGGGCAGGACGGATAACGGTCAACTCGACTCGTCCCAACCTCTGAGCCTGTCGACAAATTCACGAATGATGCGATCGGGAGTGGAAGCACCTGCGGTCACACCGGCGGTCTGCTTTCCCACAAGCACTTCCTGCGAAAGCTGGCTCCAGTTCTCCAGATGGTACGTCTCGCTGTTATACGCCTTGCACAGCTCGGCCAGCTTGCGCGTGTTGGCGCTCTGGAGTCCGCCAAGCACAAACATCACATCCACGCGCTTACACAACTGGACGGCCGATTCCTGGCGTTTCATGGACTCTTTGCAGAGTGTGTTGATCACTTTGAGTTCGCCGAATCCGTGTCTGCCGATGGCTCCGAGCATGACTGCCAGTCGGTCCAGGCTCTGCGTAGTCTGGCATACCACGCCAAGTTTGCCGTCGGCCGGCAGGCCCTGAAGGCTCGCTTCGTCGGCCACAACAATCACATCTTTGACGCATCCGACGACCGCCTGCACTTCCGGATGGTCCTTGTCGCCGATGACCACCACCTTGTAGCCCTCGCGTTCGAGTTCCTGCGCTATTTGCTGAACGCGTTTGACCAGCACGCATGTGGCGTCGACAATGTTGAGTCCTTTTCCCCGCAACTCCGCCACTTGCTGAGGAGCGGCTCCGTGCGAGCGGATGATGACGGTCCCCTCATCTATCTCGCCGGCGTCGTCGACGGTTTGCAGGCCCGCTTCCGCAAGACGGCGAACTTCGTCGCTGTTGTGGATGATCGGCCCCAGGCTGTGTACGCGGCCGCCGTCCTGCTCCTCTGCAAGCGTTTCTCCCGCAAGGCGAATGGCGCTTCGCACTCCATGACAGAAGCCACATTTCTCTGCGACATATACTTCCATGATGCTGCTCGTTTCAATTGTCCGCTTCGCCCGGCTATTCTGTCGAGGCGTCGAGATTATGAGGATTGTGATGCCGGGGCACTGCCTGACCAAGGTTAATCAGCCGCCGGCTTGAGAATCGCGATGTCCCTGAACATCACCTCCATATCCTGTCCGCCATGCAATTGAAGCCCCAGGCGGCCGTGCGTTCTGCCCGGATCATTCTTCAGTTCAGCGGTTTTGTATTCGTTTACGTGTACGACGATCCATCGGCCGTGTGCGGATACAGTCATTTCGTTCCATTGGCCCGGCCTGAACCACTTGCGGACGTCCTCGGGCTTGGGCTGTACGACCCACGCTCTGCCGGCAGTTTCGTACAGGCCGCCCACATCGTGCGTACTGTCTATCTCAGCCTGGAATCCGTGCACGCCAACCGCACCGTCCACCTTTTCGGCCCGAAAGTACAGGCCGCTGTTCCCTTCGACGGCCTTGAATTGCAATTTGACGACAAAGTCCTCGTACCGATCATCGCTGATCAGCAATCCATGGCGACGATCGCCGGCGGTATTCGAACCGACGATCGTTCCGTCCTGTACCTGCCATCGGCCGCCGGGAAGCGTGTGCCAGCCGTCGAGGTTCTCGCCGTTGAACAGCGGCTGCCATACATGAGCGCCCAGATCGCGAATGCGAATGTTGGTCCATCGCACATGGGCCGGTTTCGGGCCTCGATAGCTGTGCACCTGCAGACCGATGAAACCGCTCAGGTCGGTGGCGTCTCTGAAATCCGCACAGGCCACGCCATTGACCCAGGTCCTGATGCGATCGCCGATGCATACGATGCGATACCTGTTCCATTGATCGGCGCGATATGCGTTGCCTGCAGCGGGGCTCTGTCGTGCATCGTAGAGCCACATGGCCTTGCGCGCCTCGTCCCAGATGCCGCCTGAAGCGCCGCCGGCGCCGGCGATCTCAACCTGATAGCCGTACACCGTTCCCGCCTTGCGCAGGCGTTCGACCCGCCTGCCATTGCGATACATGACCGTATTGGTGTCCCGCTCGTATGCATGGCTGCGGATTTGGATTCCCGAATTCAGTTCGGGATCGCACTTGAAGTCGAGTTCGAGTTCGAAGTTTCCGTAGGGCTTCTTGGTACAGAGGAAGGTGTTGGGGCTGCCCTGGACGGTTGTGCCCACGATGACGCCGTCTTCGACGTCATACCGCGCCGAGCCTCCGCGTACCTGCCACGCATCGAGGCTTTTTCCGTCGAAGAGGTATTCCCACGGCGCTTCGGCTCGATTGGGCTCGCCGCACGCGGACAGTCCGCCGACAACAAGCGCTAATACAATCGCACTATGTACAGCTTTGCCAATGCGTTTCATCTTTTCCTATCCTTTGCAATTCTGCTTTTCTGGTTTGTCGCAGCAGGTCCAGGACTCAAGCTCAGGACCAGGCAATTCGGCTGCCTTCGGCATCGAAGCAACAACCATCAAACAAGCTGCGTTCTACCGGGCATTGCCACGGGTCTCAACTCGATGTCGCCGAACGCGTATTTATCCGGACTGAGGTCCAGTTTGGATGCATTAAGGGCCCAGTCCCATTTGAGGGCACGGCCTGTGTACGCACTCATCCGACCCATGATCGCAGTGAGAGAACTCTCGGCGATTCGCTTTCCCTCGTTTAGTCGCTGACCGTTACGAATCGCTGCAATCTGATCGGCGTGCTGTTTCAGAACCGGGCTCGGACTGGGCCCATCATATGTAAAGGGATTGTCTCCCGTGATCATCGTATTGGCGAAGTCCATGTACGCGCGTCCCTTGGTGCCCACGAACCACTGGTCGTTGCGGAAGGTAATCTTGTCAATCTGCGCTCCCATGTACTCGACGCGAACTCCGCCGGGGTACTCGTACTCGACGGACATATGGTCGTAGACGTTGCCGAACTGCGGCTCGGTGCGGACCTGTCTGCCTCCGAGACCGGTGCACTTGACCGGATGCGCACCGAACGCCCAATTGACCAGATCGAGGTTGTGAACGTGCATCTCGGCAATGAAATCCCCGGACAGCCAGGTCACGAACAGCCACCTTCGCAGATGCCATTCCATCTGCGACCAGTCCGCCTGCGGCTTCGGTCCCCAGTTGGTCATACCACCGCCCAGCCGCACGCATTGGCCCGATACAAGTTCGCCGATGGCGCCGTCGTGCAGACGCTGCATGCCGGCCACCAGGTGTGCGATGCGGCGCATCTGCGTGCCCGCGACAAAGGTCAGTTTCTTCTGGTCGATTATTTCTGCTGAGGCCATAACCGACCGAACACCCACCGGATCGACCGCAACGGGCTTTTCCGCGAAGATGTGCTTGCCCGCTTTGACTGCCTCAGCGATGTGCATCGGCCGGAAATGCGGCGGGGTCGTCAGGATCACCAGATCAACATCATCTCGGGCGAGAAGCTTCTTATAGGCATCCCAGCCGACAAAACACGCCTCATTCGCAACCTTCACCTTGTCGCCCAGCCTCTGCGTCAGGGTCGTTCTAGCCTCTTCGAGCCGATCCTGGAATAGATCGGCCATCGCCACCAACTCAACATTCTCTGCGGCCCTGAGGCAGTTAGTCGCATCATATGTACCCCTGCCTCCGCAGCCAATCACACCAACGCGAACCACATCCGATCCGGCCGCGAAGATTCGACCGGCCCCCACTCCGAATACGGCCGCTCCCAGTGCCGCCGAACGCTTGACGAATTGTCTGCGATCAATCTGGTTGCCTGACGGTTTCTTTCGACGTGCCATAGGTATCCTTTCGACTTGCCCACCTGCGGTGGTCCGGTGCGAACTTCTGCAGGATCACCTGCCTGCGAGGGGCCTCGACCTGCCCATCAGTATGCACAAACGTACTTTCTCAGGGCGTGGGCGTCAAGTGCAATCGGCGGGCGCGGCAAGACGGTTTTTGCAGCAGTCGCACCCAAGCGAAACATCGCGACGTCCGATAGTAATAGCGCTGACAGGTTTGGCACGCTACATATTTGTAGCCGACCGACTTGCAGCGGCCGATAAAACAAGCGCTGTTTGCCCTGTTGAGAATTGTATCTTGACAGTCGTCTTATAATGTGTTAGCCTGCTATTAGTATTTGTGGTTGTTCGATTAAGATTATTGAACGCTTTTGAGGGGCCACGGATGAAAAAGGGGTTGTTGATTGGCTTTTTGACGTTTTCTATTGTTGCAGGGATTGGTTGCTCTTCCACTTCTCCCGAGAGTATCGCGGCGAAGGATACACAGAATCAGGCCTGGAGCGTGGAACGCACGATTTGGGAGATTAACGCGGTTTCGCGCATGTCTTTCGACGAGGACCGGCAACGAGCCCTAAGGGAAATTGCGCGACGTGCACCGTTGGACGAGCGGGTGCAGACACATCTGATCAAGGCGGTGTTTGACCATCTCGCATTCGAGGCGGCCAAAGAAGATGTCCTGCTGACTCTGATAAGAAACCCGGGCTTCAACGGCGCCGGCCGAGAGGCCATCCTCGGACGTATCCATCTGATGGCATTCGAGAATGACAAGCAAGAGATTCTCGAAGCCCTTTATCAACGGAAGATCTGAAGCGTCGTTCCATTGTCCGCAGGCCGGCGGCTTTGTGAGTTACTGCGCGCCAAATCCTAGTGCGCCTTTTGTACAGATCGCGCTATTGTGCATTGTCCGAGGCGTCAGTTCCCACCCACCGTTTATCCTTTCCATTCTCCTCATAGCCCTGTAGAATCCTTCCTGTGTATCGTCGGTGCGCGATCGTATGCGCACGATTGAAGATAGAGACCAAGCAGGACGGTGAGGCCCGGATATGCAACAGCAGTTTTCCTCCATACAGGAAATACTCGATTTTGCCATTGAACGAGAGGATGAAGCGCAACTGTTCTACCTTGACCTGGCTCAAAAGGCCAAGAGCCCGGTTATCCGGGATTTGTTGGAGGGTTTCGCGGCTGAGGAGATGGGCCACAAGCTCAAACTCCAGGCAGTCGAGGCGGGAGAATTCGGGCTGAATCCTGATGAGGATATCCCGGAGATGAACGTCACCGATTACGTTACCGATGTCGAACCGAGCGACGAGATGACGTATGCCGAAGCCCTCGTTGTTGCCATGAAGCGTGAGAAGGCTGCCTACCGGCTCTATGTTGACCTGGCCGGGGCGGCCCAGGCAGCGCAACTGACCGATATGCTGCTGGGGCTTGCCAATGAAGAGGCAAAACACAAACTTCGTTTCGAACTGGAATACGATCGCCATACGGGCGGCGGGTTCTAAGGCGAAACGCGTGTTGACGGGCGACAAGAAGACGAGTATCGCCAGGGCTCTCAAGAAAGTCGCGAGGACATAACGGTGTTAACCTGTAACAAGAAGAAGGAGGCCGGATCATGCACTTTTCCAGATGGATCATTGTAACGATTGGTTGTATTCTGACGCTTGTCATTGCTGTCGAAACGATTGCAGATGCGCAAGCGGTTTATCCAGACGGCAGGTGGGCCACTCGCAAGCCGGCGCAGGTCGCGCTCGACAGAGCCGGGCTCGACAAACTGCGCGATTATTCAGGGGGTTCGGGCTGCATCGTCCGCCACGGCTATATGGTCTACACATGGGGCGATGCCGGCAGGCGCAAGGACGTGGCTTCCGCGTGCAAGCCTCTGTATACGCACTTTCTGCTCAAGGCCATCCAGGACGGCAAGCTGCCCGATGCGAATCAGCCTATTGTCAAGTACCAGCCCGGTCTCAGGAAGCTCAATCCCGATCTCGGCTACAAGGACCGCGAGATAACCTGGCGCCACCTGGCCAATCAGATATCGTGTTACGGTGTGCGCGAAAGGCCCGGCCGGGCATACGATTACAGCGACTACAACATGGCACTGTTTTTCGACACACTAATGCTGAAAGTGTACGGGGTCACCTGGAAGACAGTGGATGCCGAGGTGTTGCATCCGATGCTCGCGGACATCCTGCAATGCCAGGACAATCCCACCTTCATGGCTTTCGGCACAGGCAATCGTCCCGGCCGGCTTGGCATCAGTCCGCGGGATTTCGCACGATTCGGTCTGCTGTATCTACGCAAGGGCAAATGGAAAGACCAGCAGATTATCAAGGCCGAATTGGTCAAGCTGGCCACCACTTCGCCTGTGCCGCTGTCCGTGCCCAGAACCAAGGGGAAGAAGGCGCAGATGCTGCCCAAGCAGCGGTCCATCGGCGGCGGCAGCAATCAGTGCGACCACAACGGCAGCTACAGTTATGCCTGGTGGATAAACGGCATTACTCGCGAAGGGCCGCGAAACTGGCCGGACGTTCCGGCTGACACGTTCGGCTGCTTCGGTCATGGAGATATCCGAGCGTGCGTGGTAATGCCCGCTCTGGACGCGGTGGTCTGCTGGAACGACAGCCGGATCAAGGGACGCGAAATGGTGAACAGGGCCCTGCGATTTGTGGTTGAGGCCGCAGAGAGCAATTAGCCAAATCAGCACCGGGGCATGCTGCAGACAAATCAATGAAATCATCTGTGAGGAAAACCATGTTTGCACGACGTATGCAGTCCGTCTCCGTCGTATTGTTGTTGACAGCCATAATGCAGTTGGCCGCGTCATATTCAGCAGTGGCGGCATCGACCCCAAAAGCCGACTACTGCGTGGCGCCAACGGGCAACGACGAAAACCCCGGCACGGTCGATCGCCCTTTCGCCACCATTCAGCGAGCGCGCGATGCGGTCCGCAAGGAGATTGCTGATGGACTGAGCGACGATGTGCGTGTTGTGATTCGCAAAGGTGCCTATCGGCTGCCGGAAGGTCTGGTATTCGGTATTGAGGATTCGGCAGGACGCGAGCACAGCATCACGTATGCCGCATATCCCGGCGAGGTTCCGGTATTGATCGGCGGAGTTGCGGTCACAGGCTGGAAGCAGCACAGCGGACAGATCTACGTAGCCGAATTACCAAGAGGCGTCACCGGCAATCAATTGTTCGAAGGCGACCGGCGATTGACCCTGGCCCGCGCGCCGAACGAGGGCTACTTTCATCTGGCCGAGAGCGCAGAGGGATCAGACCGGTTGGCGTTTGTCTATCGGCCTGCGGATTTTGATCCGGCCGGCTGGGACATTTCCGAGGCAAGGGTCAACATCTGGCCCTACCACGACTGGTTCAACCACGAGTATCCAATCGAAGGGATCAACCGCAAGAAGCATATCGTGACTCTCGGGACGAACCGGCGCAGGCTCCGTCCGGACAACCGCTACTACATCAAGAACGTGCTCGCACTGCTGGATGAACCGGGCGAATGCTGTATTTTCCTCAAGCAGCGAAAAGTGTATGTGTGGCCGCGAGAGGGCAGAAAGGGACTTGAGGAGATAACGCTTGCCACTGCAGATACTGTGATTCGGATCCAGGGCTGGAACGATCGGAACGTGCAAAACGTGCATTTCACGGGTCTGGACATCGGTATCTGCAAGGATGATGCAGTTGTGATCAATCGGGCTGAGAATTGTTCGGTACGGCGTTGCAAGATCGAGAATGCGGGTGTGACGGGAGTCGTCGTCAGCGATTACGCACAGCGGATTCGCATTGAGGACAACCTCATCCGCCGGCACGGCCAGCACGGCGTCTCGCTGACCGGCCGGGGCATCGGCCAGGCGAACGTCAATCATCACAACATCGTTCACAACAATCATATTCACCACTGCGGCCGGCTGATCGGCCACGGCTACGGCGTGCGCGTGCAGCAGAGCGGTCACAACCGCATCACGCACAACCACATTCATCACATGCCCCGCTACGGTACGACGATCAAGGGCAGCCGCTACGGAACGATCAAAGGCAGGATCGAAGGCATGACGTGGGAGAACCGATACGACTTCATGCACGGCCGGAACAACCTCTTCGCCTACAACGACATTCATCACACAAATCTCGACAGTCAGGATACCGGTGCGATGGAAAGCTGGGGCGCCGGGCGTGACAACACCTTCGATCACAATCTGATTCACGATACGGGCAACAGCGAATTCAACCTGCAAAGCGGCATCTACCTCGACGACCAGGCCGACTATTTCACGATCACGAACAATATCATTTACGGCGTCCGCGGCACGAGCCATAACCAGTGCATATACGCCAAGGGAATCGGCAATCGCGTCGAGAACAATATCCTCATCGGCAACGCTCTGTGCGACACGGGAATTCACTCCTTTTTTATGGCCGATGAGCGATGCGATCATCACCAGTATTTGCGGAATATCCTTTACTTCGCCGACACGCCGATGCCCGCCGATCATGGCAGTTTCGGCAGCGGGATAGGCAACCTGCACGAGAAAGGGACAACGGTCACGTGGCACGTCGATGCGCCGGCCGCCGACCGCTACAACATCTGGCTGCGTTATGCATGCGCGAATAAGCCGTACAACGTCGACCGCATGGACGGCCGTTTTGCTGTCTCGGCCGACGACGGCAAGAGCGTGACTCTCAACAACCTGCCTGATACGGGGGACTGGGGCAGGTATGAGTGGGCGAAGGCCGGTCAGATCGAGCTGGTCGCGGGCCTGCAGCAAATTCGTCTGGAAAACCTCAAAGGCGGCGGAATGAATCTCGATGCGCTGATTTTCTGCGCAGCAAAGGACTGGCGGCCCGAGGGCGTGATCCCGCCCGAGAGCCTGACGGATGCGCATGTGGTGACTGTTCAGGCGGAGAGTTTCACGAAGAAGAACGGCCGGACGCCCCCGTCCTACGCCTACGGCTTTACCAACTGGAGCGACGACCGCGTCACCGCATCGGACTATAACGTATTCTACAAGCCCGACGGGAAAGTCTCGATCAAGGGAGGCCCCGCTGACGGCTCGCTCGACAAGTGGCGTCAAATCCTCAACCAGAGGTTCGACCAGCACAGCATCGTGGCCGATCCGATGTTCGTGGATGTCGAGGCGCGGGACTTTCGGCTGCGGCCGGATTCGCCCGCCTTGAAACGGGGCTTCAAGCCCATCGACACAAGCGGCATCGGCCTGACCGACAACTTTCCCGCGCGATTCGAGCGTGAGTAACTGTTCAAGCCGGCATCGCACCGGTACAATAGATCCGGTTCGGCGGGTCCGCGCCGACCGCGACTCACGTTCCTGCTGAAAGGAGGTCGAGCATGTTTACGATTCTGCGACAAATCGCCCGAAAGCCACTGATCCTTTGCCTTCTCGCAAGCTGCTGCGTCCACGCCCGGGACATGGGGCGGCGTTCGGCATCCGTATGGGAAACGCTCGAATGGAAGTATTCGAATGTCACCTTTTCAGGCAATCCATTCGATGCAGAGGCGAGCGTGAGCTTCATACACGACCAGACCGGCCGCAAACGAGTTACTGAGATGTTCTACGATGGCCAGACATGGAGATTTCGCTTTACCGGGACGCTGGCGGGAACGTGGAACTTCGTCAGCCAGAGCAGGATAGCATCTCTCAACGGCCACACCGGCAGCGTTGCCGTGGGACCGCGAAAAGAAGGCACAGGCGGGTTCCTGACGCACAAAGGCAATCGGTTTGCAGTGGCGCACGAGAATGAAGACGATCTGCATGGTTATGTGTTCACAGCCTATATGGGCCGTGTCGAGCATCCGGCGTTCCTGGACGAGTTCTCGCGGGATCCGGGCAAAACCGCCGAGCTCGCAAGACAATATTATCGGGATGCACAGGCCAACGGCTTTGAGATCGTGTTCATTCATGTAAACAACAACTGGTTGAAATTCGGCACGCGCGAGCACAACAAACACGACAGCGTAAACCCCGATCCGGCGGCGTTCGATGTGCTCGAGACAATCATACGGACGGTTCGCGGCCTGGGCGGGCGCGTGCATATATGGGCGTGGGGTGATGAGTCCCGCAGGTGGACGCCGCGAGGTCTGCCCGGGGGCATCAACGGTCCGGCCGACCGCCGGCTCCAGCGGTATATTGCGGCGAGGCTGGGGCCGCTGTGCGGCTGGACAATGGGCTACGGTTTCGATCTGCACGAGTGGACCAATGCCGAACAACTCAATGACTGGGCTCGCTACCTGCACTCACACATGGGCTGGCAGCATCTGCTCTGCGCGCGGGGGCATCGGTTGGACGGTCCGCACAATATGAATTCGTACGACGGCTTCGGCCGGAACGTCGAGCTGGCCACGACGGCGCACGGCCCGAGAGGGTACGACGAAATCGTCGAGGATCTGCGGAGCGGCACCGGCCGACCCCATTTGTATGAAGAACGGCACAGCTACAAACGATCCGGCTTCGACCTCGACATGGACGGCACGCGCCGACTGCTCTGGGCCGAGACCATGGCGGGCGGCATGGGCGGTTTCTTCGGCTTCTATTCCGACAGTCCGCACCCCTATCCGGAACCCGAGCAACTCCGCACGCACTACACATTCTGGCACGAGAAGGACCGATTCCTGCTCGATATGCAAAGAGCCAATGCGATGGCGGAGCCGGGCCATGCCCTGCTGTCGTCCGCGGCGCAGAGCGCTGTGCTGTACTGCGAGAACACGGAATCTGTGGCTATGGATCTTTCGGCACTTTCGCAGCGGCAGCCCGCAATCGCCGTTGACACGAAGAAAGAGTGCAAAGAAATCGCATTGGGCGAGCTTTCGCCGGGCAGACACACCTGGGAAGCGCCCTATCGGTCCGACTGGGCACTGGCTGTCGGCCGATTCGCGGACGCCGCGCAACGTCCGAAATCGCCGAGCCCGCCGCCGGCGAATGCCAAAGCACGGAATCGCATTGTCGTCAATCCGAAGAATCCGCGATGGCTGATGCGGGGTGACGGCAGGCCGTTGTTCATGTGCGGGCCGGGCGACCCGGAGGGCTTTCTCTATCGGGGTAAACTCAAACCGGACGGTACGCGCGACGGCGATCAGATGGAGCTTATCAGCAAGCTCGCGGGCACCGGAGCGAACTGCATCTATCTTATGGCCGTCCGGTCGCACGGCGGAGACGGCGGCCGCACCGAGAACCCCTTTATCGACCATGATCCCGCCAGGGGCCTCAATACCGCCCTGCTCGATCAGTGGCGGCATTGGTTCGACGCGATGGAGCGGGCGGGCATCGTCATCTACTTCTTCCTGTACGACGACAGCGTTCGACTGTGGCCGCGCGGCGACAACGTAAGCAGCCAGGAGGAGCAGTTCCTGCGCGCACTGGTCGATCGCTTTGAGGGCTATGGCAGTCTCATCTGGTGCATCGCGGAGGAGTACGGCGAATCGCTCAGCGCCAGGCGCGTCAGCAACATCGCAGCTGTTATTCGCAGCGCAGACGATTACGACCACGCCATCGCGGTGCACAAAAACCACGGGCTTTCGTTCGACGAGTTCGCCGACGACCGTAACATCGATCAGTTCGCCATCCAGTACAACGTCGATACCGCCGAGAAACTGCACGCCGGCATGGTCAAGGCGTGGAATGATGCGGCCGGCCGCTACAGTCTGAATATGTCGGAGGCAGCCGGATTCGGCACGGGCGCCGAATTGCGCAGAAAGTGCTGGGCGTGCGCGATGGGCGGCGCCTACGTGATGATACTGGAGATGGACATCGCCAACACGCCGCTCGAAGATCTGCAGGCGTGCGGGCACCTCGTCCGCTTCTTCGAATCTACATCTTTCGAGACGATGGCGCCGCACGACGAGTTGGCCTATGGCGGCACCGAATACGTCCTCGCCGACCCGGGAAGAAGCTATATCGCCTACACCTCTAACTCTAAAGGCGACCTCGGATTGAAGAACATGCGACCCGGCTCGTATGATTTGCGATGGCTCGACTGCACGACAGGCAAGCGCGTGGACCAGCGGGACGTGCGCATCGAAGAGGGCAACCGGTCATGGTCCAGGCCGAAAGGCATCGGGAGTGAGACGGCTCTGTACATGCGGCGGAGATAGAAACGCACTCGTGAAGATGCAGCAACAACCTGCATTCCGCTGACAACACTGTGCGCAGCGCCGACGTAGCCTCTTGCGTAGCTTCGCTGCTGTGTGAGCGGAGGCTGCAAAAGCTTGACAAATTCGCTGCATCTTATACAAGAAACTCAAGTTGCCATGCCTTGTGGGAACCGGACCGTTGAGACTGCAACGCATCGATGTGCGATTTTTAAAAAAGGATACCTTATGTGGACTTTAGCCATTCTTGAGGCCGTTTTGTGCTGACAAAAACAATGCCGACA
>CAZGMJ010000054.1:0-33116 GCA_964526785.1 uncultured Pirellulales bacterium
TTCGCCGACAGAAAACGCACCCCTTAAACCTCAGCGATTTCATGCGATTGCCCTGACGCCAGGGGGAGATAACTTGAACGGCCGGACGCGAGCGGGTAGTATGGCGACTTTGCCGGATTGGCGATCGCACGGGCGAGCAATGCGAGCAACGTAGATCGGTGTCTCGTGTAACTCCCCGGCGGGCGACGGACGTTTTTCCATCAGTGGCATGTTTAATAGATGGCGATAGTAACGCTGCAAGACATTCAAGTGGCCTTCGGATCGGAGGTTGTGCTCGACGGGTGCGAGCTTCAGCTTCACCCGGGGGAGAAGGTCGGCATGGTCGGGCCCAACGGATCGGGCAAGAGTACGATTCTCAAGCTCATCGTCGGGAGCACCGAAGCCGATATCGGCCGGGTGATTATTCAGAAGGGGCTGCGCATCGGCTATCTGCCGCAGGAGGCGAGTTTCGACGGTCGGCGGACGGTTCTGGAGGAGATGCACGCAGGTGTGCAGCATCTTCTCGATATGCAGAGCGCGATCCATGCGGTTTCGCACGAAATGGAAAGCCTGACGGGTTCGGCTCTGAGCGAACGTATGAGGAAGTACGACCGTCTGTGCCACGACTTCGAACTGGCGGGCGGTTACGCCTATGAAACGCGGATTCATTCGACGCTTGCGGCAATGGGATTCGGTCCTGAACTGCATCACGCGGAAACGTCCGCTCTGAGCGGCGGGCAGTTGTCCCGTTTGGGGCTGGCCCAGGTGTTGATGCTGGAGACGGACCTGCTGTTGCTCGACGAGCCGACCAACCATCTGGACCTTCAGGCGACCGAATGGCTGGAGCGGTTCCTGGGGGCCTACAGCGGGGCGGCGGTGATCATCAGCCACGATCGCTACCTGCTGGACAAGGTGGCATGCAAGATCATCGAGGTGGATCGGCGGAAGGCACGGGTCTACAACGGCAATTATGCCAATTACGTGCAGACGCGGGAGACGGTGCGGCTTGAGCAGGAGCGGGAGTATGTCAAGCGGGTGGAAATGGTTGAGCGGACGCGCGACTTTATCGCTCGCAACAAGGACAAGGAGGGGATGCGCAAGACGGCCCGGGGCCGGAAGACTCGTTTGGAACGCCTGCTCAAGGAGAACCCGGATTTTCTTGAGAAGCCTTCGGAGCAGAAGACCATTGCCTTCTCTTTCGGCCGAACGGACAAGAGCGGCGATCTGATTCTTCGGGCTGAACAACTTGCGAAATCCTTCGACGATCTGGTCCTGTTCGAGGGTTTGACGTTCGATGTGGTCCGGGGCGAGTGTCTGGGTATTACGGGGCCGAACGGTACGGGCAAGAGCACGCTGCTGAAGATGGCAACGGGCCGGCTGGAGCCGTCGGCGGGGACTATTCGTATGGGCAGCGGTCTTCGGGTCGGTTATCTCGATCAGCATGGCCGGACACTCGATGCATCGAGGACGGTGCTCGAAGAAGCCTCTGCGGCCAATCCGACTCTTTCGGAGCAGCGCGTGCGCAACCGATTGGGTGCGTTTCTGTTCACGCAGGACGATGTATTCAAGAAGTGCGGCGAACTATCGGGCGGGCAGCGCAATCGTCTGATGCTCTGCAGACTCGTGCTGAGCGAGCCGGATGTTCTGGTGATGGATGAACCGACGAACCATCTGGATATCGCCAGTCGCGAGATGCTGGAGTCGGCGCTCGATGACTATACGGGGACGATTGTCGTGGTCAGTCACGATCGGTATTTCCTGGACCGGATTGTCGATAAGTTGCTGGTCGTCGGCGTCAACGAGTTGGGCGAACGGGAGCTTGGACGGACGGAGCTTGTAGCGGTTGAGCCGGTCTATTCATACTACGCTTCGATCATTCGCGAGCGTCGCGAGGCGCAGCAACAGCAGGCTGATACATCCGCTTGCGGTAAGCGCCGTTCCGGCAAGGGCGGCCGGCAGCCGCGCAGCAAGACGCCGGAAGAACTCAAGCGGTTCAACAAGTATTCCGTCGAGCAGATCGAAGAGATGATTATGTCGCTCGAGGGCGAGATCGCAGAGATGAAGGAGCGTTTCGGCGACGCTGAAGTCTACAAGGATCCTTCCCGGATTACGCAGCTTCAACAGGACTTCGAAGCCCGGACCGCGGAGCTTGACCTGCTATACCGTGCTTATGACCGCCGGACATAGAGGAGATAGCCTAAGGAGCGGTGGGCCGGCGAGCTGCTGTTTGTATAGCGCTTCGATTAGCGGTTGCGAATTGCGACCGGATGGAACTGCACGCACACCTTCGACCAGCACAAAAGAAGAGCAGCCGCAAGCGCCAATCCTTTGGGCTTGCGACTGCGTGCTTTTGGCGGCTGCGATTGTACCTGGCACATGGCCTCCATGCCTGCGTGCCGAACGGGCCTATGTCGGCAGCCACAACCTGTAGCCACCTGACTCTTTCCGTCAACTGCCAATCGCGACCGTTTTTTTACAGCGAGCGTCTTCTGCGAAGCCATCCGACAAGGCCGACACCGATACTGCCGAGCAGAACCGCTCCTGGTGCGGGAATCGGAGCGGCAGACATGTGGTAGATATCCGGGTCGCTCGGGTTATTATCCGCATCGATGAGATTACCGCCGACTGCAAAACCAATGTTGGTCACATGGTTCAGATTCGCGACGTCGGTCAGGTCCAGGCACAAGACTGCACTTTCGTCCGGATCTAACTGCACCCAGTCGTTCTCATAGAAATTGTCAGGCTCATTGAATGGGGCGTCCGTGTAACCTGTGTTCAAAAAGATGTTGGCTGACCAGATGTCGTCATTGTCATTCTCTAAATACAGACAGTACTTGTCATAACCCACCAGGCTGTTTGTGGGAGGCTCGCCCAATGCTGCGCCAATGACTTGTGCAGTAGTGGCCCCTGATCCTGTGGACGACGTACCCCAGAAGTTGGCACCAATACCGATCTGTGCGAATGGGGAGTGCTCATTGTCATTGGGTAAATCATCGACTTGCCCGAAGAAGCCGACAACGCCACTCATGTCCGTTCCATACTCGACGGGATCGTCTGTTACCACCTGAAGGTTTGTGAGGTCGGATTCGGGATTCTCATACACATCCCAGAGCATCTCGAGTGCAGATTTGTTCAAGGTGAAGGTGGATGCCGCCATAGTTGCACAGGCGGGCAGACCGAGCACCAGTAACACAACAACTAACCTTTTCATTTCTGTTCCCCTTTCTTTTCTTCATTGCTTTTCGCCCCATTGCTCAACGTGAACGGAGCACGTCACTAAGTCAGTCAAACATGATCTATAATCAGCTCAGTTCGGGCGATCTCGTGCACTGACAAATCTGCCTGCAATACGCTCGTCACTGAGTATGTTTTCGATTCTCACGAGTATGCTCCTGGCAATAGCAGCCAATTCACTGCCGTGTGTCCTTATTTATCCAATATCGAGAAACTGGTCTTCAGGGTGATGCCTGTTATTCATGGACAACCGCCAGTCGGCATCCCCTCCTCGCCGGACCGCCTCGCATTCGAAGTGCTCCTTTGAGGTGCATGCATGTGAACACAAAGGCCTTGAATGTGCCTATAGGGAATCTCCGTAGTTTTCCAGAGAGAAATGCTCAAAGCGAACGAGAGTGTCATTTTGAGATTTCAGTGCCGCTGGTGACAATGCCGAACGCTGCAAGGCTGCGGCCCAGATCAATAGGTGTTTCCCTTAGAACAATTAGGCATATTGCTTATGGTCCGGGCGATGTGCGTGTCATACACTCTGGGCAATCTAAGATATGCCAGTCGCAATGCAGCACGCGTGTATGAACGGGCAAGAACATGGTTTTTGTTAGTGAGGTGAGACAATGCATAAGTTCAAGAGATTTCTGATGTGTATGCTTACAGCGGTGACGCTATCGTGCTTTCTGGCGGGATGCAATACGATGGAGGGCGCGGGCGAAGACATCCAGGAAGGCGGCGAAGCCATCGAGGATGCGGCCGATTAAGGCGTTGTCGGAATACTGAACTACCGTGGGGACAGAGCTTCGAAGGGATATGGAGATGAACTTATTGGGATGGGCGATCACGTTTCTGGTAATCGCTTTGATAGCGGCGATATTCGGTTTTACCGGTATTGCCTCGGCGGCGGCGGGTATCGCGAAGATACTGTTCGTTGTCTTCCTCGTGATCTTCATCGTTTTGTTGATCATGAATTTCACCCGCAAGGCGAGTTGAGGTCGCGCGGACTTCAACGCACCCTTGCAGCAGCATAGACTGCGATACCAGAGCAACTGAAGAATAAGCACATGAATGTGAATACGGGAAGGAGCACCAGATTATGACGGCTTTTTTGAGAAAACTCATGACGATATTGATGCTGAGTATGGTCACGATCGGTACGACTACGTTTGTCTGCGGCTGTGAGGATGACTCGGCCATCGAAGACGCGGCAGAGGAGACCGAGGACGCAGCGGAAGACGCGGCCGATGCCGTGGAAGATGCGGCCGACGAGATGGGCGACGAAATGTAATTCGCCGTAGCGCTGAGCTATTGGGAAAGGAGAACGATCGTGAATGAAGAGACACTGAAGGGAAAATGGAACCAGCTCAAAGGCCGCACGAAGGAGAAGTGGGGCGAGCTGACGGACGACGATCTGGACCGCATCGACGGTTCGCGCGACCGGCTTATCGGGGCCATTCAGGAACGATACGGCAAGGAGCGCGAGGCGGCGGAAAAGGAAGTGGAAGCATGGCACGCAAGTCCATAACAACGAGAGGTGAATGATGACAACAAAACTGGAAAGAGACATAGAATCGCTTAAGAAGGACATTGATAAGTTCCGCTCGCATCTGGGCGGGACATTGTCGGATGCCGGAAGTTTGAGCCACGACAAGGTGCTGGAGACGAAGGATCGTTTAAAAGCCGCCATGGCGGGTTTCGAGGGCAAGGCCGCGGAGAAAATCGGTCACGCTAACGAAGTGATGCACGATCAGGGAGAGCGAGCGATCCACGCTTCGCGCGAGGTGGTCGCAAGCAAACCTCTGACCACTGTGATGGTGTCGTTTGCGGCCGGACTCATGACGGCGTTCCTTCTGGATCGGCACAACAGCAAATGAGTACGATCCGAGACATCGTAATAATTGCGCGGGACGTCAGCCAGATCGCCGCGGATTTGGTCAAATGTCAGATCGATCAGATGGCCCTGACGTACAAGGAGACCCTCACTCGAATTCTGACGTGGCTGCTGCTGGTATTGGCGGCAATACTGCTGGCGGTTGGGGGGTTGGGTCTCATTTTGTGGGGCCTCTTTTTGAAACTGACAGTCGTTGTCGGGCCAATAGCTGCTGCGTTTATCCTGGGAGTTCCCTTGCTTTTAGCGGCCGCTTTGATGTTGTTGGTCGCCAGAAATCTCCTGAAGGATTGAACATTCCGGGAACATGACAAGGAGTAATTGCAATGGCTAAACGAACGCCAACCACGCAGACGCGTGTTCTGGAAAACACGGCCGAGCAGATCAACGAGCGCTTGCGAAGAGAAATGGAGGCGCGGGTGCTGTACTTCGCTCAGTACCCTGATGAAATCGATGGCAGACTGCAGGAACTTGCGCAAGAGTGGGATATCGAGCGCGTGCTGGAGGCCAATGCGGCGGGTTTGTCGCTCTTTGGAATCCTGATGGCCCGCAGATCCCGCAGGTGGCTGGCGATGCCATTCGGGGTTGCAGCTTTCCTGCTTCTGCACGCGGTCCAGGGCTGGTGTCCGCCTGTGCCGATGTTCCGGAGGCTTGGTGTGCGCACCGTAAGGGAGATCAATGAGGAGCGTCAGGCCCTTCGAGTTCTCAAGGGAGACTTTGACGACGTGGACCTGTCGAATCTCAAGAATCCTCAGGACAAGGCGGAAAAGGCGCTCGATGCGGCTGTAGCAGATAGCGACTAGATATCAATCCTGCGCGAATCCTACTGTAATGCTTCGACTGCGATCGAAACATCGCAATATTCATGTTTGACATTGACTGGCAACAGATTTCGTTCATCCTGCTGCGGATGCTCGCGGCGTATGTGCTTGCATTCCCGATCGCCTGGGACAGAGAGAAGAGCGCCCGAAGTGCCGGGTTGCGGACATTCCCGCTGGTGGCTATGGCCGCGTGCTCCTATATGCTCATTGGCATCACGGTGTTCAGCGAGGGGGATCCTCAGTCTCGCGTGATCTACGGGTTGCTGACCGGTATGGGGTTCATTGGAGGAGGGGCTATCGTCAAAAACAGGGATCACGTTACGGGCACAGCCACCGCTGCGAGTCTGTGGAATACCGGAGCTATTGGGATCGCCGTGGCTTGGGATCGATTCGAGATGGCGATCCTGCTGTCCATCGTCAACTTTGTTACTCTACGGGCCGTACGGAAGCTAAAGGACAATATGGAACATGACGGGGCGGATCAATAATATGTGATGCGCAAAGAGGGGCCGGCTGACAATACATGGGAAACGCATCTATGCTTTCGGTGTATTTACGCGATCTATAAGACGAGGAAAGACATGGCGTGCCGAAGCTACATGACGTTACGTAGTGGAAGTGTCGCCGGAGTGATAGAACATAGCAGGCTTTTTACAGAAATCTTTCGAACGAAAGGACAGGACTATGGGTTTGTTAGGATGGGCATTGATCTTTTTGGTTATTGCCGTGATAGCGGCAGTATTCGGGTTTGGCGGTATCGCCTCGGCGGCAGCCGGCATCGCGAAGATACTCTTTTTCATCTTCCTGGTGATCTTCGTCGTATTACTGATTATGGGTCTGCTGGGGGTGGGTGCCGCCGCAGCCTGACGATCTGCGAATGGAGGGGCAGCCACTTCGACCAAATAGTCTTCATATTTGCCATTTAGCGCCTCACAAGGACTCTGCAACGGTCTGGACTGTAAGCTCGCTCGCTGTTCAAATAGCACTGTTATAACGTCTTTCCCAAGCAAAGAGTGACAAAGGATTCATATTCTGATAGTATTCATATAGTGAATGGGTACGGCTGTCATGTCATGATCGTGTAGACAATCCAGTCCGTATTCATCAGTTTGGCCAACAATCGCGGCAATTGCTTGCAGCGTTTGGTATTGTCGAAATCGGTGAAGAAGTGGCCACCGCATCGACGGTTCGCGGGACCGGCTTATCGGGGCCGGTGAGGGCGGATAACAGCAGGAAGCACTGATTCATGAAGATTCTATTGGTCAACCCGCAAGCGCCGGATACATTCTGGAGCATGAAGCGCGCGCTGAAGTTCATCTCCAAAAAGTCGGTGTTGCCGCCCTTGGGTTTGCTGACTGTTGCAGGCATTCTGCCCGAGAGTTGGGACCTGCGGCTTGTGGATATGGCGACGACGCCGATATGCGATGACGATATTCGGTGGGCCGACTATGTCTTCGTTACGGCTATGCTCATTCAACGAACCTCGGTCGATGAGGTAATCGAGCGATGCAACGGCCTGGGTACAAAGGTTGTGGCGGGCGGACCTCTCTTCACAAGCATGCCGGAGCAGTACGAGCAGGTGGATCATCTCGTGCTCAAGGAAGCAGAATGCACGCTGCCTGCATTTATTGCGGACATCCAGGCGGGGCGGGCCAGGAAGGTATACAACACACACGAGAAGGCAGACCTGCACCACAGTCCGATTCCGCGATGGGATCTTATCGATTTGAGAGATTACGCACACGCATGCGTGCAGTATACGCGGGGCTGTCCGTTCGACTGTGATTTCTGTGACGTCACGACGCTGTTCGGACACAAGATGCGCACGAAGGACACGGCCCAGGTGCTGGACGAACTCGATCGCCTGTACGAGTTGGGCTGGCGGAATGAGGTCTTCTTCGTGGATGATAATTTCATCGGCAACAAGACGAAGCTCAAAACGGAACTGTTGCCCGCCCTTGCAGAGTGGACGGAAAGCAGAGATTACCCGTTCACGTTTTATACGCAGGCCTCGATCAATCTTGCCGATGATGAGGAACTGATGGAAATGATGGTCCGGGCGGGCTTCAATAACGTCTTTATCGGGATCGAGACGCCGAGTGAAGAGGGACTGGCCGAGTGTAATAAGATACAGAACCGGGGTCGTGACATGGTGCAGTGTGTCAGGAAGATCCAGCGGTCCGGCATCCAAGTTCGAGCGGGGTTTATACTTGGCTTCGACAGCGACGACGGCAGTGTTTTCACAAGTCTTATCGACTTCATTCAGGAAAGCGGCATTGTTATGGCCATGGTCGGGTTGCTCAACGCCCCACGGGGGACCAGGTTGTTCGAGAGATTGCTGCGGGAACAAAGACTGACCCGGATTTCAACCGGCGACAACGCCGACGGCTCGATCAACTTCATCCCGAAAATGGGCATGGAGAACCTTGTGGCGGGCTATGACAAGGTAATTCGTACCATATATTCTCCGAAGGTATATTGCAGACGCGTCAGGAGATTCCTGCACGACTACGAGGCCTCGCAAATTGCAAAGGTCAACCTCCGTTTTCCCGGTTTATCGCCCCTTCTGAAGTCCATGTGGTATATCGGCGTACTCGAAAAGGGCCGGTGGCATTACTGGAGTCTTCTGCTCTGGGCGTCGCGCAGGCGGGACTGGTTCCACATGGCGGTCATGTTTTCGATATGCGGATACCACTTCCGACAGACATTCCGAGCCATTGAGCAACGCCGCAGTATATGCTGATTACAGGAACAACTGCACGTCCAGTTCGGTCATATCTGTAATCGAAAGCGGGGCGTGCATATTGCAGGATTCATGCTCGCAGTCGTCGGGTGTCCGCAATTGAACAGGAGCCAGCGTACCGCCATCGGGGGACTGCAGCGGGATTACCCACCATTGCACCGGGCGGCTGAGTCGGCCCGCTAGCGCGGAGTCCCGGCGCAGCCGCCCGTTTAGTACCGTTATTATGCTGCAGTCGGTTTATCCTTCGAGGGTCCAGCCCGATCTGTAATTGTCGGTGAGCAGTTCGTTGCCCTTATCGCTGTTGGTCACGCGGCCTTTGACGGGATCGTACTCGATTTTTTTGCCGACCCGGTATGCCACGAGGCCCAGCAGCATCATCTCGATGGCGTTTCCGCCGTACTCGAAATCGCAACTGGTCTTCAGGTCGCCCTTGCATGCATCGACCCATTCTCTCTGGAAGTTGCCCAGCGGCGGAATGACCTCGTCCTTCGAACGCTTGTCGTAGTAGGTCATATCCGCATCGTCGCCGAACGGCAGGATGACCCGCGAGTCATAGTCGCAGATGACATAGCCCTTCGTTCCCTTGAACATTGCGCCGTGGCCGATCTTGTTGAGATCGATATAGTTTTTGGGCGATCTCGGCATGGCGCCGCCCTGGTACCAGTGGACCCGGATTTTGTCGCGCCAATCGTTGGCGGGGATGTCGAAAGCGGTGTGCAGCTCGACGGGTGTGACCTCCGGGTTGTACGGGTCGCCTTCGCCTTCGGCCGAGGTGGGAAGTTCGGCGTCGATGGCGTTCCACACCAGGTCGATCGTATGGCTGCCCATGTCGCCGACCTGGCCGGTGCCGAAGTCCCAGTACATGTTCCAGCTAAGGCAGTTCATCCCGGGGCCGCGGCTGAAGTATTCGGGATTGTAGGGATGCCACTGGGCCGGGCCGATCCAGAGGTCGTAGTGCAGGTGTTTCGGCGGTTCGCCCTTGGCCGGCGGGTAGCCATCTCTTCGAATCTGGCGGTTGCCCCATGCGTATGCATCGGTGAGTTCGCCGATGGCTCCGTCCTTGACCAGTTCGCGGACGCGCTCGAAGTTGGGCTTGGCGTGCCGCTGCGTACCGATCTGCGTTGCCAGTTTGTGCTTCTTCTTCAGCCACTTTTCGCGGACGAGACGCGCTTCGTGCACGCAGTTGCCGAGAGGCTTTTCGCAATAGACGTGCATATCGCGGTTCAGCGCCCAGTTCGCGATGAAGGCATGCGTATGGTCCGTCGTGCAGACTATCACGGCGTCGATGTCTTTCTGCTCGAGGCACTTGCGCCAATCGACGTAGGTCTTTGCCTTCGGGAATTTCTTGGCGCCGTGGGCGAGGTGCTCCTCATCCACGTCGCAGAGGGCCACGATGTTCTCCGACTGGATGTGGCCGTAGTGGGCATCGGCCCTGCCCCATGTGCCGATAAAGGCCACATTCAGCTTGTTGCTTGCGGCGTTGGCTCCGGAGAGCACGCCGCTGGGCAGAATCAATCCGACCCCGGCTGCTGCGGTTGACTGTAGGAATTCGCGTCTCTTGAGTGTGTTGCTCTTCTTCATCATTGTCCTCTGTCATATATTTGTGTTGTTTGTTATGAATCCGGAACAGTCAAGACTACGTTTTTGGTCGGCGGTTTGCAAGCAAAAACGCGCCGTTGCAGCGGCTCGAAAACCGCATGGTCCAAGGGCGCGTTTGGGCCGATACATGACGGGATCGCCGCCTGTCACGCCGCCCGTCTTGCTCCGCGTGCGGTACGGTAGAGCCAGTACGCTACGGCGAACAGCAGGGCCGTGCCGATCCAGCCGCCGAAGGGCATTGTTTCGTCTGAGAAGTGTCTGATGATCGGCAGGTCGACGTCGTACTGCTTGAGGATGACGATGGGAATTGCCAACAGGATTCCCATGAGGGCCTCGCCTGTGATCAGGCCGGAAGCGAAGAGCAGGCCGCTGCGATTGGATACTTCGATCTGCTCGACCGCGGTCTGTCTGCGTTTGTGGAAGCCCTGAATGGCCCAGTGAATAATGCCGCCGCCGAAGATGGGCACCGACAGTTCCAGCGGAAGATAGAAGCCGATTGCCACCGCCAGGACGGGGGTGCGAAATGCGCTATTCCTGGATTCGAGGAATCTGTCGAGAACGATAATCGCTACGGCCACACCCATGCCAATGAAGGCGAACGTCCAGGGCATCTGTCCCTGGAAGACGCCCTGCGAGACCGCCGCCATCAAATTTGCCTGCACGGCCGAGAGGGCATCCGGGCCGGCACCTTCCTGGCCTTTGAAACCATACGCTCTGTACAGGAGCATCAATATCGGTGCGAGCACGAGAGCGCTGGAGAGCGTGCCGACCATCTGCATGACCTGCTGTTTCCAGGGCGTTGCGCCGACGATTCGGCCGGCCTTGAGGTCCTGCATGTTGTCGCCTGCAATGGCCGCGGCGCAGCAGACGACCGACCCAATAATGATCGCGGCGGCCGGGCCTTTCTCGGCGCCCTTGCCCATCAGAATGACCAGCAGCACCGAGGCGACGACGATGGTGGCGATGGTAATGCCGGATATGGGGTTGTTGGACGAGCCGACGAGGCCCGCCATATAACCCGCCACTGCGGAGAACAGGAAACCGGCGATTAGCATCATGACGGCCATCGGAAGCGATATCGTGACATCGGCGACGAATACCTGATAGACCAGAAACAGCGGTACGATGGAGCCGACGATGAGCATCAGCACCCATTTCATGGGCATATCCTTTTCGGTTGCGTCGACCGGTTTGCTGTCTTTGGCCATTTCACGGTATGCTTTGAGACCGCTGCGGACGCCGCTGACCAGAGAGTTTCTCATTTTGAAGATAGTCCAGAGCCCGCCGATGAGCATGGCCCCGACGCCGATGTATCGCGTCTGCTCGGACCAGATGTCGTACGCGCGATCCACCGCCCCGGTTTCTGCGGCACCTTCTGTCACGGCGGCACAGATGGGAATCGCGATGTACCAGTTGGCGACGCCTCCGAGGAATATCAGCACTGCAATGTTGAGTCCTACGATGTATCCGACCGAGAGCAGGGCGGGGCTGAGGTTCGATCCGCCGTAGAGGATGGTGCGTCCTATGCTGCGGCCGCCTTCTATGACTTCGGGCCAAAGACCGATGCCCCGGGCCGCAAATTTGAACAGCGCGGCGGCCAGCGCCGCCCTGGCGATGGTCCAGACTCCCTTGCCGCCTTCCTGGCCCGCTTCCAGCACCTCGGCGGTTGCGATACCTTCGGGGAATTTGAGCTTACCTTCGACGATTAATGAACGGCGCAACGGGATCGTGAAGAGCACGCCGAGCAGGCCGCCGAACGCGGCGATGATGGTGATCCACCAGAAGTTGCTGCCGCCGAAACCGTCCCACTGGCCCATGATTACGAGTGCCGGCAGCGTGAATATCACACCCGCGGCCAGCGATTCACCCGCGGAGGCGGCCGTCTGGACGATATTGTTCTCAAGGATGTTGCTGCGTTTGAAGAAACGCAGAATTCCCATCGAAAGGACCGCGGCGGGGATAGACGCCGAGACCGTCATGCCTGCGAACAGGCCCAGGTAGGCGTTGGCCGCCGCCAGTATGATGGCCAGCAGAATGCCCAGAATGAGGGCTTTGAGTGTGATTTCGGGCACGTGTCTGTTTTCCATATCCATCTGCTATGGCTCCGATTTTTCGTGTGCTGATCGTCGCGTACGCCGCGTCGGTCGTGTGCATCGAGCGTACGGCGGCGGGTGCTTGCACGGCTTAGTCGTTTGAATTCTTTACGAACTGCTCGGCGAAGTACTTTGCGGTCAGCGGTTCTCCGGTAGCTCTTGCGATCATTTCGTTCCAATGATATCTGTCGCCGGGGGCGAAAATGTTCTGCCTGAACCACTTTCCCGCTTTCTCCCGGCCGACGTAACTGACTTCTTCGTCCGTGTCCTGGCCGAGTACGTCATGGACCAGGTGATGATGCATCTGCGAGGCCAGAAGTTCACCGAGCATGTAGTTGTGGTAGTAGCAGGGGGCTATGGCGAAGTGGATCTTGGCGGCCCAGTCGGGTTCATCCCGTCCGTCGGGGCGGTGCACCATCTGATACTTTTCCACCATATCCCACCACAGCGTATTCAGATCCTGACGGGGATTTGCGTACAGAGCTTTTTCGAACTCGTACATGACCATCGCCCAGCGTGCGAAGATCAGTTGCTTCATGCGAGCGTACCTGTCGCCCACGATCTCGATTTCGGCCCTCTGCACATCCGACAGGCCGAGCATGTCCTGCATCCACGCAGGGTTGCGGCTGAGTCGGCCGAAGAACATCGCGACGGCCTCGGTCGTAAACGCATGGGCCGGTTCGCGCAGCAGATAGGGCATCCCGGGGTCGTTGTATTTGTCGTAGACGGCGTGTCCGAGTTCGTGCAGCAGCGTTTCCATCCATGCTTCGTTGTTCACCAGGTTGCAGAGGATGCGGACGTCTCCTTCGCGGTCGATGTCGGTGCAGAAGGCATGGGGGTTCTTGCCCTGCCGCTCATAGAGATCGCTGTTGGCCATGATGGCGTCGACGGGCAGGCCGATGCCTGCATAGAACGCCTCGCCCAGCGTCTTGACATCCTTGTCGCGGTAATACGCGTCCAGGTCGAGGTCGTAAATCATTGGAGTTTCCTGGAAGAAGGGGTCGTGATAGTGCCACGGCCTGAGGTCCTCGACGGAGACGTTGTATTTCTTTGCGAGTATTGCGTCCAGTTCCGCCTTCATTTCGGCAAACGGCTTCTGCGTCAATTCGTAGAGTTCGGCGAATATCGCATCGACCGCTTCGACTTCCTGTTCCGTGGTCACGAGTGAAAGCGTGTGGTAGCTATCGAAACCAAGCCTCCTGGCGCCTCGATTGCGGAGCTTGACCAGTGCGATCAGATCGTCGGCAATGACGGGGGCGACCTGCTTGCTTGCGAGCCAGGCTGCTTTGCGCTTCTGCGAATCGGTCTCGGTCTTTAGAATCTGCTTTATCTGGTTCGCGGTAACCTGCTCTCCCGCAATGGTACCGCGATGCGTACTGAATTTCTGTTCGATCTTCGTGCTCAGTTCGACCATTCGGGACAGCAGCTTTTCGTTGATCTGGTTCCTCAGGTATCGGTTGTAGAGGACCGTCAACTGGCGTTCGAGCAGCGGGTCTTCGATCCGGCCGTTTTCCTTGAGGTCGGCGATCATGGCGAAATCGCCGCGGCTGCTGAATATCTTGCGGACGCCGAAGGTCAGTTTGCCTGCTCGATCGTACTCGGCGTCATCTCCCGTGACGGCCGCCTGCCAATACGCCAGCGCCGCCTGCTTTTCCAGCGGCCCTGCCTTTTCCATTCGAGCTTCAATGAAGTTGCTGAGCAGCTTTTCCTTCTCGTTCGGGCCGTTACAGCCGCCGGTTGCGATACTCGCCGCTATCAGTGTGATCAGCACCATTCTTCGTCTCATAGCTCCACGTTCCTTTCGGCACTCGTTCTCGTCGCAGCCGGGCCGGCCGGTTCAATAGCTGAAAGCGGCCTGTGGCTCTGCTTCTGCACAGCGGCGCCCGGGCCGTGCGTGTCTATTGTTTGTCCGGTCAATCCACTCTGTCCGACCGGTCCGGATAGACAGGTTTTCTGGGCGGTTCTACGGGTTCTTCTCTGAGCTTGTTGAGCATCAGGGCGATAGCGGTTTCCAGTTGCGGATCCTGGCCGGCCGCCATCTTATGCGGCTCGTTCTCCACTTCGTAGTCCGGATCGACGCCGTAGCCTTCGACATCCCAATCGCCTTCGGTGTTCCACAGTCCGAACGTCGGGACCGATACGAAGCCTCCGTCGACGGGTTGCGGGTTTCCGCTGATGCCGATCAGGCCGCCCCACGTTCGCGTGCCGACGAGCGGGCCAAGGCCGGCTTTGCGGAAGTAGTACGGCAGTGCATCGCCTCCCGAGCCGGACCAGCCGTTCATCAGCATGACCTTCGGGCCGCTGTGTGCGAGAAACGGCGTCTGCCAGCTTCGGTGGTCGCGGCGGGCCCAGTAGTTGTACGTGGGCCGGTTCAGCAGTTCGATGAATCGGTCGGGGATCTGGCCCCCGCTGTTGAATCGCTCGTCAATGACGAGGGCTTTCTTGGTCCATTGGGCGTTGAACTGACGCACGAGTTCGTTTTGGCCGTTCCTGCCGGTATCGGGGACGTAGATATAGCCGACGCGACCGGCCGTGGCCTGCTCGACCTTTCTGCGATTGTGTTCGATCCACGCGAGGTTTCGCAGCCGCAGTTCATCGTCGATCGGTTTGACCGTTACTTCGCGGGCCTCGTTGATATCCGGCGTCGCACCGACGGTCATTGTCACCACCTGCCCGGCCAGGCCTTCGAAGGCCGCCCAGGGGTCTTTCGACGTATCCACCGGCCGGCCGTTGACCGCCAGCAGATAGTCGCCCTCGTTGACGTCGATGCCGGGCGTTCGCAGCGGCGACCGCACGGTTGCGTCCCGGTTCGCCGCTTCGTATATCCGTCCGATGCGATAGGCGTCGTTTTCCGGATCGAACGTGAAGTCGCAGCCGAGCAATCCGACGGAAATGCGGTCGGGGTGTTCGATGTCACCACCGCGGACGTACGTATGCGAGGCGTTGAGCTCGGCGATCATCTCGCCGATGACGTAGTTCAGATCTTCGCGGTCCACGACGTAGGGCAGCAGGGCGGCGTAGCGTTCTTTGATCGCCTCCCAGTCGAGGCCGTGCATGTTGGGGTCATAGAAGAAGTCGCGCTGGACGCGCCATGCCTCGGTGAATATCTGCTTCCATTCCTTTCGCGGCTCGATCCACGTCTTGAGACCGCCGGCGGCGATCTTTCCGTCCCCGACGTTCTTTCCTGCGGCCAGATCGATGATGCCGTAGGTCGAACCGCTCTTGTAGGCGAGTTTCTTGCCGTCGAGCGAGACGGTGTAGCTATCGATGCCGGCGATGACGGTCTTTTCTTCGCGCTCTTCGATGTCATAGTAGAGCACTGCGCCCGAAGACTTGCCCGGTTCGGCGGCTCCGGCCGGCAGATAGCGAGAGAACACGAGTTTGCCCTCGACTGCATGGAGCGAGCCGATATTGCCGGCGCGAATCGGCAACGCGACGACGCGCTCTTCGAATCCATCGAAGTCGATTCGCATGTCACCTTCTGTGTCGTCCCGGTCTTCTTCGGCCTTGCCGTCGTTCGGATCGTCCTCGGATTGCTGCTGTTCAGATTCGTCTGATTCGTCTTTCTGCGCGTCCTGTTCGGATACGGGCTCTTCATCGCTTCTGGGGGCCAGGGGCGAGCCGAGATCTTTGCGGAGCGTCGCGACGAATATCTGCGTCGAACCCGGATAGATCCACGTGTAGTCCATATCCCCGTATACCGGCGAGAAGCGGCGGTCGGATCTGAAGAAGAGGTACTTGCTATCGGGATCGAAGACCGGTCCGGCGTCGTCATAGTACCCGCTGGTGACCTGGTGCACTTTCTGGCGCTCGAGGTCGTAGATCATGATCGCACCGTTGCGGTTCTCCATCCTCCTGGCGTACGCGAGGTATTTACTGTCGGCCGACCAGTTGTAGGATTCCAGTTCGAACCATTCATCCTTGTCAATGAATTTGATCTCTCCGCTGTCCCGCTCGACTATGAAAAGGCTGCCCGTCTTGTCGCTGAATGCAAGTTTTTCGCCGTCGGGGGACCATACGGGTCGGTAGCGGAAGGCCGAGCCGTTTTCGGTGATCTGCTGCTGTTGGCCCGAACCGTCGGCCGGGCGCACGTAGAGTTCGTACTCGCCCGTGCGATCGGAGAAGTAGGCGACGAATCTGCCGTCGGGCGACCATGCGGGGTACCGTTCGGCAACGCCGGAAGTGCCGGTGAGGTTTCGTACGCTGCCGTGTTCCTTCGGCACGGTGAAGATCTCTCCCCGCGCTTCGAAAAGTCCGCGCATGCCGGTCGGCGAGAGCGAGTAGTTGCGGATCAGTCCCGAGACGTTCTTGAGCTTCCTGCGGACGCGCGGCAGATCGGCGGGCACCTTCACATCGACCGCGGTCGAATCTCCCGTGGCCAGATCGAGCAGGTAGAGCGTTCCACCGTTCTCGAAGACAATTGCATCGGGTCCGAGGCTCGGCCACTTGACGTCGTATGTAGTAAACGCGGTGACCTGTCGCGTCTTTTTCGTCTTTAGATCGTAGGCCCAGAGGTTGAGCTTCTTGTGAGGATCGCGGTCGGAGAGGAAGTAGATCGTCTGGTCGTGCCACATCGGGATGGCGTCCGTGCCGTCAAAATCAGTGAATTTCTCGGACGTGTTTTTCTGGAAGTCGTAGAGCCAGATATCACTGGCCATGCCGCCGCGGTAGCGCTTCCACGTGCGGAACTCGCGCGAGATGAACTGAAAGGCCATGCGCGTACCGTCGGGGCTGAAGCTCGCCAGTTCGCCGTAGGGAAGGGGCAGTTGTTCGGGCAGTCCGCCTTCGAGACTTTGCCTGAAGAACCGGTTAAACCGACGCGAAGGGCTCGTCATGCGGGAGCGGTACAGGACGTCCTTGCCGTTGGGATACCACTCCACGACGAGGTCTGGGTCGGGGTGATGCGTGAGCCTTTGAGGAGAGCCGCCCGCCGCGGAGGTTACGTAGACGTCCGTATTGCCGTCGTAGTTGCCGCTGAAAGCGATCAGCGAACCGTCGGGCGAGAACTTCGGAAAGGATTCGCCGCCGGCCACCGACGTGAGCCTGCGGGCCAGTCCGCCGGTGCGGGGCACCGTCCACAGATCGCCGGCATAGAGAAAGACGATGGCCTCGGCGCTGAGATCGGGAAATCGCAGCATCCGCGCATCGGGTACGGCGAAGCGCTGTTGCGCGTGCACCGAAGAGAGAGACAAACCAATAAGAAGAACGACCGCAATGGACAAACGCTTCATCGTGAAAACCCCATATTCGGTTGTTGAACAGCCTCACAGATATTGGCGAGATACTATCATTGCGCAATCGGCAGGGCAAGGATCAATTGACTGCGGGGGTGTCCCCGTCCTCAGCAGGCTTTTTGTCTTGAACGAACGCACCATGATGATACGATACGGCCGTTTCGTGCACGTAAATGGGGCCTGAATGGCGGTTGCCACCCGGCCCTGCGACTACGACAAATCGGACAGGACAACATGGCGAAGAAGAAATTCCTTACAGCTCCGCTTGCAACGGACAGGATGCCAGCGGGTGTGCCGTATATACTGACGAATGAAGCCGCCGAGCGCTTCAGTTTCTACGGCATGACCTCCATCCTGATCATATTCATGACCCGCTATCTGACGGGGCCCGACGGGGTCCTTGACGTGATGACCAACAGCGAGAGTCTGGAGTATTTCCACTATTTCAAGGCTGCGGTGTACTTCACGCCGCTGATCGGCGCTTTGATTTCCGATATCTGGTTCGGCAAATACCGTACGATTTTGTGGTTCTCGGTTCTGTACTGCTTCGGCTTTCTGGCGATGGTTTTCGACATTACGCGGCTGGGTCTGGCGGCGGGGCTGATTCTCGTCGCTATCGGCTCGGGCATCATCAAGCCGTGCGTTTCCGCCAACGTGGGCGATCAGTTCGGACGGAGCAATAAGCACCTGATGGCTCCGATGTACAGTTGGTTCTACTTCGCAATCAATCTGGGCGCGTGCATTTCGATGCTGTTGTGTCCCTGGGTGCTGGAGGCGTACGGGCCGCGGGCGGGGTTCGCGGTTCCTGCGGTGTTCATGATTATCGCGACCGGGGCCTTCTGGCTCGGCAAGTACAAGTTCGTGCACATTCCTCGCGCGGGTGTCGGCTTCGTGAGGGAGGCGTTCAGCGGGGAGGGACTCAAGGCTATCGGCAGGCTCTGCATCATCTATCTGTTCGTGGCGATGTTCTGGGCGCTGTTCGATCAGTCGCAGTCGGCGTGGGTCCTGCAGGCCGAGAAGCTCGATCTGACGTGGCTCGGCGTGACGTGGCTGCCGGCTCAGATTCAGTTCGTCAACTCGCTGTTTATCATGCTGTTGATTCCTCTGTTCTCGTACGCTATCTATCCCGCAATCAACCGGGTTTTCCCTCTGACGGCCCTGCGCAAGATCGGGATCGGCCTGTTCGTAGCCGTGCTGTCGTTCGTGATTCCGAGTATGATCGAGGGCAATCTCAACGGGGGCGACGTTTTCAAGTGCTCGTCGCGCTCGACGATAGCCGGCCTGGAGCCGGTTCGCCTGATCGACGGGCGGACCGATGGGTCCGGGTGGTCTTCCGACGATGCCCCGACGCCTGAGTCGCCGGAAGAAATCGTTATTCGGCTGCGCGAGCGGCGGGCCTGGACGGTCAATGAGGTAGCAATCGCTCCCCGGACAAGTCTCGGTTACAAAGAGATAGCCGCTTTATTGGAAAGCCGTGCGCTGGAGGTTATGGCACGTCTGAAGGACGAGCCGACCGACGCGGCCGAGACGCTTACGAAGAAGGCCAGGAGCCTCAAGGCCTATGCTCGTCGTGTGCGGGAGGCGGCCGAAGAAGCCGCCGACGATGCCGGGGAAGGGCAGCAGCGCCAAGCGGCAGCGCAGGCCGCACGGGCCGTGGCGAATGAGGCGTTCGAACAGTATGGTCTGGATGCCGACTTGCTCGATGATCGCTCGTACAACCCGAGGGATGTTTCTGTGTTCGTGGGAGACTTTCGCCAGGCGTCGGTGCCGATTCCGTACTACCAACTCGGCGATGAGGAGCGAGCAGCTACGACGCCGGCCGGGCACGCCGTCGAAGCGGGTTGGAAGCACCTCGGCGACTATACGCTGGATCAGGCCGGGCCGAATACAGGCAGCTTCGGGTTTCAGGATTTCGAGCCGGTCGAGGCGACGCACGTGTTGATTCAGGTCAAGTCCAATTACGGAGCCGATCGGGTCAAGATCGGGGAAGTGCTGGTGCACACCGATACGGCCGTCCCGACCGGGGCCCGGGCCGCTCTCACCGGGATCTGGCCGAACGTAGCGGCCCTGGGGTACAAGCCCTCGGTCGGCTGGCAGTTCCTGGCGTACTTCTTCCTGACAGCCGCCGAGATCATGGTTTCGATTACGTGTCTGGAGTTCTCGTACACGCAGGCGCCGAAAAAGATCAAGTCCTTCATCATGGCGGTCTTCCTGCTGTCGATCTCGCTGGGTAATGTGTTTACGGCCGTCGTCAATGCCGCCATCCAGAATCCCGACGGCACAACGAAGCTTCCCGGCGCCGGCTACTACTGGTTCTTTACCGCAGCGATGCTTGTCATGGCGGCGATCTTCGTTCCTATCGCCAGGCGGTATCCGGTCCGGAATTACATCCAGGATGAGGTTCCGGCTGAGGACGGGACCGATGCCGACGCAGGCGAAGTGTAGGCGAATCGGCGCAGCAGATGCGCTGCACTTGGCGCACATTGACCGCCGTATTCCGAGCGGAAAGGCCGGTGTTGTTCGCAGCGGCGGCGGGGCTACAGCGGTTTGAGCAAAAGTTCTTTGACGACGATCCTCATCGCAGCGAATTGATCGCCCGCGTGCACCTGGAAGCCGATCCTGCCCGAAGCGACGGTGTCGTCGTGGACGTCCGCGACCTTACGGCCGTTGAGCCATATCTGGATGTGGTCCCCGACGGCGCGGACGTTCATCGTGTTCCAGTCCTGACGTTCGACCAGCGACGCGTCGGCGTTGATGTCGAGAAACATCTTGCCCGGGCTGTATAGCGTTCCGGAGTATGCTTCGGGATCCTTGTATTCGAGGATGTCCGCCTGGTAGGCCTTCTGAGGCGACTGATAACGGAACCAGATGCCGCTGTTGCAGGGCCATGCGACGCGATAGATGCATTTGAGTTCGAAGTCGCCGAATTCCGCTTCGGTCAGCAGGTCTCCCGGGGCGTTATCATCGCCCTGCATGCCGACGAGCCGGCCGTTTTCGACCTTCCAGTCGGCCTGGCCCACCTGCTCCCAGCCCTTGAGGTTGCTGCCGTTGAACAGCTCGATGTATCCGTCGCTGGTCTTGTGAAATCTGTGTTGGCCGCAGCCGGCCAGAGTCACGATTGCCGCGAGGCACAGTATTGCTTTGCATATGCGCAACATGGTATCTCCTGTCTATTTGGCGTTTTCGTCGGTCCAGATGTCTGCGGTTCGCGCTTTGACGTCCGGCAACATGGGCAGCGGGGCGCTCGGTATCGGCTCGTACCAGAACGTCGCGGTCGACCAGTCGTCCGACGTCTCGGCCAGTCCGCCCTTCCATGCGATCTGCTGGATTGTTACGCGGCATTCCTCCTGCCAGTAGATGGGGTCGGGCAGGTGCCAGCGGTACATCGAGACGAAGTTGTTCTCGTTGAGGTTGCATCCGTTGTAGAGGTAGGGCGTCTGCTGCATGCCGTAGGACAAGCAGACGTAGTCCTCGCTGCCTGTGCCGCAGATGGTCGGGAAGGCGGTATCGCCATCCATGTAGAATTTGATCTCACCTTCGCCCCACCACTGGCCGGGGTGCAGATTGCGGATGCCGATCAACGCCCCGATGAAACGGCCCATGCCTTCCCGGCGTGGGAGCAGCACGAAGTCCTGCTTCTCGGTGGTGGGATTCTCTCTGCGGAACAGCACGTGCAGCCGGCCGAACTTGCGCGGCAGCTTGTCCTCCAGCGTATAGTCGATCTGATAGAACAGCGGCACGTTCTTCTCACCTTCGTTTGTCAGGGTGATCCTGGCCCGTTCGGCGAACGGCATGGGCAGCCATATGTTCATGCCCGCGTTCTGGCCGAGGGAGTGCACCGCCGAGAAATAGCCCCGCACCTTGCCGTGGGCGAACCCCATGAAATCGCCGATGGGGCATTCGATGCTCGGGTGCTTCTGGCCGTCCCACCAGGCGCGAATGACGAGGCTTCGCAGATTCGCGGGATCCTTGCTGGTGGTCATCCAGATATGCCGGATGGTTCCCGGTCCTTCGATGTCGCAGAGCTGGACGTTCTGGCCGGCGTTGAGCGTAATGGCGGGCGATCCCTTGCGGCCGACGCCCAGATTGCTCTCGGCCCTGCCGCCCTGGCCCGGTGTGCCGGTCGGATTCTCGAAGGAAATCGACCGCGACACGAGCCCCGTGTCCAGCGTATACGGCTCGCTGACCACGTCGCCCACCTGCTTGCAGGACGACAGCCCCGCCACGGCCGCAGCGCAGACGATCAGACACAATGCGTGGTGTAAGAGAGTCCTCTTGTTCATAGTCTTCCCTTTCCTTGGCTTCTTGCCGGAACTTGAATCATACCGTCTGTGAACATACAGTACAGGCCGCGTGCCGTCAAGATCTGCCGGAGCAGCGATCGAGTCCTTTTGCATTATGCGGAAGAGCAGAGCCTGCACGGCGGCACGAAGAAAGAAACCGGCCGTGCCGGGAGCGCCGTCGTCTTGTGACGGCTGTCTGCGCGTGATTCGCACATAAGCCGCGGCGGGGCTTGTCAACTTTCGGCGAGCCTGAGGACGAATTGTTCCATGGCGACGCGGGCGTTGGTTCGTCCGGTCTTGATGGCGTGATCGACCTGGCCGAGTTGTTCGAGGCACGCGGCGATCTGATCGAGCTTCATTCGCCGCGCTTGTGCGAGAAGCTGCTCCTTGCGGTGCCATATACCCACCTGCTTGCAGATGTCGAACGGCCGCATGCCCTTGTCCAGGCCGGCCTTGGCGCCGAAAAGTTGTCGCAGGTGGTAGGCGAAGGCTCCGACGACGGTGTATTCGGCCGAGCGGTCCTGCGCGAACATGTTTCGCAGTTCGGCGACGGCTTTGCCGGAGTGCCCGTCGGCGATTGCGTCTATTACTTCAAAGGCGCCGAAGACGCGGTTGTGGCCGATCAGGGCCTCGATGTGGTCCTCGGTGATGGTCTTTTCCTTGTCGGCGTAGATCGCGAGCTTGTCGATCTCGCCGTAGAGCCGGGCCAGTTCGTCGCTGCTTATCTCGACCAGCAATTCGGCGGCGCCCTTGCTGAGTTTCTTGCCATGCGCATCGGCCGCGTACTGTGCCAGCCGCTTGGGCAGTTCCGAGCGTTTGGGCGGCTCGATGCTGATGTACGTGCCGATTTTCGGCAGCTTCTTCGCGAGTTTCGTGCGCGAGTCCCACTTGCTTGCCGTCATTACCAGGATGCCGGTCGGGCAGGGATCGTCGAAATACGACTCGAGCAGCGAGCGGTACCGGGAGATAAAGCTGTCGGCCTTTTTGACGACGACCACTCGCCTGTCCGTCAGAAAGGGCAGGGTGCGAAGTTCGTCGAGCACCTGCGAGGCAGTGGTTGTGTCCGGATCGGCGTCGAACAATCCGGTCGCACGGGCGGCCGGATCGACCAGTTCATCGAGCAGTTCGTCGCAGCGCGCGCCGACAAGCGGTTCGTCCTTGCCCGCGATAACGTACACGAGCGATTCGCCGGATTTGCTTTTCTTCTTTGCCATCGTTTTGCACTCCGCCATACCTGACAACAACTCACTCGCGGTCCGTTTGCGTCGGACACGGCCGGCGGCATCACTCGGCCGGCGGCTCTTCCGCACCCTCTTCGGCCGCCTCTTCGTCTTCTTCATCAGGGGATATCTTCTCGACCGCGACCAGCTTATCGCCTTCCTTGAGATTGATTATCCGCACGCCCTGGGTGTTTCTGCCGATCGCGCGAACATCGTCGAGTCCGGTGCGAATGATCATGCCCATGGCCGTGATGAGCATCAGATCGTCCGTGGTCCGGACGGCCTTGAGAGCCACGACCTTGCCGTTGCGTTCGGTGGTCTTGATGTCCTTGAGCCCGAGGCCTCCGCGGCTTTGCGTGCGATATTCCTCGATGTCCGTTCGCTTGCCGTAGCCGTGTTCGCACACGGTGAACAGCGACGCGCCTTCTCGCACGATGACCATGCCGACGACGGTGTCATCGTCGCGGAGTTTGATGCCCCGCACGCCGCGCGACACCCGGCCCATGGACCGCACCTGGTCTTCGTTGAAGCGAATGGTCATGCCGTTGCGGGTGCCGAGCATGATGTCGTCTTTGCCCGAGGTAAGGTCCACATCGATCAGGGCGTCGTCCGGATCCAGGTTGATCGCGATGACGCCGCTGGACCGCGGGTTGCCGTAGGCCGAGAGTTTCGTCTTTTTGATTACGCCGTTGCGGGTGGCCATGACCAGTTCCTGGCCGTCGCCGTCGCTGCCGTCGTCGGTGCCGAAGTCGCTGACGCTGATGACCGATGCGATTTGCTGGTCGCCCAGTTGCAGCAGGTTCACGATATTGCGTCCTTTGCTGGTGCGCGACATGCTGGGGATGTTGTAGATCTTGAGCCAGTAGCACTTGCCGCCATTGGTGAAGACCAGGAGGTAGTCGTGCGTCGATGCGACGAACAGGTGCTTGACGAAGTCCCCCTCCTTGGTCACCGAGCCGATGATGCCGCGTCCGCCCCGGCCCTGCCTGCGATAGGTGTCGATCGGCAGGCGTTTGACGTATCCGGTCCGGCTGACGGTTACGATGACCTCTTCTTCCGCTATCAGGTCTTCGGCGTCGAACGTCTCGGCGCTGGTGGTGATCTGCGTGCGGCGCGGGTCGCTGTACTTTTCCTTAATCTCGTAAATGTCCTCGCGGATGATGTCGAGCAGGACGCTTTCGTCGGCGAGGATCGCTTCGTAGCCTTCGATCTGCTCGACGAGTCCGGCGTATTCTTTCGCGAGTTTCTCCATCTCCAAACCGGTCAGCCGCTGCAACTGCATCGTCAGGATCGCGTCGGCCTGCGGGCCGGTGAGGAAGTGCTCGCCGGACTTCTTCGCATTGATGAAGGCCTCGGGCAGGATGTTCTTGAGCGTTGCGTACTCGGCTAGATGCAGCGGTTTGGCCATGAGGTTCGTCTTTGCGGTCGGGGCGTCGGGCGATTTCTTGATCAGTTCGATGATTTCGTCGATGTCACTGACGGCCATGATCAGGCCTTCGAGAATATGCGCCCGGGTCTGGCATTTCTTGAGCAGGAACTGGCTGCGTCTGCGGATGACTTCCTTGCGATGGTTGAGGAAGCAGTCGAGCATCTCGCGGATGTTGAGCGTCTCGGGTCTGCCGTTTACCAGCGCGATGTTGGCGACGGCGAAGGTCGTCTGCAGCTGGGTGTAGCGATAGAGCTTGTTCAGTGCGACATCGGGGTCGGCGTCGCGCTTGAGTTCGATCACGATGCGCAGGCCGTGGCGGTCGGACTCGTCGCGGATGTCGGATACTTCGGGGAGCGTTCCGCCCTGGACGCCCTCGGCGATCTTCGAGACGATCGTCGTCTTGATGACCATGTAGGGGATCTCGGTGACAATGATGCGCTCTCGGCCGCGTTTGTTGGTTTCGACGCGGACTTTGCCGCGGACGGTCAGATGTCCCCGGCCGGATGTGTAGGCGTCGACGATTCCCTTTTTGCCGCAGATCAGCCCGCCGGTCGGGAAGTCGGGGCCGGGCAGGACTTTGAGGATGTCCTTGAATCCGCAGGTGGGGTCGTTAACGATCAGCAGCAGGGCGTCGCATATCTCGGCGATGTTGTGCGGCGGGATATTCGTGGCCATGCCGACCGCGATGCCGGTCGATCCGTTGACCAGCAGATTCGGGAACTTCGAAGGCAGCACGACCGGTTCGTTGCGCGTCTCGTCGTAGTTGGGCACGAAATCAACCGTGTCGCTCTTGATGTCCTCGAGCATGTCCATGGCCGGCGAGGCCATTCGCGCCTCGGTGTAGCGCATGGCTGCGGGCGGGTCGGCGTCGATGCTGCCGAAATTGCCCTGCGGATCGACCAGGGTATATCGCATGTTCCAGTGCTGGCCGAGGCGAACGAGCGTGCCATAGGTGGCCTGGTCGCCGTGAGGATGGTAGTTTCCGCTGGTATCACCGACGATCTTCGCGCACTTACGGTGCTTGCTGCGGGGGCCGAGATTGAGGTCGTTCATTGCGACGAGAATTCGGCGCTGCGAGGGCTTGAGTCCGTCGCGGACGTCGGGCAGGGCGCGCGAAACGATCACGCTCATCGCGTAATTCAGGTACGAATTCTTCAGCTCATCGAGGATTCGCATATTGGCGAATCGCTCTTGCGGCGTCTCGGCTTCGGTCATAGACTCAGTACCATCCTCATAGGCCGGGTTCCAGTTGCCATCCGTTGCACACGGGCAGGATTTCCCTTTTGGAATAAACAAAAAAGCGTACCGGCAAACGGCCCGAAAGTCAACCTTCAAGCCGCGATTTTGGCGTTAAACACGCAAGAAATTCGTCCGGCTGCAGAACGGTCGCGGGGGTGCAGGCAGCCCGCATTTCCTCCGCAAAAGGCATGCCGGGATCGTCGCGCGTGTGCGGGGATCTATGGACTGCACTATTGGCCTTGACAACCAGCCGGGGCCGCGTGAGAATTGCAGCCGAGATCTGCCTCTTGAGTAAAGACAATTGCATCTGAGTCGCCCATGGAGGACGCTATGAAACGCTATTTCCTGTATCTGCTGCTGTGCCTCTGCGGGATGGCCGCGGTCCGGACGCCCGCCGAAACCGACCCTCCCACATCCGTCGATCGACCGTCCGCGGCGCCGGTAAGCATCCTGATCGTCTATTACTCCCGTACGGGCAATACTGAGAAGATGGCTCGCGGCGTAGCCGAAGGAGTCGAGCTCGTTGCTGCGGCAAAAGCCTCGTTGAAGCGCGTCGCCGAAGTCGCCAAAGCGGACCTCGAAGCCGCGGACGGTCTCATCCTCGGCTGCCCGACATATTTCGCCAACATCCCCGGTCCGATGAAGACGGCAATGGACGACTGGAACTGGAAACTCGGCGTTGACTTCACAGACAAGGTGGGCGGTGCATTTGCCACGGCCGGAGGTCCGACCGGAGGACAGGGGCATGTCGTGACATCGCTGCTGCTTTTCATGCTGAACAACCGCATGATCGTGGCCGGCCCGCTCTATCGGAACGAAAAGACGGGAAGCATCTGGGGCGAGCCCGGCGCCGGTGCCGTTACGGGTCCGGTCGATCCCGGTGTGGACGACGACGAACTGGACGCCGCCCGCCGGCTGGGCAGGCGAATCGCGCGGATCGCCGGGGAACTCAAAAGCGTGCGAACGGCCCAGGCTTCGCCTGGTGTGATACGTGAGTGTTCGGAAGGAGACATGGCAAATGGCAAAGGCTCGGAAACTTGGCGGGTGGATGACCAGGTTCAAGCGCTGCATCGACGCTCACGCCGGTCCGGGGATATCTGAGAAGGTCATCGTCGAACCCGAACGGTTCGATGGGACATCGAACTATGCGCAGAAAGCCGAGTGGATCGAGAACGCCGTCCGCCGTCTTGAGAAGTACGCGGGCAGCGCCGCGGCGAGGAAGGTCATGCAGGCCTGCGGAAGGAAATGCTGCGGTCCCACGCAGCAGAAGCGCGCCCGGCGGTTCATGGCTGAGTCGAAGTCGGTCGAGGAACTGCTCGCCAAACTGAATGCCAGAGGCATCGGCGGAGGCCGACTGAAACTGAAGGACCGCAACACGATCGCGGGCGGCTACGACTGGTGCTATTGCGGGCGGGTGAAGCACACGCAGCACGCGTTTGCCAACGACACGTATTGCCAGTGTTCCGCGGGATGGTATGCGTCCCTCTTCGAAGCCGCCCTCGGCAGGCCGGTCAGGGTGACACTCAAACAGTCGATCATCCAGGGGGCGGACAGTTGCGAATTCGAGATTGCATTCTAGAACGTGCGACGGCGCCTGGATTTCTCTGCGAGGCTCCGCGTGCGGGCCTGCCGCTCCATGAGGAACCCGGTCGCGCGCCTGCGTGCGCCGCCCGGCGACGGTTGAGCAGCCGGGCGGAGCAGGCGATTCTGGATTAGGCCGCGGCGGATGTGCCGCGATCGCTATTTGAGTCGGGACGTGAATTTGTACTTGCCCGATCCGGCCTCGAAGACGGCGGCGCCGTTCTCCATGCGGATGAACCGCAGGCCGTCGGCGTTGGTCGCGGCCGACCAGCCCTCCTTGATCGAATCGAGGTCCGCCGTCGGGATGTGGATATGCGCGGTGGTGTTGGCGGGGATGGTCGCGTGCAGATTGAACTTGTCGCCCTTGAGGCGCCAGTAGGTGGCGATCTCGCCGTAGATCGAGTCGTAGCTTGCCCGGGCGCTGGTCAGTTCGCCGCCGGGTCTCGGCCGGATGACGATGGTCTTGTAGGCCGGGCCGAGCGTGTCGATCCCGGCGATGGTCTTGAACATCCACTCGGCGACCGCCCCGAACGAGTAGTGCGCGAAGGAGTTCATCCCCGGATTCTGGAATCCCTTGTCCGGCGTCCATCCGTCCCAGCGTTCCCAGATGCTTGTGGCGCCGTGCTTGATCGAGAAGCCCCACGACGGGAACGTATCCTGATGGAAGAGCTTGTAGGCCACGTCCTCGCGGCCGACGCGCGTGAGCGTCGTCATCAGGTCCTTGGTGCCGACGAAGCCCGTCGAGAGGTGCCAGCCGCGGCTGTCGATATCGGCGACGAGCCGGTCGACTACGGCCGAGCGTTTCTCCTGCGGCAGCAGATCGAATGCCAGCGCCAGGACGTACACGGTCTGCGTGTCGCCCTTGATCCTGCCGGTCTCGTCGACGTAGGCCTTGTTGAACGCCTCGCGGATGTCCTCGTAGAGCTTGCGGTACGTCTCGGCGTCGTCCTCCTTTCCGAGCACGCGGGCGACCTTCCCGGTGAGCATGGTGCTGTAGGCGAAGTAGGCGGTGGCCAGGACGTCTTTCGGCGTGTCGGCCTTGATGCTGAGCCAGTCGCCGTAGCCCTGTGCGGGCCGGAGCAGGTCCTTCGTCGTGCCTTTGCAGTACTCGATCCATTCCTGCATTGCGTCGTAGTGTTTTTCGAGCACGCGGGTATCGCCGTAGACCTGGTAGATGGTCCACGGGCAGATCACTCCGGCGTCGCCCCACGCGGCCGTGCCGCCGCCGGTCGCCACCTTTCGCGGTGCGACGTCGGGGAAGGCGCCGTTGGGCAGTTGGGCGTCCTCGAGATCGACCAGCCACTTGTTGAAGAACGCCGCGACGTCGGCGTTGTAGGTTGCGGTGCGGACGTAGATCTGGGCGTCGCCGGTCCAGCCGAGGCGTTCGTCGCGCTGCGGGCAGTCGGTCGGGATCTCGATGAAGTTCGCCCGCTGGGTCTGACAGATGTTGCGATAGAGCGTGTTGGCCGTGACGTCCGAGCACGTGAAGCTGCCGACCACGGGCGTGGCGCTGGTCAGCTCGATACCGCGGACGGCGTCCATCGACGGCTTGCCCGGATAGCCGGTGACTTCGACGTACTGGAAGCCGTGGAACGTGAAGTGCGGCTGCCAGATCTCTTCGCCCCCGCCTTTGCAGATGTATGTATCGGTCGCGCGGGCGCCGCGGAGGTTGGTCGTGTAGATTGTGCCGTCGGGGTTGAGCCGCTCGGCGAACCGCAGCACGACTTTCGTGCCCTCGTCGGCCCGGACCTTCAGGCGCACGAAGCCTGCGAAGTTTGTCCCCATATCGAAGACGTAGACATCGGACTTCGGCTCGGTCATGCCGACGGGTTTGATCTGCTGGAACGGGCGAACCAGGACGCTCGGGTACGATTCGACTTTCGCGTCGATCGCGTCGTTGACGTCCACGGGCCGCCAGCCGCTGTCGTCGAAGCCGGCGGTGCTCCAGCCGGGCATCTCCAGCCTGGCGTCGTATGTTTCGCCCATCAGGAAATCGCCTTCGAGGATCGGGCCGGTCGATGCGACCCAGCCGCCGCCGGTTGTCACTATCTCGCTGGTGCCGTCCTGGTAGTCGATGTGGAGCTGGACGGACAGGCGCGGGTCCTTGCCGTAGTGGTCGCGGATATGCTTCCAGCCGATGTGGCCGCTGTACCAGCCATCCGCGAGCATCGCGCCGATGGCGTTGTCACCCTCGCGGACCATGTCCGTGACGTCGAAGGTGTTGTAGTACACGCGGATGTCGTAATCGGTCCAGCCGGGCGTGAAGTATGCGTTCTCGATTCGCCGGCCGTTGAGGTGCAGTTCGTAGTTGCCCAGGGCTGTGGCGTACGCGGTGGCGCGGGCGACGGGCTTGTCTGCGGTGAACTCGGTCCGCAGGAACTGCACGGGCGGCAGGAACAGTTCGCCCGAGGTGACTTCGACCTGCTCCCAGGGCTTCATTCCGTAATCGCCCAGCACCTTCGCGGCCCGCCAGCCGCTGTCGTCGAAGGAGAGGTTCATCCATTCGTCCCCGCCGGCGGTGCCGGCAAGCCAGCTCGCATCGGTGGCGATCACCATCGGCTCGCCCGTCTCGAACTCGATCCTGCAGACGGCCAGCAGCCCGGCCGGGTTGGGATCTTCGCCCGAGTTGGTCGCCTGAATCGCCAGGACGTTTGTGCCCGGCTTGAGCTGATCGGTGATGTTGGAGGCGACCGCCTGCTTGAAATTGCTGTCGTCGCGGGTCCGGCGTTCGTTGACGAACAGCATGTACTGATTGTCCGCCGCCACCGCGCAGAAGGCCCGCGCGATCCTGCGGTCGGCCGGCAGCTCGAACGTTCTGCGGAAGAACCGCGGGCCGATCGGTGCCTCGGTAGCCGGCTCGCCCTCGGCCGTCCAAATCCATTCGGCGGCGTCCATCGCGATATCGGGCTCGGCGGCGCTGCGGTCCCGCGAGGCGTCGAAGCCGATCCATTTGGCCCGCCACGCATCGTCCTCGAGCAGCCCCATCGTCCACGACGCCGGCTCGCTCCACCGGCTGATGTTGCCGTCCTGGTCCCATATCCGCACCTTCCACCAGTAGGGCATGCGCGCGGCGAGCGGTTCGCCTTCGTAGACGATCTGGTTGCTCCGGCCGGAGACGATCTTGCCGCTGTTCCACATATTGCCTTCGTGGCCGGCCAGGATATGCGGATCGTTCGCCACGAGAATCTGGTAGGCCGTCTGGTGCTGCGAACGCTTGTCCGACTCCATGATCCAGCTCAGCCGCGGCTCTGTCGTGTCGATTCCCCGCGGGTTCACGCGATACTCGCAGCGGAGGTATTCCAGTTCGGCCTTCGAGCCGAAGCCCGGGTTGTCTTTGCTCAGCACCTTGAGGCCCTCCTCGCATCCGCCAAGTGCCATCATTGCCGTCGTCAGTGCCGCCGTCGCCGCGGCCAGTCGCCACTTACTCATCGTCCGTTCCTTTCCCGGGGCCGCCCCGTGCGGGCCTGAGCATCGACGATTCATCGCCCCGCTCCAATAATGCAAGCCCCGCTACTGTTGCTTCAACATCCAGTCGCCGCCGAACAAATACCCGACAGCAACACTGCCTGTCAGTGTATCGCCGAGACCGCCGTTGTCAACCGCTCAGGACCGGCGGGGCTTTTGTTATTTCGACGAAGCGCAGCACCCCTTACCATCCCGAGCGCACCGAAGCGCCTTTTGTCATCATTTCGAGCGAACGCAGCGAGTCGAGAAATCCGGGTGCGCATTTGGCGGAACGATCCCCACTGCGGGGGACACGCCGCGTTCGTGTGCGAGACTTCTCCGCTCGGCCTCCGGCCTCGGTCGAAGCGACATGGTGGGTGGTACGCCTTCGGGCTTGGCGCTCAGTGCGTGAGCGTATCGTCGGAGCCGCCGTAGATGAACCGCATCTTTCCGACGTTCGGTATGGCCGCCAGGGGGAACCTGGCGAACGGCTTGAAGCCGCTTGGCCAGTACACGAACAGGGCCTTGCCGACGAGATAATCCCGCGGGACCACGCCCATATCGTACTGTCCGCCGGCGTTGCCGATGCCCGGGCTTTCCCACCAGCGGCTGTCCTGGCTGTTCGGGCTGTTGTCGCCGAGAACGAAGAACTGATCGTCGCCCAGCGTGAAGGGGTTGTCCTGCGTTGCCCGGCCGATCTCGGTGCTGCCGGCGTACTTGGTCCGCGTGTAGTGAATGTCGCGAAAGACCGCCACGTGCAGCAGCGTCAGTTCGCCGGCGCCGAATACCGCCGCGTGCGGCGGGACATCCTCGCGGATGGTCCCGGCATCGTTCGCGTCCCGCCCAAGGTCGAAATGCAGTTGCTCGTCGCCGAACTCCAGAATCAACTGATGGTCCACGTTCGCAAAGCGAAGCGGGGCGGTCTCAGCCGCCATCGCCGCCGCCGAATCCAGCGGCTTGCTGTTGAGAACGGTCTCCGAGCCGTCTTCCTCCTCGCGGGCGATCACCATCTGCCCGTTGAAGTCCACCCAGCCGCGATATGTCACGTCATACTTGCTCAGCTCCACGCCGATCTGCCCCTCCGGGCCAAAAGCCTGCACGTAAAACCGAACCATCAGATCGCTGCAGTAGGGCAGGTACGGATACTCGCGAATGGCGTTGTAGGCGTACGTCGCGCGGAAATCCAGATCGCCGCCGCTGTCGTAATGCATCGTCTGGCGGTCGCCCGGGTCGCTGTCGAGCTGAAACACCGTCGGATGGTCGGGATGGATGTCCCAGTCCGAATCGGCCGTACGGAACGGCTGCACCCACGGGCGGTTGTACTGCATGCTGAACGTCGGCTCCTTCGGCTTGATCGGCTGAAAGTCGTGGTCGTACACCGGCATCCACAGTTCCTGCTGCACCTTCGGCGGCTTGCGAACGATCTGCCCGTCGATGTAGACGTCGCCGTCTATGATCTCGATCGTCTCGCCCGGCAGCGCCACAAGACGCTTGATGTAGTTGATCTGCGGCTCCAGCGGGTTCTTGAACACGATCACGTCCCACCGCCTGGGATCGAAGAACTGATAGATGCACTTGAGCACCAGAATCCGATCCCCATTGGCGACCGAAACCGGCGGGCCCCCGGGCGGGAAGTGGTTGCAGCTCGGACAGCGCGTCGGCGGCATCTGCTGGGCCCCGGCCGGGACGCTGTCCTCGCCCATGCCGTAATCCCGCGGACTGAAGCCGTGCTGATACTCGTAGCCGCACTGCGGGCAGCGCACGCGGAAATGGGCCCCCATCAGAGTCGACGCCATGCTCCCGGTCGGGATGCGAAACGCCTCCATCACGAACGCCCGGAAAACGAACGCCAGAATGAAAGCCGTAATCAGCCATTCGAACGTGTTGGCGATCTCGGCCGCCCGGTCCTTCTGCCGGCCGGTGTGTCCCTCGACCTTCGGTTTTTCGCTGCTATCCTGCGACATATGCAACCAATCTCAAAAGCCGGATTATCGAACACGCAACACCAGGTGCACGCTCGACGATCCGCAGAATCAGAGACCGGCCATTATTACCGCAAACCCCCGCCGGGTCAACGACTTATTGCATACCCTCCGCCCGCGACCGACAAATGCAGCGTCGAGAGCCCGCACCAACGGCCGAAAAGAACGGCTGGAACCGAGATTGGAGCCGGTTAGCTGGAGTATGCTGAGACGGCAGAAGAACCTTCGCAGAGGATTCAGCGACTGCCGTTGCAATATACAGCCATCGCCGTTCCGCTCCCGTCGATTACCACATGGCTAAATAGGGCTTGCTGAGTAGAGCTTAAGTTCTTGCTTTACAAACAGATGGGATTGGG
>CAZGMJ010000055.1:0-32923 GCA_964526785.1 uncultured Pirellulales bacterium
CATCGTTAATACAAACCACGACCTGTTTCACCAAAAACGCCTGAACGCTTACCTTTTCTTTTGAGCCTTCACCGATTATCTGCAGCCATTGACTGTTTCGCAGTGTGCCGTTCCCCTCAAGGGCTTCATTCACAACGTCCCAGCCCTTGACCCGACCTCTATACCGGCCTGCAACGGCCATGATGTGGTTTTTCATGCGAGTCAGGAGGGTGTCCCGTGTCAGCGCATTTCCAGCATCATCACGAAACAACCATCGCGGGACCTGGCTGTGCCAGACGAGGCAGTGTCCTATGGCCACCATCTCGTTCTTCTCGCAGAAGGCCACGAAGTCGTCGGCCGCCTCCCAGTTGTAGCGACCGGGCCATGGATTGAGAGATAGCCACTTCATTGCATTCTCTGCGGTCGCGGTGTTGAAGTGCTTGACGGCGATTTCGACCGCCCCGGTATTGCGCCCTGCTACCACCCATCGATTCAATGCTCCACCAATCAGGAAGTGGTCCTTGAACACGTTCTTTAAAGCGGGAACCGCGGGGGTGGCCATACACGAGACCACCCCAATAAACAGATGTACCAAACCTATCGTAATGATTGTTCGTCCCATTCTCACTGTCTGCTTCCTTCGTCTGCATATTGTGGCCTTGTCTACTCGCCGAAGATCTCGATACCATTGATTGCGGGGTTTTCTATTTTCGGCGTGAACGTGATCTTCAGCTTGCCATCGGTGACCTCGACGCCATTGTACTCGCGCCGTATCGCCTTATACGGGCCACCGGCCTCTTTGTAGATGTCGAAGTCCTTCTCGGGTTTGCGGTTCTGCACGGCAAATGAGTATACGCGCTGGCCGACGCCGGTGATGCCGGTGAAGCACTCGGCAAAGTGCAGGCGGACGGTATACTTGCCGTTGGGAAGGTTGAACTCGTATGCGCTCATGCTGTAGCGCTCGGTCCGGAAGATCTGCGGGAACGCGACATCGGGGACTTCGAACTGCTCGGCACGTTCTACCGTCATGCCGTCGGGCGGGGTAAGCGAAGCGCCGGGAGCGTTGACCTGGTCGGGCAGCCAGAGGTTGCCGTCCCTGTCGGTGTAGGGCTCATAGGCCCCGCACGCTACCCGTATCACCAGCTTATCCCTAGCCGCGGCCGCCGGCGGAGCGGGCAGTGTCGGAGGAACCGCCTTGAAGAGATGCTGAACGAAGAGATAGAGATTGTTGCCCCATTCGGTGGCGTCGTGGCCATAGGAGTCCACGTGCCAGATGTGCGGCACGTTATTGTCTTTGAGGTAGTTGTGGACACGCTGGCTGATTCGGATCAGGCCGTCCTTGTTGCCGCAGGCCAGCCACAGGAGCTTCAACTTCCTCCTGGCGGCTGCCGGGTCAGGTACGATTTCGGCGGCAGGCCTGGTGTTGGGTGCTGACGAGAACCCTCCTACCCAGGCGAAGAAGTCGAGGTTGCCGAGGCCGAAGTTCAGGGACTGGCCACCACCCATCGACAGGCCCGCCAGGGCCCGATGCTCGCGGTCGGCACGAACAGAGTACTTGGCCTCAATGGCGGGAATCACGTCATTGAGCAGGTCGCCTTCAAATGCGGCGAAGGCCGGCGCGCTGGCGAAGACATTGCCTTCGGCCCGGTCGTTCTTCTGAGCCCGGCCGTTGGGCATGACTATGATCATCGGCTCGACCTTGCCGTCGGCCAGCAGGTTATCCATGATGTTTTCGGGCTGGCAGAATCGCCGCCATTCGGTTTCGTCGCCGCCAATACCATGGAGCAGATACAGCACCGGATATTTCTTGTCGGTAGAATAGCCTGGCGGGGTGTAGACGAGCATCTTCCGACGGGTCCCGACCGTCTTTGAGTCGTACTCGACCATCTTGATTTCGCCGTGCGGGATATCCTCTCTCTTGGCTTTGAACCCGGCAGGCGGATCGGCAAAGGCGGGCTTATCGTCCGGCCCCAGCTCGACCGGTCCGCCGAACATACCTCGTCGTCCGCTTCTGCGAGCGCCCGGCGAGGGCGAATCTTCACGTGCTGCGGCGTTTACGGGAGCGGGCCCGGAATCACCTGGGCTGCGATGCAGGCTCAGCAGTCCAAGCCGATAGGGCAAGAGGCTGTAGTTGCCACCGCTAGCCGGATCACGCCCCTGGTAAAGAAAGCGCAGGTTATTGAGGTCAACTGTCGGTGTTTCGTCGTATCCGTCGCGAAGCAACTCTCCATGGCTGATGTCCCTCGTCCAGGGCTCCACGCCGTCTTCGAAGGTGACGTTGTTGATGCCTGCGAAGGGGCTTTCCCATGAGTCGGCGCCGGGCACGGGCGTCCATTCTCCGTTCAGGTCTTTGGATATCCAGGCGCGGTAGTATCTAGCCGGGCTCAGGGCCTCGATAATGGTCAAGTAGGTGTCGGTCCCCTTGATCTTGTAGGTCATACTCCCTTCGAAAAGGTCATTTCGGTTTTCCTCGATGGCAACCTCGATATCGCCCATGCCCTCGGGGAAGTCCTCGATCCTGGTCCGGCTGCGATAGAATCGACCGTTATCGCCGGTGAAGAACAGGTAGGCGTGGGTGTCGTCGCAGATGACATGATAGTCGATCGGAAGCCTCGGGGTGCTCGCGGGCATTTTGTCAAAGAAGTTCTTCGGGGCTGTCCAGGTCTCCGGCCTGGAGATGTCGTCGGTGGTGCAATACTGCGGCTGTTGCGACTGGAAGATCAGGTACCACTTCTTGTGCGGGGTGAAATAGAAGAGGTGCGGTGCGCAGTGATACCCTCTCAAGCCCGGATTGACGTCGATGTAGGTGAGTTTGGCTTTGGGGGCGTCAGCCCAGTCCTTGAAGTTGAGGTACACCATGGACCAGGTTCTGGCCGACGTCGAGTATGCGGTGGCATAGACATGCCACAGGCCGTTGTAACGGACGACCGTAGGGTCTTTGACTGACACGATCTTGTGTGTTTCGTCAGAGATCGGCTTGATCAGCACGCCCGTAGATTTCCATTTGAGTGGGGTGGCAAGGGGTGACTCAGCCGCCGCGAACAATACGCCGGCGAATTCGGTAAACAGCATCGAAATGGCAAGATAGGTAAGGATAGATTTGCGCATCGGTCTGCCTTTCATAATGATGATCCTGCAGTAGTAGTAGGCCGGACGCCAACATTGTACCATACCCGTCCGAGTTCAGATTCGTCAGTCAAGACGCTCGTCAGGCCTCAGTTATTTCGAGTTTCCTTGTTGAGCAGGTGCGATGCTAAGCCAAGCAGTGGCGAGCACTCTACTCGACAAGTATTCTGTAATTAGCAATAATTGTAGCACACAGGTTTTGCACGTATAGAAATGACCATTCAATATGAGGACAAGCCATGAAAAGAAATCAACTGTTGCTCCTTGCGCTAGTATGTGTTTGTACATCCTCAAATGCAGACTCGCATGCAAAACCAGCCCAGAATCCCGTGATCTGGGCCGATGTGCCGGATGTTGCGGCCATCCGCGTAGGCGACACCTACTACATGAGCAGCACCACCATGCACATGACTCCTGGCCTGCCCATCATGAAGTCGAAGGATCTGGTCAACTGGGAACTGATCGGCTATGGCTATGATCGACTGGTCGAAAACGATGCGATGAACCTGGAAAACGGCAGAAACTGCTACGGCCGCGGGTCATGGGCCAGCAGTTTGCGTTACCACAAAGGTACGTACTATGTGTCCACGTTTTCCAGCACCAGCGGCCGAACCCATATCTACACGACCACGGACATTGAAAAGGGCGATTGGAAGGAGACTTCGTTTGAGCCGTCACTGCATGATCATTCCTTGTTCTTCGATGATGACGAGCGTGTCTATATGCTCTACGGCGTCGGCGATCTTCAACTGGTAGAGTTGGAACCGGATCTGTCGGGCATAAAGGAGGGCGGCTTCAACAAAGTGGTAATCAGGAATGCCATTTCCGTGGCGGGTCGCAATACTGGTTTGCGGGGTGAGGGCTCGCAATTGCGCAAGATCAATGGCAAGTACTATGTCATGAATATCATATGGCCTCGAGGCGATATGCGGACGCAGATTATTCATCGCGCCGACAAGATCACCGGCCCTTATGATGGCAGGGTTATACTTCATGACCAAGGGGTCGCTCAGGGTTGTCTCATAGACACACCGGATGGCAAATGGTACGCCCTTCTTTTCCAGGATAACGGATCGGTGGGACGTAGTCCCTGGCTGGTGCCGGTCCAATGGGAGGATGGATGGCCGGTACTTGGTATCGATGGTAAGGCTCCTACGACGCTCGATATTGACGACACAGAAGAAGGGCTCGGCAACATCGTGGCTTCTGACGAATTCAATCGAAAGCCCGGCGAACCACTGCCCCTGGCGTGGCAGTGGAACCACAACCCGAACAGCCGCTACTGGTCGATCGGCGAGCGTAGCGGCTATCTGCGTCTTACCACCGGACGGGTGGACAGCGAAGTCGTCCAGGCCCGTAACACACTGACCCAGCGTACTTTCGGCCCGGTGAGTTCCGCGACCACCAAAATCGAGGTTGCCCAAATGAAAGACGGAGACTGTGCCGGCCTGATCGCTTTGCAGAGGAGATACGGGTTCATAGGCGTCAAGATGGAAGGTGACGACAAATCTATTATCATGGTCAGTGCCCAATCGAGAGCGCCCACGGAAGTCGAGAGCATCCCGCTGGTGGAGCAGACCGTGTATCTCAAGATCAACTGTGACTTCAGGAACCGTACGGACAAGGCCTATTTCTACTACAGCCTGGATAGCAAGACGTGGACAAAGATAGGTGCAATCCTGCAGATGTCTTACACCCTGCCACATTTCATGGGCTATCGCTTCGGGCTGTTCAACTTCGCAACCAAGACCAGAGGGGGTTTCGTGGACTTCGACTACTATCGCGTAAGCGATGAAATCAACGTGCAATAGGAACTCGACTCAGCCGTAAATATGTGACGAGAATTACCAGTTGCCTAATGAATCGATCATGCCAGTTCACATTTAGAGTGAGCCGAAGTGTTCGTGGCAAGAGTCTGTGTCGAGCATCTTCTGTTACGTTGGCCTACTGTCGGCCGATTGACGTGCGGAGGGTGCGCCGGACAACAAGAACGAAGTTAGGCCCAATACACAGGTCCGCCATCCTTATTTGAGCTTGACGGGTGTTTAAAAAGATCCGTTTTTGTGGAAATCTGGCCGTATAGTGTCACAATGGATACGACGTGTCACGCATACCCCAGCAGAATCTGAATCGGAAGAGGTCGTCCGGTGGCCATAGTATATAGTGAGATTCGGCGCTGCTGGAGATCACGGTTGTGGTCTATCGCTGGTAGATCGGCAGGAAGTGATAGTGTATCGACAGGCTCAGCAGCGCCAGTGAAGTGACATAGACCTTCCCTCCGCTTTCATCTCGCGGTCCCATAGGCCATGACCCGTCTTCAAGCTGGCGGTCGATAAGCAGTTCACGGACGACCTTTTGTGCACGCCGGGCATACTTGCCGCCACGCTGAAACATGCCCTGAGCGTAGTAGTACATGCCGTAGTAGAAATACTCTCTTTTCTGCAGAGACGGGATGTCGTAGTGCAGAAAGTAATCGGCGGCGCCTATGACCTCCGGCGCGTCATACTCACCACAGATTTGCAGCACGCAGAACCCGCCCGCCGCCGAGCCGAATCTCATATTCGATTCACCCGGCGTATAGCAGAAGTACCCCTGACTCTTGTCCTTGTCGTACTTACGATAGCACCGTTTGACATAGTCGATGGCCTGATCGATGGCCTCCTTGGGGATGTCGATGCCGGCATTCTTCGCTGCCCGAAGTGCAATAAGCTGCCACGCGACCACGGAAAGGTCACTGTCGCTGGAATCCGGATTGTACCGCCATCCGCCCACGTGCTTCTGGTCGTTCTTCTTGACGCCCTGCGCTTTGAGAATCAGCCCGATAGCCTTCTCGAGCTTCTCGCGAATCAGCTTGTCCTGCTGATCGTCGACGCCCATACCCATAACCTCGGCCAGCATAAGCGTGATTATCCCATGGCCGTACATGCGAGAGCCATCGCGACTGCCGAAGTAGCCCCTGTCGTCGATGCGGTCCGCCTGCAGGACGTACTTCAGCGCCTTTCTCATCGCGGCCCCCTCCGGCGTCTCATCGGCGGGCTTGTGACCCACCGCCAGCATCCCCATGATTGCCAGCGCGCTCATCGTAGTATGGTGACGATTGTTATCGACGATGGCGCCGCTATCCTGTTGCTGCCTTAACAGATACGCGACAGCCTTCTTGGCACACTCGTTAACCCGCTCCCACTGCTTGTCCTGCTCGGCCTGGTCCTGCAGCTCTATTTCGCCCGCAGACGGCACCGCGGCCAAGAGAGGTTGCTGCACCGGCATAACGCTTGCCAAAGCACAAAGTACCATTGTTAGAAACCTACGATTCCGACGGAAAATTATCATTGGCGTCCTCTGTCAGAGATGCTCCAAACGTTGCGGCCTCACTTTTCTTTGGCTCGTCGTGAGATAACCTCGAAGTACGTATGAATCATCTCACGGTATTCCTCGGCAATAACCTCGCCGCGCGACTGCATCATGTCCACGGCTTCGAGTTTGCGAAGCTGGCCCCACCTCCCGTTGCGCAGCCGCAAGTGCTCCGGTAGCGGTCGGCCCGTCGGCGGCGGCATATCATCAGAAGCCCTGCTGCCAGACATCAGCGACGCCATGGCACGCCGGGTCAGGCTCTCGCTCTGCGGTGCGGTGTTACTTGCTGCGCGACTCTGTGCCATCGCGGCCTGCTGGCTCATCAGCGGCTGCTGCATGGCCTGCTGTGCTTGCGCCTGCGCAGAAGCCTGTGCCGCTTGTTGAGAGTCTGTCGGCTGAGCAGCCTGGGCAAGTGCCGCCGCCTCCAACTGATCCAGTGCCCGAGCCATCCACTGATCCACCTGCTCCTGCATGTTGGGTGGTGCCGTTGAGGCCGACTGGGCGGCTGACGATTCCGGCAGCATCTCCTGCATCTCGCCGAGCTGCTCGGCCAAAGCGCTGCGTGCCTGCTCAACCGGTGCCTGAGCCGGTTGGGCCGCGGGCGATTGCTCAAGAGCATCCAGTGCTGTCGGCAGCTCATTCTCCGAGATAGACTCCATTGCCTCGGCCGTTTGCGCCAGCGCGCCCGCCTCTGGCAGATCCAGGCGTTCGGCATGACTCGCTGCTCGCTGGAAATCCTCCGTCACCGGCCCGGCCATCTCGTTAACCTGATCCTGCTGTTGATCGCTATGCTGAATCTGCGCCGAGCTGCGCCTGGCCGCATCACGCAGTTCTTTGGCCAATTGCCTTGCGTCTCTCGCAGAACGATCGGCCTGTCTGTTTGCATCGCGAGCCTGCTGAGCTGCCGCCCTCGCCTGCTGACGCGCTTCGTTATTTGCCGACGATTCGGTCTTCCGCCCGCCGGCATTCAGGTCGTTGCCCGCCGCTTCCATCATCGACGCGAATTCCTCCACCTCCTCGGTCAGAGCACTCGGCGCGGCATCGAACTCCGTCGGCATCTGCTCCGACGCATCCTGCGCCGCCTCACGGGCATTCGAGAAATCTTCCTCGGCCGCATCACTGACCTGTCGTGCCCGTTCTGCGACTCTCGGTATGTCCGTCTTGGCCAGTTGTTCGGCCCGGCCCGCCAGTTCGCGTGCCCTCTCCTCCAGCCGGTTCATCCTTTCCTCATGCTGTCTTACGGCCTGGTCATTCTTGCTCTGCTGCTCGGCGACCTTTGCAAGCCGCTCGCCAATATTCTGCTCTCGGCTAACCATCTGCTCGAGATTCCGGGTTGCCTGCTGCAGAGTGTCATCAACGATCTGCCCCAACTCCTGCTGCATCCCTGCGTTGTGCGTCAGTTCCTCTTCGAGCAAGGGCTTGAGTTGATCCGCCGGCATCCGGGACATCTGCGCCAGTTGGTCAACCTGCTCGTACTGGTCCTCGATGCCGTAGGCGGCTATGTTTTCCTGCTCGGTCGCCCGCAGCGCCGTCCGGGTCTGCTCGGGCTGTCCCGACTCAAGATTCTCGTAGTGCTGTGCCAGCAGATCCAATGCATCACTGAGTTTGCCCTCCTGCTCAAGAGCTTGCTCGAGGGCCTGCTGCTGGGGTTCGGATTCAGTCGTCGCCGCAGCCTCGCCAAGCAACTCCTCCGCCCTGGGTGGGGGCTGTCGCAGCATCGCAAGGGCGTCATCCGCATCACGGGCACGCTCTCGCGACTCTTCATTGCTCAGATTCTGGCGATTCGCATCCCGTCGCAGTGCGTCACGAACGCTGTCAAGCCGGTCATTGAGCTGCAGTTGATCCTCCAGCAGACCGCTCGCCTCTTCCTGGGTCTCAAGGCCACCAAGATCCTCGGCCTCATCGACCAGAGACTGCGTATCCTCCTCGATCTTGCTGGCCATCTCCGAAGCCGCCGCAAGCTGCTCCGCCAGCGAAGGTGCATATTCGGCGATCACCTCTCTTGCCTGCTGCATCTGCGGCTGCATCAGTTCGACAACCTCCTCCATCGACTTCGTCAACAACTCCATATCCCGTGCAACCGACTCGACTGACTCATTATTGTTTCTGCGCCTATCAGCCTCTCTGCGAATCTTCTCGACCGTTTTTGATTGCACAGCTTCCTGCAGCTTATCTCTCACCGGATTATCGAAGCCCGATCGCCGCATCATATTCCCGTAGGGCCTCAGTGACTTCTCCCAGTCAGACCAATACCTCAGCGGCTGGTCCAACGAATCCGCCTCCGCAAGATCCCATCGCTCACGCCACGTCATATCCCGCAGGTGGTTTCTCCTCTCGACGACCCAATGACCCGTTTCCAGAATTCGATACGCCTTCTCGATCTTGGAGATAGCCTCGCCGGCCTTCTTTGTTGCTTCGGGATCGATCGCCGTCGTATGCAGAGCGTCGACCGCCGCCGCAGTATCGGCAGTATCGGAGATGAACGGATAGTCTGCCTGCACGCGCGAGTCCTCTAAACGCGCGAAGTCCTTCAACTGCCCAACTGACGACGCCCATCTCTGTTCGGCCTCTGAAACAGCCGCACTGGTTCTGTCCCGTCGCTCATCTAGCTTCTCGGGCTCGACGTTGGCTTTGCCCAGCAGATGCTGCAAATCGTTCTGGCTGTTGGCGCCGCTGTCGACCTTCGATCGCAGTGTGGACAGCTCGCTTGCGGCCATGCCCGCCGACTTGGCCAGACTCTCGCGATGTCTCGACAACTGCGAATACGTACTCCGCTGCGCCGACTGCAGTGATTTGACCGCTTCTTCCAGCGTTTTGAGCCTCTGCTCGCTGCGTTTGACCAGCTCTTCGGAATCCGGCTTGGGCGCCTCCGTCACCTCATCCATCGCCATTCGGTCTTCGGCCAGCCTCTTGATCACGTTGCCCATCGTCCTGGCCTGCGAATAGCCGCTTATCGCCTGCAGTTCGCCCAGGATTTGCTCGGCCTGCTCCTGTTCGCGAGATGCCGCCCGCTGCTGGCGCCCCAGCCGTACCCACGCTCCCTCTCGCAACGTCTCATCGCGCGACTTGCCTTCAGCGCGAGCCTGTTCAAGCATCCTGGTTTCATTGCTCTGTAGTCGAATCACCTCGCGAGTCGCAAGCTCCAGATGCGCTTCCGCCAGCAGATCCTTGTGCGCCCTTGCGATCTGATTCGACTGCCAATCGAGCGGCCCCGCGGTGTTCATCAGCCCGTCGGCATCCTCCTTGGAAATCTGGTCGAATTCCTCCAGCCTGTCCATCTGCGCGTGCGTCCGACCCAGGGTATCGCGACGCAGGCGGCTGAGCATTCGACCTGTTGATATCAGATCCTGCGACCGCTGAGGCGATTGTTCCTGCCTGACAGCCTCCTGCACCAGTTCCCACGCATCGAGCCCCAACACCTCGAGTTTGTCCGCCTCGCGCCTGGCCGACTGGAGAAACAGGCGGTGCTTATCGTCGCCTGAAGGATTGTTTTTCACCTCCTCCTGGAGGGATTTCAGATTCTCACGCAGCTTCCTGCCTGCATCGTTGAACGCCTCGAGCGCATCCTGCAGCCGCGTCCTGACGGCCAGCTTGTCCATGCCATCTGTCGAGTAACCCTCAGAGCCTATCGTTATCTGGACTGTTATCGATTCTCCCACGTTGCCCTTGAGGTCGGTAGCTTCAAGCTTGGTCGAAACTACATCGCCCGGCTTGAGGTCCAGGTTCAGCAGATCCCAGTTCATCTTCACCGGATGCTCTTTGCCGCAGTTCATCCCGAGCGTCATCTGCTGCCAGAACCCCTGGTTGAGGCTGTACATCTGCCGAACCTCAGCCAGCCCGAGATCATCACTGGCCATACCCGTCAGCCTCACCAGCGCATCGGACGGCAGAATCTTGTTCTCGTCCGGCTGCGTTATCCGAACGTCCGGCACCAGGTCACCCAGCGCCGTCAATTCGTAATTCGGCGCGAACTTGTTATCGAATCCGGAGTCCTTCGCCACCAGATGCACGCGATACGTCCCGGACTGCACGAGCTTCAACTCTCCACACGCCAGTTGTGGATTGGCTACGCTCAGCGGAACGACCTGTCGCTCCTCGTCTATATCTATCCACAGCTCGGCCTTCTCTATTGGCTGATCGACTTCGACCTTAAGGTCCACCTTCGTCCCCTGAAGTGCCCGCAAATCTCCGGCCTCCTCGGAAACCTCCTCGTCTTCGAGCCCGCTGTATTCCGGGTAATCATACGTTTTGTGGAAGACCTTCACGTGAGGCCTGCGCCGCGAGTGGATCGTGTAGAATTTGGTCGATGCCTTGCCCGAAAGCACGCGATATCTCAGACTCTCGTCGGCGACCACAACCGTTGTGCCATACTGCAACTGACCGCTCGGCTCCATTCGGATTACGTTGCGGTTGTCCACGCCCTTGACATACGACTCCAGAATTACATCTTCCGTAGTCGCCTCGGACAGCTCGACCACAACGCTTACCGGATCGCCCCTCGGAACCGAAACATCGCTCGCCCCGGGCTCGACTATCCTGATCTGCAGATTCGATACCCGCGCAATGTTCGCCGTCGGCAAAAACGCCCTCGCCATCAGCTTTGGAAAACGCAGCCCCGGAATGATCGACAGTCCCACGCACAGCAGAACCGCCGCCATCGCCATCAATATCCACCGACGAACCGTCCGAATCGGCAACATCTTCCCCGGTTGATACGGCCGGATCAAAGACGCCACCCGCCGCTGCACCAGCACTCGCAGACTGGCCGAGTCATTTGTCTCCTTCGCCGTACCCGCCCCAAGCTCAACCGCCGAGAGCACCTCCTCTGTCAAGTCGTTGTGATCCGCCTCGAACATCCTCGCCAGATCGGTCATGCCCGGCCGATGCACAAACCACCGCAGTGACGTCCGGTAGAACACCACCCCGGCCAGCACATAGGCTCCCAAGCTCAGACTCATACGCACCGCATCCGGCAAAACCACAAGCAGATCAACGATCGCAACAACTGTCATCGCCACAAGGGCAGTGCTGATGATCGAGCACACCCCGCGCACGGCAATCAAACGCCTGCGTCGTCGTCCGAATGCCTCCAGCTTCCTGCGCGTTCTAGGATCAAGTTCGATGCCCATAATCGTTCTTTCATCACCACCGGCCGCTAAAGCATGCCGGCTCGTTTGCGAAGGACCCACTCTATTGTAAGCAACATAACCACGATGGCAAACCACAAGTAACTCTGCCACAGCACAGTTTCGGTCTCAACCACCCGCCCCGAGCTCAGCGGACGAAGCTCGTCCAACAGCCCCGAAAGCTCATGCTCCCACACAAAATGGCCCCCGGACGTTTCGGCAATCTGCCTGAGCAACTGCTCATCGCACGTAAGCTCTGTAAGCTCCCCAGATTCCGGCGCTTCGACGAAGAACCGCCCCACCGCGATCATCTGCTCGGGTGGATATCCCACGACCTCAATTTTGACCTCGTGCTCACCAGCCTGCAGTGCGCCGCTCTGTGCTCGGTACGTACCGTCATTCTCATCGAGTTCAAGATCGACCGAGGCTATTTTGGCGCCGTCGCGGTATATATGAGCCACAGCCTGTGCTTCGGTAACAGACCGTCCCTCTGTATCGCGTATTCGTGCTCGAATTTCCGCGTTGCGCCCCGGTGTATACACCAGAGCCCCACAGTCAATCGACACAAAACGATCCGCTACTGCAAACGGCGGCGCCATGATCAGACGCCCGATCTGGTTCCAGTACTTCTGGTGGTACTCGTCGGCGACCCGGTACCGCCACCGCCACGTTTCATCGAAGGCCATGTACAGCACCTTACCCGCACCGACCCTGCGATACACAATCGCCGGAGTCTCTTCGTCCTTCAGTCGGGCCTCAACCAGAACTTCACCGCCGGGCAGAGGTTCCACCGACGCCAGCCAGTGCGGCGGCTTCAAAGACGCCCAGACTTCCGAATTGGTCTTGACCCCGGCCGACAGTGTCAGCGCCGCCGTATCGACGCCGCGATCTGTCAATCGGAGTACTCCCTGATCAGTCAGTCGAAGCGACTGAGGGTTGCGGATCACCTGCTCGTCGGTCCATGAAACGGGCACAAGCTCGGCCAAAGGCGTCTGACCATATTCGTGCATATGCTTTCGCAGCCCGTCGATGAAGATAATTCCGCACCCCTTACGGCTCACCGCCTCTCGAATCCACTCCATCTCCTCTTCTTTGAGCATTTCCGACGGGAGGTCCCCGACAATGATCAGATCGTAACTGAACAGGTTCTCCCTGGTGGCCGGAAAGCGCCCCGGCGTGTCACCGCGTTTGATCCCGCCATCGCGCGTCGTCGGATCTGCCGATACCGCACTGACCTCCCACTTGTCATCCCGTTCAAAGAGATTGCGAATATACCGAAACTCCCACCGGGGCCGACCGTCGAGTATCATAACGCGGTTGCGCCTGAGGACGGCTTGGCATCTGAATTGGCTCCGATCGTTGCCTGGCTCAATGTCGATCTGTTCGAGTCCCGCAACCGAGACCTGCAACTGCATCGGTTGGCTCTGGAACTGCAACCGGCTGTCCTTTCCCGCCAGTTGATCCTGCACCAGTTCCTCGATGCCGAAGTCGAATTCGATCAGCCTGCGTCCGGCCCCTGAGCTGGTCAGCTCCTCTTCCCACAGCACGCGCCCGTAGCCCTCGACACGCAGCTTGAAGGCCTTCCCCGTTGGCATGTTGTCCTTCAACGCCACACGCCCCTTGATCCTGTCCTTGAAGAACACCGACTCCGGCGCATCGACCGCCATCACCGCAAGGTCTGATCCGCCCCGAAGGCAGCCGAGCCCCACCGTGTAGACCGGTATTCCGCTACTGCCGCACACCTTGGCCTGGTGAAGCGGCGAAAGACCGAAGTTGTGCCTGCCATCCGAGAGGATAACCGCCGCCATGCGGTCGGTGAGTTCACCCTCTCTGACCTGTTCCCGAGCCTTCTGCCCCATCCCTATCGCAGTCAGCAGGCTCAACGATATATTGGTCGAGTCGGCCGGCTCGGCTGTCTCAAGGGTCTCAGGGAAGGGCACCGCCGAGTCAACCGCTCCTGCACGACTGTGCCACAAAGGCGTGATCTCTCGAGCGCCGAACGCCACCATGGCCACATTATGCTCGTTCGCCAGCTGTTCGAGCACTGGTTCTTCGCCGCCGAGCAAGAGTGCCTCGATCCGCTCCCGCCTGCTCATCGCATCGATCCTCTCGATTGCACTCGCTACCTCGTCGACGCCGGACCGCACCAGCCCCTGTGCCCATCTCTCGAACGCGCGATCGAGCATCTCCTGCCACGGTTCGACCGCCGCCGACAGTTCAGCCAGCCGCTGGGCTGACGCCCGTGGATTATCCTGTCCGTCCTTCGTCAGCTTCTCTGCAGGGGCCAGCAGGTCATCACGAAACTGCTTCAGCATGCTGTCCCTCGAGCCGGCGTATATGCCTCCCCCGCCCCCGCTCTTATACGGTGAGAGCCGATCTCCACCGATAGGCCGTTCCTTCGTTCCGTCGGGAAGCTCCCAGCCTACGGCCACGTGGTCGCCCCCGCTCTGCTCGATGTGCACTGCCTCGATGTAGTATCGGCGCCCTGCCTCCAGCATAATCGGCCTGGATTTCTGACTGGACTTCTGCTGCCACTGATCCAGCGGCGCCCACGAATCAACGCGGGCAATGAGCTTCTTGCCCGCCTCTCCTTCATCCTCGCTCAGATACAGCCGGGCCATATCGTCAGCCGTAATCCAGAATGTGTACTTGCCCGTGGTGGGGGGGTAGATATACCCTGCCATCTTCGACAGATAGTTGTCGCTCCAATCGCGCCGCCCCAGAAACTGATCGACCTCTACCGCCCCCGACGGCTTCTCCGGAAAGCCCTTCACCTTCTCAACATCGTCCAGCTTCGATATTCCCGCATTCGCCCAGAACTGATAACCGATAGTTCCTTTCTTGGCAGGGGCAATCATGTCACTGTCCAGCCGGGTCTTCTCAATATGCGCCAATGACTTCGCCAGCGCATCCCGCACTCGCACGGCGGTTTCGGAGTCATATTCCATGGCGCCGTTTCTGGCCGCTGTAGCCGCCGCAGCAAGCTCCCTGCGACCCGCAAGAATGTGCTCGGGCAGCAGATCCTCACCAAGAAAACCGAGTTCCGCCGCCAACGCCAGCTTTCGCCCCTCAGAGAGAGAAACATCCGTCAGACGCATGCTCGCCGAGTCATCCATGAACACGAGTAGGCGCGCTAGTTGCCCCAGCACCTTCCGATGGCTCAGCACCGGACCGGTAAGCATCAGCACCAGCAGAACAACCGCGGCAGCTCGAAGCACGGGCAGTACATGACCGTACACGTCGCCGCGACCCCGCGTCTCACGACGATATAACGCCCAGGTAGCCACCCCGGCGATCAACGCCGCGGCCACTCCCAGCCATATGCCCCAATCGCCTGTGAACCGAATGCTCGTCATCTGCGAACTCTCGAGAAACGCTGCTGCAACAACAACTCAGCCAGTATCAAGAATAGAATGGCCGCCAGAAGAGGTTTCCAAATCTCCCGCCCGAATCTACGTTGCCTGTCCAGCTTAAGATAGTCAGCCGATGATGAAACCGCCCGTGCACCCATTTCCTCCGCCAGTGCCTCGAATTTCTCATCCTCCAGCACTTTGATCTGCGACTCCTGCCGTGAGGCATTGACCACAAAATGGACCGTCTTCTCATCGGGCGTTTGCAGCACGTACAGCCCCGGCCGATACGTATCCGTATATTCGACCAGACTATGATATCCCGCCGCGACTGCTTCGAGTGTGTGCTGTCTGCCCTCCGGGTCGGTCATTGTCATGCTCTGTCCCACAAAGCCGGGCCCCAGCAGAGCCGCGGCCTTGTCCCCTACATCCAGATTCCTCGGCGGATAGACGGTTGAGGCCAGATACGTTACCAACTGCTGCATCAAGGGCAGATACGACGGCCTCATGGGCAGGTTGCTCCAGTCGTCGTCGCACGCCGTGCAGCACTGAATCACGCGTCCCTGCCCAAATGCGTGTTCGACCATGAACGGCTCGCCGCTGTCCAGGTGTGCCAGAGTCCTCGTCATCGCAGCGGTGCGCGGCCGCAGACCGTACCGAGTATGGATCTTCATCCCCGACAGGCTGCCGTTGCGCGGGTCGTTGAAGAACTCAAGCGCAGGGTGATCGTAGTGCTGAGCAACGATCCTCGCCGCTTCATCATCCTCGTCGGTAACGGTCACCAGGTTGGCCACTTCGCAAGGCAACAGCGGCGACTGCGAAGGAGCCAGCCGCTGGTTGTACCACTCTACGTCAATCCGATCTCCCGCGAACACAAGCAACCCGCCGCCGGCTTCCACGAACCCTTTCAGCAGATTCACCTGCGAGTCAGACAGCCTCGGCACATTCGCCAGCACGACGACCCTGTTGCCCGCTACCAGATCGGGCTTGATCCTGTCAGGCGTGACAACACTCGCGCGAATCAAGTCCGAACTTGCCGCCGTGGCCGACGTGAACGGTTGCAGGGCAATCTGCAGGAACGCCGTCTCAGATTCCAGCGGCTTCGGATTCGTGTCGCCGGAGACCAGCAGTAGCTCCAGTTGATCCCACACCGAGACACTGTGCCTCATCACATTGTCGGTCTTGAGGGCGTCGGCCTCGGCGTACGCCTCCAGAACGTGCGAGCCGGCCGTCGTGAATTTGTGCGTGAAGACAACCTGGCCCTCCTGCCGAGGATCGAGCGTAATCTGAGATGCATCCTGATTTTGCCCGTCGACCCTCAAATACACCCGCATGTCCCTGATCGCAGCGCTGCCGTGGTTAACGAGATTGACTCGGATCATCACCTTCTGCCCCACCCCCAGAACCGCACGCGAGACCTCCAGCGACTCCACCGCAACATTACCGACCTCCTCGGCCGGACCGCGTAGCAGCGTCAGCGGCGGCTCAATCGGCAGATTCTCAATCAAGTCCATGCTCCGCCCTCGCGCCTCCGTCTGGTCTTCAGACCAGCTTATCCCCTGAAAGTCACTGACCACCACCAACTCACGATCCACGTAATGCGCCTTCGACAGAACCGCAGCCCCCGCCTCGAGCGCCTCGGCCGGCCGCGCCATACCGTAACCCTCTTTTCTTGCCGCCAGCGACGCCAGAACCTTCCTCCTGTCAAAGCTCGGCCCGATGCCGTCGCCCCGATTACACAACCACCCGACGTAGACCTCCGAGCCGCCCGGCAGCGACTCGACAATCTCCCGCACCTGCGCCTTCGCCTGCGCAAAACGCGACTGACTCCCCGATACGGCGTTCATCGAATAGCTGTCATCGAGCAGTATCACCATCGACGTCTTGGCCTTGCCCAGCAACGCCCGCATCCCCGTCAAGACCGGCCGAGCCATACACAACGCCAGCAGAATCGGGATCGCCGTCCGCACCAGCAGCAGCAGCAACTGCTCAATCCTAAGGCGTCTCCGCTGCGTGCGAAGTATCTGCTCCAGAAGATGCATCGCTCCCCAGTCGATCCGCCTGAAACGGTTTCGATTGATAATATGAATGACGATCGGGATGGCCCCGGCGAAGAGCCCTCCCAACAGGATGGCATTGAGAAAGGTCATCCGTATCGTTTCCGCGCATTCAAATACCCGGCCAGCGCCTGCGCGTACGGCTGGTCCGTCACGAGCGGCACAAGATCTATCCGATGCCTGTGGCATCCGCTCCGAAGCTCCTCGCGAAACTGCCCCAACCGCTCCAAATAGGCCCTCCGCAGATGAGCCGGGTCAACCAGGTAGTTCAGGTTCTGCACTTCGAGCGAGTCAAAACGCGTCCACTGATCGAACGGAAACTCCAGCTCCGCTCGATCCCACAGTTGAAACACGATCAGCTCATGATGGGCGTGCCGAAAATGGGCCAGCGCCGACATCAATTCGTGAATCTCGCCGAAACAATCGGATATGACGATCAGCAGCCCTCGCCTCTGAATCTTCGGCACAAGTTCGTGAAACACCGCACCCAACTCCGTCTCGTCGCCCGGCCGGCATTTCTGCAGCGCATCGAGCAGCACGCGCAAATGCCCCGGCCTCGAACGCGGCGGAATGTACTGATCCATCTCCCGATCGAAAGTCACCAGCCCCACTCCATCCGCCTGCCGCAGCATCAGATGCGCCAGACACGCCGCAAGACGAATCGCATAGTCGAATTTCGTCACGCTTCCACTGCCATAGGCCATCGACCCGCTCTTATCCAGCAGCAGTGTCGCCCTCAGGTTCGTCTCTTCCTCGTACTCCCTGATGTAGAAGCGATCCGTCTTGCCGAACACCTTCCAGTCGATATGCCGAATCTCATCGCCCGGCACATACGAACGATGCTGGCGAAACTCCACGCTGAAACCCTTGTGCGGCGACCGGTGCAGCCCGCTGCAAAACCCCTCAACCACCAGCCTCGCAACGATCTCGAGCGAGCCGATCGTCTGAATCTCTTCCGGCGTTAGCAGTTCCGTAATACCGGCCATAAGGAAGCTCCCTTTTCTTCTCGACGCGTCCGCTCAGATCGCTTTGACTTTGCCGCGAGGCAGCACCTTCAGCACGCGGTCAACGATGTCGTCAACCGTCACGCCGTCGGCCTCGGCGTTAAACGTCGGCACCAAACGATGCCGAAGCACCGGATGCGCCAATGCCTCGATGTCCTGGATGGTAACGTGCAGCCTGCCGTGTAGCAGCGCGCGCACCTTTCCTCCCACGATAAGCATCTGGCAGGCCCGCGGACCCGGACCCCATTCGACCAGTTCCCTCACCAAGCCCTCGGCTTCCGGCTCGTTCGGTCGGCACCGCCGAACAAGGTCCAGCACAAAGTCCGTCACGTGATCGGGAACCGGAACCCGTCGCACAAAATGCTGGAGCTTGATTATCGACTCGCCCGAGATGATCCTGTTGAACTCCACGTGGAACCCGGTCGTGGTCCTGCGAATAATCTCTCGCTCCTGTTCGCGGTTCGGATACGCAACTTTCACATGGAACATGAATCGGTCCTGCTGCGCCTCGGGCAGCGGATATGTCCCTTCCTGCTCGATCGGATTCTGCGTAGCAAGCACGAAGAACGGCTCCTGAAGCTTGTACGTCTTGCCGCCCACAGTCACCTTGTGTTCCTGCATGGCCTCGAGCAGCGCCGCCTGAGTCTTCGGAGGCGTTCGGTTAATCTCGTCGGCCAGAATCATCTGAGCGAAGAGCGGCCCCTTCTGGAAGACCAGTTTGCGGTGTCCCTTTGTGGCATCCTCCTGGATGATCTCCGTGCCGGTAATGTCCGCGGGCATCAGGTCGGGCGTAAACTGGATCCGATGAAACGAAAGATGCATGATCTGCGACAGGCACCGGACCATCATGGTCTTCGCCAGACCTGGAACCCCCTCCAGCAGACAGTGCCCCCGCGACAGAATCGCGATCATAAGTTGCTCGACGACATCCTCCTGGCCGACGATGAATCGACCCAGTTCCGCAGTTATCCTGCGGTTGGCTTCTACAAGGTATTCAGCCTGTTTGGCATCGTTATCCATGAGTCCTCCTTATGAGCAAGCCTCCTATAGAATACCTGCGAAGTCTACCAGAGGGGGCCCTCAGACGCAATGCTTAACCATCTTCTTCTGTGGCTCCTATCCTGCACCTCAGTTGCAGACGAGATTCCTCCAACAAGCGGTGATGTCGCCAACAGCTACAGCGGCGTAGTTCTAGTTTGCCCATTTGTAGATGGAGTCATAGGATGGCGCTTCGATAAACCGTCTTGTCCCGATCCCCACAACAGGAGAACATGCGCCCACCTTCAGTGCCATTGGTTCTGCCTGCGTCTTTAACGTGTAACATGCTTCGGGTCGCCGACTCAGGGAATGATTTCCACATGGTTGGCCTATCCGCGGAGAGGAATCAACAGTTGACGCCAGTCAGCCCGGAGGCACCGATTCAAGTGCTCGGTGCTTGGTCCCTCTATGAACACAGACTAACCCACGGCATCATTGCTATTATAACCACCACAGCCATACGTCTTTCGATTCTTCTTCATCGACAGCCTTCTTGGGCTTCATGGCTTCGGCAGCATTCAAGCCGGCCTTGAGGAGGTCCGGATCGAGCCTAATGGTCTCGGTAACGCCTTCCCCTTTCACGGCACGAAGGCAAAGCCCCTGTTCGTCGTCAGCAGAAGTGGGAGAGGTTAGTGGTTTGAGTCAGGGTAGAGGTTCGGGTGTTTTCTCACATGGAGGAGAATACTTGAGGCCGTCGATTTCGACTTCATAATCGAGCATGTTTCCCCTGAAAGGAGATGAACAAACGACAAAGCCGTAGAATGGAATCACACAGATCAAAAGAAACAACCCACCGCAAGTCTTCGGTTGACGAAAAGACGCACTGTGTCCTCGAAAGTCTCAGATGACAAGCATCCATATCTGAGGCCTGCCGACGGGAGGGTATTGCGGCCGTACGTGTACCCTTGCGGCCAGGGGTTGGCCCCAGTCACCAGCGTGGGGACTGGCTGAATAGGGTGGATGCGTTACTCAAGATACCTGGCCTATGATACCCAGTGTCGAACGCTTTCTGTGTGCGGTGGATCATGAAGACTCGGAGGTTATGATCGAATGAGATGTGGAATACACCGGCCAGAAGTCCAAAGTACCACACCATCGTGTTCCGCCGATGCGTATTTGGTCTATCGGCGCCAGCGATCCGTGGCTCAGGAATCCCGGCAAGAAGCTGACTCATCCATGTCTGCCGGAATCCCTCAGGGTTCAGGCAGCCGATGCGATTTCAGAAAGGTCATATGAATTACGATATCTCAGTGCTACCGAACCGCCCATGTTTACCGGCAATTCGTGGAATAGCCGTGAATCATGCTGCACCTTGCGTTTGTCAGCGTCTTGTATATCATTAAGTGCATTCGGACTCGGTGCTTGCTGGATGAATGAAGGCACCCATTACAATCATGTTGAATGAAAGGCTGCAGCTATGAAGATCAAAGTGCTGATCGCGGTGTTTGCGATCTGGGCAGGTGCAGGATTTCCCACGCCGATGAGCGTTCAAGTGAAGACCTGCAAGGTAAGGGCGACTCGTTCGCAGTTGGGCAAGATCGTCGCTACGGTGGAATACGGCACCATAGTCGAGGCCGGGTCTCCTCAGAGGGGCTGGTATCCGGTGACCTTGAAAGACGGCAAGAAAGGCTATCTGCACGAGTCGGCGCTGTCGAAGAAACCTATCACTATGCAAGCCGGGACCACCGACGCAGCCGCCGGGGTGTCATCCGATGAGGTGGCCCTTGCAGGCAAAGGCTTCACCGAGCAGGTGGAGGCCAAACTCAAGGCGGAAGGAAAACTGGACTTCACTTGGGTTGACCGAATGGCGGCCTTCGTGGTGAGCGAAGATCAGATCAGGCAGTTCCGGAATGAAGGCAACCTGCCGGGAGGTGGGCAATGATAAAGACCGATTTTGTTTCAAGAGTTCATGCAGCCCATGGTCTGCTGTACAGTGTGTCGCGCAAGCGTTTTCGACGGCTGCGGAAGATATCGCTGCTGATTCTTGCAGCGATGGCATCGAGCCTATTTGTGGCCGTTGCGTTTTCCGGCTGTGGCAGGGTAAGCGAATTGGGCACCCAACTGGCGCAGGATGCTGGTCTGATATCCAGTGAAGAGGCGGCGTCGGTCAATCGCAGCACTCAAGCTATAGAGAAGACTCGGCAGAACTTGTCAGCCGAAGAAGAGCATTATCTGGGACGCTCTGTGGCGGCACAGGTATTCAAGAGCTACACTCCCCTCGATCAGCCCGAAGCTAATGCATATCTGAACCTTCTGGGCCAATCGCTGGCGGTCTTTTCGGACAGGCCTGAGACTTTCAGCGGATACCGCTTCATGCTGTTGGACTCCGAGGAGGTCAATGCATTTGCCGCGCCCGGCGGGCTGATCCTGGTGACTCGCGGGATGGTTCGATGCTGTGAGAACGAAGATGAGCTTGCAGCAGTTCTCGCGCACGAGATTGCCCATGTGCAGCACCTGCACGGAGTGCGAGCGATCAAGCAGGGGCGTCTGACCGAAGCGCTGACAATTGTTGCCGCCGAGTCCGCAAAACAGTTCGGGGACGATGAGTTAGCGTCAATTACCCGCGAGTTTGAGGGGCTGGTCAGCGATGTTGTTATGACACTCACGACCAGCGGCTACTCGAGAAAGCAGGAGAAGGAGGCGGACGAAAGCGCCATAGCCCTTCTGAGACAAGCCGGCTATTCGGAGATGGCGATGATATCGATGTTGAATCGCATGAATGAACGGCTGGTGAATTCGGGAGGACTGGGATTTGCCAAGACGCATCCGTCGGCGGCGAGTCGTGCGACCGCGGCCCGTAAGATAGTGCAAGATGCCAAAACCGCCCCGGATATTGTCAGACAGCAGCGCTTCGCGGCGGCTATGGGATCGGTCATCGCGGGTGGATAGACGTCCGCAGGCGTAAGGATGCCATGTCGAAGAATGTAAACAAATGTCTGCGCGGAGCTGCGATTGGCCTGGCGGCAGGTTTAGTGTCGTTACTTGCATTGCAGCTTGGCTGGCTTGGGTCCCTGGAAGGCCCCGCATGGGCATGGCGCGCGCAGTTCTTCTCTCGCCGCGAGAATCTTTCGCCACAGGTCAGACTCATTCTGTTGGACCAAGCCAGTCTGGATTGGGCGCAGCGAGAAAACGGATGGGGCTGGCCCTGGCCAAGAGAGGTGTACGGCGCGATCTCGGCATTCTGCAAGCGCGGCGGGGCGGGAGCCTTCTGCCTGGATATGCTGCTGACCGAGCCTTCCTTCTACGGCGTATCTGACGATGAAGCGATGGTCGAGTCGTTGAAGTCAGGCGCGCCGACGGTCCTGACCGTTGCTGCCGGGGTGAGCCGGGACACCTGGCCGGAATACGCGGCGCGCCCAGCCGTCAAGACAGGCATGTCCGAGATGACGGAGTATACGAGCATGGTGTTTCCCGTGCCTGAAGTCACCGCCGGGGCGGCAGCATTGGGACATGTTGCCGGAGTGCCGGATGATGACGGGATCTTTCGACGGCTGTCGCCATTCTGTCGCTTTGACGGAGTCGAGATACCGGTCCTTGGGCTTGCTGGGTGGCTGACAACTCGCGGGGAATCCGTGGCAGTCGAAGCTTCGCCGGGGCAGTTGCGGGTAGGCGACAAGACCATTGCGCTGGACGACAAAGGTAATGCGATCCTTCGTTTCAAGGGCTCTGGAGGTATGCCGGAGGCAGTCTCAGCCGCAGCGGTGGTTCAGTCTGAACTTCGACTGCGTGAAGGGGAGCGGCCTGTGCTTCAGCCAGAGATGTTCAAGGGCTGCTACGTGTTTATGGGTTGCAGTGCGCCGGCGCTGCTGGATTTGCGCCCGGTTCCGGTTAATTCCAAATGCCCGGGCGTAGTCGTGCACGCGACTTTTCTGGATAATCTTTTGACCAATTCATTTATTGCCGAAGCAGCCGTTCCGATGGTAGTTGCAGGCATCCTGGCTACAGCAATCGCTGCGGCACTGTCGCTGACATATGGCGGCAGGTGGTGGCAGGCCGGGCCACTTTCGGTCGTGTGGCTGGGAACTCCGGTGCTGGTTGGCTTTGTGGCATACGGCCGGGGATTCTGGTGGCCCATGGTTGCGCATGAGACAGCCGTAGGACTGGGACTGGTGGGAGCTCTGACGGCAAACTACTGGGCCGAGGGACGCCAGAAAGCTTTCATCAAGCAGGCGTTTCGACACTATTTGAGCGGCGATGTGATCGAGAAGATCCTGCGCGACCCCAAACATCTGCAGCTTGGCGGTGAGAAGCGAGAGTTGACCATAATGTTCACGGACCTGGCCGGATTCTCGAGCTTCTCGGAGAAGCTGGGACCGGTAGCGCTGACATCCCTGCTCAACGATTACCTCAGCGAGATGACCGACATAATCCTGGAAGAGGGTGGCACGCTGGACAAGTATGAAGGCGATGCGATCATTGCCTTTTGGAACGCTCCGCTTGAACAGTCGAACCATGCAGTGCGGGCCTGCCGTGCTGCGCTGCGGTGCCAGCGGAGGCTGGCCGAATTGCGCGATCAATACAGGCAGTGCACAGGAGCGGACCTGCGAATGCGGGTCGGATTGAATACAGGTGAAGTGGTGGTGGGGAACATGGGTTCTCGCAAGCGCTTTAACTACACCATTCTGGGTGATGCGGCGAATCTCGCTTCGCGTCTTGAAGGAGCAAACAAGGCGTTTGGAACGGAAATGATGGTTTCTGAGAGTACCTGGCGGCTCGCTTGCGGCGAATTCTCCGGGCGCAAGCTGGCCGATCTGCGGGTGGTCGGCAGAAAGAGCGCGGTGCCGGTATACGAATTGAGCGGTTATTCAGGTGACAGATGTCCCGAGGATTGGGATGTATTCCGGGACGGATTGGATCGCTTTCATCAGGGTGATTTCGAAGGGGCGATGGAGTATCTTGAGCGCCTATCGGATGATCCGGCGGCTCGGAACTATGTTCGCAGATGCGCCGAATTGCGTGACGAACCTCCGGAATCGTGGGACGGTGTATGGGAGATGACGGGCAAATGAGCATGCGACTTTTCGTAGGTGGGGCCAGAGGAAGCCAGCCATGCACGGGTGGCTTTTTCGATGAATTCGGGGGAGATACAACGTCGCTGCTGCTGGTCTGCTCCAGCGGCGAGCGACTCGTGCTGGACGCCGGGACGGGTATGCGCGCCGTGGCCGAGCAATTGGCTGAGGGCCAGGCCGACGAGGTGACCATCTTGTTTTCACACTACCACCTTGACCACATGGTCGGGCTGACTATGAATCCTCTATTCTTCGACCGAGACTGGACTTTCACGTTAGTCGGACCGAGCTTCGAGGACGGTGGTGTCCGGGACGCAGTCTCGCTATTGCTTGGTCCGCCATATTGGCCGATTTCATACGATCACATGAGCGCCGAGATGCGGTTCGGCCAATTCACGACGAATGGTATCGAGGTCGGACATCTCCGTGTACGAGGGTGTAGAATGCCACATCCCGGCGGTTGCATGGCCTATCGCATAGAAGGCCGTGATTGCAGAGCATCGCTTGTATTTGCCACCGATATCGAATGGGGCCGAAGAACAGCCGAGGATGAGAGAGCATTTGTGGCGCTGTGCCGTCAGCCCAAGTCGGCTGACGTTTTGGTTATGGATGCGCATTTTTCCAGAGCGACTGAGAAGGCTTTTTTGGGCTGGGGGCACACGTCCTGGGAGGACTGCCTGGAGATAGCTAAAGCAGCCGGTGTTGAGCGCGTGCTGCTCGGACATCACGATCCCAGAGCGGACGACAAGTCACTATATGCTCTGGAACAGCAGATTAAGGCATACATGAGTAACGCCGCACTGTTGCGGGCCGGTCAATGGCTGACAATCGGCGAGTAGTGTATAAAGATGAGCATAGTCTAGATGATACTGATCTTTTTTGATGGAGTCGCCGGTGCGTTGGCGTGCCGTCAGGATGACTATCAGAACGGCATCAAACGCCCAGTTAACTTGCTTGTTCCATACGGAAGGATTTCGTTATGCCTGAATGGCTTGAGCCGATATTGCCCTATATACAAAACGCTGCAATAGCGCTGGCGGTATTGTTCGTTTCCTATCTGCTTGCGATTCCGCTGCATCATCGTTACGGTTCAGCCGGAGGCGCCGAATGGCTGCGCCGATCCACCGGTCGATTTGTTGGAGCAGTGATCAGCCATATCGCATTCTCACTGCTTGTGCTCATTTTTTCCGTGCTTCTTATCTACCGGTTCCTTCATTATGATCAGTTGGCCGAGCCCTGGTCGAGCATTTATCAAGCATGGTTGGCATTCTGGGGAATCTATGCGATCATCAGATTGGCAGAGGGGATATTTGTCGAGGTTTTCGCACAGATGCGGCGCCCGTGTCCGCTCAATCGACTCATCCGGGGGTCGCTCCGTACGGCAATCATGCTCTGCACGGCACTTCTGCTAATCAAATACCGGCTTGATTACAACATCAGCGTGCTGCTCACGTCAACAGCGATCATTACGGGAGTTATCGGCTTTGCCATGCAAGGGGTTCTTGGCAATCTGCTGGCCGGCGTGTCTCTGCATACTAGCCGGTCCATGTCGGTTGGCGATTGGGTCGACGTGGACGGAATGATCGGCCAGGTGATTCTCGTGAACTGGCGCGAGACCCGTCTACGCACTGTGGGGGGCCATGTCATTATCGTCCCAAACGGCAAACTCGCCGAGATGATAGTCCGCAATTTGTCCTCGCCCAACAGCCTTCGTATGCATGAAGTGCCGGTAGCGGCCAGCTACGGTGATACACCGGGTAATGTAATCGAGGCATTACTGGAAGCTGCGCACAACATTCCCAAGGTCGAAGAGCATCCCGCCCCGGACGCTTACATAACAGGATTCAAAGATTTCTGTATCGAATATGTACTTCGTTTCTGGACCAGGCAGTACGAGCTGAAGGTGCCCATCGAAGGTGATGTTATGAGAATGATCTGGTACAAATTCCAACGCCGGGGCATTGAGATCCCCTTCCCGATGAGCGGACGCTTGCTGGGCAATTTCCTTGAAGCATGTCATGCACAGCAGTACGAAAGACCGCTGGCCTCTGAGATCGATAGCATCGTGGACGATCTGCTGCGAAGTGACTTCGGGCGGAAGCTCATGGCCGGCCCGGATGAACGCTGTATGCTCACCCGAGATGAGTTGAAGTCGGTTGCAAGGGATGTCAAGCGGACCCGTTTTACTGAGAGTGAGGTTCTGATGCGCCAAAATGACCAGGGCGAATCCTTCTATGTCCTGGTTGACGGGACGTTGCACGGCAGTATCGAGAGTTCGGACACCAGCCACAACGTTGAGTTTGACCTCAAACCAGGGGCTTTGGTGGGGGAGATGAGTCTGCTTACCGGTTTACCAAGAAGTGCAACAGTCACGGCCGCCACCAACTGTGAGTTGCTGGAATTCGACTGCGTCGCCTTTGCTCGCTTACTGTCGCTCAGAGAAGAAGTCCCACAAGTGCTTTCCGCTCTGGCAGCGGCTCGCGCCAGTGAAAACGCTGAGGCAATTGATAGATTGTGTGCTTCGGCGATTGTGCCTCCCGATCTGGCACGTGATGGTATTCTGCACCGACTGAGGCGTATGATCGGCGAGTGGCGAAGCGGATAACGCTGCAATCGACGAGGCCGAGAGAGTCGTCCAGACACATGTCAGTTATGGCGGGCGTTCATTCTTTGCGAGGAATGGAGTTTACGTCTGCAGTGGGGGAACCTGTTGAGCAGAAAAGATGAACTGAAAAGCACTAAGGATGACCGAGTAGTTGAGTATTTGGATGCTCGCCTTGGGAAACACGCCCAGTAGTAGAGGATAAACACAGAACTCGCCGAGGACGAAGCTGCACAACTACTTTTGTTGTCATTCAATCGTGATAACCTCCGTTCGGAGTTCAGCAGATATGGCCATCCAATCCTATATATCGCATCTTTTGTCTCCTTCAAAATAAGTCGCGTTGCCTTGCTTGAACTCGACATCAGGGTACGCAACTCGGAGGCTGCTACATAGTTTTAGGATATTCGGCCTGTTGATTGCTGCAGCGCCAATGCCGACTAATACGAATGAGAGTATTAGCATAATGGCAAACCGGTTAGGACTCATTGTTTTCGTCCAGTCAGGATTAACTATAAACACCGCTTCTCTGCAGGACTTGGCGCACATCTCACTCTTTTCACCATAGCGCGTAACAACTCGTGAACGGATACGTCGCGCGTCTGACCTTCATCTCTTCGGTGTGTTTCCAGACGACCGAACCATCCAGTGACCCTCGGTTTCCACCGACCGCCCCCAGTTCATCCGAACGCATACCCCCGGCACTACTGTTTCGGCTGTCACCGCTCTCTGTGATTGCTCCTCGCGGACCGTGCGGGGCAAAGGTGTAGAGGTTATACTCATAGGTTGACCAGGTATTGAGTTCGGTCACCAGGGCCAGGTCCCCCCTGGCACTGGCCTTTCGAGGTGACACCCACGCCTCGTAATCATCAGGATCAATCGTGCCGTCCGCGGCCGGTTCCCAGGGTGTTTCGCGATGCCCCCCGAGATAATTGTATCCGATCAGATACCCATTGCCCGGAATAAACCAGCCGTTCGGATCTGCGAAGGGGCTGGTCAGAGACGGGCACTCCAGTATCCGCTCATCATCAATCATTGCAACGAGTTCGTTTCGAGTCTCTTCCGCCAACATGATCGTCACTTCATTGTGTACAAGTTGATCGTCACTATGACCGCCCGGCAGGAGATCATCGTGACTGCTGGCATATGCATGGCAGCCGAGTATGAATTGTCGGATATGGCTCGCACAAACCGTCCTCCGTGCCTGTTCCTTGACCTTGGCCAGACTCGGTATCAGTATAGACATCAACACGCCGATGATCGAAATCGCCACTAACAGTTCGATCAGGGTAAAAGCCGGTCTTGCACAGTATAGCGCGCTTCTCTTGTCACGAATCTCTTTAGCCAACTCGGTCTCCAAGGAGGAATTGTTCTTTCGTTCCTGGAACATACGTTTGCATAGCACACAGGCCTAGTAGGCTTGCAGCGCATGTTTCATGGCGATGACGGAATACGCAGTGGCCAAATCCCTGATATTCTCCTGGTAACGCCCGTCAGGATTGACCCAGTAGCCCTCTTCGTGCTGCAGAGAAATGATTTTGTTGAGGAAGTCTTCTCGCCAGTCATGCCTGTTGCCGTCGCTGTCCAGAATCGAATTTTCGCCAAATGTCTTCAGGCATTTTGTAGCGGTCATGAAGTAGTAGTATAGTGAAGATGTTCCGAAATGTGGATTCTCTTCTACGCTGTAGTTGCTGCGAATCCAGGCGTACGCCTTGCTGACTCGAATATCGTCTTTGTCAACACCGGCATACAGCAGACTCTTGAGTCCAGCGTAAGTCATGGAGCCGTAAGATATGCTTCTTTCCGGCTTGTAATGACCGGTTTCATAGATGAAGCCGCCGTCATCAGTGGCGTAGTCCATATCGTTGATTGATTCAATGTTCTGAGTCCTGCGCAGGAACACCAGGGCCTTCTGCCAGTGGGGTGCCAATGTCTTGCTCTTGAGGACCTGTTCAGCGGGATGCCCGCCATCGGACGCGGCGGCGAAGTCCTCGGCCGCCTTTATGGCCTCCAGAGCCAGTTGGAGATTGGACAAATCGGGACGATCATCGCCGCCGTAACCAATGCCTCCGTAGTACGCATTTGCAGGTGAGATGTCTTCGCCTTCGTCCAATTGGAAGCCGATCAGATAATTGCGGGCGTTGTCAATGATCGACCGGTATTCCGGTTTGCCCGCAGCGACAAAGGCCATTAATCCGACGGCGGTTGAATAGTTGCGGTAGTGTTCATGATAGATGCCGCCGTTCGGCTTTACAAATTGCTCGAGAAAGGCGTATCCCTTCGTGATCGCCTCGGCAATTCTGTCATCCGGGATGTATTGCGGCTCCAGCATGAGACTGTAGAGCACAAGCGAGGTAATGGCCGGATCATACTTCCAGGAGCCGTTTTGCTGCTGCGACTCACAAAAATGCCGAAAAGCGATCTGCATTGAGTGACGGGTCGCGTTCAACAGCGACAGATCCAGATGCTTTGTCTGGTCGGTATCTTCTTCTATGTAATCCTGGATGCTGCGCAGGTCCGTGGGTGTTTCTTCGGCATCTTCAATAGCCTTGATGCCCTCGTTGAGGCCTTTCATGAACTTATTCAAAGCCCACTTGGGGAATTCCAACGGCTTGCCCGGTCCAAGATTCTCTTTGTAATACTCCCGTGCCCTATAGAGTCCCGGCAATGCCGGTTTTGCCGCGGCGCCGTAGCTCTTCAGGGTATCCATGACCCGGTATATTCGATCCTGCGAACCATGTTGCTTCATGTTGCGAACATATTCTGCGATATAGGGGACCGCTTCCTTGAAGCGGTACTTCACCAGCACGTTCATGCAGGTTTCGCGAATGTCCGCATTGAACATAATCCCGCTGGGGGCAGGGTCCTGCAACCCGTAGATCACATCCGGCCATAGTGGGGCAAGTTCCTCAAAACTCATCATGCGAATCGCGCGCGCGACAAAACTGCGTGTCAGGCCGTCCTCGTTCCTGATCATCTTTTTTATGGCGGGCACCAGCAGGGCCTGATCCACGCCCTTCATGTCGCGCCGCAGCAGGCCGTGTGGCGCGCCGTTGACGCCGCCTCCCCAAAGCACATAGCTGATATAGCGCTGATTCATTTCGCGCGGATCATCGGCAAACGTGCGCGTCGCCATCTTGAGCATGACCGGCACGGCCTTGTCTCTGGCAGCTTTTCCAATGCTGCACAGTGCACAGCCTGCCCTGAACCGGACCCACACGTCCTCGTGTGTGAGCAGTCCAACCAGCGCATCAGTGGCAGGCTCCGCCTTTTCTCTCTGATATTCAAGGCCATAGATACCGCCCAGCAGGGTATCACGGTCCCGGCTTTCGAGCATGGCTCGTAGCGAGTCAATACAGTCATCCGGCTTTTTGGCTAGCGCCTTTGCCGCACGGATGCGCATAGGCGGCGACCAGCTCGACAGTCGTTTGAGAAGCTCCGTGCTTGAGCAGGCATCGTAAGAATCCGTGTCAACATATCCCTCCCTGAACCAGGTGTTGTAATCCCGCCCTGCAAGCAGCGTATCTTCAAGGGCCTTGCCGGTCAGAGCTTTTTCTGCCTTCAGACCTTTACCGGTGATGTAGAGCTTCTGCAGGGACATTGCATACATGAGAAGCCGCGCGCCTGTCGTGTCCCATCCGGGTGTGGTGTGTTCTGCCCCATCCATATTAGCGCCGCCCTGGTACGTAAAGCCACCGTCCCAGCGACGCTCCAGATCGAAGAACCACTCCAGCTCGCTGATGAACGCCGCTGCAGCCTCAGGCCCCGCACGCATCGCGCCCAGAGGCCCCCAGAGGAAGCTCCAGAAATTGCCTGTGTGCCCTTCTTCACGCTCGCCGTACGACGCCACGGTCATGCGCGCATAGAACCAGTATGCGTCCGGATTATCCAGAAGATCGAACAGAATGACCGCCAGTGAATTGCGCCCGTTGCTGTCATGCACCTCCCGAGGAGAATGATCGCCATAGGGGATGTTGCCCTTGTCCACGAAATGCAGAAAAAATATCTCCGCCCTGCGAATCGCCTCCTCCACGACGGGCTCGTCAATCCCGCACTTCTGACTGAGCACCAAGGACACAGCACACGAAAGAGTAGGTTGGCACATAGCACCATAGCCCCTGAGGATTCCATCGGGACCCGCATTGTTGTGTCCCCATGTTCCGACGCGGCTCTGCCCATTAGCCAGGTAAAGGGCCATCTCTCGAATCTTGGGGAGGACCGCCTTGTCCCCGGTCAGAAGGTAGTATTCTGAGAGAAAAATGTTCATGTAACTCATGTTCCACGAGGACATCGCATACGCGTCTTTGACCTGGATCTTGTGTGCGTACTCGCGCACCATGGGAAGGTATTTGGCTCGGCCGCTGGCCAGCAGGCCCAGCGCATTGACGTGGCCGGTGATGCCTCTGCCGATACCGTTCTTCTCTATATACCGGCAGGCATTGTCCATGATTCTCTGAGACTTGGGGCAATCCATCGGGACCGTTGGGCCGTAAGTCCCCATGACCTCGAGCTGAATGGTGACATTATCCGTCTTCCCTTTGCGCCAGCGGATTAGTCTCAGCCGTCCGCCGTTCTTGGACTTCTCAGCTTCGGTAACGGCTTTGCCAAAAGCGATACGTGCATCACTGTCAAACTTCTTGCCGTTAATGCCCAGAATTACGTCATTGACGTCGAGAATGCCGTCGGCCGGCGAACCGGGATCGACCTTGGTAATAAGAATCTGACGTGCGTAGTCTGTGCGCAGACGCATACCCCACATCCAACCGCGTGCGCCTGTAGGCCCGAGGTTCCAGTCGTGCTTATCATTCCTTTTGCCGTCTCGAGTAAAATCAGGAATCTCCGGAAACCACTTCTTGCCCTTAGCGGTCAGGCCGGGAATCTCCGGCCCCTTCTCTTGGGCGAGTGAGCAGCCAAGTGCCACAGCCAAGAATGACATCCATACACATGTGCTGACGATCATCTTCTTCTTATTCATTGTCTGCGTCTCTTTTCTCATCGTTGGACCGGGGTCAACTCTATTACCCCAGAATGGTTGGATACTGAGATACCGAATTGGATATAATCATGCCACCTTATTGCTCGGACAACAAGCATTTCTGCGGCTTCATGAAGGGTTTTGCTGTCCAAGCCGCTGCATAATCCATTGTACGCTAGAATCCTGCTTCAACTTGAGCATAGTCCGCCTCAGGTCTTCGGTCCTATCGCAGGCTAAGGACGTCGCCTTGGGAGGGTGCGCCGTTTAGAGTCGAGATTTGGCGGGGTGATTCAGGTGGAGCCTGGCTGTTTCCGGCCCTTTCGCATGCCCGTGCCGAGGTCGTCATGTACACACAGGGTGCCCCGGTCAACAAGTCCTGCGCGCCGGTTTGTAAGTGTTTATAGTGAAACGATTAACAATTGACGTTATTGAACTTATGATGCTGGCCGAAGCGGAGCTGAAGCCGCGCCGTAGGCGAAACGAATGTGCTTGTGGCGCGGCTGTTGCGCGCTTCGGGGCTTGGGTTGGTCCATCCAGGTTGGCAGAAAGAGACGGGGAATCCGCAAGAAACCCATAATCTACTTTTGATTGGATACTACTATTTCGATAATCGCGCGAAAACCACGTCGTGTAAGGGTACTGCTTCGAAACTCAGCCGCTCAGCATACCAATCTTCCCGCAAACCGCAAGAACCAAGCCGATCAAGGCAGACCAACTGTCGGTCAAGTGCATTCGAGAATCTCTAGTGGTGTGCTATTGGGGGATTATGCTGGAGTCGATGAGCCAAGTGACAAAACTCTCCGGCCAAATTGCCAACGACTTTCCTCGACCAGTACCAAGGTCAAAGCCATGGGAGCCTTTGCTGTAGATGTGGAGTTCCGCTTTGACTTTGGCTTCCAGTAGCATCGTGTAGAAATCGAGGCACTTATCGACAGGAGTCAGTCTATCGACGGGAGCATTGATGATAAAGACCGGGCAGACGTGCGACGTATCATCCTCGGAGTCTGTGTGAGCCGCCATTATTTCACCTATGTCCTCAGGAATGCCTGGATAAAACAAGCCCGCAAAGTTCAGCCTCGAGCTGGCTTGGCCTGCCGGCTGCTTCGGTTCAGAGCCGAGTGAACAGCTTATCGCCAGATGCCCACCGGCCGAGAATCCGCAGATGCCGATGTTGCCCGGTTTCAAGCCAAGATCCTCGGCCTGTCTCCTTAGAATGCGAATTGCCTGCCGGCCGTGGCTCCCTATATGAACCCTAATATGACAGCGCTATTGAAATCCGCTGTATTTTGATCTTCTCTTTCGGCTG
>CAZGMJ010000056.1:0-32761 GCA_964526785.1 uncultured Pirellulales bacterium
TAACTCTTTCCGCGCGTCGGCAGCGGAAAGACTTCGGACTTCGTGCGAGCTGTTGTGAATAGCCCTTGCATCTTCTCAAGCACTTCCGGATATTGATCCGCTACGTCATTCTCCTCGCCGATATCAACGGAAAGATTGTATAGCTCGATCTCTTCCCAGGGTTTGTTGCGAACAGCCTTCCAGTCACCCATGCGGATGCCCTGCTTTCCGCGCAACTCCCAATACAGAAGCGTGTGCTCTTTCTGCTTTTCTGGTCTTCCCAGCAACGTCGGCAGCATTGAAACACCGTCAATACCGTCCGGAGGTTTGATCCCCAATAGTTCACAACACGTTGGAAGGAAGTCCCAGAATGCCGAAACATGATCGTTCATGCTGCCCGGCTCGATTTTCCCCGGCCAGCGAGCGATAAACGGAACGCGAACGCCTCCCTCATACACGGAGCCTTTGAGCCCGCGCAAAGGTCCGTTGCTGTCAAAGAACTCCGAGTCCGCCCCGCCGGCATACGTCGGTCCGTTGTCACTGCTGAAAATGACCAGCGTCTTGTCATCCAACTGCAGTTCCTTCAAAAGCGCCATAATCCGGCCGACTTCTCTGTCCAGACGCGACACCATCGCAGCATAGCAGGCCCGCGGGTTCTCATGCGGAATGTAGCCCTTCTTTCCGTCATACGGCGGGTCCGGCCACTTGCCTTTGTACTGCGCCAACGCATCCTCAGGAACTTCCAGCGCAACGTGCGGAATTGTCGAAGGCACGTACAGAAAGAACGGATTGTCCTTGTTGCGCCTTACGAACTGGAGGGCCTCTTCACAAATCACATCGTGAGAGTACACATTCTTCTGTCCGTTCGCATTCTCTTCGATCCACTCGACCTTGTCATTTCGCCACAGATGGTTCGGGTAGAACGTATGCGCCTGCCGTTGGCAGTTATAGCCGTAGAAATAATCGATGCCCTGCTTCGCGGGTTCGCCCGTAGTACCCACCCGGCCGAGGCCCCACTTGCCGAACGCGCCGGTCGTATAGCCCGCATCCTGTAGTATCTTCGCAACAGTCACCGTCCCCTCGTCAAGCGGCCACTGCCCGCCCGTCGTGGCCCCCAGTCGCCATCCCTCCTTGCCGCCGACCTGTTTATTGCCCCGTACCTGCGCATGGCCCGTGTGCAGCCCCGTCATAAGCGTGCAGCGTGAAGGCGCGCACACCGGATTGCCCGAGTAATGTTGCGTAAACCGCATGCCTTCCGCCGCAAGTTTGTCAATATTCGGCGTCTTGATCTTGGTCTGCCCATAGCAGCCGAGATCCCCATATCCGAGATCGTCCGCCAGAATAAAGACGATGTTGGGCATATCGTCCGACTGAGCACGGCGAGTCGACCGCCCGCAGACCCTGGGACTCAAAACGGACGCAGAAAGTGCAATCGCCCCGCCGCCGACGCATCGCAGGAACTCTCGTCGTGAAAAGCTCTCTTGTCTCATCCTATGTCCTCATAACTATAGTACCGCCGTCCACCTCCCGTCGTGTCACACTCTAATCGCTGAAAGGCAACTTGTGTTTCGCTTTCAGCATCGGCTCGGCCCGCGTGAGAAACTGTATCGGTACGCCCCACGGATCCCTGAGAATCAAGATCTCATCGCCCGCGTCTGTAACCGTGATATCCTCCGCCATCGTAGCACCCGCGTCGAGCAAATCGTTGCGGATCTGACGCACATCGTCGACGAGAAATGCGATATGCAGCGTACGAACGTTCATCTCACGATAATCGGGCACCTGATCGGGCGGATTGTGATACAACTCGAGCATCATGTTCCTGCCGGCATCAGCAATGAAACGCATATTGACCGGTGGCGGTCCGGCCCGCATTACCTGCATATTCAGATTCTCGCAGTACCATTTCGCCATTGCCTCCGGCTCGGCCACATTCAAAGCCACATGCTCCAACCGGACCGGATGCGTGGCGCAGCCCCCCGCGAAAATTGCCCCGATACCCAGAACCATCGCCAACAAAACGCTCATCACTGTACGAGTCATTGCATACCTCCTTCATCCAAATACCATTACGACAGTCATTCTTGAGTGCTTACGCGATCACCCAACTTGGCACAAGCTTAACCGCCTGAGCCTCCCGCTGCAAACCACCATCGGCGCAAGTGCCGCTATTTAACCTCGCCCCGCGCATCCTGCAATTTGGCCGGTGCGCCGACCGCCAGAATCTTGCGAATCGCAAAGTAGTCTTCACGCGAGAGTGGCTCGTTCGGCATACCGAGCGCTTCAGTCATCTGGTCGGGATTCTTGATCCCCACGACCGCGACGTGAATGGCCGGATGCATCAGTGTTGCCGTCAGCACCAGTTGATAGATACTCAGCTCATACTTGTCTGCTATCGGTTTAAGCTTCTGCACGGCTTCGCAGATTCCCTGGAATCGCTCGCCCTGGCAATCCGGCCAATGCTTGCGAAAGTCCGTAAACTGCTCCTGCCCCGTATACTTCCCTGTAAGCAACCCCTTATGCAAGGGCGAATACACCATGACGCCCACATTATACGCCTGGCAATATGGCAACAGGTCATTCTCGATACCCGGGGCAAGCAGACTGTAAGGTGGCTGCACGGCATTGTAATTACCGAATTGGCGTTGTGCGCGGAACTGTTCGAGCGTATGATTGCTCACGCCGTAATGCCGAATCTTCCCCTCTTCCTTCAGGGCATTCAACACACCCGCCACATCGTCCAGCGGCGTAAGCGGATCGAACGCGTGAAGCAAATACAAGTCAATGCTCTCGATCTGCAGCCGCTTCAGTTCTATCTCGCACCGTCTGCGTATATGGTCCGCCCGCAGATCGGGGTACCGCGAACCATCCGGATTGAAATGATTGAAGACTTTGGTACAAATGACCAGTTCGTCACGAGCCTTGCCTGAGATGAATTCCCCAAGAACCGTCTCGCCGTAGCCGTCGCCGTAAGCGTCAGCGGTATCAAAGAAGTTGACACCCCCTTCGAAAGCCACCTCCATCGCTCCCACGATATCCGATTTTGACTGTTCCAGCCAGAATCGCGGGCTCAACTGCCACGTGCCAAAGCAAAGACGCGAGACGACCAGACCTGTAGCTCCCAGTACTACCCGGTCTTCCATTCTGAATTCTCCTGTAACGCATCAATTGTCGAACAGTTCGAACATTCGCAATTATAGCACCCGGCCGGCTGTCTGTCACGTTGGCTTTCGACCATAATCGCAGCTAAATGGCACTTTACACTGACCCTGTGCGTGCATAGGATATTGTGTGCATGGCAACAACCAGTCCACACTACCTGGAGCAGAAGGCATGAGACAACCGACAGATACAGCACTTTCCTTTGTACTTTCAGGGATGCTGCTTGCTCTGACAGTCCAGTGTTTCGCAATCGCAGCCGACTCCGGCGTCGGTTCCACATATTACGTAGCGTCAGACGGCTGCGATTCCAACCCTGGGACGCCCGATGCCCCATTCGCTTCCTTGCAAACCGCTCGGAAACACGTCCGCCGAGCTATTGCCGAAGGCCTCGATTTCGACATCACCGTTCTCATCAAAGCCGGAACGTACCGCCTGCGAGAACCGCTTGTGTTCAAATCGGTTGATTCCGGCACGGCCGAGCATTCCGTCACATACGCTGCTTACGAAAACGATATCGTCACCATCTCGGGCGGTGCCCCGATTTCCGACTGGCGGGCGATTTCACCGCAATTGTGGGCCGCTCCCATCGATCCTGATATCACCTTCGAACAACTCTATGTCAACGGTGAGCGGGCAACCCGGGCGAGAACGCCGAACGCGGACGCGGCGTTACCCAGATGGCGACTGGCACAGGCTGCCTATGAAATGCCCGAGGGCAAAGGCCGGCCCTCATCGCTGAGCATCACCCTGGCCGAAGGTTCGCTGGCTGATTGCAGCAACCTGCAGGATACGCACATTGTCATCTACAAGGACTGGGCGACCTTTCGCAAGCAGGTGCAAGCCATCGAGCCCGCCCGGCGGCGCATACATCTGGAAGGGCCGTTTATTCGTCCACCCACCAGACCGGGCAAGCATAACAGCCTCTATACGCCCGAACGTCAGAAGACGTATACCTGTTATCTGGAGGGTAGCCCGGACATGATGGACCGGCCCGGCGAGTGGGCTGTGAATCGGGCGCAATCCCGACTCGAGTATCGCCCCTACAGTGACGAAAGAATACGGGACATCGTGGCAGTCCGCCCCGTGGCGAACCGGCTGTTGGTCATAGCAGGTACGCAGGACGAACCGGTACAAAACCTGCATTTCAAGGGACTGATCTTTGCACACTGCGCCTACACGCTGCCCGACCGCGGCCATGACGGCAGACAGGCGGCCGGTTTCTATTCAGGCGGCTGGGACATACCCGCACATGAACGAATACTGCCCGCCGCTGTCGAATGGCGATTCGCGCACAACTGCTCCCTTCGCGACTGCCGCCTCCGCCACGTCGGCGCAAACGGCATCGCCTTGCTCGACGGCTGTCGAAACAACCGTATCGAGGGCAACCGAATCCATGACATAGGTGCCAACTGCCTGATGCTGGGCAGCGACTCCGACCCGGGTCTGACCTCGACCGGTCTCGTTCGCACCAACTACATTGAGAACAATTGGCTCCATTCCGGAGGGCGCGACTACCCCTCCGGCGTCGGGATATGGATCGGATTCGCTCGTAGCTGTGCGGTTAGCCACAACCGACTCCATGACCTTCCCTACAGCGGCATCTCTCTCGGATGGCAGTGGAACGATGCCCCGTCATCCTCGGCCAACAATCGCGTTGAGTACAACTATATCTTCGATGTGATGAAGGAACTGGGCGACGGCGGCGCCATCTACACGCTCGGCTATCAACCGCTGACCATTCTCCGGGGCAACTGCATTCGAGACGTGCGCCGCAGCCACTTGAATGCGGCCTCGCCAAACAACGGCTTCTTCTTTGACGAAGGAAGTAAAGGCTACCTTGTCGACAAGAATACCGTCTACGATACCGCATTTTCCCCATTGCGCGGGCACCGGGCCAAAGGCGTACTGATCCGCGATAACGTCCTGATGTACGGCCGGGGAATGTCCGTAGCATACTACTCGCCTCCATACGACGATCCAATTATATTGCGGTCTAACGGCAGAATCCTCTATGACGGGATTGCCGCAATGACACTTCAGGACAATGAGATTTACTCGGCCCATAGCTGGAGGAGAGTGGCGTCCCGGAAAATTCGAAAGGCCAGAAGCACTGCCGGCCTGGAAAGACCTTTCCGTAAACTGCTTATGGAATGATTCTCCACCGTCAGATGTGTAGATTCTATTGGAAAGACTCGCGCATGAAGAAAATCGCCCCGATTTTGGTCGCCATCACACTTGTATTCTGCGGATGCGCACGCAACGGGAGCGACCCGCTGTACGGCGGTTTTCGCGAACCGCCCGCCGTCGCCAGACCGTTCGTGCGCTGGTGGTGGAACGGAAACTACATAACCGCACCAGAGATCACGCGACAACTCGACCTGCTCGAAGCAGCCGGCATCGGCGGAGTCGAGATCAATCCGATCGCCTTGCACACCGCTGCGCATGAGCCGGAGATGGAACCCGTTTCCTGGCTGAGCCCTCAATGGAATCGTCTGCTCAGACTGACCGCTGAACAAGCTCACAACAGGGGCATGATCGCGGACTTGATCGTTGGTTCGGGCTGGCCCTTCGGCGGGCGCTTCCTGGAATCGGATCAGACTATAAAGGGTGTGGGTTTGAACAAAGTCGCACTGGATGGCCCCATGACCTATCGCGCGGCCGTCAGCGAACTGATAAAGGGGCCGGGCACAAAGTTCGAATTGCAGGACGCTCCCCAGCCGCAATTGATGTTCGTTCGCCTGGCTCGGGCGAATCCCGCACAGTTCGAACCGCCCGTGGATCTGCTGGACCGGGTGGACGCAGATGGCATACTCAGCTTCGATGTGCCCGAAGGCAAAAACATCCTCTATGTCGGAGCATGGCAGCGGAGCTTTCGTTCCGTCATGCACGGAGCCGCGGGCGCCGACGGTCCGGTCCTGGATCATTACAACCAGGCTGCAGTTGAGGACTACCTTAATCGCATGTCCGAGACGCTGGGTCCAGTGCTCGGCGGCAGGATGGGCAATCGATTGCGGGCGATGTTTTGCGACAGTATCGAGCTGTCCGGCGCGAACTGGGCGGACGATCTGCCTGAACACTTCGAAAGACGCAGAGGTTATGCGCTCGATCCCTATTTGCCGTACGTCGTCGACAGGACGGCCCCCGAAGGAAACAGCCAATTCGCTGACGCGATTCTGCGGGTACGCTACGATTATTACAAAACGCTCGTCGAACTCTTCCATGAGCGATTTATTCACCCGTTTCATAACTGGTGCCGCGCCAACGGAACGCTCAGCCGCTATCAGGCGTACGGTTTTCCCTGGCTGATGGGAATGCTCGACGGCTACATGGTCCCGGATATCCCCGAAGGAGACACGTGGCTGTTCAACAACTGGATGGGACTCGACGAAATCCGATACGCCGTGTGGAACAAGTATGCGTCGTCCGGGGCACATCTGACCGGAAAGCCGCTGATAGGCTGTGAGAACATGACCAACACCAAAGGCGTATTCGCCGCTACGCTCGAGTACATCAAACAAGCGGGCGACCTGAGCTTCATTACCGGGATCAATCACTCGATCCTCCACGGTTTCAATTACTCGCCGCCGCAGGCGGGCTTTCCCGGCTGGATTCGCTACGGCACATATTTCAACGAGCACAACCCCTGGTGGCCATATCTGCGCAAATGGACGCAATACAACTCCCGCCTCTCCTGGGTCTTTCAGCAGACCACCCCGGTCATTCAGGTTGCAATCCTTGGGCCGACTGCCGATATCTGGAGCCGCCATGGCCTCGATCGCTCGCCATTTGTCCACACACCGGACTACCTGCACTATCTCTGGCAGGCGATTCACCAGAACGGATGCTCGGCCGACTACATCAACGCAACGGTACTCAAAGGCGCACAATTCGAAGACGGCCTGCTCAAGTACGGCCCCATGGCCTACCAACTCCTGATCGTCGTCGACGTTCAAACACTCGAACCGGACGCCGCCGAGGCGATCGCGGCCTATGCGCGTGCAGGGGGCCGTATAGCATATGTCGGCCGCAGACCCGACCGCTCGGCGGGCCTGCAGAATGCCCTGGCCAACGACACGAGAGTCCGCGACGCCGTTGATTCGGCCTTTCGCGCAGATAGTGGAAAAGTCGAAGATCTTGCCGAACCGCAGCGGAAAACCCTCCGCCGATGGGCGGACCGCCTGCTCGACCGGATGCAGGTGCGTCGATCCGTCGACATATCCACTCCGGACGACCGCCTGTTCCAGATTCACCATCGTATTAAAGACCGGGACATCTTCTTTTTCACAAATATGCATCGTGACAAGCATCTTGAGTTCGCCGCGGAATTCGATACAGGCGGCAGGACCCCCTGGCGATGGGACGCAGAGACTGGCGAACGGTATGCTTATCCATTCGCTTCGCAGGCAAATCGTTTGCAGATTACGCTCAAACCGTTGGAGTCGCTGCTGTTGGTGTTTGAACCCGATCTACATGGCCGGCCGAAACCCAGGCCCGTTATTGACAGGACAGACCCTTTCGAGATCGAAGGCGCGTGGGATCTTACACTGAAACCCACTGTCGGCGACATGTTTGAGCGTTCGATGACAGAGTTGCAGGATCTAACGGCGACAAACGATCCCGCCCTCCGGTCTTTCGGCGGAACGGCAGTCTATCGCCTGCAGTTCGATGCACCTGACGATTCACACACAGCATTATCCCTGGGAACCGTCCACGGCGTCTCCAGAGTCCGACTCAACGGCACCCCCTGCGGCGTTCGCTGGTGGGGCGAACATGTATACGATGTGACCGAAGCCCTTAAGCAAGGACGAAACACGCTGGAGATCGAGGTCGCTACCGTACTGGTCAATCTGTGCAAATCCCTTCGCGATAATCCAATGGCGCAGGTCTGGGCGGGCAAGGCCGAACCCGCACCCACGGGCATAGTCGGCCCTGTCAGTTTGTACCGATACCTGCCTGCCCCTCGTCACGGCGTCCGCGGAGGCGCGCGATGAAGCCGCTGTCTCGGTTTGGAACTAAGATCGCACAGACATCGGGTATCGGCCGCCTGATGGACGACCTGGGCGACGCTCTTGCATCCGGCGATGATACAATCATGCTGGGTGGCGGAAATCCCGCCCACATCCCCGAAGTGGAAGAGTATTTCCGCCGGATCATGACCGACATGATGCGAACCGGCCGATATTTCGAGCACGCCATCGGCGATTACAGCGCATCCCAGGGCGATCAGCCGTTCATTCAGGCTTTGTGCGAGTTGCTGCGCGACCGCTTCAATTGGGCCATTGGCCCCGAGAACATCGTCCTGACCAACGGAAGCCAGTCCGCATTCTTCATATTGTTCAATCTCTTCGCAGGAGAATGTGCGGACGGATTGAAACGCAAAGTTCTCTTTCCTCTGGCCCCCGAGTATATCGGCTATGCCGACGTCGGACTCATGCCGGACATGTTCGTCGCTCGAAAGCCCGAAATCACACATCTCGATCAACATCTCTTCAAGTACCATGTCGATTTCGATGCGATGAACATCTCCGACGACATTGGCGCGATCTGCCTGTCACGGCCGACCAATCCCACCGGTAATGTACTCACGGATGCGGAAGTCCGCCGACTCGCCGATCTCGCTGCGCAACACGACATTCCCCTCATCGTCGACAATGCCTATGGGATGCCCTTCCCGCATATTGTCTTTGGCGACGCCGAACCCGTCTGGACGCCCGAGACTATCGTCTGTATGAGCCTGTCCAAACTGGGCCTTCCCGGCGTTCGCACAGGTATTGTCATCGCGAACGAAGAAACTGTTCGCATGGTCGCCCACGTCAACGCCGTGATGAGCCTGGCCCCGGGCACTTTCGGTGCCGCGATCACCACCGATCTCGTAAGAAGCAGGGAAATACTCCACATCAGCCGGGATATTATTCAGCCGTTCTACAAACGCAAAGCCGAGCACGCCCTCGAACAAATCGCGGCCAAATTCGATGGCGTCGATTGGCACGTTCACAAACCCGAAGGCGCCTTCTTCGTCTGGTTATGGTTCAGAAATCTGCCCATTACCAGCGATCAACTCTACGAAAGACTCAAGAATCGCGGAGTGCTCATCGTGCCCGGCCACCACTTCTTCCCCGGCCTGCACGATCGATGGCCGCACAAGCACGAATGTATCCGCGTCAACTACGCCGCCTCCGAATCGCTCGTCACCCGGGGCGTCGAGATCATTGCCGAAGAAGTCAAAAAGGCATACGCGGACAACTAACGCGCCTCCATCATCCGGCCGGAACCGCCCATTCACATATGCAATTGCGTTCGTCCCTTCGCCAGGTCAAAGCAGACAATCAATCCATCACCTTCGGCACACCACGTCCCGCTCTGCAATTTGCGCCGATCGTGGACTCTGCTCAGCACCGTCCTCTTGCCTCTGCACATCAAATGCGGTTCCTCCGCAGGCAGGCCGCGCACTCGCATAGTAAACCGCTCGGTTGAGAACGGAGCATCCAGTCGCACCACAGACCCGCCGGCCTCTAATTGCGTCAACTCCTTCGCCGCCCAGTATCGCGCGATCTCGCTGAGCTTCATCCAGATCAGATTGTCGTATCTCGCATGCACCCTCCGAACAACTTCCTTGAATATGTTGAAGCCGATTTCCTCCCCGTTGAAATAGATCCCCGGCCAGTGACAAACAAGGATCGCCGGTTCGCCCCTGTCAATCACCTGGGGCAGTCGTCCCCCCTTCAGATCCTCGGTGATGAACTTGTCGACGGAACCCGGCTTTAGCCCGTCCCAGCCGCCGAACCAGTCGCCCGTACAGCCGATGACCGAAACCACACACTTCGGGTTGTCGCCGTTCAGATCGGAAGCATAGTACACACGGGGGGCAACGCTGCGGTCGTCCGTAAACAGATCGCGGAAATAGTGCGGAATCTCCGCATTGAATACGTCCCTGCAGGACTCAAGCGTCGCCTTGGCAAGATTCGCGCGGTTGCGGCTGCCGAAGCCGCCCGGCGTCGTAATACCCTCGCAATCCAGGCCGATATTCCTGAGGATGCGCAGCGCGTAACTCATGTAGCTCGCCAGTTCGTCGGCCGATTTATCCTGGCTCCACCCCCAGTTCTCCATGAACTTCTCACTCTTGTCCGGGTACGGCTTGCCCGTCTTGATGTCCAGCACCCGCGTATGCGTTACCATCTCGGGGTGAATATCCCAATTCGGCGTCATGAGTTCTCGAACCAGCTTGATGCTGTCGGCAAGCTCCCGCTCCGTCCACCCGGGCAGGAACCGGTCCACAAAACCCACGCACGCCGGGTTCGGCACAATGCTGTACTTGCCTTTGATCCCATGCCCTGCACACCATTGGCCGAACTTGCGAACAAATGAATCCGGAATCTCCCGGGGCAGTTTCCGCCAGTCCTGCTTGTAGTTTGCCGGCCAGGTCTCGGCAAACTGCGGTATCCCGAAGTACGCCAGATTCACCAGACACGTCGAATCATCGATAATAAAGCTCATCGGCACGCGGCCCAGAGGATTGATGACCTCTGCGCCCGTCGCTTGAGAAGGCCGCTCGCCCGCCTCCTGTGCGAATGCCGGCACACCGCCGGCTGCCACCGCGGCCCCCGCCTTCAGTATGTCCCGTCTGCTCATGCTTGCTCGATTGTCCATTCCACACTCCTTCAGACAAATGCTGTCATGCAATACGTATTCTGTGGTGCAATCTCGCTCAATCCACGAGTTCGCGCTCGATGTCTTCCAAAGACTTGCCCTTCGTCTCAGGCAGCCGGAGATAGATCACAAAGAACCCAACCACACAGATACCGCCGTAAAGCCAGAACGCCCCGTGCGCCCCGAGCGTTCGCTTCAAAAACGGGAAGGTAAAGGTCAAAGCCGTACACCCAAGCCACAAGGAGAAGACAGCAACCGACATCGCGGCCCCTCGAATACGATTCGGAAAGATCTCGGATATCACCACCCAGGTTATCGGCGCAAGTGACATCGCATAGCACGCTATCGCCAGCACGACGAGCACCAGCATGTGAATGCCTGTGCTCTGCTGATAATACCCGGCCCCGAGGATCGCATAGATGCCCGCCAGCCCCCCTGCCCCGATCAGCATCAGTATCCGCCGCCCGATTCTGTCCACCGTGTATATCGCCACAAATGTAAACGCCAGATTCACGACGCCGGTAATCACAATGTTCAACATCACGTCGCTGACACCGTACCCCGCCGCCTGAAACACCTCCTGCGCATAGTTGAATATAACGTTGATTCCGCACCACTGCTGAAAGACCGCCAGAAACACACCGAGCCCGATGATCTTCAACAGTCGCGGCTCGACCAGATCTCGAAAATCAACTCGCGCAATCTCCTCACTCGCCAGCGTCCTCTTGATATCAGCCAGCTCCGCCTCGGCGTGATCGCGCCCACCTACGCGAGTCAACGTCCGCAGGGCCTCTGCGTCCCGCCCGTACTTGGCCAACCATCGCGGACTCTCCGGCACGAAGAACATCAGCAGGAAAAACAGCGATGCGGGCACCGTCTCGGCCGCGAACATCCACCGCCAGCCCCGCTGCCCGTTCCACGTCGGCAGAATATACGCCGCCATGATCGCGGCGTCCTCCGCGTCTTTCTTCTCTTTCGCTTCTTTCTCGTCTCTGTCAACCTCAACGACAGTCAGATCCGGAAATTCACTGCTCATACCGGAGAATACGGCCATGTCCGCAACCCCCCTCGCCTCCTCCCTGGCCGCCTCAACATCGAAGTCCTCTCCATATACCGCCCTGGCGACACCCTCCGAACTGGCCAACAACCGCAACTGATCCGCCGTCGGAACCTGTTGCGCAATCAGCAGATTCACAATCTGCGCCGCCAGTATCCCGATGACTATGGTCAACTGGTTGATCGACACAAAGCGTCCGCGCATGCGCGCCGGCGATATCTCCGCGATATACATCGGCGAGAGATTCGACGCCAGGCCGATGCCTACCCCCCCGATCCAGCGAAACGCATTGAACCATGCGAAACTCCACGCCAGCCCCGTGCCTGCCGCCGAAAAAGTGAACATGAAGCCCGACAGAACCAACAGCCGCTTGCGTCCGAACCGATCGCTCAACGCCCCGCTGATCAGCGCCCCGCACAAGCAGCCCACCAGCGCGCTGCTCATTGCCAGCCCCTGCAAAAGCGGGCTTTGCGTTATCCCGAACCACGGCTCGTAGAACAGCTTGGCCCCGCCGATAACTACCCAGTCATAGCCGAACAGCAGCCCCCCCATTGCCGCAACTACACAGGCCAGCCAGAGAAATCGCATGTTATACCGCACAGCCGCCTCTGAAGCATCTTTCATGCCAACAGTCCCTTCTCTAATTGCCGCGACTTTCGCCCACAACCATTGCTGTTCATCGGTCAACCACAAGTCCGCAAAATCGCCGGTCTAATCATGCGAAGCCTCCACAAGCTCCAGTTCCGCCACCGAAGCAAACTCCTTGCCGTCTATCCCCTTGATCGCAACAAAGCGAACAAACCTGCCTTCCACAGGCCTCTTGAAAGTGATCCGCTGCTCCGCCTCGCCCCTTTCGAAGACGCCTCTCGCCGCTGGCTTGCCCCAGTCACTGCCGTCCGGACGAATGTACACGGCGAACTCGGAAATCCAGCCGTTCGACATATCCTGTCTCGGAAGATAGCGCAGCCCTGTGATCGCTGTCTGGTCCTCAAGTTCGATCACCAGTTCATGCGGATAGTCAGGCCGTGTGGGTTCCCACGCCGTGTGCCAGATTGTCGATGGATCGCCGTCAATGGCATTGGCCGCCTCGTGCCCGATCGCTTCACTGTCAGCCCGAACGCTCACAACCCGTCCCAGCAGCGGAGGCTCTCTCAGCAGACCGCGAATCAGCCCGGCGTCGATCTTCTCCGAAGGCGAGAACTTCGCGCTTCCCATGTACGCCAGAAGACTGCCGTACATCTGCCTCGCCGCCGGCCTGTTCTCCATGTCGCTCGCCAGATCGATGCTGCAAACCAGCAGCTTGCCGTCTCCCACCCTGGCCTCAAATACAAGCCCCAGCTTGCGGTTCGTATTCCAATCGTCGATCACCTGCACTATCGGCCTGAACTGCTTTGCGAAATCATCCAGAATCATCGCCCTGGAATGGCGAACCAGGTCCCACCACTGCCAGTTGCTGTGGTAGTCCGTCGGAAAGTCCGCCAGCGCAGGATGCCGCGGGTCGCATAGTATCCCCAGCGTATGCGGGGGCTGCCTCCCAGTCCACGCCGTGTTCCAGAAAATAGAGGTAAATCCCGCAGGAACGTCGCTGTCTACCGACAACGGCGACGGCATCAGCAGTACTTTGCCTCCGGCCTCCAGTCGCCCCAGAACCTCCTCCGTCAGATCGTGTGCCACCAGCACATCGTCCGGCTCGGCCGGCGCGGACTCAGCCGGATACACCCACATATCCCAACTATTGTGATAACGCGTCCCATCCAACCACACCGTCAGGACCAATTTGGCCGCCGTTCTCACATCGTCAAGCCCGGCCTCTATCGTTCCCAGTGACACACAATTCCCAACAGGGATGGCCCGCCCCGGCAACGCTCCCCGTCCAACCACGCGCCCGTCCTCATACGCCACAGACCATTCTGCAACGGAGTCCTCCAGCGGGGCCGGACCGAAATGCGCCGCCTCGATATCCGCCTCGAATTCCTCGGCATTCGTCCAGATGCGTTTTCGCATCCTCGCAAGAGGCACCGTCTCGCAACAATACCTGCGATGTTCGTCGGCAGTCAAATAGCCCTTGGAATCCCAGAACGCATCCAGAACGCCTACCAGCGCCGTCCCCTGCCCCGGAAAATCGTGCAGATCGAGCAACTGAAAGCCGCCGAAGCCGGGCGTTCGAAGCGCCGACTCGATCTCCTCCTTGTACAGCAGAGCCTGGAGCTTCCCGGAAGCCATAAGAAAATCGTGCGCCTGATCGAGCATCCCACGCTCGGCCAGCGAATCGCGCACAATCTCGAAATTGCCCGCCCGCAGAACGCCCGTGTACTTCTTGATCTCGTTGAGATTGGGAAAGGCGCACCACTGGCCGATCTCATGGCTCACAACCGGCACGTCATACCGCTCAATGATCTTGCGATAATCACTCGCAGTCTCAGGTGGCTTCGCATTGAATCGGCTCTTCAGACCCGCTCCCCATTGATGCCCGCGCGGCCCCGGCGTGCTGTGATACTCGTTCTCAGGAATGATGGGCCACCCGGCCGCACTTGTATACAGCCGCCGAGGGTCCTTTTCTTTCCAGTAGCTCAGAAGATCGCCGAGAAATCGCCTTTGGTTCTTGCCCCCCGGCTCGTTCCCGTATGCCATCATGCAGAACGACGGATGGTTCCCGTACTCCTCAAGAATCCTGTCCCCCTCGGCGTAGATGTACTTGTCTATCGGCTTGCCATCACCCACCGCTGTCCAGCAGGGAGTCTCCACGTGCAGGTAAACTCCCAGCCTGTCCGCTGCTTCGAACGCCGCCTCCGGCGGGCACCATGAATGAAAACGCATATGATTGAGCCCGTGAGCCTGGGCCGTCCCCAATATCCGCAACCACTCCTTCACATCCATAGCCGGATAGCCGGTCAGCGGAAATATGCAGCATTCCAGCGTCCCCCGCAGAAACGCCGGCCGACCGTTAATCGTGAACCGCGTGCCGTCCGACGAGAAATCCCGCAGGCCAAATGTCGTCTCGTGAGTGTCTAAGACATCCTGGCCGTGGCTCTTGCCGCCAAGTGAGACCGATAGTTCATAAACCGCAGGTGTAAATTCATCCCAGAGCAGCGCTTCGGCGCCCAGATCATAGGTGCACTCCACGACTGCCCTCTCGCCGCGCTCCCGTACCCGTACGGTCTTGGCCCCCGGCGAATGCTCGCGGTCGAGATATCGACAGGTGGCGTTCATCGTCAATGTGCCGTCGATTGAGCGTCCCGTGTCGTTCGCAATGCGAACCTTGAGCCGCACCGCCCTGGCCCCAGCGTCGCCGTACACCTGTACGTTGTCGATACGCATCATCTCCTCAGCTCGCAGCTCGATCCGTCCGATGATCCCGTTCCAGTTGGTCTGCGTATGATCGCTGACCGAATGAGCGTTGCTGCCGACATTGTATTTCACAGAGTTGTCAACGCGGATCGTCAACCGATGCTCGCCGGGTGAGAGCAGGTGCGTCAGATCATATTCATGGGGTGTGCACAGGCTGTCCTCGCTGCCGGCCGGCCGGTCGTCCACCCAGACCGTCGTCTCCCAGTGGCACCGCTCCAGGAATAACACGATCCGCTTGCCGCGCCACGACTGCGGTATCGTCACCTTTCTCTGGTACCAGGCCGCACCGATATAGTGCCTGGCCGGAGTCAGCCAGAACGGAATCTTGATCGAGCCCGGCTGCCTGTACGGTTCATACTTGGCGTCCGTAAACCACGAGCGATCCTTGATGCTGCCCGTCCACTGCGTATTCACCGTCACTGCATTGCCGTGCCCGTTCTCCGCCAGCGAACCCGGCAACACTGTGGAATGCTCCAGTCTGTCTGCGTACCATCCCCGCTCCTGCCCAATGCCCTCTCGGTCTATCCGCAGGCGCCAGTCTCCCGAAAGACACATCGCCTCCGTCTGCTCGCCCGCCTCCGGACCCGCCGTCGCCTCCGGACCCGCCGTCGCCTCCGAGACGTAAGGACCGAGAATCGCCGCCAGACAAAGAAAAACACACGCAACCACAGGGGAATTTCCAATATTCACTCTATTTCCTTTCAGAATACCACCGGGTTGATAACCATACGATACCATCCACGGATTCTCATCATAAGTGGATTTGCGGATTTAAGAAAGCCAATTGTTGTATCTGTTGGGGGCCGCTGCTCTTGCAGGGACCGATATTACCGCGCCGCTTGCATGCATCGACCCCATCCGTACATATCCGCCTCTCAAGTGCTCCATGATACTGACCGATACATCTGCAATGTGACTACAGGGGGACAGTGTGTGGAAAGAATAGCCGGCAACTGAACCAGAGGAGTAGGGTATGCTTGACAATCAGGAAGACCATACGAAGATCATCACTATTGAATCCGACGCAACAGCAAAGGACGCTGCAGCCGTAATGATGAAGCACCGCGTCGGATGCTTGATCGTTAACGACAGCGACGGTCGATTTGCCGGAGTCCTCAGCGAGCGGGACATCGTAAGCCGCGTACTGGCCCCCCTCAAGGATGTTCAGTCCACTACTGTCGCCGACATCATGACCACGCAAATTGTCACCTGCTCCCCCGACACCCCGAGCAGCGAGGCTCGAAAGATGATGGCGGCCAACAAGATACGCCACCTGCCGATAGTGGAGAACGGTCAGGTTGTCGGAATGCTGTCGGCTCGTGATTTGATGGGCCAGCAGCTCATGGAAGATCGTGCGGCCGCCGAAGAAGTCGCCGCACTGTCGAACTGCCTCAAGAGCATCGACCTCAACGAAGTGGCCAAACTCGTGACCACGGAAGTGCCGAAGCTTTTTCACGCCAAACGCTGCATCCTGCACTTGTATGAAGACAGTCCCGCCGGCAAAACCGGCATCATCGACAACGCCGCCGAGTGCCTCTGCCCCTGTGACCGGCGCAGCGCACTGGTTCCCGCAGACACGGACGAGGACAATCCCCCGACCATCTGCTACGAGGCGGTTCCGCAATGTTGCGAGCAACGCGGCGCTCATTCACCCCGTCTTGTTATCCCGCTGAATGTCTGCGGCCTCAAACGATCCTCGGGAGCGGGCAGTGGACGGCTATGCGGCTTTCTCTGCATGTGCGGTCTGCCGCTCTCCAGCGTCACCGACAGAGAGTTGATTTCATATAAAGCCAGGCTCGCCAAGGAAATACTCAATTCGCATCTCAGCAATGCGCGACTATACCAGGAGGCCCGGATCACGTCGGTAACGGATGCGTTAACCGGGGTAGGCTCGAGGAAACTGCTCGAGGATAAGCTCGAAGCGGAGTGCGCCCGCAGCAAACGCTACAAAAGGCCCTTCGCTGTGGCCATCATAGACCTCGACAATTTCAAGAGCATTAACGACGTTCTCGGCCACGCGGTCGGCGACGAGGCGCTCCGACAACTCGCCGCTTGCATGAAGCATCAAAAGAGAAGACCGGACGTCCTCACCCGCTACGGCGGCGATGAGTTTGTCGTACTCATGCCCGAAACCACTGCGGAGAACGCGGGAATCGTTATGGAACGCCTCCGCGCAAAAGTACACGAAATACGCCTCGCACGAAATACGCCTATTACCGTCAGTTGCGGCGTTGCGCAAAGTTCGGCTGAGGGTACCGACGCTTCGAGCGAGGTCATGCGCCGAGCGGACATCGCTCTGTACGAGGCCAAAAGCGCCGGACGCAACTGCGTCAAGATATGGAATCCCGAGATGGTCCGTCATCTCACCGCAGAGGACGTCGAGATCGAGAAGATCAAGAAGCTGCAGCGGCGTATCGCGGGTCTGTCGGAACAGGCCGAATCCATGTTCATTCAAAGCATCTGGGGACTCGTCCAGGCGCTCGAGGCAAAGGACCCCTATTCGAGGAAGCACTCCGAACACGTCATGAAGTATGCCCTGGGAATCGCCGGCGTCATGGAAACCGGACCCAAACAGCTCGACGTCATTCGCAGGGCGGCCATGATCCACGATATCGGAAAGATCGGAATCCCCGATGCCATTCTCTGTAAGCCGGACGTATTGACGCCGGCCGAGCGAAAAACTGTAGAACAACATCCGCTGATTGCCGTGCGCATTCTCAACAAGATGAATTTCCTCGAGCAGGAAATAAAGATCATCCGCCACCATCATGAGAAATGGAACGGCGAAGGCTATCCCGACGGCCTCTCGCACGATTCCATACCCGTTGGCGCACGTATCATAGCCGTAGCCGATACGCTTGACGCCCTGACATCGAACCGCGCATATCATCAGCATCGGTCGGTCGACGAAGCGATGGACATACTCGCCGACTCTGCGGGCTACGACTTCGACCCCGATGTGGTCAACGCAGCTCTTTCATGGATTCGAGGCATAGCCGAAGAAACTGACGCCGCCGATGGTCTGACAACCGAACAGCTTCTCCATTCCCAGCCCGACGTGGAACTCGAAGCGGTGCAGTTGGACCCGGTCGTTGCTATTGCCCAATAGCGCTGGCTGCACGGCTCCTACATAACACCGAGCCTGCAGCGCAGTGTGTGCAGGTTGACGACATCTTCGCGATTGTATTGCAGCAGCGTCTCCAGGGCATCCTGATCGTGGTCGTTGACGTAGCGCCACCAGAGTTGCACCGCAACGTACCCATCGACATCCGCGAGCTGCCGCCCGATTCCCAGACGCCGCTCGACGGCTTTCAGTCCGCCCTTGAGATTATGCTTCCAACAGGTATACATCAAATCCGTATGCTTGACGTGCCGCCGCAAATCGATGCCCATGTGCCTGCAAATAAACGGCAAATCGAACCGGCTGCCGTTGTACGTGTATAATTCATCAACCGATGCCAGCATCTGGACTAGCCGATCGACGGAAATTGCACTGTCGACGAGCTGTTCGACCCGTATCTCGTCCCCGCCGGCAACAGCAATTCCCACCACCGTCAAATCACAGCAGCGTCGGCTAAGACCCGTTGTTTCGATATCGAGATAGCCGTATCGTTTCATCTGCCTCTGCCGTTGAACGCGCTATCCACCCTGCATATCCTTATAGTCGGCGCAGTACTGTTTCCGCCCGCAGCATCGACAATACGCCCCCCTCCAGACATTGTCGAACTGCTCCATCACAGCACGAACAATCGTTGAATCGTCTGTCACTATGCCCGATTCGAAATTCCTGCGATGCTCGCTCTTGGCTCCGAGGCCCGCCCCCGTCAGATTCGCACTGCCGCTGTACGCAATCCGGCCGTCGGCGACCACGCACTTGAAATGCACCCGCGGACAGAGAATCCTCTCCATTCCCGTAATCAGATTCGGATATTTGTCGAAGTCCCGCCGGAATGCACGCCCCGGCTCTTTTGCATGGAGCAGACGGATTGCCACCCGTCTATCCGCCAGAGAAGACAGCACTCCCAGCAGCGGCGCCATGGTCCCGCTTCTTTCAACGTACATATCTTTCAAGTCCGCCGTCGCCAGCCACAGAAACTCGCGTGCTTTGGGCACAATCCCGCCGATCACCTCCTCATACAAATCCCTGTCCGTAATGAATTTCAACATAAGCAGACCTACGCGCAATGCAATACCTGAAGACCGCCTCTGCGGCCGGCGAAACACACCCATGCGTGTTTCCAGACAATAATCGAAGCATTCCATCCCGGCAACCCAAAACGGGCAGACGTCGCCCATAGCCTGTGAATTCATTTGCAGACGTATCAGATGCGATGTTATCTTGTGCAGAGAGAATCGCTCACATACGGCCGACAAGATAACATACAGGAGAAACGCAATGGCGAACCAACTGCCTCGCGAACCACAGAGCCGACGCAACTTCCTCAAGGCCACCGCCACACTAGCTGCCGCAGGAGGCGCCGCCGGTATCATCGCCGGCTGCACCGATATGTCCTCACCGCCCAAAGCGCCTCTGGTACGCCCCAACAGCGTCGTCCTCTTCCAGGGCGACTCGATAACCGACGCCGGGAGAGCACGCGATCGACGGGGCAAAGCCAACGATGCCGGGGCGCTCGGTCGCGGATACGCCTTCCTCGCAGCATGTCAACTGCTCGCCGCCCACCCGCAGAAAAAACTGAAATTCTATAATCGTGGCATCAGCGGCAACAAAGTCTATCAACTGGCCGAACGCTGGCAGGCTGATGGCCTCGATCTGAAGCCCGACGTACTCACTGTCCTCATCGGCGTCAATGATATCTGGCACAAGCTCAACGGCAAATACGACGGCACCGTCAGGACCTACGAAGAGGATTATGACGCCCTGCTGCAACGCACAAAACGCAACCTCCCGGCAGTCAGGCTCGTCATCTGTGAACCGTTTGTCCTCCGCTGTGGAGCCGTTGATGACAAGTGGTTCCCCGAGTTCGACGCCTTCCGGGCGGCCGCCAGAAAACTCGCCATGAAGCACAATGCAGTTTTCGTCCCCTTCCAGAAGATGTTCGACGAGGCCGTAAAACAGGCGCCGCCACAATACTGGGCGGCCGACGGTGTACACCCGACCCTGGCCGGCTCGGCCCTCATGGCGGAAATGATGGTCAGGGTAATCGGCTGAATCCGGCCAGCAACTGATAAACCAAAGGAGACATTTTGTGAATAACGTACAAGCCAGGTTGTTTCCATGTGTAATTTGCATCGTAGTCCTTCTGCCCGCCGCCTGCACGTCCTCCGCCGCAGACGCAGACAAACCGCGCGCTTGTCGCTCCGTACACCTCTGGTACAAGGCCCCCGATGCAGTACTCTTCTACAATGAAATCACCGTAGAGAAGTCCTATCCAGGCACCTACTTCTGCGTCTGCGGCTTCCGGCACGGCTACTTCGGCATTCAGCAGCTCATCGGCGACAACAGAAAGGTCGTAATCTTCTCGGTCTGGGACCCGGGCAACCAGAACAATCCGAATCTCGTGCCCGAAGACAAGCGAGTCAAAGTCCTCCACGAAGGAAAAGATGTTCGCGTCAGCCGATTCGGCAATGAAGGCACGGGCGGCAAGAGCATGTTCGATTACGACTGGAAAGTCGGCGAGCGTTACAAGTGCCTCGTCAAGGTCGCACTCGACGAAGACAAAACGACATACTCCGCCTACTTCTATCTCAACGAGCAAAAGCGATGGAAACACCTTGCCAGCTTCCAGACCATCACGGGCGGCGAGCACCTCAAAGGCTACTATAGCTTCGTGGAGGACTTCTGGCGCAACGGCGTCAGCGCGACCAAGGACCGCCGGGCCCGGTACGGCAACGGATGGGTCCGCACCGCCGATGATCAATGGATCGCACTGACGCACGCCACCTTCACCGCCGACCGCACCCCGACCATGAACATCAATGCAGGCATCTCTGACAATGATTTCTTTCTCCAGACCGGCGGCCCAACGGAAAACAAACTCCCCCTGCGTTCCACGCTGACCCGCCTGCCCGCCGGCTTCGAGCTCCCTGAGTGACACACGCCCGTCATCGGATCCGCCGGCCGCAACCCGCCGTCTGCCTCCCGCTGCACAGGTTCTATGCCGGGCGAGCCCGCTGCTCATCCGACCGCACGGACGATAAAAAAACTGGCATCTCGCGCGCGGACCGATACAATAGCATTGATGATGTGATTACTATGTCCAGTTTCAGGAGGATAGATCATGCCAGACCGACATGCCATCAATCGACGAAACTTCCTCAAACACTCAGCCGGGGCGGCCTTTGCCTTCAGTATTGTGCCCCGACATGTCCTCGGCGGACCCGGGCAGACGCCTCCCAGCGAACGATTCGGCGGAGCCTTGATCGGCTGCGGCGGACGCGGACCCGGCACTTTCAATCAGATGAAAGGCTGGGGACTCGATGTCGACCTGCTCGCCGCCTGCGAAGTCCATGAAGGCCGGCTAAGCGGAATTCTCAAGAGATATCCCGGCTCAAAGGGATACACGGACTTCCGTCGCGTACTCGACCGCAAGGATATAGACATTGTCGCCATCGCCACCCCGCCCCACTGGCACGCCTTGATATCCATCGCCGCCATGGAGGCGGGTAAGGATGTGCTCTGCGAAAAACCGATGACGCGATTCATCGCCGAGGGCCGCGCAGTCGTCGAGGCGGAGAAAAGAACCAACCAGATATTCCAGGTCGGCACGTTCGGACGTCTCGGCGCCTGCCGATCGAACACCAGCAAATGGATTCACAAAGCCATGCGCAGCGGCCTGATAAAAGACTGCACGGACGTGCACATCAAGAAAGGCGGCCTCAAAGTCAAGCAGTGGAGCGGCAAAGTCAACACGCAGCCCCACCAGGTCCCCGACAACCTCCACTGGGACATGTACTGCGGCCCGTCCCCGCTCCGGCCCTACCATCCGCACCGCCACGGCGGCACACATCGCGGCTACTGGGACTACGAGGGCGGCGGTCTCGCCGACATGGGCCAGCACCACTTCGATCCCATCCAGTGGATCTACGGCAAAGACGACACCAGCCCCGTCGAAATCGAAGCCTGCGCACCCCCGGCCCATCCGGAGGCGTGCGGCATGTGGGGCTGGGTCGAGCTCAAATACGCAGACGGCCTCACCTTCGTCATGGACAGCCGCGAGTGGGGTGAACCCTACGGCCGCAGGCAGGAACATCGAATGAGTCCCGACAGCGTCGATGAGGACCTGCGCAGGAAAGTGGACGCGCTGCCGGACCCGGAGCCTCTGTTGAACTTTGGCCAGGCCGTCAAGACGCGTAAAAAGCCCGGCGGCCATGCCGAAGCCGCACACCGCTGCGCAACGCTTCTGCATCTGGCGAATGCCGCCATTCGCACGGGTCGCAAACTCCGCTACGATCCGGTCAAAGAGCAGTTCATTGGCGATGAACAAGCCAACCGGCTCGTCGATCAGCCGATGCGAACACCCTGGCACCTGTAGAGAACCGGACGCAGCGATTCCAAAGAAAGGAAAAAGACATGGCTGAGAATACATCGGTCGAGAAAACAGTCAGCAGATTGCCCGACCCCGACAAGAACGGCCTGCTCAGTAACATAGACAAAGAAGTCGTTGACAGTGTCACCACGGACCTCCTCCGCGGCGAAGAGCAATCCATTAGAGCTGTCATAGACATGCTCGTCGAGCCCGGCCGGGGCGATGATGTTAAGCCGCATTACGCACTGCATTGCTGCGCTCTGAGAGTCTGCGCCCTTGGCGGCGCGGCGCGCGAGAGGTTTTCCAGAACGCTCGCCTCATATCTCGGCGGCGATAAGCCCAAAGGTGTCCAGAAGTACCTCATCCAGGAACTCCAGACCGCCGGCGGTCCCGAAGTGGTCCCCCAGCTCGGTCAGATGCTTCTCGATGACGATTGCTACGAGGAGGCCGCAATGGCGCTCACGGCAATCAAGCACGGCGCCGCAGAGCAATTCAAGAAAGCGCTGCCCAAAGTCAAAGGGAAGGCACGGCAAACCGTTGCCCAGAATTTGGAATTGGCCCGCAGCCGCTGAAACGTCAACTACAGCCCTGGACAATCGAACATCATCTGTGACAAGGGGGCTGATAGCCGCCGATGCAGGGCGGGTGCGGTACATAAGAAGTTCGCAATGCACTAAGCAGAGGACAAACCAATGCATACCATGAGTTGTACGCGTCGTGGATTTCTCAAAACCGCCGGACTGGCACTCGCCTGCCTGCGAACCGCTGCACTGCCGACCCTCGCCCGGGACTCGCAAAGGCGGCCCAACGTCCTGTTGATCACCGCCGATGACATGAACTGGGACTCCCCTGCCTGCTTCGGCGGCGGCACGCCGGACATCACGCCGAATATCGACCGCCTGGCGTCCCGGGGCATGCGATTCATGCATGCCCACGTCACTATCGCCGTGTGCCAGCCCTGTCGCTCGGTTCTTATGACCGGCCGATATCCCCACCGCAACGGTGCCGAGGGCTTTGAACCTATCGATCTTGAAGTCCCGACTCTGCAGGAGCATTTGCAAAAAGGCGGCTACCTCAACGGCATCCTCGGCAAAGTAGGCCATCTCGCGCCCGCCGCAAAGTATCCATGGGACATGGCGCACGATATGGGTGAATTGGGCATGGGCCGCGACCCCGATATCTACTACAAATTCGCCTCCGAATTCCTCAGCAGGGCCGCCAATGAAGACAAGCCCTTCTTCCTCATGGCCAATTCCCACGACCCGCACAGGCCCTTCCATGGCAGTCAACAGGAAGAAAACAAATGGAAGAAACAGCGTGACGAGATCCCCGCTCCGTCGCGCGTGTACGAACCGGATGAAATCGATGTCCCCGGCTTCCTGCCCGACATCCCCGACGTCCGCAAAGAGATCGCCGAGTATTATTGCTCCGCCAAGCGATGCGACGACACCGTCGGTGCCGTGCTCCGCGCTCTGGAAGAATCCGGCCTCGCCGACAACACGCTGGTAATGTTTCTCTCCGACCATGGCATGGCCCTTCCGTTCGCCAAGACCAACTGCTACCTCCACAGCACGCGCACTCCATGGATCGCCGCCTGGCCCGACAGGATCAAGCCCGGCGCAGTGGACGACAAACACTTCATCTCCACCATCGACTATATGCCGACCATCCTCGACGTCGCCGGATTGCCCGGCCCCGGGGGCATGGACGGCTTCTCCTTCCTGCCGGTACTTCTCGGCAAGTCCCAGGAGGGTCGCGACACCGTATTCACACAGTTCCACCAGACCTCCGGCCGCAACCGCTATCCGATGCGCTGCGTTCAGGACCGCCGCTTCGGCTATATCTTCAACACCTGGGCCGATGGCGAGCGGGTCTTCAGGAATGAATCCCAGTCCGGCCGGACCTTCAAGGCAATGCAGGCCGCCGCCCGGACAGATGACCAGATCGCCGAACGCGTCAAACTCTTTCAGTACCGCGTCGTCGAGGAATTCTACGATTTCGAAAACGATCCGGATGCCCTGCATAACCTTGTGGACGATCCGCAATACGCCGGCCCCCTCAACCGCATGCGCGGCCTGTTGGAGCAGTACATGAAGCAAACCGGCGACGTCGCCCTCAAAGCCTTCCGGAACCGCAACTCCCCCGAAGCACTGGCGGAATTCACCGCCGAGCAGCAGGCCCAAGCCAAACCGCCCCGAAAGAAGAACGTGAGGAAGAATCGAACCCGCAGGCAATAGCGCAGCCCGCACGCGCACATCGCGATCCGGACAATGCAGAGGTAGCCGTGCTTCCTCTTGCAAAATCTCTATAACATGCTCTATCGCCGAGCGAGCGGCCGATTGTTGCGATACGTGTCCCACATTTCCTTGACGAACACATCCCAACTGCGCCCCGCCCGGAACTTCTGCTCTCGGAAATCGTGTGCCGTGCTCTCCGCATCGATCGACCGCATAATCTCTTCCCGCAGCGGCCCGTCATCCTCCGTCATCCAGCGGTCCACGTAATCAAAGAACGCATCGTGTGCGTAGTATCGTTCGGCGTGCATGATGCGCCCCGCCAGAGCAACCCCCACCCATGCCGGACTGTTCACCGTACGCCGATAGACCTCGCCTTCATACTGCGTCGTCGGCTTCGCCCGATTGGCGTACTGAAACGTGTTGTACGCCCATTTGCTCGGATGAAGGTGTTCGTAAGGCATCTGCGCCGGATTGCTCGCCACCGGCTTGCCCTTCCACACACCCCGATGACCCGCATAAACCACCTCCGCCCCCGTCCAGCAGTCGCCGTACATCGTCTGCATATCCTGCCCGAATTTCACCTCGGGCCTGCTCCTGCTCGGGCAGGCCATCTCCTCATCACCGAGCATCATCCCGCCAAACACAATCGCCCATTTGCGCCCCGACCCGTGTCCGCCGTTGGCCTTCCACCCCTCGTTCTCTCCGTCCCGGATTATCGACCAAAGATCGATGCCGTGCTGAACGAAGTTGATCAGCAACGGCCGCTTCTTCTCTTTGGGAAAATCCAGGTTCAGAAGCAGCGTCGCAAAAGCCTCCGCCCGGACAATCTCCCGCGCATACTGGGGCTGGTATTCCGCCGCATTGTTGAAACAGAAACCCATCAGATCCAGCCAGGGCTGCCGATATAACTGCGCCCACCGATCTATCTCGGGCGTATGCTCTACATGCTCGAGATTGTGCAGCCTTCGCCATTGCAGGTCGCCGGCATAATACAGACGCAACTTGCGATCGCAGTAGCCCGGTCGAAACGCATCCGCAGCGACCGGCGCCTCCAGACACGTCAGCACCGAATAGCTCCAGACCGGACTGATATTCCGCTCCAGCCCGAACAGACAGAGATGTCCTCGCTTCTTCGGCGCACTCTTTGACGACATCAGCATGTCTCCGGGCTTCAATGCGATAGGCGGTTCCACACCCAGTTCCGCACGATATCGCCTGCCCGACGTTCGGTCGTCAAACGCGGCATACTGATTCTGAGAAGGTCGCAGATTCAGCATCGATCCGTTCCGCCCGCCGCCCGGAGCAGGCTCGATTCGAGTAATCCGGACTGGCCCTGCCACATAGTAATCCCCGTTGACAAACCGCCCCACGCGAACCTTCCGTTCGAAATACCATGTGATATCGTGCTGCGTAACCTCTTCCCGCAACGGCAGTTCTTCCAGACTTGGGACACCTGCCCTGGCGCCCTCCGGGCTCGCCCCGGTAACTCTCTGCGCACAGACACCCATCACCGGGATCACGGTTACAAAGAAGAACAGATGTGTGGTCAATCGCATTTGCTCGCTCCTTGTCTCATCAGTAAGGCCCTCGAACTTGACGCAATTCACCGCCTGCAAGGGCCTCAACAACACAACTGATACAGCATTGATGTTCCATCGGCCTTCAACTATCGCGATGCCGGCAACGGTGGTCAAGCGTTTTGTCGGTCGCCCGGCGATCGGTGTGCCCTGCTCGCTCAATCAGATCGTGCCCGTGCCATTCTCGCTCACGCATCACGCACCGAAGCGGCAAAGCCCAATTGACAGCAAGACGCCGCTCTGATAGCCTTGCCCGTCGATAACCAGATACAACCTGATACGGAATCCGGCCCCTGCGGCCAAAGAAAAAGACCCACAGGCCGGATTACCTTGGAGAATGCAATGTCCGAACGAAACATAAGAACACTCGTTGCTGCTGCAATCGTCCTGTCTTCGCTCTGCACCGTTACAACAGCGGAAAACATCATCTTCCCCGACGATGCAGGCGTCATCAATGTCAAGTCCGAACCATACCGCGCTCATGGCGACGGCCTCCATGACGACACCGCCGCAATTCAAGAGGCTCTCGACGATTATCCCAACGGCAATCGCATCATCTATCTGCCCAACGGGACATACCTCGTCAGCGACACGCTCCGCTGGCCCGCAGGCTCCGGCGGCAGCACACACAAGCGCACCATCATCCAGGGCCAGAGCCGCGACGGAACGATCGTACAACTCAAGGATAATTCCCCGGCCTACCAAAACCCTAAGGATCGCAAGGCAGTCATCTGGACCGGCCCCAAACCAGCCCAGCGATTCAGAAACTCCATTCGCACCCTGACTGTCAACATCGGCCGTGACAATCCCGGCGCCTGCGGCATTCAGTTCAACTGCTCCAACCAGGGCACCATCCGCCGCGTGAAGATCGTCTCGGGCGACGGCCGCGGCCTCTATGGCCTCGATCTGGGTTACACCAACGAAATCGGCCCGATGCTCATCCGCGACCTGCTCGTCGTCGGCTTCGACGTCGGCATCAAGACAAACAGTACAATAAACAGCATGACCCTCGAACGCGTCGCCCTCGAAAACCAGAACATTGTAGGAATTGACAACGGCAGCCAGGTATTCAGCATCCGCGGCCTCACAAGCGCCAACTCTGTCACCGCCATCCGAAACACCGGCTGCCTAACCCTCATCGACGCCGAACTGACGTGCACCGATCCTGTCGCGAATGTCCCCGCAATCATCAACACCAATACCATGTACGGCCGAAACCTGGTCTCTTCCGGCTATTCGACAACCGTTGACAACCAGAACGGCCACAAACGCGATGCCGCCGCATCGCGCGTTGAGGAATTCGTCTCCCACGATGTCCAAAGCCTCTTCCCCTCTCCAAAACGTTCCCTGAACCTGCCCGTCAAAGACACCCCTGCCGTCCCATGGGACGATCTCTCGCAGTGGGTCAATCCCGAGGACTTCGGCGCAAGGATCGACGACAAAAAGGACGACACCGCCGCCATCCAGGCCGCCATCGACTCCGGCCGCACAACCGTCTACCTCCCCGCCGGCGGCGTCTTCTACATCGAAGGCAAACTCCGAATCCGCGGCAACGCCCGCAGAATCATCGGCACCGAGGCCCGCCTCAAAGGCAGCGGCACCATCGTCTTCGAAGACGGCGCCCATCCCGTCGTCGTCTTCGAACGCTTCAACGTCAGCTATGCAAAGCTCAATCTCCGTCACGAAGCATCGCGAACGCTCGTAATGAGCAGCGCCATCGGCGGAAGTCCCGTCATCTCCACCGGCTCCGGCGACTTCTTCGTCGACGACGTCTGCGCAGGCCTCTGGCGCTTCGAGAACCCCGCTCAGCACATCTGGATGCGACAGATCAACCCGGAAAACCGCGACGAAACCAACATCGTCAACAACGGCGCCACCCTCTGGATACTCGGCATGAAGACCGAACAGGCCCGCTGCAAGATCGAAACAAACAACGGCGGCCGCACCGAACTGCTCGGTGCCCACGTCTACGCCCAGGGCGCCCCCAAGATCAATCCGCTCTTTCGCATAAACAACGCCTCCGCCTCCTTCGCCTGCACCCGCCAGCTCACCTTCAACAACCGCTATTTCGGCGTCCTCGTCGAGGAAACCCGCAACGGCGTCACCAGAAAGCTCGAACGCTCCGACTCCGGCAACACCCTCGCCCTCTACACCGGCTATGCCGGCTCCAAAAACTAATCGCGTCCGTGACGGCTACTCAATAAAACGATCGTAGCGCAGCGCACCGCCCTTGACCCTCCGCATACCCTTGAAATCCCTGCGCACGTCGAACTCGGGCACTTGCCTGGCCATCTTGTCATAGAGCCCCCTGAGCCGCCGTACCACGTCCGGATACTTCCGGCTCACATCCTTCTGCTCCGCCGGATCCGCCTCGACGTCGAACAACATCATCTCCTTCGGCCCGTCGCCGCCAATCACTCCCGGATACTCCTCCGGCCGCGACTGCTCGTGCGGCGCCAGCAACGTCACCCCGTCGGGACCCCGAGGATCCACCCAGTCCGGCCCCCGATTCGGAATCGCCCCCGGCGAACGCACGTGCAGTCTCCACTTCCCGCTTCGCACCGTCGCCAGGTTTGTCCCCATCATGCCGAATACGGCCTCGTGCGGGCTCGCCGCCTCACTCGAACGCAGCAGCGGCATTATGTCCCGCCCGTCTATGACCCGGTCATCCGGAACCGATACTCCCGCCGCCTTCAGAAACGTCGGCAGAATATCGACAGTCCCCGCAACCGACCCGTTTACCACGCCCGCCTGCACTTTTCCCGGCCACCGCGCAATCATCGGCACCCGCAGTCCGCCTTCCCAAGTCCTGGCCTTCATACCACGAAGCCCGCCCGTGCTCCCGCCGTACCACGGCCCGTTGTCGGAAGTAAACACCACGAACGTATTCTCGTCGATCCCCAGTTCCCTGATCTTCCCGAGAATCTCCCCCACCGACCAGTCCAGTTCGCGAATCACGTCCGCATACAAATCCTCCGGCGTATCCGGCGTATAGAAATCCTCAGACGGCGCCAGCGGCTTGTGCGGCATTGCGTGCGGCAAATACAGGAAAAACGGCCTCTCCTCCCTCGCGTTCCGCTCGATGAACTCCACCGCCCGCGCCGTATACCGCTGCGTCAACGTCGCCTGAACGACCGGATACTCAACCACCCTCTCGTTCTCCACAAGCTGCACCGGCCGCATGTCGTTCGAATACAGTATCCCGTAATACTCATCGAACCCCTGCGTCCGCGGCAGGAATCTCTCCACGTGCCCCAGATGCCACTTGCCCACACACATGCTCGTATACCCCGCCGACTTCAAAGCCTCCGCAATGGTAACCTCAGAAGCCGGCAGCCCCACCTCATTGAGCCCCGCATCCGGCGTGGGATTATGCACCACCCCGTTGCGGAACGGATACCGCCCCGTCATGATCGTCGCCCGCGAGGGCGCACAGTACGGCGTCGGCACATAGAATCGCGTCAGCTTCGCCCCTTCCGCGGCCATTCGCTTGAGATTCGGCGTCTCGAAAAGCGAATCCTTGTAGCCGAAGCCCTCGATATCCCCGTACCCCAGATCATCCGCAAAGATCAGCACGAAGTTCGGCCTGCCTGACCGCCGACTCCCCAATGCCCCGCCAGACGCCGCCGCACCAACAAGACCCGCCCCCAGAACACTACCGCCGGCCGCCAATAACGCCGCCAAGCCCGCACCCTTCGCAAGGAACCCGCGCCGCGATAGACCTGCACTATTCTCTGCCGACATCGAACTCTCCTTCATTTCCATAATCTGTTGCTCAATCGAGACCCTCCTTCACGACATCCCCAGAACTCCGAGGCAATTCGAAACTGATTATACCTCATCCATCAGAGGACTGTAAGAAGTGCTTTTCAACTTTCTTTCCCTCACATGCGAGGCTAGATTCCCACTCACAGTCACTTAGCCGCCTCTCTCCTGCACTCTAGGTAGCGAACACAGTTCATTGACGGTCATAGTTCTCCGAGTCACGCTTACCGAGACAGTCAGTGCAAAGTCCTTCGGTCGAGGCAGATTGTCAGCAAACAGAAGCCCGCACAGAGGAAAGTCCCCGCTTTCGCCCTTACGGATATAGAAGACCTCAGACCAGATCTGGCGTCCTGGCTGGAGATCACCACAGTCGATTTCGATCTGAAACCGCTCATCGTTTTTGGCGATTTCAACCTCACCTGGATCGCGTCGAAAAGCCGGTTTGATCCGTTTTAGAGCGTGGCTATCCAGAATCTCGACCCGTCTATCCGGCGGATCAGGCATGTCCGACGCATCTATCACCACAACACCTATGTTGCCCGGCACCACCATCTCCACGCGCACATTGTTGGCGACAACTTGCCCAACATTCTTCACGACGAATCTGATCGGCTTGAACAGACGGCGAGCAAACTCGAAGTCAGCCAGTTCACGGAAGAAGTCGTAGTTGGGCTGATTCATGCGAAAGGACTCAATAGCTCCTAGGCCAATGCCGAACGGATTAGCCTGGCGCGGACGCGAGAAATCAGGAATCGCCTCCTTTTCTGGCATCTCGCAGAACTCAGCATCCCAGGACACGTTCGCTCCAAGTATCTCATCTCGTTCGACATGGGCAAACTCGACAAGCAATTCCGCAGCAGGTTGGGCAGAACCAACGCCCATTTGAGCAATCTCTTCGGGTGATGCTGGCTTTGTTGGATCGGTTGAACTTCCCCGCCGAACGTAGACCTTCTCTCTCTCCAGTTTCCCATAATCCTTCTTCAGATAGATGGGACGAGCTTGTTCATCTATGGTAATGATCCCGACTTGTTTCCCTTCGAATGCAAACGCTTCGTACCGGAAATGGACCGGCCGATTGGTGAGGTTGTTCACGAACTGTTGCAGCGAATGATCATCTAAATGATCGGTTGCACGGATGCCGACAACGTTACCCCGCCCACCACGAAAGTCTTCTACTCCTATGAGGATATAGGCCTCCGACCTGCGCCAGGCATTCACAAAACCAAGTATGTCTTTTAGGAGCTCAGATTTCTCCTGGTCATTAGCCTTGACAAACCGGTATTGCTCCTTCTTGAAGTCAAGTGTCGCATTCTCTTCTTCGTATAGTAGCCGCTCGAATAGCTCGTTTTCCATTTAGCACCTCAGTTGGGCTACCACCGCAGCTATTCTCTCCAGCGGCACCTCGTCCATTGTCACATGGTGCAGGCCAACCTGCCGCGTCAGCCCAGACTCGACGCCTCAACCCCTCAGCGGTGTCTCGCTCAAGCCGTGCATGTACAAATATCACTCAACACAGACAGTGCCAGACCCTCTATCATGTTTTGATATTACGCCAATCGTGTGAATGCCATGTTTCCACAGCACGTCATATCCATCGCTCTTAGGCCCGATTGACAGTAAGAGCCGCTCACTACTATCTGACATAACTATTGACACAACCTCACTTACAACCATCAGATGATCGCCTACCGGCCTCTTTTCCAATATCTTCAGCTCCATGTTTGCCAGTGCCCCCTGAATGCCCGGGGTACTGATCTCCTGGCTCTTCATCCATTGAATATTGCACTCTTTCGCCTTGTCGACAACCCTGCCGGAATGACTGCCGCAATACGCAGCCACTTCTAGTAGGTTCTCGCCGGGCATAGCTAAGCAACATTCCTGCGATTTCTCAAACAGTTCTTTCGAGTAGTTTGTTCGTTGAATCGCAACACAGTACAACAGCGGAGAGTAAGAGCACCATGAATGAAAACACAACGGCAAGACATTATACGCCGGACCAGAGTCCTTCCTGACAACAGCCAATACGATTCTTGAAGGCTGGTACATCTCCCTGAGTCGTTCACGTGACACTTGCCAATATGTTGTAGAGACATCTTTGCTCATGACCGGGAGAATCGTTTCTGAATTTCACGTTTAATGAAGATTCCTATCGCACCCGTCACTAAGGTAACAAGAATTCCAAAGGCTTCTTGAGCTACCCAAGGGGGCAGTGAAGTCGACAATATCCAATTTCCTATGTAAGGCCATATCATATGGACAAGAACAACCACACTTATCAGAGCTAGCCACACCCTATGACGCGAATCCGTACTCTTGCGTCTTGAGATAACTTGCATGAGCAAATCACCTATTGAGCACCCTCTTTGTATTGACTCAAGGATTTCCTCGTCTTTTACTTTCTTCAACTCTTCTGGCTTCCAGAAAAATCTGACAGGAATCTGCTTTAACTATACCCCTACCCATTGTCTAGACAGAAAACGGGTTGTTTTAAGGTGGATTCAT
>CAZGMJ010000057.1:0-32505 GCA_964526785.1 uncultured Pirellulales bacterium
CAATTGCCTTCCACAAGGGTTTGATTCTGTCTTTCAATTTCTTCCTCGGCCCCTCTTCTTCGAGTCCTCCAAGGAAATGCACGACGGCCGAGAGTTGCTTCACTTTAGCGAGTCTGAGCAGTTCTGACATAAGGCTCTCTTTGTCCTCCACCCGCTCCCAGCCTTCAAGGAATCCTATGCATATGTGTTGGACAAGACTCTCGGTTATTTGTTCTTCTTCAAAGTCATCCCTCAGAGCTTTTGCGTAGAGTCCTTTTTCCCTCAGAGCTTCGTATATCTCTTTGTAAACAGGCCCTGTGTACGATACATACGCTCCGAACGCAGCCTTCCACTTTCTGTCCATTTCTTTCGGAAAGATTCTTTCCAGATTCTTGTATACCCAGTTTTTGTCCAGGAATACCAACGTGGGGAGGAACTTCCCCAGAGTAACGGAAAAGTCGATTGATCTTTCCGTTCTATGATCCAGTCTCTGCGTGAAGTTGTCTCTGATTGGTCGTGGCCATCGTTCAGCTCTGCTCTCTGCAACTACTCGAGCATATCGCAGAGAGTACAACACCATAGCCGACAAGACGCTGCCTCTCGGGCTTCCGATCACCGAGCTAATCGCGTGCCGTTGTTTTTCGTCAACCGTGGATGCAGCTTTTTCCGCTAATGTGAGAAGCACATTCTCTATGTCAGCCAGAGCTTCTTTTTCAAAGGCATGCTCGTCGGTGCGTACACCCGCCTCGACGAAACGCGCGATTTCGCTTATCACCCAATTGCGGTAATTCGGTGCCTTTTCTTCGTATTCCTTCTCCCAAAAGTGTCGCTCGCCTATGATTTGCCGAATGAAGCTCAGCACGTCTCTCACATTGAAGGTGGTCCCGGCGCCCCAGGCGTCCCTGAATCCCTGAATCAGATCTCGCTGATGCAATAGAGGTATGCTCGCAAATGGTGACAACTCCTCCGCAAACTTCTGTGGGTTTCCCTTTACACACCGCTTCAAAACGTCTGACAATCCCTCTCTGGAAATACGCTCCAGTTCCCAGACGTCTTTTTCCTTCCAGTCTTTCAGAAAACCTGCTATTTCCTGATTCGTCATTCTCTCCATCTTTTCAAGAGCTAACGGACTGGTGTTTACAACCATTCCTGCTTCGCTCCAGGACTTGAAGCTCCTGCGCTCCGTCTCCCCCCCCCCTGCGCCGTATTCTTTGCGCAACGTTTCGATTCTCTCATCATCTGTTTCCTTCAATGCCGCTAGCCAGCGTCTTCGCAGGTATTTCCCATGCTCTTCTCTTTCGTCCGGGTCCCTGTCAGAGCCAAGTGCTTCTATCCATTCTCTAACCTGCTTGATCTGAGCACTGTTCAACTCTTTCGCTCTTTCCTCCAGTAGAATATAGACTTCATGAAAAAGCTCGACATCTTCTAAAGGATTCCCGGGCCAGCCCCAGAATAGATCAGCAAGCTCCCCATACTGGCAGCGAATAGTGTGAATGCCCAGTCGTTTCAAAACGTCCGGCTCATCTTGCAACATCTTTGCGACTATCTCTCGGTTTCTCTTGGCCGATTGCTTCTCGAGCAGATTCCGGGCGAACGAGACCAACTGCGCCCCGTACTTATCTGGAAATCTCGTTTGGATGCTCTCTTCAATGGATGGAATGAAGATGCTCGAAATACTGCCGTCGTCTACTGCATGTAATCCCTTTATCTTCTCCACCGCAACAGAGAGTGCATCTTCCCAGCACAACCTGCTGATACCTTCTGTGTTGTCTTCCCCGAGCGCCGCTCTGAGCCAGTGCTCATCCATCAGGCTTTGCGCTTTCTTCCTCCCATGTTCCTGGGTGACTCTAAAACTCAGAATTACCTCTAGCAGACCTGTAACCAAATCGCTCTGCTCATGCGCGATGAGCGCTGGCAATACTATCTCCCCAATGGCTTCTTGTATCAACATGCCGCCGAACTTGTCCTTCAGTGCTTCACCCAAGAAGTCTCTGTGCTTCTTCTCCCATGTCTCGCTCGGCAGACAAAACAGGATCTTCGTTATATACCAGTCGGTCCTGTAGTTCTCAATCCTGTTTCCGTCTTTGTCCCGATACTCAACAATTTCGTTGACGATTTCCACAAGTGTCTTTGTCACACCATTTTCAGGATCGTGCTTATTCTCCTGCGCTACCTTTTCCAGATAAGGCAGCACATTCCATTGAGGAATCGTGTAGTAGCCCGGCTGTCTCTCAACCTCTCTTGGCCGCGGGTTCTTGTCCCCAGAGAAGTAGTGCGCACTTTCCAAGACAGGCAACCACTGCGGACCCGCAGTCGACACCTTTAATCGCTTGAACGCATAGTTCTCAAGAGGCTGATCATTCCTCATAATTTGCAGAAGTTTCTCTTGTGCTTCTACCGCCGGCGATCTCTCACATATCTCATCAATTTCTGAAAATGTGCTGTGAAGGTACCCGGATAAGCGGTTTAGCCTACTATTCCAATCCTCCAGGACGTGTTCTAATTGTGCATACCCCGTTTCGTCTTTTTGAAATCCCTTTACTATCACGTGCATATCTTGGAAATACGTCTGCTCGAACTGGAGGAGGCGATCCTCACCGGAATAGAATGGCTTAAGCATGAAACGGCGCGCCTCCTGCTGTTCTCTATGCGAGTGTCGACAAAGCTGCTCAAGAAGTTCGTACTCCTCAAGTCCATATCCGACGAACAAGACCGTATAGGTACTAAAGAGCTTCTGCAAGAAACTTTGGAAGGCTGGTTTCTGGTACCGCGTGAAGTACTCTTGCAGGGTGAAGACCATCGTATCGGGTTCCGAAATACAACCGTGCAGATGGTAAAGATTCCGCTTCGCAATATTGTCCGCGTCCAAATCTTCTAACCGGAAGTGGATATGTTGTCCGGTAAAACACCGATGGAAGAGCGTATCTGCATTTGTAGTTACAAATACCCCCCGAAGTTTGTATATATCATCATATACATTGGGTGCATCAATCTCCTTGTCCTCACCCAAAGCGCGCTGCATCTCCTCCAGAAACGCCGGCCACTTACCTTTCTGTGTCATCAGACCTTTGCAGATAGTGATGACTTTTCGGGAACCCTCAATCCTATTAATCGCCTCCTTCTCTTTGTAGTTTATTAGCGACTCATCGAAGCATCGGCGCGTAAGAGACTTTGCAAGTTCATCCCAACCCTTGCACCCTGCAAGTCGTGAAGCCCCCGCCCCGATGAAAACTGCCAGTTCTTCATTGTTGACCGCGTCGATAATTCCTTGATCCAGAACTGGAATGCGTTCGATCCCGCTACCCATTGTTTCTCTCCGATGTTGTCTTTCTCAATATAATCGCCGCAAGAATCTGCGGGCCTTTCCCGCACGCTCTGCACTGCTAGTCTATACGCCTGCGTGCATTGTCGGAAGTACTTTTTCACGTACGTCGCGAACGAATCCCAACTTGTCTCTTATCTGACCGTGCAGGACCATTTGCCATGCGGTTCAGATGTTTCTCGCCTCCTTCGAAGTTTCCTTGACTTCCCCGATGCCGTTTAGTATAATACACATCAAACTTCTATTGGAGTCTCGTGATGCTGTTGGAAGGATAAGTAATGCCAACCCGCTCCTGTACATGTCCGCGTCTCACAGGTGTCCGTCCCGGCCTGCCGGCTTGGGCGATCTGGACGACTCATCAGCCCCGTCTTGCAGCCGTAATGCCTTTTCGAAAAAACAAAGCCAAAGTTAATATGGGCAAGATATTGCGCCTGTGCGTGTCAACCCAGACCCACGCAATCGCACCCATCCTGAAGTTGAATATGCAAAACAAAGCCAAAAGCAAAATAGGGGAGGTCTGTCGCCCATCCGTGTTTATCCATATTCCCACGCACGAACTCATGCGGGAACGAAACACGCAAAACAAACCCAATGATAAAACAGGTAAGATGCAATCATCCTGTTTACCCCGCGAAGACAGCTTCGATACGTGCGCTCCCACGCGGACGAAACGCAAAAACAAAGCCAATGTGGAGATAGGTAAAATCGCTCGCGCTGATTACAATCGTCGAGATCGTTCTCTTGCTGGCGTGAGACTCAGTTCCCGTCTTTGCGGAGGTACACGTACAGGACGCGGTCTGAGCGCGGGGTGTATTCCTGTGCGGCGGGGCCCCAGCGGTAAACACTGTGGTCCCAGGAGACAAGGTCTGCTACGCCGATCTTCTGGTAATGCTCGCTGGTGTAGCGTTCGACCCAGTCGAATATCGAGGTATCGGAATTGGGCCAGAGCAGCCAAGATGTTCGCATATCCACATAGACGAACACACGTGGCCGACTCTGCTCGATGTCCCGGATCAGCTCGCGCTGCATTTGCTTCGCATAAGGTTGCTTCTCCACCAGCGGATACATATAGATGTACGGGGAGGCCGAGCGCCTGTCGGCGTAGAAGAGTATTTGGGGCTCGGAGCCCAGCATGGCGACCGGTTCGTTCGGGTCGGTGTGCTCGCGGATCACGTCGGCTATCGGAAGCGATTCCTCGAAGGGGCAGCCGCCGTAGACGCGGCGGAGAATCGTGCCGGGCTTGAGCGTGAAGAGGTAGGCCCGCTGGATGTAGACGGCGTGGCCCGCGACGATGCATACGAAAATGGCGGGTATCGCAACGGCCAGCGCGGGGCTGCCGAGTCGCGCGGCCAGGCGGACGACGGCAAGGGCGCCGAGGCCGGCAAAAAGGGCCACGGCGGGCATCATGAAGAGAAAGTAGTGCGGCCGGAAGTACAGGCCGGGACAGACCGCCAGAAAGGACGCGAGCAAGAAGCCGACAACGAAGGCCTTCCGCCAGGCGGGTATCCGCAGCGTGAAGAGGCCGATGAGGCCGACGCCGGCGAGCAGCCACAGCAGCGGCTGGGTCTTGACGATGATCGATAAGCCGGTGATCAGGGCCCGCAAGCCGACCGAAAGCGGCAGGGCGGAGACGTACTGGCGGGCGTAGCTGAAAGTCCAGAACCAGAACTTATCGAAGGCGCCGGCCACCCAGAGCGCCAGGCACGTCAGCAGGAACGGCAGAAAGACGCCGCCGGCAAAGACGGCCAGACGGCCAACGAGCCGCCCGGTGCGAACGGGGCGGGGGCGGAGCTCGCGAACGAGCAGAAAGACGCCGCCGAAGAGTATGAAGAACAGCGCGTGCTGCTTCATGAGAAACGCGATGCCGAGCAGGAAGCCGCCGGCAAGCAGCCTGAGGAGTCCGGCTTTGTCGCGAGCGGCGAGGAGCACAACGACGCCGGCCAGCGCGAAGAGGTTCACGAAGTGCTCGGTATTGGCGGAGAAGCCCTGAATCGGGCTGCTGATGGAGAGCAGGGCGTACGCAAGGGCCCCGACGAGGCCGGCAACGACGCCGAACAGCCGCCGGGCGAGGAGATAGAGCAGGATGATCGTGAGGGCGTTGATGACGATCAGGCCGGCGTGAATACCGCGGTGCGTCCGACCGAAGACGGCCATGATCAGCGCGTAGGAGGCGTGCACGCCGGGCATTTTCATGGTGTACGCGCCTTCGTACGGCGGGACGCCCTCGAGCATCAACTGGCCGATGTAGGCGTACTCGCCCTCGTCCCGCTCGAGTGGGATGTCCAGCAGCCGTACTCGCAAGGCGACTGTCGCCGCGACGATAAGCAGCAGGCAGACCCAGTGCCCGCGGGTGATCAGGCGGTCAGGGATGCACCCGCCACTGACTCTGCGCGCGTCCGTACGCAAAGCAGAAGCTCTCTCTACCATGCGTGGTATTGTAGAACATCGGCGTCGATAGTCAATGTTAAAATACTGTTATACGGATTGGGACGTATTCCGGCGCCTTATCCATTTGGTTCGACGTGAGTGGAACTGCCCCGCGGTCAGCACCGTTAGAGCTCGCCGAGATGTATGCGCCTGCCGTCGAAGCGAACGGTTTGCTCCGCGATGCGTATCGTGTCGCGGCTGACCTGCACCTTTGGAGCCTGGCCCCGTTGCAGGGTCGTGACGAAGAAGGGCAGATCGCCCACCGTGCCTGTCGTGTGATGACTGCCGGGACCGTCGGCCGAGCCCATGGCTCTGTGCGAGGCCTTGCTGAACGCCGGGCCGACGCCGACGATCATCGCATCGGCGCCGCAAGTTTCGCCAAAATCGACGGCGAGCGAAGATATCCGCCCGTCGCCTGTGGTGCTCAAAATGCTCGAACCATCGGGGCGATTTCGATAGAAAGTGACGTGCTGCTCCCGCATGTGCGTACTTACCGTGCCCGACAGGCCCAGGCCGCGAATATGAATCTTGCCGGCGTCCTTGACCCGATGGTAGCCTTCCTGGCCGTTGCTCAGGAAATGGGTGATGACAATGTCGTCACCGTCGCGAAAGCGATTGCGATTGATGAAATAGCCGTGAATGGTATCTGCGGTCGCTTTGAGAAGCAGACCCTCGGGATTGCGCGGCTCGGTGCCGACAGGCCAGTTGATCAGCGCCGCGACCGCCCTGTGCGGGTAGGTATTGGCTCCGAAATGCGGCCGCACCGGCTCGACGTAGTTCTCGTAAGCCCACAGCAGGGCGGGAGCATACTTCGGGTCGATCGCGGCAAATCCGTGCGCAAAATCACCGCTGTGCGACATGCCTTCGCCGTCTAACTCGTCGCCGCCGTAGGGACCGCGATGCGAGAATCTCGGCCTGCCGTCCTGCAGAACGATCTCGAGTATCCAGTGCAGCGTAATCCACTGAGCGTGGTCGCGGGCCAGAATATAGTCGCGGCCGGTGACGTTGCGCAGAGCCGTCAGCATGGGAATCAGGCCGAGGTTGCTGAAGATGCGGCCGGGGTGATGCCCCTCGCTGTAGAAACCGCGATCGCCGTAGCCGCATGTCAGGGCCTCCGGTATCTGCCGTTCGAAGTCCTCGAGCAGGCCCTCCAGACGGGGCGTGTCGGTTCCCGGGTCGTTGAGAATCGCCAGCACGCCCGTGCATGCGGCCATCATTGCCCCGTAATGGTTCGAAGAAGGGGGGTAGCTGGTCCGTCCGGCCAGTAATTCGAGGCTGAGGGTCTTGCCGCCCCCGGATTCGCTCGCCTTCTGATTGTAATTCTGAATCGAAAGGGCAACCTTCCGGCGAAATCTTTCATCCCACGCATCGTAGCACGTGTCATACGCAAAACCCACGGCGGCCAGCACAGGGGCGATTCGAAAATGGGTGCCCGGAGTCTTCCATCCATACCGATTATCGCGGTCCATGGCGCCATCGAACATTAATTCGAGCGATTTCCTCGCCAGATCGCTGTATTTCCTGTTGCCTGTCAGCGTATAGAGCATACTGTACCCGGCCGGATGGAAGCTCGTGAACGTGCCCAACGGTTGGTTGCCGCTTTTGGCATGATTGTGGGGCGGTGTCGTGTTGAAATGATCGGGCAGACGCTCCCCGTTATTGCCGAGCAGCAGACGCAATCGCCCAACGATTTTCCTGCCGTCCTCGGTCTGTGCCTTCTCGCGCAGAGCTGGGATATCGTCTTTGCGGAAATACAGACGCGGATGTTCGCCGGCTTTGACGGGTCTGTGGCCTTCTACGGGAATCCACCACGCCGCATTATCTACCTGATGAAACCAGATCGGTTCGGGCGGATCGGCCTGTGGTTGGCCCTGCACCTTCTGTGCCGTACCGCGGCCGTAGGCATGGATCGCTTTACCGATGGCTCTGCCGGCTTTCACCACCCTGTACGAGCAGGCTCCGCCGACCAGTCCCTGTACGCGGGTGCAGGTCAGATGGATGGCACACCTGGCCTCAGGATCGCCCGCTAAATGGATCACGCGGTTCGGAACCGCCAGATCGCCTTCGATTATCCCGTTGCTGTATGCCAGCCGGGAGGCGTCGAAAGGATATTTCCGCACGGGATCTCGCCGCCAGGTGCAGCCGATCATGCCGCCGGTCACCTTGCCGTCTCTCAGCGAAACGGACACCTGAATCTGCGACTGCTTCTGGGCGCCGGGCGGGAGGACCGGTGTCAAGTCCACGGTCCAGGTCGAATTGGCATAGCCGGTCTCGTTCGCTGCAAGGCCGCCGCTGATTTTGCCGGACACCTCTCTGCCGTCGTGCGTTCCCGTATACGTGCCCTGATGCGTGAAATCACCGTTGTCCGAAGAATCGAAGCGGCCTTCGATATCGAGAATGAGTTGCTGAGGCCGTCCGTCTTTGGGCATCCAGGGATCGGGTGTGATCAGGATGTCGATTCGCCCGGCGAACCGCCTGCCTTCGAGCTGGATGTCGCACGTCTCGACCAGATGGATAGACGTATTGAACTTGCGCGAGGTGGCGATGGCACGCTCGCAGCCGCCGCCCGCAAACGTCGGATAGATATCGACGTGCTGGCCCTCGTCCCACAGGTCATGGATGCGGATACTCCAGGTGGAATCTTCCGGCGTCGCACCCGTCAGGCTGGTTGCCATTAACAGAGGAACAAAGATGCAAAGGCTCAGGGCGATTTTGGGCAATGGCGATAGTCTCATTCCTGGTCTCTTTCAGCTATAGGTGTCTTCGAGTACCGATGCTCTTTTTGAACGCAAGCATTTTCAATGACCCTGCTGCCGATGTCAAGGTGTCGCTCATAAACGGCTTGTTATGCATCGGCCGGTCGGTACAATCGGGGCATGAGATTTACACTCTGCAGAAGACTGATCTTACTGTTGATTGCCGTGTGCACAACATCAGGGGTGCTCCGCTCCATAGCAGCGCCGCAGCCGGAACCCGCGAATTGCCGGGCTCCCGCAGCCGTACGGCCCATCGGCAATGGCAAACGAATGCTTGTTCTCGGTTCGACACCGCCGCAGGCGATCGTATTGGACGGTTGCACGGGCGAGCCGATTGAGTCTTTGCCGCTACCGGCCGAACCGGCCGACATGGCGATCGACGGCGGCATTGCGTACATCACGACCCGCGAGCCTGCGGGCAGAATTCTGGCTCTTGACCTTCGAACAATGAAATGCACCACCGGATTTCATGCGGGCCACAGCCCGACGTCGCCGGTCCTGAGCCCCGACGGCGCAACACTCTGCGTCGCCAACCGATTTGACAACACTATCAGCATTGTCGAGATGAGCACCGGATCGAAGCGGGATGTCGAGGTTATCCGCGAGCCGATAGCCCTGGCCATGAGCAGCGACGGCCGGCGGTTGTTCGTCGCCAACCATCTGCCCGAGGTCCGTCCGTTCCTCGACGATGAAAACCCCTACATCGGAGCCGAGGTCTCGGTGGTTGATATTGAAACGGCGCGTGCAATCAGGCATATCCCCCTGCCCAACGGGAGTCAGGGGCTGCGTGGTATCGCGATCTCGCCGGATCAACGCTATGTCGTCGTCACCCACATCCTCAGCCACTATACCATGCCCACCATGCGCATCGAACAGGGCGCCATGAACATGAATGCGATTTCCCTGATCGATGCGCAAACGCTGCAATGGTATGAAACCGTCATCCTCGACGACCCCGACTCCGGAGCCGCCAACCCGTGGGCCGCAGCCTTCTCACGGGACGGCCGCGAGTTGCTGGTCACGCACGCCGGCACGCACGAGTTGAGCGTCATCGATTTTCGCGCTTTGCTCGCGCGCCTACGCAGCGGTCGGGGCGCCAGGGGCATTTATGGCCCTGCAGATCTGCACACAATGGCCGGCATACGTCGCCGGATTCCTCTGCCCGTTGCAGGCCCGCGAACCCTCGCCGTTCGGGACGCTTTGGCGTACATCGCGGGCTACTTCTCGAACGATCTGGCCATCGTGGATTTGGCCGCGGTAGAGCCGAGTGTGCGGTGCGTGTCTCTCGCTCCGGAGGACGACGTGCCTGAGGCCCGCCTTGGCGAGCAGTATTTCAACGACGCATCCCTGTGTCGCCAGCAATGGCAGAGCTGCGCCACGTGTCATCCCGACGGCCGCAGCGACGTCATGTACTGGGATCTGCTCAACGATGGCATAGGCAATACAAAGAACACCAAGAGCCTGCTGATGTCCGCCCTGACGCCTCCGGCAATGTGGCGAGGCGTCCGCAAAGGCGCCGCGGAAGCCATCGTCGCGGGAATGCACCACATCCAGTTTGCCGACGTCCCACCGAAAAAGGCGGCCGCTATCGAAAAGTATTTGCTGCACATGAAGTCGGTTCCCAGTCCGTTCCTCGATGCGTCTCAAGCGGAGCCGCCCAGGACCGAGCCGGGGTGCGCAAAATGTCACTCTCCCGGCGTCCCGCGGGGCGTACTCACTCCGTCGGCGCTTCGCGGCAAGGCGATCTTCGAGGGCAAAGCCGGATGCGTCACGTGCCACCCGCATCCGAACTTCACCGTAATGCAGGAGGTCGATCCCGGCCTCGGCTCGGGCGTGCTCTATGATGTGCCGACGTTGATCGAGGTCTGGCGAACCGCCCCGTATCTGCACAGCGGCGACGCCCTGACGTTGCGAGAAACGATCACCGACTTCAATCTCATGCAGAAGCGCGGACGGACCAGAGACCTGGCCGAACAGGAAGTAAACGACCTGATCGAATACCTCAAATCGCTGTAATCTGCGCCGCACACGCTCAATCGCCTGCAATCGCCGGAAAACAGGAAGAGCGTAATCACACGCGCAGTTCGCTCAACGACTCTGGCAGTTCATTTATGGTTAATGCACTTTCACCTTCAACGGCCTGGCCTTGTCCGCCGGTTTAAGGCCGTTGACTTCAAAAGCGTCCGGCTTATCAGAGCCTGCCTTGACGGTGTAAGTGCCGGGGCCGTACACGTGCGGCCTGAATCGATTGTCCGTCGTACGCAGCGTGTAGAGTATCTCGCCGTCCTTTTCGTCAATCACCTGCACAACAGCATTCTTCGCATCCGTTATCATAAGCTCCGGCAGATAGCCAAAGACCTTCCGTCCGTCATTCTCCTGCATTTTGAACGTAATGGGCCAGCCGGCGTATTGCTCTGAGTCCCCTTTGGAAACATCCGCATAACGCGGCCAGCACTCGAATGTGGTCTGGCGAGTCTTTGTATTGAACCGCACCAGGCCGTAACCGTCGCCCAGAAACGCCTCAGGATTGCGCTGCTGTTTCGCCATTTCGCCTATCTTGTTGAATGCCGGATTGGCATAGGCGTACATCGTGATCTTGTTATACAGGCCGTCCAGATAATCGCCCGTCCACGGCAGCGGACTGCCCGCAATCGGGTTGGCTCCCGCCTTCTCGTCCTCCGGCCACCACCAACGCCCATAATAGCTGTTAATAATTGCCGGGTTCGTGAATGCAAACGGTCCGTCGCGAAACGCCTCGATGCCATGCTTGACTACAACCGTCAGATGCTGGTCTCCACACAGGTGGCACGCCAGCGCCCGCCGCATGGCAGCCAGAGCCTTGTTCCGGCCCGTCTGAGGCCACCCGTTGCAGTCCAGATCGGCCAGCAGACGGTTTTCCGTCGAACCGTGCAGATGAACGGCTCCGCAGAACGCCGTCTGCGAAAGAACGGCCTTCATCTGTGTGTCCGTCCAGTCCTGAGCCCACTCATTGAGAAACGCCAGTTGCCGATCTCCCAGCAATTTCAAGCCGGGCAAATCCACCTTCTTCGGATCATATCCGGGTTGCCGAATATGGTCCGGCCGAGGACCCATCTGCGGGATCTTGCCTTTCGGTCCGCTCTTGAACTTCCGGTCCTCGACAATCGCAAAATCCACGCCGCCTACCCGCAATCGCGTGAAGTACACCTGAATGTCCTGCGCCACGGGAGCCGGGTCGGGAGAGTCCGGCAGGTGCCATGTTTGAGCACGGTTGACCATCCGAATGTACTCAGACGGATAGAAATACCCCCCGGAGTCCCCCGCGGTCGAATCCGCAACGATGCCGCCTTCACCCCAGACATTGCCCTGACCGATGTCATGGTCGTCGGGGATTGTCACCACCGGGCGGTCCTTAATGATCTGGCGAAAGTGATGGCCCCACAGCAGCCACGCCGCCGTATGTTCCCGATGATCGTAGCTCTGGTCGCCTGCGAAAAAGAGTAGATCGGGGTCCTGCTTCTTCAGGTTCTCCACGATTGTGTCTCGATCGCCCCGGTCGCGATTCGAATTGCAGGAAAGCGATGCGACTACGATGACGTCCTTATCCACGGGGTCCTTTCGAATCAGCCCTTCGAACATCGCCTGTTCGCCGTGACGTACACGATACGGGACGTCCCGCGTGTTGTCCCATTCGGGAATGCGAAAATGTGCGGACCACCCCGGATAAACCACCTTTGCCGTCGCGGCCTGTCGCCACTGTCGGCCCTGCTTGAATTCAAGACGAACTTCGCGAGGTTCGCCTTCCTTAAGCGGAAACAGTTGAGCCGAGATCTTCAGCACGCCGTGGTCGTGCGTGTACAACGCAAATGCGACCACCTTGTCGCGCGGCACCTTCACAAATCGGGCAAGAAACGCGTTGTTGTTCTTGTCCCAGATGTTCGTCCGGGCAAAGGTGTCCAGCTTTTCTCCGCGCTTGCCGGGAAATGGGTCGTCTGCAGCGGTGACCGCAGAAGCGACAAGCAGCACGGATATCAGCGACAGCAGAACCAATCTCTTATACATGACGTAACCTCCATTGCGTAATATTCGGTAGTCCGCCGGCATGCTATCAATTTGCAGGCCGCCGGTCAACTACCGCCGCCGATGAAACTGTCTGCCGCTGCTCGACCCCGCTGCAGCTTCGCTGGCGACGCGACAGGCCCGCGTGCAAAGCGGGTATTCCTGCCGCCGATATCGCCTCACGGCCCTCGTATCCGCCATAATTCTTAACTTTATCCGGATTTCTCAACAATTTCCTGTAACGAATCACCGGTCATGGCGTCTTATAATAATGAGTACCAGAGTTATGGCAATGATAGGGGCAGCACGGGCTGTCATCCCTACGGTTCTTGCTGGAAAAGCCAGGACTGTTATGCAAGAGCAAGAGAACGCCGACGAGGAGGAATCCGCCAGCGGCATCTCTGCGAGACGCCGACCGGTCGTCCGGCCGCCGTTTTGTGCGTTGATGCCTTCTCCGTGATCCTTTTGGACAAGCCCGTGGGAAAGGAAGGAAGATGAATAGAAGACAATGGTGCAGTGCGGCAGTTTGCCTGCTTCTGCTTGCGGGTGTCGTTTCGGCCGAACCGGTAACCCGGTATGTTCCGGACGACTACGCCGGCATCCAGCAGGCCATCATGGACTGCAATGACGGTGACACGGTGGTTGTCAGAGAAGGGCTCTATTTCGAATGGATAAACTTCTCCGGCAAGAACATCACCCTCACCAGCGAAGACCCCAACGACCCCGCTGTCGTTGCAAACACCATTCTCAACGGCGATGCCGACGGAACCGTTGTGACATTCGAGAACGGCGAGAGCCGCAGCGCCGTCCTGCAGGGCTTCACTATAAACAGCGGCTACGGCACATACGATGACCGCTTCGGCGAACAGGAACTGATATGGGGCGCCGGCATCTACGTTGCCGATGCCTCGCCGACGATCCGCAACAACGTCATAGCCGAAAACCACGGCCCGATTCGCACCGAAGATCCGATGGTAATGTGCTATGGTGGCGGACTGGCCTGCATCAATTCGGCCGCTCTGGTTGTGAATAACACCTTCCACCATAATTCCGCCGCCGCCGGCGGGGCCATCATCGTCTGGTACGGTCCGACCGAAGTGCGGAGCAATCTGATCTACCGCAACTCGGCCGCCATCGGCGGAGGGGTTATCCTTCTTGGCGGCAGGCTTATCAACTCCACCGTCGTCAACAACGATGTTGATTTGACAGGACCGTTCGGTGACGACAAGATGGCGGGCAACGTCTATGCGGCCGCCCAGGATGACAGCGAACAGGGCAGATGTCTCGTTCTCAACAATATCATCGCCAACGCCAAAAGCGGTTACGGCCTCTTTCTCATCGATGACGACCGAGGACTTGTCGATGTCGCGTACAACGATATCTGGGGCAATCTCCCGGGAGATGTTTTCGGCCTCGACCCCAGCGGGGAGATGCCCGCTGACGATGTTGTCGATCTTTCCGGCTGGAACGGCAATATCTCCGCCGATCCCTTTTTCACCGATCCCGGAGACGATGAATATCACCTGCTCCTTGAATCTCCCTGCATAAACGCCGGCGATCCCGATTATGTGCCCGCACCCGGCGAGCGGGATATCGACGGGCAGGCACGGACATACGCGGTCGTCATTGACATGGGGGCGGACGAGTACGTCGGATACATCAAGCCGGTCGCCGATGCAGGACGGGACATTCATGTCGCCGGTCCTGAATTGGTGATGCTCGACGGAACCGATTCGTTCTTCTACGATCCATGCGGCATCGAGATATACAACTGGACGCAGATCGATGGCCCTCCGCTCGATCCCAACGACCCGAACAATACCGAATTCTACCATGTCGAACTCAGCGATCCATTATCTCCTCAGCCGACGTTTACGCCGGGCCCGCTTGGGCATTATCGTTTCGAACTGCTCGTCAGTGACGATGAATATGTGGGCCGCCCGGATCAGGTGCTCGTCATCGTTGGCAATGAACGTCCTGTGGCGCGTGCGGGAATGGACCGCGTCGTAAGAGTTCCCGCCGACGTCACTCTCGACGGCACTGAATCCTACGATCCGGACCCGACCGACGAGCTGACTTTTGCGTGGACCCAGGTCGAAGGCCCTCCGGTCGAACTGATTGATCCCAACTCCGCCAACCCGCACTTCGATTGCAACGAGACGGGCGCCTATGCGTTCGAATTGATCGTCAATGACGGTTTCGAAGACAGCCTGCCTGCGACCGTCAGGGTAACGACCGTCGCCGTAACCCTCAACCAGCAATCGCTCAGCATCGCCGCTGAATCTGATGAACCCGGCTTCTATCCGGCTGTTTCCGGTTCTCGCGTCGCATATAGCTCCGGCCCGAGCTGGCACTATAGCTGGGACATCAAAGTCGAAGACCTCAACACGCAACAGACGACGACGCTGACCGGAGGTGGAATTGATACGCAACCGGACATCGACGGTGATTTGGTGGTCTGGTCGGGTGGACCTACCATGTTCGAGCAGTACAACTACACGAGCATCTTCGCGGCCGACCTTGCGAATAACCGGAAAGTGACCCTCAGATCGCACGCTGCGGGCAAGTCGTACAGCCACCCTGCCATTTCCGGCCGCAAAGTGGTGTGGCTCCAGCATCTCAATGCCAGCGAGTTCGACTGGGAGGACTCACGCTACGACATAGTCGGAGCGGATGTTGCGGATCTGGACAATCCGATGTATTTCACCATCGCCGAAGATGTCGGTGCCCGCCAGCCGTATCCCCGCGATACCCATGATTACGATTACGATGATGTCATTGACATATCCGGGAATATCGTTGTCTGGGAGGCCGAAGGCGATATCTACGGGGCGGACATCTCCGACATCGACAACATCGCGCTCTTCACGATTTGTGACCATCCGGCTCGCCAGTACGATCCGGCCGTCTCGGGCGGGATCGTCGTCTGGACCGATGAGCGCAACGACGGAGGCGACATATACGGGGCCCGCATAGCCGACCTGCAGAGCATCAGCGAGATGCAGATCGCCAAGGCCGCCGGTTCGCAACTCCAGCCCGCCATCGACGGTTGCCTCATCGCGTACATCGAAGGCAGCGCCTATGGCGGTACGCTTCGGGCTTGTGCCGTCACCAAAGAATCGGGCATTCTCAACGTCCAACTCGATGGCTTTCCCTATGCGATAGGCCCCGCGGTCGAAGGCGATGTGATTATCTATCAGCAGGGGACCTACGGACGTCTGGCGGGCATGTCTCTTGAATTTGGCTATTCCGCTCAGGACGGGCCGATTCAAAACGTCTCCACGGGCAATACGTACGATTACATCCAGCACGCAATCTACGCGGCACAGGATGGCGAGACTGTTGTTGTCCCGCCCGGAACATACCGCGAATCGCTGCGTTTTGCCAATCGCAACATTACCGTGCGCTCGCAGGACCCCGAAGATTCGGATGTGGTTGCATCAACCGTCCTCACCGGCGCCGGGAGCATCGTGAACTTCGCAGGCGGCCAGGATCCCAACTGCCTGCTCGCGGGTTTCACCATAGCCGGAGGCAGCGTCGGCATCTACTGTTTCGATGCGCGACCCACCATTGAGAATTGTGCTGTTGTCGATAACAGTTCGCACGGAATCGAATTGCGCAAGGAAAGCGACGCGCACATCCGGCGCTCTCGCATTGCCGACAACGGCGGTTCCGGCATTGAGACGGTTGTTGTGATGCAGGGCCGTAACATTTGGCACAGCAGGCCGACGGTTATGGACAGTATCATCGCATCCAACGCGAAGGATGGTGTTTCCGGCGGCGGACCCACGCTGGTCAATTGCACGGTCGTTCAAAACAGCCTTCGAGGGATCTACAGCAAGGATCGCGTCGATTCGCAGATCGTTAACTCGATCGTCTACCATAACGGTGCCGGCCCGGATGTGGTGCAAATCCAGAATCCCCGCGCGACGGTCAGCTACTCGGCGGTGCAAGGCGGTTTCCCCGGTCCGGGCAATACCGATCGGGATCCAATGTTCGAATCGCTCGGTCATTGGAGTGAGCAGCAGGACCCGTGCGATCCGCCTGTCTGGATACCGGGGGATTATCACCTGCCGCCAGGTTCTCCCTGCGTGGACGCGGGGGACCCCAATGCGGTGATAACGCCGAATCGCAAAGACCTCGAAGGGCATGATCGCGTCGTCGGCGATGCTGTAGACATGGGTGCACTGGAGGTTCAGCCCGAGCGACCCGTCATCGGACTGTCTCAACCTGAGTTTGTTTTCGAGGCGTCGGCAGGTGCCGAAAAGACCGAAGACCAATTGCTGCTGATAACCAACGCAGGAAGCGGCACGCTTAACTGGCAGATCGCATACGACAGCAATTGGCTGGAGGTTGAGCCTCAGACGGGCACGGTGAGCGACAGAAGCAGCAACGTGTGGCTAAAAGTCAAGCCGGGCGGCCTGCCCGCGGGAGAGCACATATGCGATATCGCAATTGCAGACCCCGCCTCCGCCAACGGTCCCGTGACGCTCAGGATTCGCTTGACCGTCGAGGCAAGTTGTTTCCCCGACACACCGCAGTATGCTCTCCAGTATGCAGACTACCTCCGGTATGTGGCTCATGGAGCGGACCCGAGTTGCTGGTGCGCTGCGCCTCATGGCAGCGGTTACCAGTGTGACGGCGATGCCGACGGCAGGGCGAACGCCTTTGTATCGCACCGCATCTACACTAATGATCTGGCCCTGCTGATCAAGAACTGGAAGAGGAAGATCGATACCGCCGACCCGTGCGCCGATTTTGACCACAAGGCGGACCTGGTTTCCGGCTATCGGGTCTCTGTAGGCGACCTCAACGTGCTCATAGCGAATTGGAAGAAGACCGACGAGCAATTACCGGGCGATTGTCCGAGAGCCGATAGCCCGTGACGCTCGATAAAACGAACTGTGCTGAGTTGCTTTGGCTTGAGATTGTCTCTTCCTGAGACAGACCATAGGGGGCACGCCCCTATGCTTCAACTCCACATGCCATACACTCTCACCTTTGTCCACCTGCTCAGGCGGGCGGCTCAGCACTTTTCCTTTCCTCTCGCAACGTGCGGTTATCTTGCGCGGTTACCGAAACAGCTACCGGTGGAATTGCTCAAGCATACGGCGTTCACATGCGCACTTGCAGCAAATTGCGCAGTTTCTCCAGTTCTCCGCTTTTCATATGGTAGCTATGGTTCGCGTCAGGATATGACCCCTCGACTACATCCCGGCAATAGGCTCCGAATGCATCGGTGATTGCCGCCGCAAGTGACGCGTAATTTTTGGCGAATTTTGGCCCCTTCTCCAGCGTAGTCCCAAGAATATCCGGCGCTACCAGGATCTGTCCGTCGCAACCGGCTCCGGAACCACAACTTATGACAGGTACATCGCTTCTCTCGGTAATGATCGCTGCAACTTCGGAGGCCGTGCCCTCAACCAACAACATACTTGCTCCGCCGGCGATCATCTGCTCTGCGAGGCTTATGAGTTCTGCGGCCATCTCCGCTGTCGTTGCTTCGGCCCGAAAACGCCCGGTCTTGCCGATTCTCTGGGGCCTGATGCCGATATGTGCCATAACCGCAATGCCCGCATCGCTTACCGCCTTGACAACACCAAGATGGGCCTCAGTGGCCTCGATCTTGACCATCTGTGCGCCCGCCTCCACGATGAATCGACCCGCGTTGACCACGGCATCGGAAACGCTGACTTGGTAAGATAGGAAAGGCATGTCGGCCACGAGAAATATGCCCGGTGCGCCTCGCCGGACACCGGCTGTAATGGCAACCATGAAATCCATCGTAGCCGGCAGGGTTGAATCATGGCCCAACACAATCTGCGCTGCAGAGTCACCGACAAGAATCATGCTTGTGTCGGTCTGAGCTACGAGCCGTGCTGTTGTGTAGTCGTAACAACTCACGGCAGCGATCCTGCGGCCTTCTCGCTTGGCGCCAATCAAGTCCGCAACGGTTATTCTCTCGGCCATAAATCAGATGCTCCGAACCAAAAAGCAAAGAAACTAACAGCGACATCGTTAGAATATGAGAACAACCTCGCATTGGCAAGCGTAATATAAATTGGGGTTAGTGTGTATTTAGCGCTATTGTAGACAGTGTCAACTGTGAGAAAAGTGACATTTCGTCAAAAGAATGCTTGATTATTTCGGGCAATACGCTATTTTTGTTCACAAGTCATTTTTTCCTAAAGAAATCGGAGATGATTGTTCGATCTAAACAGTAGTTTGAGGATGGTAAAATAACAATCAGCAATCATTAGCTTTTCATCACCCTCCTCCGAAGCCAGATTCTGTAGCTTTAGAATCTGGCTTTTTTTGTGAGTGCAATTGCAAAATGGGTAAGTAGCCTGCAATCAAATGTGTTAACATGGACTGTGTTGTTGTGGCTTTCCAGGTTCTTTGTGAGCTTGTGAGGAGTCACTGCACAGCGTCCTGACTGTAGCAGGGCATTCACACCCGTTTTCAGACTCCCGGTACATGACGCGGCCTCCCTGCATAGGGTAACTTCGCCCGGTTCTATGCTTGCCTTGGGGTGACAGTGTTCTATCGGCATAGATGCTTTCGGCAACCATCGTTTGTAAGAGGGCCGGCCGGTATCAAACCGGCTCGATGAGGTTGCCTATGTTCTCGCGGCCGGCAGCGACGGGTTTGCCTAAATTCTTCTTGACAAACGCGAACCTGGGCTGGTAGTATATTGGTCTACGGAATGTGTACGTAGCTGGACCATAGGCTCTTGCAGCTTTGGTCTACGAAAAGGATCTGCTGCGTAGAAAAGGGATTTGATGAAACGGATTTTCGCTAGCATTGCGGGATGCTGGATACCTGTTGGCGCGCTTGCCATGTTCTTGTCCATCGTGCTGCCGGCAGTCTGCAGCGGTCAGAATATCCAGTTGATTCTTCAACAGACGCCCGGTGTCGGCGGAGATATGGCCCCGAAAGCCGGCATTTATTCTTTCGAGCCCGGCACGGAAGTTACCCTCACCGCCGAACCGAGACAGGGCTATGTGTTCTTTCGGTGGCTGGGCGATGTGGCCGACCCGACAGCCTACCAAACCACCGCCAGAATGGACCAGCCAACGATAATCATCGCCGTCTTTCATGCGGCAACGCCGAGCGTAGAGCAGGTTGATCCTTCAACGCTTGGCCGATCGCGAGGAGGCGGGCCGCGTGTGCGTCGAGGGATATTCGGTGCGGGAGGATCGAGTATTGGCTCTGCATATGTTCCCCGGCAACAGCACCCTCAGCCGATTTCAGTGCCGGAACCATGTGGCTTTTTGCTATTTGCTATGGGGACTCTCGCACTGAGAAGCAGACGGTTTCGAAGTGTCGACGATTAGGGGTCCGGCTGTAAAACACGGGACAACTGCACGCGTCTCCCTGCCGTGGAAAAACAGGCGCGCATGTGATTTCTATGTGCCCTCAGGTGACGACAGAATGTAGTCCATACAGTCGCTCAGCCGTGCGGTAGCCACTGCAACCGTGCTGTCAGCGGCTCCATAATAGAGGTGTAGCTGGTCGGTTTCCTTCTGTACCGTGGCGCCCGAAGGGAACACCACGTCTCCAACGTCGCCAATGCGTTCATACGACTCGTGCGGACCGAGCACCCACTCATCGCTTCGCCTGAGCAACTTCCACGGTTCCTCCAGATCAAGCAGCGCCATGCCGACGCGATATATCGCTCCGGCCGTCGTATTGCGAACGCCGTGGTAGAACACCAGCCACCCTTCGTCGGTCGCAATAGGCTGGCACGCGAGCCCAACCCTGTGGCAATCCCAGTAAGCGGTCCTCGTCATGATCAACGGTCTGTGGTCTCCCCAGTGCTTGAGATCCGGCGAGAAACTGATCCACATGTGCGCCTCGCCACGCACGATTGGCCGGTGGATCAGGGCGAAACGCCCGCGAAAACGCCTCGGGAAAAGCGATGCGTCCTTGTCTTCCGGCGGCAGGAGGGCCCCCAGCCGGGCGAAGTTGCGAAAATTCTTTGTGATGGCAAGCGATACAACCGGGCCGCCCTCGCTGAATGAGGTGTAGGTAACCGCGAACTGCTTCTGCTCTTCCAGCCACACCACACGGGGATCTTCAAGGCCCCACCGTTCCTCGCGCGAGCTTTGGTCCGCTTCAAGTGTGGGCTCGGGATCGACCTCCCAGTTCGTGAAGCCATCGGCGCTTCGGGCAACGGTAAGATGCGAGAAGCCCCGCTTGTCTTCTACGCGAATCAGCAGCAGCGTCTCCGAATTGAGCTTGGCCGCCGCCGGATTGAATACCGCGTTTGTCGGATACGGCCAGGCGTCCGGCGTAAGGATCGGATTGCCCTCATACCGAGTGAAGAGTCTGTGTGCCTTTTCCTGTCGTAGTATGTTCGCCATGATTCTGTCTTCCCGTTACCATCTTCAGTTTCGTCCGCTTGTTCGAGGCCTTCTACCGGGTCTTTCTCAGGTCCCGACCAATTGTGTCTCGTACAAACTCTGATACAAACGGCATCCTGCGATCAACTCTTTGTGCTGGCCCTGGGCGGCGATAGCCCCTTCATCCATCACCACTATGACGTCCGCACTGATAACCGTGCTGAAACGATGCGCGATGATGAAACTCGTTCTGTCCTGCATGATCTCTTCGATTGCTTTGTGAATCTTCGCCTCGCTGTCGGCGTCCACCTGGCTCGTCGCTTCGTCGAATATCAGAATGGCCGGATTCTTCAGGATGGCCCTTGCAATCACAATCCGCTGCAACTGCCCGCCGCTTAAGCCCGCACCCTGTTCGCCGATAATGGTATCGTATCCTTTCTCCAGCGGCGCGATGAACTCGTGTGCAAACGCCCGCCTGGCCGCCTCCACGATTTCCTCCTTGCTCGCATTCGGCTTGCCGTAGGCGATATTGGCCGCGACCGTGTCGTTGAACGTCGTCACATTCTGCGTCACCATCGCAATCTGGTCGCGCAGACTGTGAAGTGTTGCCTCGCGAATGTCCTTGCCGTCGATCAAAATCCGCCCGCTGTCCGGGTCATAGAATCGTGGAATGAGACTTGCCAGTGTTGTTTTGCCCGAGCCGTTCGGACCGACAATGGCCACATTATGCCCCGCCTCGACGTCGAGATTGACGCCCGTAAGTACTTCCTTGTCCGTACCCGGATATGTGAAATGCACGTCCTCGAATGTGATCTTGTCCTTCAGCGGCTCCAGCACAAAGGCGATGGGACTTTCCACTTCTGGTTCGCGATCGACGATGCCGAAGACACGTTCGGCCGCCGCGTTCGCCTGCTGAATGTTGTTCCAGACGTCGCTCGTCTTGCGGGCCGATTCGGCAGCCGCTCCCAGAAGCACGAGCAACGTGAAGAAATCGCTCGCTGTCATCGTGCCGCCGTACACCCAATACGCCCCGAAAATCAATCCCGCCGAACCGGCGATCATGCCGAGCATCTCCATCAAAGGGCCCGTAGCCGCATATACCCTGGCGATCTTGAACTGCTGTCGCAGATACCGCTTGTTGATTTCCGCGAACTTGCCGTCTTCATACTCCTGGCGGTTGTATACCTTTATCACGCGAACCGCACTGAGCGCTTCTTTCAGCTTGCCCAGAATCTGCGCCGCGCTGACCAGAGACTTTCGCGTCGCTCGCTTGATCTTCCTGCCCAGCTTGCTGATTGCATACAGAGCCGCCGGGGCTCCGCACATGAAGATCAAAGTCAGCTTGTGGTCGATCCAGAACGCCACCGCCACAGCCGCCAGCGCCTTCATCGGTTCCCGCAGCGTCTTGCCCAGCAGAATCTTCACACTCGATCCGATGGTCCCCATATCCCCGACCAGTCGGCTGACCGTATCGCTCGCCCCCTCGCGGTCGAAGAATCCCACAGGAATCTCCATCGAGTGGCGAAATGCGTCCTCGCGGATCTCCGCCATCGTCGTATTCATCACCGAGTGCACCGCATAGACCTGGAAGTAGCTCGCCACACATCGGATCAGCGTCACAATAATCATCAGCACGATAATCAACACGACCGCCTGCCTGCGGGATTCCCGCGTGTGGCCTTCGGGCACAAAACCCAGCAGTGCGTCGGCAATCGGCGTATAGAGTGGTCGCCGCTCAGGCTCGACCGCTGCGGTTGACTCCTCCAGTCGCCCCGATTCGTCGACCCGCAGGTATTGCACGGCCAGCTCGCTGCCTGTCTCAGCCTCCGATAGAACCCGGAGCAGCCGGCTCGAATGCACGTGGGGTGTGCCGTCCGCCGCGAGCAGCGTGCCGACGCCGATCACCATATCGCCGGGCCGTAAGCCCGCCCGCTCGAACGGCTCATCTTCTTTCACGTCTGAAACCTGAAGTCGGAAAGCAGCCTCCTCGGTATTCGGATCGCTCAGTTCGAATTGATCGGGCACGTAGAAACGCACCCCGTATCGTGCCTCGCTGATGGTCCGATCCGCCCAGCCGTGCAGACCCTCTTCGCCCATCATCACCTTCAACAGAGGCAGAACCGTGGCAATACTGAACGAAAACGTCACCCCGATTACCACCGCCGCCGCGACGACGACGATCAGTCTGCGCCACTGAGGCCAGATATACTTGAATACGCGTCCGTATACTTTCATGCCGTGATAGTTCTCAATGTATAGCTGAAGCTGCTCTTGAGATTCGCCGAGTATCGAAAGAAGCTCGAATTTCCGGCACATTAGCACACTCATTTCACCCGGTCAAGCCCAAACAGCGCGTTGACGCAAAGGCTGTTTTCTGGTATTCTGCCCGCTTTTGCAGGGAACACGACATGAATATAGACACGCTGGTTCTGGGCCTGTACGAGACCAATTGCTACGTCCTCCGTGCCGGCCGGGACGCCGAAGACTGCCTCATCATAGACCCCGGCCTGGGAGCCGAACCGCTCATCGCTTTTCTCCGCGAACATTCGCTCAAACCAGCCGCCGTTGTCCTTACGCACGGCCATATCGACCATGTCGAGGGCGTCGCGGCCCTCCGCCGCCACTATCCCGACGTCCGCCTCGCCATTCACAAGGCCGATGCCGAGATGCTGACCGACCCTCAGACAAATCTCGCACTGATGATGGGCGACAATTTCACCACCGAACCGGCTGAAATTCTTTTGGATGACGGTTCCCACATCGAACAGGCGGGGCTCGATCTGGAGGTCCTCCATACGCCGGGCCACACGCCCGGAGGAATCTGCCTCTACAGCCCGGCCGAAGCCGTCGTATTCACCGACGATACGCTTTTCGCCGGTTCCATCGGGCGAAGCGACTTTCCCGGTGGCAGCCATTCTCAACTGATCCGCAGCATCCGCGATAAGCTACTGACCCTGCCCGAACAGACACAGGTCTTTCCCGGCCACGGGCCCCAGACGACGATCGCTCAGGAGAAGTCCGGCAATCCCTTTCTCTAAAGCATCTTGCCGCAGCACACCCCGTCATCGCCCGCTGCCGTCTCTGTCGTGCGCAGAGCCTGCGATTGCCTTTTACTGTAACCAGCGCGACCGGTCGTGCGTATATTCAGACGCAGAAGCCGGCTGTTTCGCTTCGCAACAGGCCTGAGCATGCGAACGGCAAACAGCACTTTCTGCAGGCCAACAGGTCGAATTTTTCCGATCGGAAGTAACGCAGAATTTGATAGAATCAATAAGCAGGACACAAGGAGTAACCACATGAAAAGGCAAATTGTTGTCTCAGTCGCAGTTTTGTTGTCGCTGGCGTCTCTGTCGCTCGCCGGCCCGCTGGTCCCCTCGCACATCGGTGCCGATGCCGATTGGGTCGCCCACATAAACCACGATCGCTTCAACGCGACCACCCTCAGCAAATTGGTGCGCGGGCAACTGGCCCAGTTCGGCGCTGAGGAAAAGCTCGCGGGCTTTGCCCAGATATTCGGCTTCCACCCCATCGACGACCTGCACAACATCACGATCTACGGCACCGGTCCCAATGAAGAGAAGGCCGTGGTCCTGGCCGAAGGCAATTTCGACGTGGAGAAACTCCTGGCCCTGGTCTCGATGAACCCGCAACACGAGGAATTCGGCTACCATGGCGTCACCATGCACAAATGGCTCCAGGTCGAGAACAAAAAGGGCCAGACCATCGAAAAAACGATGTACGGCTGCATTTACAAGGGCAATACCATCGTCACCAGCAGGGGCCGGGATGCCGCTCAGAATGCCGTGGACGTCCTCGCCGGTCGGGCCGACGCCGTTGAAGGATTGCTCGACCAGTCGGCCGTAGCCGCCAAAGGCGCCTTCATTCAGATCGCTGCGAGAAACGTCGATCAGATCGCCGCCCAACAGGGACAGGCCGCCATTTTCAAGCAGAGTCGTGCCCTCAGTCTGGCCGTCGGCGAAGCGGATGCAAAATTCTATGTCTCCGCGGTGTTGACGGCCGCCAATGCCGAGGCCGCCCAGGCCGTCACCAAAATGGCCGAAGGCGTCCTTGCCTTTGCATCGCTGGCGACGGAGGAACAGCCTCGCCTCGCTCAACTGGCCAAGGCCGTGCAGCTTGCCACCGAGAGTAATCTGGTGAGCCTGTATGGTGAAGTGGATTCGCAGGTACTGTTCGGCTTTCTTCTGGAACAATGGCAGAAAAACGCAGACAAACAGACCGGCGAAAAGTAGAAGATGCCGGCAGCCCGCCGGATTCGGAACTGCGGGCGCTCAATTGCGAACAACTGGCCTGGCGCTCTCAACAGGGCAGCCAGGCCGCGTTCGCCGAGTTGGTGAACCGCTACGGCTCCCGCCTTCAGCAGTTCCTCAGCCACCGAATGCCCACCGTCCAGGATGCCGAGGACCTCGTCCAGGATACGTTCGTTCGGGCCTACGAGAACATCCACCTCTACAATGCCAGATGGAAGTTCTCCACGTGGCTCTTCACGATCGCCAGACGCCTCGCCTCCAGTCACTACCGCAGACCCCGGCCGCTGCCCGTCACCGCCGAAATCCCAAATACAGCCGCCGACCCGGCCGACCTGGCTGTGGCGCGCGAGGACAGCCGCAATATCTGGACGCTGGCCGGAACGCTGCCCGAAAACCAGTTTCGCGCCCTTTGGCTCAGATACGTCGAGCAAATGTCGATCAGGCAGATCGCCCGCGTTCTCGGCAAGTCGCAGGTCAGTGCCAAGGTGCTCCTGTACAGAGCGCGCGTGAATCTCGGCGACCGGCTCAAGAAAGAACCGCGCATTGCAATACCGCAACAGGAGAATGATACGAACACACTGTGATCGAGGACTCGATATGTTCTGCCGGCTTCACAAATTCATGATATCGAACGCATTGGACGGCGGCAAACCGCTTGCCCGCCTTACCCGCAGACATCTGCAGCGTTGCCATGCGTGCAACTGCTTTCTGGACCTCTGCCGTACCATGGATCAGCGCCTGCGCGCCGAGCGCGTCGAGTTCCATAACGCAGTGCAACCGGTTTTGTCCAGGCGCGTCCTTGACGCCTCGCCCATTCAAGCCGGACCGTCGAAGGGCTTTACGAAAACCATGCGTCCGTGGCTCGCCGCCGCCGCATGTATCGCAATCCTCGCTGTCCCGGCGATTTTACTGGTGATGCGCAACACACCCCCGTCCCCCGACCAGCGCTACCAGCAGGCCGCAGAATTGGCCGCCAGCCTGTATGATTCCGGCTCGCTGTTCGCCGCCCGCTTGACGAACGACCGTCTGCTCCTGCCGTCCGTGGTCGAAGCCCCCGTACGAAACGAAATTCGAAACGTAGCCGCAGACACCGAATCGGCCGTACGTTTCGTTGTTGCCAGCGTGGCCGTCACCCCCGTCCCCCGACAGGTTTCCAACTGAACCCTGCCCCTCTCCTGCGTACCCCGCCAGCGCATAGGGTGCGCCCTGGTTCTCGAAGCGAATGCTGAGGCGTCCTGATAAAGATCTGCTGTCTGTTGTATGAGCGTCGAACCGGCATAAGCAGCCGAGTGTACTCATATATCGAGAACACATCCTTCGGTGGACTTATATGTATTTCACCGCAAGCTCAGTAACCCCCAGCAACAAGGATGGGGACCTTACGTCACGATAATGAGGTGTCGGCAGGGCCAGTGGAATAGATGGATGACTTCTTCGCAAAATCATAGTATAGTACCGCTGGGAATCACTCATGGAATAGCGTTTACTGTGCCTGTTCATACTGTAATGCATATACGTGGTGAGTCGTGAAAGAAAAAGTCACATCGAGAATACTTATAAACGCATTGATCGTCTTTTTAATAGCAGTAGCATTCGCCTTCTACCGGAGTTCGTCTGGTTTTGTTTGGGATGATTCGCACCACCTCACTACGAATGCCTTCGATGTAGATCAGCCACTTTCGATATCGAAGGAGGGTATCCTCAAACGCATTGTAGTTGATTCCTTTGGAAGCGTCACCAGATCCGGCTACCGTCCGCTTAGTGCCGCTATTGATTTGCTGGGCGTTTCGTTGTTTACGACTAGTCGTAAGTTTGCCCTCGCATGGTTTGTTGGTGTTGGAGTCGTGGTGGGGCTGCTTTCCGTGGCCGTATATGCGGTTGCCAGTCGTTATGTGCGTACCAAGACTGCTGCCGCTTTGGCCGTATTTCTATTCCTATGTTCATCTCCAGTTGTATCGGGCTCATGGATTGTCTTTGCGGGCATTCAAGCAATAGTCCCATTGATAGTCTGCTCGGAGCTACTGCTGTACTGGAAGATCACCTCAACATCTCGATTTCGTCGAGTGTGCATAGTGCTTCTTTGTCTGCTCTATTTGGTTGGACCTTGGTTTCGGGAATTTATCGGAATGACCGCTCTGATGATTGTATTTCTGGAACTCAGGTCGCACAAACGGCTAACAATACTGACCTGTATCTCCGCAGCGTTTTTCCTGCACGCGCTTTATCCTACCGCGCTGGTGCACCTATTCTTTTTCGAAGATCTGCCGCTTGGTTCTATCTTCAGTCTTGGATCACTAGGTGATCAGATGGCGAGCACAGCAACTTCGAGTGGATGGATACGCAACACGATGCGTTCATTGAGATGGCAGGCTGGTGCTCATTACCTGACTCTCTTTGGACCACTCCTGCTATTCCTTCTGCTGCTCGACTATATTGTATACGCGCTCATCCAATTGAGACAGGAGACAACCGCTCGATTGTCATTAGACCGTACCCCGGCAATCGTCCGAACTCCAGCAGCGACGTTCGCCCGCCTACTACCTACTGCGTATCTCACGGTGCTCATCTTGGGAATGTCAGAGGTCTACAGCGCAAAGGTTTTATGGCTGGTTCTTGTTCTTCTGTTTGCGTTTCAGGCTTTGCGGCAGGATGTTTTCCTTGCGATATGGTTCCTCCTGTTCTTCTTGCCCTTTCTCCGGGTCTTTACCGAACAGGTCCATCTCGCATACTGCATGCTTCCCGCATCCATTATTGCTGCGGGGACCATTGAAAGGATGTACTTTGGCCTAAGCCTGGACCGTCAGTGTCGTCTGATTCGTTGCCTGCGATATGGTTTATGCGCTATCGTGCTGATCAGTGGTATCGACCATGGATTGAATGTCTATGGCAGCCACAGGGTCGTTAACGGTGTGTATGACGGTACTGTGGCAGCGGCCAAGTGGCTGCGCAAGAATGTCCCGGAGAATTCGATTGTGGTGGCAAATGCCATTCATTGTGAAGATATGAGATTTTTTTGTAACGATTGGATTGAGATATATTACACAGTTCGTGCGGGCCTTGCTCGCCCCGAGTCCGGGGAAATGATAGACCCAAACAATCTCCAGAGGCTCTTAGAGCAGAGCTTGCCGCAACGGAAGGTATATTTCCTTGAATTGGATTTCGATTATACGCCCAACAAGGTAAAGTATCATTCCCACAAATATGTGCGTGCCGGCGCTGTCAAGATGCGGGACCTGGGCATAATACACACAACGCAGATCAGCTATCCTTTTCTCGATCCATTCAAAGCCTGGATTCCGCGTGAATACGTTTCCTTCCTGGGGCCGCCGGACCTGGAAAACGATTTCTATCGGGGGCCCAGTCGAACCGGGCGGCCTTTTGTTCGCGAAGTCTATGCGGATTACCATCTATACGAAGTAGTAGGTGAAGAAGTCAATATGCCATAGTTCGGATTGCTTTAACGTGTCTGCCTATTAAAAAGAGTCACTCGACACACACGGCGACACTGCCCCCTATGCAGTTGTTTTGCTGATCGTTTGCCGCAGGACAGAGCGCTACCGCTTATTATATGCCGGACAAGCCCGGCGTATGCCTCTGGATTCTGCTCGTGGGGTTTCGCTCAAGCCCAACCAAGGCTGCAATGGCGTAATACGTGCACCCTGCCGTGGCAAAAGCAGGGCACGGCGTATGGACCTCACTGTCTTGCGCCGAAGCAGCGGAGCTTACCATCTCGTGTTGCAATATACAACCGCCCCCCGGCCACGGCCAAGCTATCCCATACCGGTGCGGCATCGAGTTGATACGCGGCAAGTTTTTCGCCAGTTTCGGCCGATGCAGCCCATAGCATGCCGCCCATGCGTCCTTCGTATCCTTTGGCCAAGTCATCGGCGGGAAATGCCACGGGTGTGCCTGCGACGAACAGGACATTTCCGGCCAGCGCCATCGCCTTGCCGGTTAGCGGGATGTTGACGCGCCAACGTTCCATCGCCGTGCTGCGCGGGACCGACCGTTTCGTGCTTTTACCAGGATCGACGTGGATTTTCGCGAGGTCTCCGGCGTACAGCGTGTAGCCTTTCAGCCGCGGGTCGAAGGTGGCGGTCCGGCTCGGCTGATATCCGCGGACCTCGTAAAACCGGGTGCCGTCACGAACCAGAATGTCGCCATGCACCGGCCCCCTCCCGGTGGCGATGTCGTAGCGGAGTGTGGTGTCAATCGTCCACCAACTGCGGTGATGCGGTGTCGGCTCGGTGAACCCGTGGGAGGTGATCAGGTGCGATGGGGTAGCCCCATCGGCGCCGACCGGCTTGAGGTCCGGCGTGAAGGCCTCGTGTCGCAGAAACAGATGCCCGTTCTCAGCCAACAGAACATCGCCCTTGTTGCCTTCAATGCCACCGGCTCCTGTTGCTCCCAGCGCTGTGACCCGACTGACGATCGGATGGCCGTCCTGACCATAGGGTCCGTACAGGTTCCTCTGATGGATCACTCGTCCGGTCCGTGAGTCGAGTCCGAAGAGGAACAGTCCGCCGTCCATGAATGAATTTCGGCCGGCCACGAAATATGCGAGGTTGTCAGAAACGAGGATGCTGCCACAGACCGGCCAGGCGGATTCTATCTGTTCGTAGGCGCAAATCAGCCGGTCGGGCAGAGCCTTGAAGCGCCAGATCAGCGCGCCGTCCGTTGCCCGCAGGCAATACACCCACCCGTCGTGGGAACCGAACAGCAATCGCCCCTGATACCAGGTGGGGGGCGAATCGACGCGCCCGCCGGTGGTATACGTCCATTGTGTCTCGCCGTTGGCGGCATTCAGGGCGCATACGGCATGCGCGTCCACGTCGGCGACGAACACCAGGCCCGCAGCAACCACGGGTGGGCTGGGATGAGTTGTGAGTTTGGTCTGCCAGCGTGGCTGCAGCGCGGCGGGCAAGCTTGTCGTGGTATGGCCGCTACGGCCGGAATTCCGGCGGTAGGTGGGCCAGTCGGCCTCGGCGGGCGATGGTTCGATGGCGGCCGTGTAGGCCGGTCCTTTTTCGAGCTGTGGAGCGACGGCGACCGCGATGGGTTGGGCGGACGATTTCAGGTCCGGATCGGTCGCCAGTGCGTTGAAGGCGCCCAGTTGGACCTTGTTCGCACACGAACAGGCCGGCGGACCTGCGTAGAGCAGTCCGTTGCATGGCAGGAAGCCAATCCCGCAGGTGCTGCGGGCCCAGGGGTTCGGGAACTCCCCAGAGCCGTCCATTGCCAGAAAATCGGTGCCGCCAGTGACCGAATTGATGTACCAGCGATTCGTGATGCGGTTGCGGTAACAGCGATCATGGCCCATCGGACCGGTCATCTTCTGGGTCAGCTTATTCACCTGTGCGCCGGTGCGCCGGTCATAGGCCTTGTCGTTAGCGGTCCATACGGCACCGGCGGCCAGAAACACGTCCGGTGCTTTGAAATGATTCATGCGCGTCGCACCGCTCCAGAGTTTCTCCCCGTCGGTCAGTGCGAATGCGGTCAGTGCCTGGCGATCAGCAAGGTACACTGCCTCATCGGTCAGCACCAGCGACACCGAGGTGCCCGGCACCAATCCGAGCTGCTGTCCGTTGTTGTTGCGGCCTGCAAGTGAAATTCTGCAGGGTACACGCCAGCGTTCGACGCCGGTTTGTCGATTGAGACAAATCAGAGAGTCGGCGGCACAGTAGACCGCGTGAGAGCCGCGAACGGCCAGCGATGCACCCTGATACGCCCGCGTGGCGTCGCCCTGCTTGCGCCACAGTTCACGGCCCGAGGCGGTATCGAGTGCGACGATGCTGCTCTGCGGATTCTTGAGTTTCGGGATCTCCGGGCCGTAGGTGTGCTTGGCGAATGCGCTCGAGCCTATCGTACCGCGGGGGTTGCCGATGCCGGCGGTGTCGAACGGGTCGCCCAGCACGATGTACAGGACGCCCCGGTCATAGACAAATTCCTGGGTGCGTTCGGTGCCGGGGTAGCGTTTGAGGATCCGGCCGGTGAGGGCGTCGAAGACGGTGATCGGTGCATCGAGGCCCGGCGTACAATAGACTTTGTCAGAGAGGGCGACAAGCTGGCGCTGCAGTTGGGTCGGCGTGTACTTGATGTAGATGTTGATCGGCTGCCAATCGGGAAATGGGTGACGCCAGAGTTCGATGCCGTTGAAGGCGTCGCGGCATATCAGCGAGAATTTGCCCGGCAATGCCGGGTGCTCGGCCGAGGCGTGATCCTCAATACTGTACAACCGGCCGCCTGCCGAGACCAGGCTGTTCATGGACGGTAGAGACAGATGCGAGCGGCTCCACTGCGGCTCGGCAATCCACTGGAAATGCCGGGGCGGCCCGACCAGATCGTCGTTGGCCACCGCGTTGTTGTCCGCACCGTGATAGTGCTGTTGCCACTCGTCCATCTCCTTCGGACGCGGCTTGACGGTCTTCTTCCCGCCGATCAACGCTACCCCATGTGGCGCCAGCACTCGCAGCACTTCGGCCATCGGCAATTTGCCGAGGTCGTCCGCGACAAACAGGTTCACAAGATTGTCCACGTATGGCAGGCGATTGTCCGTCCACGTCTGGGCCGTCACCTTGCCGTAAAGGCCGAGTGATTGGATTGTCTTGCGGGCCGCTTTCACATCGGCGTCCAGACCCTGCACAATGCAATTGTCATTCGCCCTGAGTGCGGCAGTGAGCTTCCCGTCACCGCAACCGAGATGAACGATCAGACCTCCTTCGATGCCGGCCGCATCCAGGATCTGTCCGGCCTTCTGTTCGTAACCGGCCGGGGCACAAAGCGCGCCGACCGGCAACAACAATCCGATAGCTATGCCCAGCCAACACCGCGAAATGCCAGCATGCCCGACAGTTGCTGCAATCTTTTGGATGAGTCTCATATGGCCAACCTCATTTCGACAAGAGTCTATGTCAATGTGTGTCGTCCCAGAGTTGTTAGACACTGGATATAGCACAATCATAATGCTGTTTTCTGCTTCGAACTGCAAGCATTTCTACGAATCTGGGCAGGTGTCTACGTAACTACAATGGGAATCGGGGGCTTTTGGCGATGGGAAATGTGTTGGGTAAATCGTGGAAGCTGTCTTCGTAACTGCGATTTTATGCGAGACTTACAGCAATCACGCAGATTTCGTTCAGAAAAGACTTGCGCTTTTTCGAGTTCGTATTATTCGGATGCTGGTGACGAATCCACCTAAGAAATCGACAATTGCGGTATAGACAAGGGGCAGAGGTATATTGTGGTCGTGAAGAGAAGCGAGCTTTGGTACTTCACAGCGATCTTGAGTCTGCGACCGACAGGCGATATGATAGGGTCTAAGCTCGACTTTTGCCTTTTGGAATAGTTATGCTGCCTGACTCAGGTAGTCC
>CAZGMJ010000058.1:0-32404 GCA_964526785.1 uncultured Pirellulales bacterium
CCACAGCCGCCCAGATCGAAGCAAACAGGAGAAACGCAACCAAATCCACCGGCCCCAAAACCCCCGAAGGCAAGGCCAAATCCGCCCGAAACGCCACCAAACACGGCCTGACCGCCCAGCACATCGTCCTGAGCACCGAAAATCAGGAGCAGTACGACGCCCACCGCGAGCAGATGCTCGCCGAACTCGCCCCATCCGGCCACACCGAAACCATGCTCGCCGAACGCATCATCAGCCTCTCCTGGCGGCTCGACCGCGCTGCCCGCATCCAGACCGAAGCCCTCGACGCCATCCTCGCCAGCAAAGACCTCGCATCGGACGATCTCGCCCTCGGCCGCGCCGCCATCTGGGACTGTCGCAACGACCGCATCCTCGACCGCCTCGTCCTCTACGAACGCCGCATCGAAAACAGCCTCCACAAATCCCTCCGCGAACTAAACCGCCTCCAGACCGCCCGCCGCAACGCAGCCAAAGAGAAAGCCACCCAACAATCGCACTTGGAACCGGCCCGGTCCGCGTCTCGCGACCCCCACGCCTTTGCAGATATGCAAAATGCGCAAAACAAACCCAATCGACACCCTTCTACATCGACTCGGGTGTCGTCCCGAGCGAGTGGGCGAGTCGAGGGATCTCCCCTTCGGCTGGACGAGAATGCAAAACAAACCCAATATAAACATAGGCAGAATAAGCCAACCGATGATGACCAGCACACGTACGCCGAAAAGGAGGACCTCAGCCTGTTATTGCCGCCCAACAAACGCAACCGACCGTACCGCACCGTCGTCCGCTCCTACTGAGTCGGCGGCTTACGCCTGACCGTCCGTCGCGTGTGCCAGAATGTATTCGGTGGCCTCTTTGATGCCACTCTTGATGATGGTGCCCGGGGCGACTTCCGACCGATGCTTGACGCCGTGGCCGGTGAGCACGTATATGCCCGTCCCGCCCACACGCTCGGCCAGCGCGACATCGTGCGGGTGGTCCCCGACCGCGAACGAGCCGGGCAGATCGATACCGAACTGCTCGCGGGCCCTGAGCGGGAAGTAGGGTTCAGGTTTAATGCACCGGCATTGGTCGCTTCGCTGATGCGGGCAAACATATGTCGCCAGAATCGGCACGCCATGCGCTTCGAGGTATGCTGCGACGTGCGAATTGACGCGGTCGACGTCGGCCATCGACAGATTTCCTTTGGCCACGCCCGACTGATTGGTAACGATAAACAGATCGAAATGTTCGTTCAGGCACCGAAGCGATGGAACGGTATCTTCGAAAAACGCAACGTGCGATGGCTCGGTCAGGTCGCCGCAGTCTTCAATCAGCGTGCCGTCGCGATCCAGGAACACGGCGGGGCGGGGCCGCCCCTTTGCATGGCCCGATGTGTTCGTTGTCGAGCGTTCGGTCATATCATAGTCCATGGAGCAAACGAATGAGACAGTCCATCAGCCCGGCATTGTACTGCGACCCGACTGGCTATCAAGTGGTTTTTCGCCCTCATACGGCCGCAAAGGGATTCGAAACGTGCCTGTCGACTCGCCCGGGTACCGCCGCAAACGTGCGGTGGCCGGGCCGCCCCCTCGCCGTTTTCAATTACCGGTTGCAGGCGAGGGCGATGGCAACTATGATGAGCCCGAACGTAATCATGTACAGCCCCGTCGAATGCGGAGTCCTCATGCCGGGCGTCGCCAGCGGATTGTGGGGCGAATGCTGTTGGAATTGGAGCGACTGATGGGCCATACGTTTATCAACGAGATCGAGCCGGGGCAGACCATCGACGATGTGTATCTGGTAAAGGACCCGATTCTGCGGAGCACGTCACGCGGCGATTTGTACATCGCGACATACGTCTGCGACAAGACGGGGCAGCTTAACGGCAGGATGTGGCAGGCGAGCGAGGATGTGTATCGGTCGCTGCCAAAGCCCGGCTTCGTGCACATCCGCGGACGCAGCGAACTGTATCAAAACAATCTGCAGGTCGTCATCAACAGCGTCAGGGTGGTGGACGAGAATAAAGTTCCGCTGCAGGATTTCCTCTCGCAGACGGACAAGGACGTCGACAAAATGTTCGCCGAGATCGAGCAGATCGTCGCACGCGTTCAGCATCCGGGGCTCCGGGCCCTTATCGATGACTTTCTCAGCGATGCCGAGTTGATGGAGAATTTCCGCAAGGCGCCGGGCGGGGTCAAGTTGCACCACGATTGCATCGGCGGACTGCTCGAGCACACCCATAATATGCTGCGCGTGGCCGTGGCCATTCTGCCTCTATATCCGCAGGTGCAGGCCGACCTGGTGCTGGCGGGGATATTCCTGCACGATATGGGAAAGACCGAGGAACTCGGATACGACATGGCGTTTTCGTACACCGATTCGGGCCAGTTGATCGGGCACATCGTCAAGACGGTGGTCATGATCGAGAAGCGAGCCGATGCCCTGCGTGCAGTCGGGACGGAGATATCGCAGGAGGCGCTGGATGCGCTGAACCATATCGTGCTGTCGCATCACGGGGCGTACGAGTTTGGCTCGCCCAAGCTGCCCGCCACCGCCGAGGCGTTTATGGTAGCCTACATTGACAATCTCGATGCGAAGGTCAATCAGGTAACCTCCGCTATCGAGGCCGAGGTAAGCGATTCGAACTGGACCGCATGGCAGGGCTCGCTCCAGACGCGGCTGTACCGCAAGACCGTTGAATAACAGTCGCTGCCGGCAGCAGGCGTTTCATGCTCGGAATCACGGAGTCAGCTTTTGCACTTCAAACAAGTGAAGAATCGCGCCTCAGGAGCCCAAAACGGCGATTGTGAATGGTTGCCGCTTTCGCAAAAGGCGGCCTGAGCGGTGGAAATCATAGAAGCACTGGATAGAGAACATTGCCTGTGTTTGCACTCTGAAAAACTGCGAAACGGAAAATGACGGCGCTGAATCGGGCCTCGCTCGCTAAGAACGCCGGGGCCCATTTGCGTTCCTGCACGATAAATGCAGATTCTGGAAAAAAACCAGCGCTGTCGTATGAACGCGGAGGATTCCCGCCTGGAGATAGGCTGGGGATCAAAACGGTACCTTGCGTCGCCCGGAACCGGCGTTCCTGGTGCCTGAGAGCCTGCTTGGCATAGAATATGGTGCCTTACGTTGCCCGGAACCGGCGTTCCTGGTACCTGAGGCTTGTTTTGCATAAAATATGGTGCCTTACGTCACCCGGAACCCGCGTTCCTGGTGCCCGAGAGCCTGTTTCGCATAGAATAAGGAACGGCGACCCACTCCCTCTTGGGTCGCCGTGTGTGGCGGGATCTCTTTGTTGGTCGCTCGAAAACGCGGCCGGGCCTGCCTGTCCCTGGCAGTCCGGCCCGGCCGGTCTCCCAAAACGCACTTGAGAGCTGGAGATACTCGCAACCCGGTATTCAAATATCGGAACTAGAGGCGTCTTTTACAAGGCTTTTTCACGTTTAGGGTGACAGACGTATGTCACAGTAAACGAAAAAAAGTGAAGAATTTCGTGATTTTTTCCTGAATCGAGGGGCAAATTGGGCAAATCGGCGAGATGCGCGGCCGATTTCGGTGCTTCCTGGCAAATGGAGTGGGCGGTAGAGCATGATTGGCGGCCTATCCTGGCTGCGACCGGCGAAGGAAACCCCGGAAACGGCCCGCAGCAAGCGGCTTCGGCCGCGACTTGAGACGGATACGGAAGATGGGCTAAATCTGCGATGTGCTGCCGCGCGACAGAACGATGCCCGAGAATCGCCAGATCCTGCGGAAGTAGTCGCATGGAATGGACACTTTCCCGAAGGCGGGGTCGCCGACGATGACGGTGCTGTCGGAGACGCCGAGGACCGTCATGCAGTGGTCGCGCATCAAGGCGTCCCGGACTACGACCAGTGCCGGAATCTCGCTTTCGAGTTCCTGGATGGACTTGAAACTGCGATAACGGCAGCGAAGCCCGTCGTTCTCGTATTTGCGCTCGATGGCTTCGCAGAGCGACATCGGCAGCGTGCCGGTAATCGGGCTGCAATAGGCGAGGACTGCCAGTTCGCCCTCATCTGCGGAGATGCCGAGTTGCTGCAAAGCGGTAACCGCGGCGGCCGGGCCGCAGGTGTATTGCGTTGACTGAAGGCAGACACCGTCCGGGTCGAAGCGGGTGGTGAGATTCGCCAGCGTATCCCTGAAGAACACCGGCGCGATAAAAGGCACCAGCGCGAAGCAGAGGACGAAGACCTGCATGACGACTGCCACGAAGATCCGTTCGAAGCGATGCGGCAACCGCGAGAGCGGGACGGTCAGTCCCATGGTTGCGGTGAAGGCGTACACGATGAATCGGGCGCGTCCGGCCGCCATCCAGGAAAACGGCGCAATGAACGAGCAGGCGGGGCAGTACCGGGTAAGCAGCAGGGCGGCAATGAGGGACAACGGCAGGCCGTAACCCAATAGACGAAGCGGGCGTACCTGTCTGGAGAAGAATGTGCCGAGCAAAAATCCCAGAACCGCCGCCAGTATCAATGTCACTGTCTCAAGCCACAAATGCACCAGAGCCTCCCCATGCGAATGGTCAAACCAATTTACGATGTGTATTGTAGCATATTGAAGCCGCACATGTCAAGCGTAATTAGCCAAAAGCGGTTCAAGACTGCTCTGCAAACGAAAGCGAGCAGGAATTATTGAAACGAAAAAACCTGGGAGGCGCATTGGGGCGATTCGGAAAGCCTTCTTGCTGAAAGCGCAGATTCATGGGCCTTGCAGCCGCAATTGGTCTCGAAACTGGTTCTGGAAGAACGCGTGGTTGGGCGATTCTGCGGCGATCTCGGATGGTTGCTTGCGGCGACGGTATTATGGGGCGTGCCCCGGTGTTTGAGGGTCGACTGTTCAATCCTGCGGACTGGTTCGGGGTATATCCGATGTCGCCGGGAAGGTCCGGGAATGCAGGGCGATATGTGCAGTCGCTGTGAGGAGTGATAAAAGATTACTTCGATCTCTTAATGTCCTTGACATGGTGACAGGGATCTGCTACAATACAAACGTTGTGATCGGCGGTTCGAATGAGTCGCCGTTTTGCATATGGGGGCGGCAGCGGAAGCAAGCCTAAGCAGTTTTGTCAGGGAGTCACCGTGCAGTCCGTTTGGCGCGTATTGCAGTATTATCGTCTGTGATGATTTGCGGTCGCGGCTGTTCGGTAAAGGGAATCCTGTAGACCTGAATTGTGTCGTCGCGTGACGGCACGCATCAAATCACGTGTCTTTTTGTGATGAGGAGTGTGTATGAGAAGGGCTATCTGTATTTTGGCAATTTGTGTGGTGTCGGGCACCGCGGCATTCGGCGCGCCGACAGGGACCATCGATCTTAGCAATCATAACAACGGGCTTTCCGGCATATGCAAGATCTGGGGAGGCGGATACAGCGGCGCGAGCGTATACAGCGGGCTCTATTCCTTCAAGGCCTCCAACCCGACGGGTGACGGCGTGCTGGTTGAAGACTGGGGCTTCTGCTTCGATATACCGCAGAATCCGGGCAACGCGACGTACGACATCGATTTTGCGCTGGAGGGTTACCCGGTGGGCGGTTCGAACGCGCCTGGAGGTATGGGGCCTGTTAAAGCGAATCAGATTCGAGAGCTGTGGGGTCGCTACTTCGATCGCAACTGGCTGACAGGCGCCGACAAGGCGGCTTCCGAGGTGTTCGGTGTTTGTGTGTGGGAGATCGTATATGAGACCGATGCGGTACTGGACGTGACCACGGGTACCGGCTTCTATGCTTCCAAACTGGATACGGCAAAGGCCAACAGTTGGCTCGCCAGTCTTGACGGGACGGGGCCGATGGGCAGACCGTTTGCCATGGCGAGCGACCGGGGACAGGACTTTCTGGCTTCGTCGCCGATTCCGGCACCGGGTGCGGTTATTCTCGGCAGCCTGGGTGCGGGTCTTGTAGGCTGGCTGCGCAGACGCCGGATGATGTGAGTTTCGGACAACTGATTAGACGTATTGAAGGCCGCAGAGGTGCTCCCGCGGCCTTTTTTTTGTGCTCATCGTGACCGTAAGTGCATCAGTGACAACGTTTTACTGACGAAAGAGGACGCCCGGCCTTTTTTTCTTTGCGGCGACTTTGCAACTTCTCCAGTCTTTGCGCGTCTTGTATACTGTGTACAATCCAAACAGGAGCAAACGGAACCTCTACTAAGGAGATCACACTATGAAGACGCGGCCGTATTTCGGAAGATCGGCCTGTATTCGGGCATTGGTATTGCTGACAGTTGGCGGCCTGGCCTGCAATGCGGCAGCGGCGGGGACCAAGACGGACGTGCTGTCTGCCATTCCTCGCCAGAGTTTGTTCGCGGTTCGCGTCAACGCATTCGAGCATACACTTGGCGAGGTGGACAAATTTGCGGCGGGGATTTCGCCGGTGCCGATGGGGCTGCGTATGCTGGTTCGCGCACAACTGGCAAAGGTGCTGGGGTCACCCGATTTGAGCGGCATTGACATGAACAGCACTTTTGGAGCGTTTGGCGTGGCTGGAGAGGCAGACTATACGGGGGCTCCGCCGACCGTCTATATCGGAGTTCTGGTGCCGATTTCGGATTTCGCGAGCTTTGTTGGCGGCAATCCTAATGTAGGCGAGGCGGACGAGAATGGGATCATGCCGATCTCGCAGAAGGGCAATGGCGGCAAGCCGTGGCTGATTGCCACGCGAACCGGCGATCATGCGCTGGTTACCATCGGGCAGTGGTACGAGCCGGTCACCATGTACCGGGAGATGATGGGAGTGCAGGCCGGCATGCCGGCATACGGGGAGTCCATCGCTTCGGTGTTGCCTGCGGACGAGACCGAAATGTCGTCGAGCAAGCCGATCTGGGCATACGGGGACATTCAACTGGCGGCGCGGACTTTCAGGCCTTTCATCGAGGAGAAGTTCGGCCAGATCAAGCACGGTATGAGCGAGCAGATGAAGAACAGCCCGCAGGGGCAGATGATGGATGTCGGCGTAATATTCGATATGTACGGCCGGATGCTGGAGCAGATCGCCGACGAGGCGAAATCGATTAGTCTGAGCGTGGAGCCGCAAGCTGATCTTCTGCGGGTTAACAAGATGCTTCGAGCGATACCCGATACCGATCTGGCCGCCATGCTCGCCGACGATGCGGGCGGCCGCAGAAACAGGCTCGTAGGCTATACGAAGGACGGCGCGGCGCTGAACTTCGCTGCCATGGTGGGGGACTCGTGGAAGGCTTTTTATGATGTGGCGCTCGACTTGCTGGCGGATTTGGCGGGGGAGAATGTCGAACGCGAAGATATCGCCAGGATGAAGGCTCTGACCATGGAAATGGTGGACACTCTGGGCGGCGCGGCGGCGGGTTCGCTGACAATCGATTCAAATGCCAGGCCGGCTTTCGCGATGGAGTACGTGGTAGCGGTTGAGGATAGTGCGAAATTCAGCCGCTTATTGGCCGAATCCTCGGAGCTATTCAACGAGACAGGCATTACCGACATTTACCGCATGTTTGGCGTCGAGATGGAGTATACGTTCAAGCGAGGCACGGGCAGCTATAAAGGCGTGACGATCGATTCGGCGCGGCTGAGCCTGAAGGCTACGGAAGCGGATTCACCCGGCGGACAGATGATCGAATCGATGTATGGCGGTGGATTCGATTACCGGTGGGCCGTGGTGGACGGACTGTGCGGTGTGGTAGTGGGGGCTGATGCCGACAAGAGGATTCGCACCCTGATCGATCAGATGAGGAGCGGTCGGCTGCCGGCAATGGGTTCGGAGATGAAGGCTGCGATGTCGTTGCTGCCGGACGCCAGGAGTGCGGATTTCTTCGTTACATATAACTACGTGCGGTTCCTCAAGATGGTCGGGGCCATGACGATTCAGGCAGGCGACCAACAGGTGCAGATGCCCGAGATCGACGTGCCGACGTCGAGCAGTATTGCGATTGCCGGCTGGGGCGGCGAGAATGCGGCCAGATTCAGCGTGGCGGTGCCCAAGCAGCATGTTATGGAGATCATGGCGGCGTTTGCGCAGATGCAGCAGAAGATGATGCAAAGAATGGGACAGAGGCAGCCAGGTCAATAGCCTGTACAAATCGGTCCAGCCGGCCGGAGGATACAAAGGGGCCGCTCAGGGGCGTGCCAACACCACCGGACTATGTGCTCGCTTACTGAGCCGGCGCTATGCAGCAATGCATACATGCTGAGAACAGCAATCCGGTTCAGTTGGAATCGTCCTCGAGAAGTTTGCGCAGATACGTATTCTCTCGTCTCGTGGCTTCGAGGTCGAACAGTTGATATTTGATGCAGACACGCAAGTAGTCGAGCGACTCATGTAGAGAACTTATGCTCTTTTCCAGCTTTTTGCGGTTGGCTCGTGCCTGCTTGGCGAAGTTCACCAGCTTTTCGTGCTGGGGTCCCGGCGTATCACCGAACGCCTTGACCAGTTCATTGAGTTTGTCTTCTAAGTTTGCCTCGTCCATCGCCCGCTTCTCCTGCTAATTCGTACAACCCAGTATGGCGATCGATGGGCAGGGATCGCCAAGCAGGCTATCTGCAAAATTTGTGCCCTGCGACCGCAACGAGCAAGTAGAGCCCATTGCGAGACACAGTCCTATAAGAAGGTACACCAGAAGCGACCCGCGTGTTCTTCGGTTGTGCCGGCGGGATATCGGACTTCTATCACTTGTACCGATTGGTCGGAGGTGTCGGTATTCATCAACGTGAATGCGACTGGCAGGGCCATGACGGCGTCGTAAATGCTTTTTATCCAAACACTTGCAGCACGGGTTGCAGGGCGTAAACGCCGGGCGACAGGGGGCATCATCATGAGCGACCGCAGTTGCAGAGCTGGGAGGAGCGAGAGCCGGATTGTCATAAAAGTGCCGCCTATTGAGAATCCTGTGGAACAAGCTTGACAAATAGTAGTAACTACTATATAGGATTATCTATGAATAATGGCACAGAAGCTATGCCTGAGAGATACGATGAGCACATGGATAGGTTTGTTCGCGAATGCCGAAAGGCGGGCTTGAGAATTACGCCTCAGCGAATGGCCGTCTATGAGGCGCTTCTGGCGTCGGAGGATCATCCTTCGGCAGAGGCCCTGCATCGCCGTGTATCGCAGAAGATGCCGAACATATCGCTGGATACGGTAAACCGAACCGTGCACACTTTGACGGAAATTGGTGTTGCCTTCGCACTCGAGGGTTCTGGCGACGCCATGCGGTTCGATGCCGGTTTGCACCGGCATCAGCACTTTCGGTGCGTCAAATGCCGACGGATCATTGATTTTCACTACGAGCCGTTTGACAATATAGAGTTACCTGACGACGTATGCGGGGATTGCACGGTTTTGCGCAAGACCGTATATGTCGAGGGGTTATGCGGGACATGTAGTCACAACGTTGATTGATGGATTGGTAAGGAAAGGGTCTTATATGGAACTGAAGGGAAGTAGGACGGAGAAGAATCTGCTGGCGGGATTTGCCGGTGAGTCACAGGCGCGGAATCGCTATTCGTATTATGCGAGCCAGGCCAAAAAGGAGGGCTATGTGCAGATTGCATCGATTTTCGAGGAGACGGCCAACCAGGAGAAGGAGCACGCGAAACGCGAGTTCAAGTTTCTCGAGGGTGGCGAAGTAGAGATTGCGGCGGCGTTTCCGGCCGGGGTAATCGGCACAACCGTTGAAAATCTGAAAGCCGCGGCGGCGGGCGAGAATTACGAACATACGGAGATGTATCCCGGATTCGCCGAGATTGCGGAAGAGGAGGGGTTTGGCGAAATCGCCGCGGTTTTTCGCAATATAGCTATTGCGGAGAAACGCCACGAGCAGCGATATCTGTCGCTGGCCAACAACATCGAGAACGGTCTGGTTTTCAAGCGGGACAAGCCGGTGCGCTGGGTCTGCCGCAACTGTGGGTATGTCCACGAGGGGTTAGAGGCGGTCCAGATGTGTCCGGCCTGCGCGCATCGGCAGGCTCACTTCGAACTGGAAGCTGTGAACTATTGAGTGGTTCGCGTGCGAAGACAGGTAGTCAAACCATCAAGTCAAGGAGACAGAAATGAAATCATGCAGGAAGAGCATTGTCGGGTCGGCAGCGGTGATAGCAGCGGTTCTGCTGGGTTCGCTGGCCTATTCACACTGCCAGATACCGTGCGGCATATACGGTGATGAGGGCCGCTTCGAAATGATCGGCGAGCATATTACGACGATCGAGAAGTCGATGAAAACGATCGGGGCGTTATCGGGCGCGGAGAAGCCGAATATGAACCAAATTGTGAGGTGGGTGAACAACAAGGATGAACACGCAGATGCGTTGAGCGATATAGTGACATATTACTTTATGGCGCAACGGGTCAAACTGCCCGCGGAAGGTGACGCCGAGGCCCGGGCTCAATACGTCAAGCAGTTGACGCTGCTGCACGAGATGCTGGTGTATTCGATGAAGGCCAAGCAGACGACGGATATGGATAATGTGGAAAAACTGAAGATAGCGTTGAGCAAGTTTCACGACGTCTATTTTCACGATGCCAACTGAACACAATGGAGGTTAGAGAAATGGCAGATGTAACATTTCAAGGTAATCCGCTGACGCTGGTCGGCGACGCTGCAGGTGTAGGCGACGCGGCTCCGGATGCGGAGTTGGTTGCAAACGATTTAACGCCCGTCCGAATCTCGGATTTCAAGGGCAAGGTATGCATCATCGCTTCGGTTCCGTCTCTGGACACGGGGGTCTGCGATACTGAGGCGCGGAAGTTCAACGAGCAGGCGGCCTCTTTGGGAGACGATGTGGCCATTGCCGTAATCAGCATGGATCTTCCCTTTGCGCAGGCTCGCTGGTGCGGGGCGGCCGGGGTGGATGCGGTCAAGACGCTGTCGGATCATCGCGAGGCCGGGTTTGGCAAGGCGTACGGCGTTCTGGTAAAGGAACTTCGGCTGCTGGGCCGTGCGGTGTTTGTGTTGGACAAAGACGGGGTGATCCGGTACAAGGAAGTCGTGCAGGAGTTGACGAATGAACCGGATTACAATGCAGCGATCGAAGCTGTAAAGGGCTTAGTGTGATTATGAGACACATCAGGAAGGATATTTACGCGGTTGGTGCGATTGACTGGGACGCGCGGCTTTTTGACCGGCTGATTCCTCTGCCCCACGGGACGAGTTACAATTCGTATGTGGTCAGGGGCAGCGAGAAGACGGCCCTGCTGGACACGGTGGATCCCCGCAAGACCGAAGTCCTGCTTGACAATCTGCTGAAGCTGGGTGTGGACAAGATCGACTATGTCGTGTCGCATCACGCCGAGCAGGATCATTCGGGCAGTATTGCCGATGTTCTGCTGATGTTCCCCGAGGCGAAGGTCGTCACCAACCCGAAATGCAAAGAGATGCTGATGGAGATGGTCGGGCTGGAGGAAGGCAGCGCGATAACCATCGAAGACGGTGAGGAGTTGTCTCTCGGCGACAAGACGTTGCGGTTCGTATATACCCCGTGGGTACACTGGCCCGAGACGATGAGTACGTATGTGCCGGAAGAGAAGGTGCTGTTCTCGTGTGATTTCTTCGGGGCGCATCTGGCCACGAGCAGCTTGTTCGTCGACGACGAGGCAGAAGTGTATCAGTCCGCCAAGCGATACTATGCGGAAATCATGATGCCGTTTCGGACCCAGATCAAGAGCAACATCGCGAAGGTGTCCGAGTTGGATATCGATATTATCGCACCGAGTCACGGACCCGTCCACGACAGGCCTTCGCTGATTGTCGATGCGTACAAGGACTGGATCTCGGATGATGTGAAGAACGAGGTCGTCGTGGCGTATGTATCGATGCACGGGAGCACGGAGAAGATGGTCGCGTATTTCGTTGACGCTCTGATCGAGCGGGGCATCAAGGTCCGGCAATTCGAGCTGGCCGGCGCGGATATAGGCGATCTGGCAATGGCGATGGTGGATGCGGCGACGATTGTCCTGGGTTCGCCGACGGTCATCGTGGGCCCTCATCCGGCCGCGGCCTATACGGCTTTTCTGGCGAATATTCTGCGGCCGAAGACGAAGTTTGCCTCGGTAATCGGTTCGTACGGCTGGGCGGGAAAAATGATCGATCAGTTGACGGCACTGATGCCCCGGTTGAAGGCGGACGTGCTGGAGCCCGTATTGGCCAAGGGGCGTCCGGGCGACGAAGAATTCGATGCCCTGGACCGGCTTGCCGACGACGTCCTTGCCAGGCACAGGGAAATCGGCATCACGGAATAGAACAGACCATATCTGAAAGGACTTGATTGATGGCTAAAAGACTTGAAGTGTACAAGTGCGATAAGTGCGGCAATATCGTAGAGGTGCTCAACGGAGGGGCGGGCGAACTGGTCTGCTGCGGCGAACCCATGCAACTGCTCGAAGAGCAGACGGCCGATGCGGCCACAGAGAAACATGTGCCGGTGATTGAGAAGGTCGACGGGGGTGTGAAGGTAACGGTCGGCAGCGTGCCGCATCCGATGGAAGAGAAACATTATATCGAATGGATTGAATTGCTTGCAGACGGAAAGGCGTACCGGCAGTTTCTCAAGCCAGGCGACGCTCCCGAGGCGGTTTTCGGCGTACAGGCCGAGTCTGTAAGTGCAAGGGAACATTGCAACGTTCACGGATTATGGAAGGGATAATACGATGCTTAGCAAGAAGATGGAAAAGGCTCTCAACGAGCAGGTGAATGCGGAGCTGTACTCGGCGTATCTCTATCTTTCGATGGAGTCGTATTTTCGTTCGACGAATATGGGCGGCTTTGCAAACTGGATGCGCGTACAGACGCAGGAAGAAGTCAGTCACGCGATGAAGATTTATGATTACGTCGACGAGCGGGGAGGCAGGGCGCTGCTCGCTCCTATCGAAGGTCCACAGACGGAGTGGGACAGTCCGCTGGCTGCGTTCGAGGCCGCTTATGCGCACGAACAGAAGGTCACGGCGCTGATCAACGATCTGGTAGATCTGGCGATCGGCGAGAAGGATCATGCCACGAACAATTTTCTGCAGTGGTTCGTGGCCGAGCAGGTGGAAGAGGAAGCTTCGGCCGACGAGATCGTGCAGCGCCTGAAGATGATGAAAGACGCGCCGGGCGGGATGTTCATGCTGGACCGGGAACTGGGTCAGCGAACGTTTACGCCGCCGGCCGGTGAAGGAGAGTAATTATGGCAGTGCCTTTCAATGCGGACGAAGTATTCACGATGGCCGAGGAGATCGAGCGCAACGGGGCGAAATTCTATCGGGGGGCGGCCGAGAAGTTCCCCGATCTGGGGCCGGTCTTCGAGGACCTTGCGGGCATGGAAGACAACCACCTGAAGGTATTCAGGGAGATGCACTCCGAGCTTTCGGGTACGGAATCGCAGCCGACGACCTTCGACCCCGACGCTGAAGCTGAGGCGTATTTACAGACGATGGCCGATGGACAGGTCTTCGATTTGCGTGCCGATCCTTCCGAGAAGCTCGGTGGTCTGAAGGACGCGGTCGATGTATTGAAGATGGCTCTGGGGGTCGAACGCGACTCGATTGCGTTTTACGTGGGCATCAAGGACGGCGTTTCGGCCAAGGCCGGCAAGGACAAAGTCGATGCGATCATTAAGGAGGAAATCGGCCATATCGCCGTGTTGAATGAGAAGTTGACGGCGTTACGCTGATTGTCTATGATTCGCCGAGTCATGCCGGCGAGCCGGTTGGCATGTTTTGCAAGCCGGGTTTGCCTGTCCGCTATCGGCAGCAGGGCGTTCGGAGTTGATCGGGCGTTTCGATCGTGCATGAACCGGCGGGCAGAATATCTTTCGCGGGTATGGACGCGATAGATCGGCTTGCGGTAACGGGCAGACGAGTTTAGAAGAGACACGAAGGAGCGAAGCAAATGAAGAAGTACGAGTGCAATGTTTGCGGATACGTATACGATCCGGAAGTCGGAGACCCCGATAACGATATCGAACCGGGGACGTCTTTCGAGGACCTTCCCGATGACTGGGTGTGTCCGGACTGCGGGGTCGGCAAAGACGAGTTTTCACCGCTCTAAGCTTTCGTTGGTACTGTCGCCGACCCGCGGCCACCGTGTGATGGCGGGTTGGAGAAGAGGCCCGCAATGCAGCGAATTCGAGCAGCAGCCGACAAGATGGAGATTCTGTGCGCTGAGACGCCGGCCGGGCCCAGTGCGCTGGTTGTGTTCGGTGCTTCAGGCGATCTGACGCACAGGAAGCTGATGCCGAGCCTGTTCCAGCTTTTCATTGAGGATCTCCTGGGCAGCCGGTTTTACGTCATCGGCTGCGGTCGGAAGGCTTTCTCGAATGAGGAGTTTCGCAAGAAGGCTCGGCAGTCTATTCACGAGCGGTGCGAGGGTTGTTCTTCGCAACAGGTCGAGGATTTCGCAAACCATCTCTATTACGTGCAGGGCGATTACGCAGATGCGGGTTTTTACGCAGAGCTTCGCACGCAGATCGCGGAACTTGACATCCGTCACGAGGTTGAAGGCAACCTCATCTTCTATCTTTCGGTGCCGCCGGTGTTGTATCCGACAATCGTGAAGCATCTCAGTGCGGCGGGGTTGTCGTCTGCAGCCAAGTCTGATGCGGGCGATGCGGTCAAGCTGATCATAGAGAAGCCTTTCGGCAGGGATTTACAGACCGCCCGTGAGCTCAACGAAGCGATACACGCCTGCTTCGATGAATCTCAGATCTATCGGATCGATCATTATCTGGGCAAAGAGACCGTTCAGAACATTCTGATGTTTCGTTTTGCCAATGCGATATTCGAGCCGATCTGGAATCGCAATTACGTCGATCACGTTCAGATTACGGTGGCCGAAACGGTCGGTGTGGAGCATCGGGCGCGGTACTACGAGCACAGCGGTGCGCTGCGCGACATGTTTCAGAACCATATGCTGCAGATGCTGGCCCTGGCGGCGATGGAACCACCTACGGCGTTCGACGCCAGAAGCATTCGGGATGAGAAGGTCAAGCTTCTTCAGTCTCTGCGGCCTTTATCGTCCGCCAAGCTGGATGAACAGATTGTGCGGGGGCAGTATGGGCCGGGCGATGTGGGGACGCGGCATCTCAGCGCATACGCGGATGAACCGGGGGTGGCTGAAGGCTCGCAAACCGAGACGTATGTGGCGGGGCGGCTGTTCGTGGACAACTGGCGATGGCAGGGGGTTCCTTTCTATGTTCGCACGGGCAAGCGGTTGGCGGCGAAAAAGACGGAGATTGCGATCGCTTTCAAGAAGGTGCCGTATTCCATGTTTTCGTGCGTAGGGCTGGACGAACTTGCGGCGAATGTGCTCGTGCTGCAAATCCAGCCCGAAGAGGGGATGTCGCTGGCTTTTCAAGCGAAACGACCCGGCTCGAAAATCTGCATGAGTACGTTGAAGATGAGCTTTAGCTACAGAGACGTATTCATGGTGGATATGCCGGAGGCGTATGAGAGGCTGCTGCTGGACTGCATGAACGGCGACCAGACGCTGTTTGCCAGGCAGGATGATGTGGAGACGTCGTGGCGATTCGTCGAACCGGTTCTGGAGTACTGGGCAGATGGCGAGGCGGAACTGCACGCGTATCCGAGTGGAGGTGAGAGTTTTCCCGCTGCCGATCAACTTATCAAAGCAGATGGTCGTCGATGGCGCAGTCTGGTGAAGGCATAGGCCGCGGCCTGGTTACACTTTCAGTACCGCATCGAACCGCCCCGGAGGCGGGCCGGGCAAAGCCGCGCCGCAGTTCGGGCAGTTGGAGGTTTTCAAGCCTCGGCGCCTCCTGCAGGCGGGACATTTGATCGCAGGCGTGTAGTTGAGGGCGAGATATGTAAGCAGGCCGGCAAGGCCGAACAACATTGTCAGGACGAGCCAGAAGATGACCTGCGCGTTTGACGTGCGGCGGGGCCGGCAGTGAAGAAAGACTACCGCCGTCAGGACTACGCTCAGCAGCCAGTTGAAGACGGCATAACGGGGGCACAGGTGGTAAATCGTCTGCACCAATATGCGCAGCAGTTCGTTATTCCTTTGCAGGCCCAGTTCGAGGACTGTGGTTGTGAAAGCTTGATAGAGCAGGTCATATAGTGGCGGCGAGAGCGTGGTGATGTGCTCCCTCGCCTCAGGAGCGGGTGTGATACGGCTGAGTTTTCGCTGATAGGCGGCATCGGCTCTCCAGGTAAACTGATTCAGCAGTGTAATGACGCCCGTCGGGCCGACTTCATACAGTTCAATGCCTTGCCGCCTGGGCTTGAGAAAGTATTGTTCCCATTCCTTGCTGCCCGGCTCGGCGTGCGGCGCATGCGTATTCTCAAACCATTGCCGCTGCATCAGGATTCTGTCTTTGGGTGCGGCAAAGTCGCACGTGTTGTGCACGTCCGGGCGCCATTCTGCCGGTATATTGACTGTCCGCGTCTGGTTCGGCTCCCGGACAGCTACGTGGTAAGCACCAGCCGAGTCTTTACAGTACAGCAGCGGCCGGTATGTGCTGACATCCACTGTCGCCGACTGCATGTTAGTGCGATTGTACCTATCGGCGGATCCGGCGTACGGGCCCCAATTATGAATAGCCATCGGCTCGATTTTCGCGGCTTCGTATTTCAGGAGCGTATCCACTTTCCTGTGCTCGAAGTCAATCTCGTGCACTGCCCGGTTTGTCTGCCAGAGCAGCGTGGGGCTGTATGAGTCCGGCGGGCAATAGGCCAGAAAGGCCTTGAAATCAGCGAATGAACCGGAATCTCCGCGAGAATCTGCAAATCCGGCGGGGCCGGCATAGCCGGAGTTCCCGCCGCCGGCGGAATATCCTGCGAACAGTCTCCGATGCGGTATGTACCGCCATATCCGCTGCGTCTCGTCGGAGCTTCGGACGGGAATCTCCAGAAACTGCGAACTGTCGGGCGAGAGCTGCTGGGTTCTGCGCATGTCCAGTTCTGAGAACAGGTCCCTGTTATGACCCGTTCGAAATGCGATGTATTCGTAAGGATTGTCTTTCGATTGTCCTTCCCATAACAGGTTATTGTTGACGTCGTAGACCTGGTCGGCGGCAGGTTTATCGAGCCTGCCGGGGCTATACTGCGGGCCGGTAATGATATGCAGCGTACCATCCGGCAGGAATCGCTTAGCCGCGTAGATTACGCGCAACTGCTCTTTTTCCTGTCGGGTATATTCAGGCTGCGGCACCTGCGAGGCTTGTGGGGTTCTGAAGTACGACAGCGACCGAGTTATTTCGTAAGCTACGGTCTGCACGACGGCCAGGGCAATAAGCAATATCCAAAGCGTCGTAATGATCCGGGAGGGTACGCCCACGTATCGGGATATGTCTCTGAGCTTCATAGTTGCCATTGCTCCAGGCTAAAACTCTCTGGTCAGGAATACGTATATGGTCTGTGACAGTAAGAGGACACCACCCAGCACTGTTATCAGCAATACCTGCGGGCGGTGTATCGGGCCCATTGCGAACAGAAGCACCAGGGCCGCCGCGGCCAGGCCGAAGATGCGCGTGGTGTACCAGCGGCTCGTGCTGAGGGCCGACAGCGCTGCGCCCAGATAGGCGATGATCGCAAGCAGCAGGAACAGCCATCCATCAATGAAGATCCTTTTCGGCGGCGGAGCCGGAAACAAGCCGGATTGGCAGGCATATTCATAGAGTATGACCCAAACGGCTCCGAGGCAGCCGAGCAGTGCGAGCGCGGCAACCGCCAGTTTTGCAGCAAGGACGGTCGATCTGTTGGCCGACCGGTGCAACAGAAAAGGCCATGTATGCGTGAAGAAGGGGACCGCGAACTGTCTGACTGCAAGAATGAGACCCAATGTCAAAGCCGTGCCCATTAGCCAGACTGCCGGTCCGTGGAGAACGGAATGGGTGGTAAGCACATATGAACTGACCGTTTCGCCCGGTTGCATCTGATTGAAGCGCCAGGTGTGGAAACCGGCGATTGCCTGGCTGCGAATCGCCAGGATGCCGACTGCGAGCACGACGAGGCAGGCCAGCAAGATCCAGGGCATAGCCTCGCGCAGCTCTTTTCGAAGTAGTGCAATAAACCGCATATTACGTTTGCTCCCATTCAAAGCGTTTTTGCTGTCTGCCGGATGCGGTGAACTCGATGAACTGATCTTCGAGGTTCATTTCGACAACTTCCACTTCCTCCGCCCCGAGGCGCGTGGCCCAGGACTGAATATCGGCCTGCTCAGCGGCGACGAGTATGCATTCGAGTTGGCGGGCGTCCTTCCTGTGATGCAGGAGGCCGTCGATATCAATTTGCTGCGGAGGCGGACCGGCGAATGTCATCACCACTTTCCGAATGGACTGCCGGAGTTTTTCGAGCGTACAGTTTGCGACGAGCCTGCCTTTGTGGATAACCGCGATGCGATCGGCGATGCGTTCGACATCGGCGAGGATATGGCTCGAGAACAGGACGGTCCGGCCCTGTCTGGTTATCAGTTGAATCATCCCTTCGAGAAACTGCCGTCGGATGGCCGCATCCAGACCGAGCGTCGGGTCGTCCATAATCAACAGTTCGGGATTCGGCGCCAGGGCGAGTGCGAGCGACACCTGGGCTCGCTGACCGTTGGACAGATGCTTGATCTTCTGCTTTCGAGACAGCTCGAAGTAGTCGATCATTTCGGCGAAGAACCGGCGGTCCCACTGGTCGGGGAAGAAGGCCTGTTGGAACTTCTCGATGTGATTGATCGTCATCCAGCGGAGCAGTCGATGGCCTTCAGTGACGTAGCCGATGCGTCTGCGCACCTTGGGGGAGAGGTCTTGCGAATCGCAACCCAGCAGGGCGGCCGAACCTGCGGTGGGGTTGAGCAGGCCCAGCAGCATCTTGATTGCGGTGGTCTTGCCTGCACCGTTTCGCCCGATGAAGCCGCAGATGCATCCACGGGGTACCTGAAGATCGAGGTGGTCGACGGCAGGCCTTTTGCCGTAGTACTTTGTCAAGCCCTGGGTTTGTAGCACTGTTTCATTCATTTTCGTTGCCATCGGATGCGTTCTCGTTCTTTCCGGAAAACCTGTCGAGGCGCTCTCGAAACAGAGTTATCAGAGTGTTTTCGTCGAGGCCGAGATTGAGGCCGCGGGTTATGAGCGTGTCCATGCGCTCGGCGAGGATATTGAGGTCGGCCGGGTCGTGGCTGCGAAGCTGCGGATCGCTGACGAACGTTCCGGAGCCTGTCTTGGTGGTGACCAGACCGGCCTGTTCGAGTTGCGTGTACGCGCGGGCGACGGTATTGGGGTTGATCACCAGTTCAGTGGCCAGGCGGCGTACGGGAGGGAGCTTGTCGCCCTTTGCGAGTTGCCCTTTGGCGATGGCCCGGCTGATCTGGTTGACGACCTGCTGATAGACAGGCTTATCTGATCCGGGCGATATTTGAATCCATATGGCCATGAGCGAGACGATCCAGTTCTTTCAGGTGGATCATCGCAAAAACGACAATCCATAAAGCGTACTAATACTATTAGTACAATATGTACTATCCTGTTCGGTCACGCAAGCGTTTTTCTCCAAAAAAAACATGAGAAATCTTCTCGCGGACCGGCCGGGTCAGCGCTTAAGTCTGTGCATAGAAATGAGATGCGCGATGTGTGCCGCTTTGGGAGATTGTATGGTCTTTTTGCTCTATCTGAATAGCACTGTGCTATTTGTCCGGATTCATCACACGGCCGAGAAAGAGGATGCTGCCGGTGTGATTGTCTCGAATCAGGAACATGAACGGGTGGTCGGCGGTGAAGCGGACGGGCTCTACGGGGCCGACGCTGAGCAGTTTCATGACGACGCCGGTAGCGGCTGCGGCCTCGGTACCTTCTTCATTGACGTCGACGTACGCCTTGTGCAGCACGTCGGAAATAAAGAGGTCTTTGCCGCCCGTCATGCGGGAGAAGTCGGCGTTTCGTGTGAAGGCATCCGTCATACCCATGGACTGCAGAACTGATGCGAGGCTGAAGCGGCTGCTCATTTTGAATTTCGGGATCGAGACAATGACCTCGCGTTTACGCATCGGGGCAAGAGCTTCAGTGAGTTTCCTGCTTGTCAGTTGCTTCTCGATTGCCGGCAAGCCGTCTCCTTGTCGCGGCAGGAGGATGATCATGGACAGGTCGTTGTTGACGTAGGGCAAGTCCAGCAACTGAAAGTCATCAGTCTCGGCATATCTGAATTCCTCGGTCTGGTTCATCATGGGGACGGAGACAGAATCGCCGTCGAGCAATGTGAATGGGGCATCCTTCGTTCGTTCGGCCTTGAACCGGGTGTTCCAGTTGCCCTTGAAATAGATGGCGTTCGTCAGGACCATGCGGGTGGTCGCATCGAGGGCTCCTTCCGGGATGAGATCCTTGATTTTGTCTCGGGTCTTTTTCTCGACCCAGGCATTGATCGTTTCTCTGGATCGGCTGGTCTGGGTAATGAAATCAAGGTGGCGAAGTTCGGCATCGAAATGGCTCTGCACAGCGTCAAGGTACTTACTGCGAAACTCGTAACCGATCTGAGGCCATAAGGCGTTCGCGATGCTGAGTTGGTATCCGCCGTGTTCACCCTGCTCGTTGAGGGTCGTATTGATCTGCCCCAGCAATCGGGCGAACCGGTCCGGTTCGATCGGTATGTGTCTTTGCAGTCCTGTATCTGCTACGTCGAAATCGGATGCGGTGGGGTAGTGCAGCGTTCGGGCCATCTGCAGTTCTGTCGAACCGGCGGCGCCAAGGTAGGTCATGGCCAGGGCAGTGGAGATGCTGTAGGGCGAGACGAACATGTTTTGTGAATCGGTAGCGAGCTTTGCATAGAGGTCGATGGCGAAGCGGTTGCCGCCGAGTGTTATGAGGCGGGCGGTTTCTTTGTCGGTTTCGGTCCATTCCACTGCAAAAGCTGGGGATGAAGCGGTCATCAGGACGATAAGAGAAATCAGCGTACATATTAGTGTTTTCATTGGATGCCTCGGATTTCCAGTTTCATCATGTAATTTCGGCGAACTTACACAGTACTACGCGGCCGGGCGGTGTCCGGTTGACACAGTGAACGTAAAAAGCATGTAAAACGCCGTGGCAAAGGGGTCTTGAGCCGTTCTTGCAGGCGGACTGGCTGGATGTAGACAGGCCGATAATACGTTCGTTCATTGACAAAAGCATGCGATTCATGGTATATTGTAATGGTCCAGGGCCAGGCCGTGAATCTATTTCTTTTTCCAACAAAGGGGGATAATCATGAGCCAGGAACATGACAGCCCAATGCAGCGCTTCAAGTGGCATCTCGTGATCATCGCCGGTGCTTTGATTATTGTGCTGACGCTGACGTTGTTTACCGATGTCTTCCAGGATTCCGAGAGCGGGTTGCTGCGGCAGATGCTTCTGATGTTGGGGGGATTGGTCTTTCTCAGCGCCTTATTGACCATTTTGTCGCGCGTATTCAAGATTGTGGATGCGTTGAACGACAACAGCGGCAAGCTGGAGCAGGTCACCACGGCATTGGAAAAGATCAGCGGCAACCTGGCGCAGATTAGTGAGAGTACGCGTGTGAGTGAGGCGGCCAAGGCGATAGCGTTTCGGGATACGGACCGACAGTCGCTCAAGCAGGCGGTATTCATGAAGCTCCAGCAGCGCGACTTCGAAGCTGCGAATGAGTTGATCGATGAGATTTACCAGCACGCGGAATATAAAGAACTTGCGAAGGAGTTGCAGGTTCAGGCCGAGCGGTTCCGCAATGCCAGCGACCTCGACAGACTGAACCAGGGCATTGCGGCTATCGAGAAACTGCTGGACGAGCGCCGATGGGCGTCGGCCAGCGCCCAGGTCGAGGCGTTGATTGCGAGTTATCCGGACAGCGAGGCGGCGCGGGCGTTGCGCCAGAAACTGGTTGATCGCAAGGACGAGCGAAAGAAGATCCTGTTGGCGGCGTGGGATGACGCGGTGCAGAATCAGGAGACGGATCGCAGTCTGGAGATTCTCAAGGAACTGGATATGTACCTTACGCCGAATGAGGGGCTGGCGCTGCAGGAGGCGGCCAAGGATGTTTTCCGCAACAAACTGCATGATATGGGGGTGCGGTTCTCACTGGCTGTGACTGAGAAGCGATGGATCGAGGCGCTGGACGTCGGCGAGCAGATCATCAGTGATTTTCCGAATACGAAGATGGCGGAGGAAATCCGCGAGAAACTGGCGGTTTTGCGGCAGAACGTGCAGGTCCAGAATAGCTGAGGACTGGGGGGAGTAGAAAAATGCCCCTGCGGTCGGTCCGCAAGGGCGGCGTCTATCAAGCGAATAGGCGCATCTTCGGGCTGACGCGGCTGCTATCCCTTCTTTTTGCCAAAGAACGATTTCTTCTCTTTCTTGGGCTTTTCCTTCTTCTGCTTCTTTTCCTTCTTTGGCTTCTTCTCTTTTGTTTTCTTTTCTTTCTTGCCTTTGGCCGGCTTCGCCTTTTTGCCTGCTGCCGACGCATCACGGCCGGACATGAACGCGAAGGCCACGATGATGAGAGCGAGTACGGCTGCACCCCCGACGATATACCAGACATAGCCCTGAATCATGGTCAGCACTGAAGGAGCAACGCCTTTCATGCCGGCGACTGCGACGATGGCGGTATAGAGCACCATCAGCAGGGGCAACAGCAGCAGCATGCCGAGCACATTGCTCGTTGTATCGGGAGCGACCGAGACCATCTGCGGCGCGCCTATAGCGGCGGCCTGAGGCATAGCTGCCGGCGCGGCGTCGTATCCCTGCTCCGGAGCGGCTTCCGCATCCTCGCTGACGTCGTCGCCCGGTTCTTCGTCGCTTGGTTCAGGTGCTTCGCCTTCGGCGGTGTATATCTCATCGAGTATTCCGCCGAGTGATGTATCGTCGGCCTGGAGCGAAAGATCCAGCAAGCCGGATCCGCTGCCGAAGCTGTCCAGGTTCACGTCTCCCTCGATTTCTTCCATCGAGGTTTCGGGCGACGTGCCCGTACCCGCCAGACCCAGCGAACCGGTTGTTTCGCCCAGCGTGTCATCGGTTACTTCATAGTCCTGATCGGAATCGCCGAGCAGATTGATGCCTTCGCCGGTGACAGCGGTGTCTTCGTTGGTCAGGTCGGGTGTCGCCGGGGCGCCTGTTTCGGGCGCCAGCAATATCTCGCTCGTACCGGCCTGTTCTTCGGAGGTGGGCGTCTTATCCTGTTCGGTCTCTTCTGATTCTTCCGATGGTTCGGATTCGAGATCAAACTCGCCGAAATCGAAGTCTCCCGCGCCGGATTCGGCCAACTCCAACTCATCGGTGCCGAAATCAGGCGTTTCGTCCTCGCCGGTTGGTTGGCCGGAATCTGTGGAATCCATCGCCATCAAATCAGCGGTGTCGAATCCGGAAATGTCGGCCTGGGCCTCGTCTGGAGTTTCCTGTTGCGAAGCGTCAGCGGCAGATTCCGGTTCTGGTTCTTCGGTTTGTTCTTCGTCGAAATCCGCCAGATTCAGATCAAAAGCATCTGAAGCCTCAGCTTTTTCAGCGGGTTTCTCCTCTTCGGCAGGTTGTCCGCCGTCGTCGTCGATCTCAATCGCTTCGAGTTCGGGTTCCTCGGTCTCGTCCTGTGCTTGCGTATCTCCGATTTCCAGTTCGGCGGGCTCCACAGCCTGTTCAGGCTCCGGCTCGGTCTCAGCTATCTCGAGTTCGGGCTCTTGCTCTTGTTCCGGCGGAGATTCCTGTTGCGAATCATCTTCCACTTCGATGAGTTCCGGCTCCGCTTCTTCGGGCTGGGGCTTTTGTTCCGGCTTAGACTCCTGCTGCGAGTCGTCTTCTATCTCAATCGGTTCGGCATCCGGTTGGTCGGTCGATTCCTCCTGTTCGATCTCGATTGCCGATTCAGCGGCTTCTGCCGGTTGTTCGGGTTGTGACTCAGGTGTCTGCTCCGACTCGGCCTTCATATCGCTGCCGGCGACCGCCTCGACTTCGTCCACTTTGAACAGAAGCGTCGGGCCGTCGCGAAACTCGCGGAGCTTGCCCTCTTGCACCAGGTCCTTGATTTCCTTCTCGCTTATGCCGAGCTTCTCAGCGGCTTCCTGCAGCGAATAGAACATGCCTGCCATATCACCAATCTCCAGAGGATGACAACGCAACGAGATGCATTATCTTCTTTTGCTCAAACGACTTCCAACAGCCCCATTTTACCGTTTAAGGTCGAACGATGCAACCCTTTTTTGGTGCAAAATGGTTCTTCAGGGGGCTCCGAGGCCCTTAAGGCGGGTGTGGCCGGAACAAAGGGGTGCAGTGGTGCAGTGCACCTGGCGGTTTTCAAGGCTGCGCGGCGAGATCGCTTCCTTCCGGCTCGTCACGCAGCCAAATCCTGACGAAACAGCATCTCCGCTCTAAGAAGGGTGAACTTCCAATAGCCCCCTTTTCCCGCCACACACCTGCCGGTGATTCAGGGGAATTACCTTAACGTATTACAGTCTTGGCTGTTATACTGTCAGGACAACAATCGTGCAGGAATGGCATGCAGCAAGGCTTGAATTTGATCATGACAGATAGAGACGGCATACGCACAACAGTGGTCGTGGCAGTCTTGGTGCTGCTTGTATTGGCCGTGGCCGGTATGGGTTTCAGGCAGCTCTGGTATGAAGGCGTATTCAACGGGACGACGCCGTCGGCAGGGAGTGCATCGATCGACACTCAGCAGACCGGCGCCCAGGACGTGAGAGATGAGTTGCGTGAAGAGGAAGTGGCTTTCTTGACCTGGATGGAACAGGAAGTGGCGGCGTTGGCGGTTGAGCGGAGAGGGCAAAAGGTGGTTGCTGATTCCGGTGCAAATGCCGGCTATCAGGGCCAGGGTGACAGGACTCAACCATCTGTCGGTCGGCAAGGGCGCCGAGCCGTCTCACGCATTGATTCGAACGGTTCGTCGGAAGAAGCATATCCGAAGAAGCCATTCAAGAGCGGCGATACAAGGGACTGGTCGAAGGACGGCTACGCAAAATCCGGGGATTCAAAGGAATACAAGAAAGTATCCATCAGCGAAGGCAAAGATGTCTATGCTAACGGAGAGGGTGAACAATGGCACGTTACCACCTTGCCCGACGGCACAACCACAAAGGTACAGGTGCTCCCGGACGGCAGTACGGGCGAGGTCTACACGGATCGCGGCGGCAATTCCATGAAATAGTCGTAGTATAGCCGCTGAGAAGGACGGATTACGGGACGGATGTGCTATCGTGCTCGCAGGGAGCGGCCCGGCGAGAAATGTGTTTCACGGGCGGACCGCCGGTCGCCATTATGCCGGGAATGCGTATAATGGAAATCCAAACTCGTCGTATGAATCCGACATTCATTCACATTTAGAAGGAGAACCGGAAATGAAGCAATCGAGAAAAGTATGTGTTCTTGCGTTTGTCGCGGCCGTGATTATTGGGATGCCGTGTCTGGCTCAGGATGTGGAACCCCCTTTCAAGTGGGTAGGGAAAGGCGCCGGGACTTTCATCAGTGAGTACGGAACGCAGGACCTGGAGTTCCAGTTCGAGATGTCCGTTGATGAATACGGGATGGTCGAGGGGAGAACAATCAATGAGGATGGGACTTCAGCGTTGAAGCACGTCTTCTACAGTGATGCAAAGGAACACGATTTTCCCGGCTTCTTCAGCCGGAGGATGGTCTTCGTTTTCATGATAAATGAGTACGGCAGCAATCCGATGCTGGCCGTTTTGAATGCACGCGTCCTGATGGACAAGTTCATGTATGGTGAAGTGCTGATGACCCGCTACGAAGCCGGAAGCGACATGGCCAGAACTCTGGGTGTCGGCGACTCGGAGGCGACGCTAATGTACGGAGAAGAACTGCCGAGCGACCTGAAGGCAGCGCTGAAGAAATGCATGCCTTTCGGCACGGCGAAGGTCGTGGGCGACTACAAGAAGGATTAGGCCGGGGGAGTATGAGTCGAGGCGCCGGGAGATGAGACCGGCGCCTCGCTTGACAAGGAGGGCCTTGATAGAAGGCATGCTTACCTGATGGATGACGATGGCGGCTTACCCTGTACCTATATTCACAAGGAGAGAACAAATGAGATGCTGGACGCAAGTATTTGTTGCGGCATTTGCGATAGTGCTGACTGTGGGGGTAGCGTGCGTGGGGCAGGAGGTGGAGACGCCGTTTAAGTGGGTGGGGGAAGGTGTCGGATCGTTCATCCGCGAGAGCGGAGTGAAAGATCTCGACCTTAAGCTCGAGATGTCCATTGATGAACAGGGGATGGTTGAGGGAAGGCTCATCGGCGGCGACGGAGTAGACAAGATAAAGCATGTCTTTTATACCGAGCCAAAGGAATACGATTTTCCGGGCATGTTCAGCAGAAATATCGTCATCGTTTCGATGGCAGACGAGCATGGTGACAATCCCATGCTGGGCGTGTGGAACGCACGTGTTCTGATGGACAGGCTTGTCTACGGCGAAGTGTTGCTCACAAGGTATGAAGCCGGAAGCGACATGGCCAGGGCACTTGGCGTCGGCGATCCGGAGGCGACTTTGATGTACGGAGATGAATTGCCGAGCTATCTGACGTCGGCGATGGAGAAGTGTATTCCGTGGGGTACGGCGAGAGTGGAAGGTAATTACTGGGAACAGGAGGCGAGCGCAACGTCAGTCGAGACGGCGGCGGATGAATCGGTCGCGCTTTTCAACGGGAGGAATCTCAAGAACTGGCATATCTTCCTAAAGGATGGCCAAGGCGATGCGAAGAGCGTCTGGAAGGTTCAGGACGGCGCAATCTACTGTACGGGTACGCCCACGGGCTGTCTGCGGACGAAGAAGGAGTACGGCGATTACAGGCTGACGCTGGAGTGGAAATGGGTCGCGAAGCCCGGCAATAGCGGGGTTCTGCTGCGGATGAGCGGGGAGGAGAAGATCTGGCCGCTGTGCATGGAGGCGCAGCTTATGCACGATCGGGCCGGGGATTTGATCGGGATGGGCTGTGGTTTCAAAGAGAATGTCGTGAAGAACGGCGGGCCTATCAGTTATACACCGCGCAAGAAGGATTCGAGCGAGAAGGAGCCGGGCGGGTGGAATAGGTACGAGATTGTCTGCAAGGGTGATACTATAGAGGTGAGCGTTAACGGCGAGCTTCAGAACAAGGCGACCGGGGTTGAGGTTCGCAAGGGGCATGTCGGGTTGCAGAGCGAAGGTGTGCCGATTGTGTTCAGGAACATCAGGCTGACGTCGCTCGAGTAGACTACAGCGGAGACTTGATGCAAGTCTCCGCAAGGCGGGTTCTTGGAAGGAGATTCGTACAATGAAGTACGTAGTTCCGCTGGTTATGGCGATTGTTGCTGCAACTGTGTCGCTCGCGGACTGGCCTGAGTTCCATGGGCCCAATCGGGATAATATGTCGACCGATACGGGACTGCTGAAAACGTGGCCCGAAGGGGGGCCTTCGCGGATATGGGAAGCGTCGGGCATTGGCGAGGGGTGGTCGACAGTTTCGATTGTCGGCAAAACCATCTACACAGCCGGGGCGATTGACGGAGATTGTGTTATTACCGCGCTCGATATGGACGGGAACAAAGTTTGGACTCGAAAGAACGGCCCGGCGTGGGAGAAGAGCTATCCCGGTACGCGTTCAACACCGACGATCGCCGACGGTCTGCTATATCACCTCAGCGGAAACGGTAGTCTCATATGCCTGAAGGCGGACAGCGGCGAGGTTGTGTGGACGGTCGATATCATGAAGGAGTTCGGCGGCCGCAACATCATATGGGGGCTGGCGGAGTCGCCGCTGGTCGCAGGGGATAAGGTGATCTGCACGCCGGGCGGCAAAGATGTGAGCATGGTGGCGCTCAACCGAAAGACAGGGGAGGCTGTCTGGAAATGCAAAGGTAAAGGTGACAAGCCGGGTTATGCTTCACCGATCCTCGTCGAACACCAGGGGCTCAAGCAGATCGTTACGCCGATGTCAAAGGCAATCGTTGGGGTTCGCGAATCAGACGGAAAGCTGTTGTGGCGCTACCCGCACGAGGTCTACACGGATCAGAATATTACGACGCCGCTCTTTCGGGATGGTTTCCTGATTGTTTCCGGCTGTGTCAGAAAGGGGACAACGTGCCTGCGTCTGCGTGTCTCAGGTGACGAATGCTCAGTCGACGAACGCTGGCATAACGGGACGCTCGACAACAAACAGGGTGGCACAATTCTGTTGGACGGCAGACTGTACGGATATGCCCCGAGCCAGAACAGGTCCAGGCCGTGGGTGTGCGTTGATTTCGAATCCGGCGACACGCTATTCCAGTCTGCCGCCCTGACGTCCTCATACAAGTACAAGAACGGCTGTTTGACGTGCGCTGACGGGATGCTCTATCTCTATTCGGACGACGGCAGGATGGCCCTGGCCAGGCCGATGGCTGATCGCCTTGAGGTAACCGGCAGATTGCAGATCGAGAATTGGGGACCGCACCCGACCTGGGCGCATCCGGTTGTGCACGGCGGAAGGTTGTACGTTCGCTACGGCGACAAGCTGGGTGTCTATGATGTCTCCGAATGAATTGCCGCGGGCACACGCCAGGCGTTCGGCGGTCGATAGACAAACGGCCAACCCCGGTTTGGGCCGGCCTTCTCTGCCCGGTTTCCGCCCGTCAGAGCGGCTCCTCGAGTACATATTGCCCACGGTAAAAAATTTTTTGTTTTTTCTGATTTACACACTTGACGACTAACATTCCACCGCTAAAATAGTGGTTTACATTGAGGGTGAGATTATCAAACTGCTTTGGGCATCTACCTTGAGTGGTACGATGTCGTTGCAGGATCGTTCTTTGACAAGTGAACAGTTAAGCCAATGTAAGCAGCGAAAGTGCAGCACGTGCCGCGGGATACGCCCCGCTGCAATGTGCTTTAAAAACGGTGTTTTTTTCAGCACTTTCGATGCGTATGTCAAGTGTTGAGCCTTTGATTGACGAGACCCGTCTTCGGACGGTTTCGACGATACAAATTGAAGGGTTTGATCCTGGCTCAGAACGAACGCTGGCGGCGTGGCTAAGACATGCAAGTCGAACGAGCTATTCTACAGAGTAATCTAAGGAATAGTTAGTGGCGAAAGGGTTAGTAACAGATAGGTAACGTACCCCGTGCTTCGGGATAGCGTCGGTTGCTTCGGCAACTTTCCGAAAGGGGCAGTAATACCGAATAACATCATCCGTCGATAGGCGGATGATCAAAGATTTATCGGCGTGGGAGCGGCCTATCTCCTATCAGCTTGTTGGTGAGGTAACGGCTCACCAAGGCAACGACGGGTAGCGGGACTGAGAGGTTGACCCGCAACATCGGGACTGAGACACTGCCCGGACCTCCACGGAGGGCTGCAGTAACGAATCTTGCGCAATGGGCGAAAGCCTGACGCAGCGACGCCGCGTGCGGGAGGAAGTCCTTCGGGATGTAAACCGCTGTCAGAGATAAGAAAGTGTGCTTCGGCACATTGATCTACCTCAGAGGAAGTCACGGCTAACTTCGTGCCAGCAGCCGCGGTAAGACGAAGGTGGCTAGCGTTGTTCGGTATTACTGGGCTTAAAGAGTGTGTAGGCGGAAAAGTAAGCGTCTTGTGAAAGCCCCCGGCTTAACCGGGGAATTGCGTGACGAACTGCTTTTCTTGAGGCAAGTAGGGGTGCATGGAACTCTTGGTGGAGCGGTGGAATGCGTAGATATCAAGAGGAACGCCGGTGGTGAAGACGGTGCACTGGGCTTGTCCTGACGCTGAGACACGAAAGCGTGGGGAGCGAACGGGATTAGATACCCCGGTAGTCCACGCTGTAAACGATGCCTACTAGGTTGTGGCGGTTCTGACGCCGGCACGGCCGAAGCAAAAGTGTTAAGTAGGCCGCCTGGGGAGTACGGTCGCAAGGCTAAAACTCAAAGGAATTGACGGGGGCTCACACAAGCGGTGGAGCATGTGGATTAATTCGAAGCAACGCGCAGAACCTTACCTGGGTTTGACATGCTTGGATGCCTGCCTGGAAACAGGTTAGGTTACCCTTCGGGGTGAAACTTGCACAGGTGCTGCATGGCTGTCGTCAGCTCGTGTCGTGAGATGTCGGGTTAAGTCCTTTAACGAGCGAAACCCTTGCCGTTAGTTGCCAGCGGGTCATGCCGGGGACTCTAACGGGACTGCCGGTGTTAAACCGGAGGAAGGTGGGGATGACGTCAAGTCATCATGGCCTTTATGCCCAGGGCATCACACGTGCTACAATGGCGTGTACAGAGCGAAGCGAGACCGCGAGGTGGAGCAAATCGCAAAAAGCACGCCCCAGTTCGGATTGCAGGCTGTCAACTCGCCTGCATGAAGGTGGAATCGCTAGTAATCGCGTATCAGCTACGACGCGGTGAATGTGTTCCTGAGCCTTGTACACACCGCCCGTCAAGTGATGGAAGTTGGGAGTACCCGAAGTCGGATTGCCAACCCCTCGGGGGGGCGTCTGCCGACGGTAAGCCCGATGACTGGCACTAAGTCGTAACAAGGTAGCCGTAGGGGAACCTGCGGCTGGATCACCTCCTTTCTAGGGATATACTAGAACACTGGTTGTTTACTAGCAGCCGGTGTGTATGTCAGGCCTTTCGCTGTTTCCGGCTCCTTTACGGGGGCCGCGGCTTAACTGTTTCTTGAATACAAGCCCCGTCTTCGGACGGGGCTTTTTATTTTGCGCTGGTTGGATGCGCCTGCGGCGATTTACATCAAGGCATTGGAGGCCTGCATCGTGCCGTTGCAGGCTCACATCGAGGCAATGCGAGTTTCCATCGTGGCGTTGCAGGTTCACATTGGGGCGTTGCAGATTCACATTGCGACATTGTTGATTTACATCGAGGCGATGTAAGTTCACATCGGGGCATTGCAAATTACCATCACGGCGATGTAAACTTACATCACGGCATTGTAAGTTTGCATTGAGGCAATGTAAATTGCCGTTGCGGCGGTGCAGGCGACATGGAGCTCATGTAAGCAATTACAAAGCAAGAAGTTATGTCAGTTCCGGCGGTTCGATCGCGGCTGGCGGGGAGGCAAGGGCAGAGAGGCAAGAATCACGGTGCAAAGTGCAGAATAATGCGAATTTCCGCGGGGGCGCGACTTAATGGCGTTCGCGATGAACTGCGGGGCGGTGTCGCAGCGGATGGATGGCGTGTCGGAGGGCGGGGATTTTGCTGGAAAAAAAAGTTGAAAAAGGCGTTGATTGAGATGATGGCCGGTCTATAATGGGACATTGAAGGTATTGAAGGTGCGGTCCGTACGAACGCAGAGAACAGCAAAACGAGATATTGAACAGGAGTTGGAGATATAGGCGGGTTTTGCAGATTTTGCGGCTTTTTTCCACAGCGGGTCATGTTGCCGTCCTTTATGGCTTCCTGAAGCGCCGAAATGGCGCCTCAAGTTGATATAATCGCTGGTGACAGTGAGGTTTTGTGATTTTTAAAGGTATTGTGGTTCGTCCCGGGCAGGTTCTGTACACGGCCTAAACAGAGGTGCTGCAATGGAATGAACGCGGGCGTGCATGGGGTTATGGTCCATGAACTGTGTTGGTCGTGTGCTTAAGCTGAATAGAATAGGGCGCTTCACAAAGTTCGCGCGAGGAGGGAGGCGGTAGCCTCCAATTTGAACTCTCGCCTATACCGTTTGCCTTGTGTCATTACAAATACTCCTTTTGCTGGGGCGGCTATTATGCCTACTGCCCGAGTGTCCGTCATTCGTTTAGCACATCAGACCTTTGGGTGTGGTGGTTATGTAGAGGACAAGGAAGTTGCCACATGAGACTGACCCTTGGACAAAGCATAGACTTGATTTTGAGCTTGCCTGCTCACAGGTCTGATTGCGAGCCACATAGGAACTTGGGAGAGAATGCGTTTAGGATCTTACTGGATTATAGGGAGGCCGGTGACGATGATAATGAGCGGGCTTATAATCGGGAGGTCATATGTTGTATTCTGGCAGCTACTCGCGCGTTTTCGATTGAGCGGGAACGAGTAGGCCAAGAGTGGGAGATGATCGAGGTGATCAAGGAAAGGCGAAACAGATTGATGCAAGTTGTCAAGAATATGTCTCCGTTCGAGAAGGGGAACTATTGGTCAAAGTTCTTGTCTTTGTTGGGCGCATTTGGACTCGCCCTTGGGGGGATGTTACGCACTGAACTTGATGGTGCAGTTGGGCGCACTGGGATCATCGCAGTTGGAATTCTCATGCTGGCTGTTGTATTGCTGTCGTTGGAGGTGTTTTCGAAGGTGATCGAGTTTCTATTGTCAACTGCCTTTGCTAGGCAGGAACCGCTGGATAAGGAGAAGGCGTGGAAGCAGCGAAGTACGAAGCGATACAAGGAGATAGTGCGCAATTTCATAGACAAGTGGATCGCCATACATGCTGAATATTTCCCTGACAACGTCACAGTTGCTGGCTATCGGATTAGCAAGAGCGAAGAATTGGAAGGGCTAAAGAGAACTCTCGTGGAAAGACACTTCTTCTACTAGGCCCCATACAAGCGTGATTTTATGTGACACATCGTGCTGAGATTTGCAAA
>CAZGMJ010000059.1:0-31844 GCA_964526785.1 uncultured Pirellulales bacterium
CGGCAATGAGGCTCTATCTTGATAACACCGAACCACACTTCTTGGGACAGTTACTGGAATCAGATATTCAGGTTGTCACCCCTGATATTGCGGGTTTTGGCGGCGTGGCGCTCAACAGCAGTCATTGAGGACGGCTTACTATGAGTCGGAGTACCTATTGCGATCGATGAGGCGGTTGCCGGCCATTCGGCGACCAGCAACCGCATACAGTCCAGACAACACTTTCAACATACCGCTTCTTCAGTCAGGAACAACCCATGGAATTGCCACAGTTAAAACACTTGTAGCAGGTTCCATTGCGAACAGTGATTGAGCCGCATATATCGCAGGCCGGGGCGTCATCCAGCAGATGCTCGAACTGCGAGTTGAATTGCTGCATTATTGCAGATTCGCTCTTTATCTGGAGATTCCCTTCGGTAGCCGAGGATTCCACCATCACACCCATACGATTGTTCACAGTCTCGATTCGCTGGGTCGGAGGCGCTTTTGGTGTTGGTTTGGCAGAACCGTTCCCACCACTCTGCTCGCTACTGCCCGCTTTGGCACTGCCGCCTCGTACCTCCGCGATCTTTTTGGCCAGATCCTTGGTTTTCTCGACCAACTGACGGGCCGTTGTGTTGTTCTTGCTCTCACCTGTATTCGGAGCCGAAGCACGGTTGGGCAGGTTCTTATCCGCATAGCCCGGTATGAATTGACATCCGAGCCAGCAGAAGATGTAATCGATCAGGCTCTTGGCAAACGGCATATCACGATTCGATGTCATGCCGGAAGGCTCGAACCTGGCATGTCGGAACTTGTCCACCAAGGTAATCAGAGGCACGCCGTACTGAAGCGACATGGAAGTACATGTGCCGATTACATCCATAAGGCCGCCGACGGTGCTGCCCTCCTTGGCCATAGTGATGAATAGTTCACCAGGCTGTCCGTCCTCGTATAGCCCCACCGTCAGGTAGCCTTCATGTCCTGCAACTGAGAATTTGTGTGTGATGCTGTGCCTCGTATCGGGCAGGCGTCGCCTGAACGGGCGAGCCGCCGGTTGCGCCTCAGCGGTTTTCGCCTTGGCGTCCTTGTGTTTGTCGGTCTGGACCGGCTGCATCCGTTTGGAGCCATCCCGGTATATCGCAACCGCTTTGAGGCCGAGCTTCCAGCCTTCCTCGTATGCCGATGCGATTTGTTCGGCCGTGCTTTCCTTGGCCATATTGATTGTCTTGCTGATGGCTCCGGAGAGGAACGGCTGAACCGCAGCCATCATCTTGAGATGCGCTACGTAACTGATGGATCGTTTGCCTTTGCGCGGCTGGAAGGCACAATCGAAAATGGGCAAATGATCCGGATCGATTCGCGGCGAGCCTTCGATCGTCTCATTCTCGTCGATGAAATCGCAGATCGCCTTTATCTCCTCAACGCCGTAACCAAGCCTCTCGAGCGCCATAGGCACTGTCTTATTGACGAGTTTGAGCATTCCGCCGCCCGCAAGGAGCTTGTATTTGACCAGCGCAATATCCGGCTCGATTCCCGTCGTGTCGCAGTCCATCAAGAAGCCAATCGTGCCCGTCGGGGCCAGCACGCTGGCCTGCGCATTGCGATAGCCGTGTTTGGTGCCTGCGTCCAGGGCCTCATCCCAGCAGTCCTTGGCCGCATTGCGCAGATACTCGGGGCAATGCGACTCCAGGATATCGTGGGCGTGCTGACGGTGCATGTTGATCACCTTAAGCATGGGATCGGCGTTCTTCTCGAACTCCTCGAAAGGCCCTTTCAGTGCGGCCATTTCAGCGCTGACCGTGTAAGCGGTGCCGGTCAGTATGGCGGTAATCGCCCCTGCGATCGATCTGGCCTGGTCGGAATCGTAGGGCATGGCCAGGCTCATCAGGAAAGAACCCAGATTGGCGTACCCCAGGCCCAGCGGCCTGAACAGGTGGCTGTTCCTGGCGATCGGGGCTTCGGGATAACTGCCGTTATCCACCAGAATCTCCTGCGCAATCAGGAATATACGCACTGCACGCTGGAAAGCCTCGATATCGAAAGTCCCGTCCTCCCTGCGGAACTTCATAAGATTGAGCGATGCCAGATTGCAGGCCGAATCATCGACAAACATGTATTCGCTGCACGGATTCGATGCGTTAATCGGCCCCGAATTCGGGCACGTGTGCCAGCGATTGATCGTGCTGTGGTATTGCAGACCCGGATCGCCGCACACGCGAGTACCCTCGGCGATCAGATCGAGCAGTTCGCGGGCGGAGTGTTCGTCCATTTTGTCAGCCGTGGTAACCGCAAACGTGCTCCATTTATCCTCTCGCTCGGCCGCCTGCATGAATTCGTCGGTGACCCGAACCGAGAGATTCGAATTCTGGAACATGACGCTGTCGTAGGCCTCGCTGTTGTACTCCCCGCTGTAGCCCGCGTCGATCAGCGCCCAAGCCTTTTTCTCTTCTTCCATCTTGGCGGTGATGAACTCCTTGATATCCGGATGGTCGACCTTGAGCGATTGCATCTTGGCCGCACGCCGCGTTTTACCTCCGGACTTGATCACCGCTGCAATCTGGTCGTACACGCGCATGAAACTCAACGGCCCCGATGGCTTGCCACCACCCGAGAGTTTCTCCTTGCTGCTTCGCAGGGTGCTCAGGTCCGTACCCGTACCGGAACCATGCTTGAACAGCATGGCTTCGGAGTTTGCCAAACGCATGATATCTTCCATCGAATCCTTGACGGATTGAATAAAGCAGGCCGACGCCTGCGGGAATTCGTAACTGTTCTCACAGGGAACCGCTTTGTTCTGCCTGGCGTCCCAGTGGAAGTTGTGCTTGCTGCCCTCGATGCCGTACACGTCGAAGAGGCCCACATTGAACCACACCGGAGAATTGAACGCCCCGTACTGATTCACACACAGCCACGCCAGTTCGTTGTAATAGACGTCGGCATCCTTCTCGCTCGCCAGGTAACCATCCCGCAAACCACGATCCGCAATTGTTCGGGCGACTCGGTGGACAAGCTGCTTGACGGAGTTCTCTCTTTCGCCGGTCTCGACGTCTCCATAGAAATACTTGCTCGCAACAACTTTGGTTGCAAGCTGGCTCCAGCCGGTGGGAACCTCGATATCGTCCTGCTCGAATACGGCCTGGCCGTTATCGCCGGTTATCCTGGCCGAACGCTTTTCCCATTCGAGTTCATCGAAAGGATGAACACCCGCAGTAGAAAAATACTGCTCAACAGTCAAACCTTCGCTCCGGCGCGCATCTTCAGGCATCTTCGACTTGCTCTTCTCGGATTTGAAGGGGTTCTCAGGGTCGAATTTGTACGACATTTATACGCCTCCATGCGAAAAAAGGTACCGCTATATATAGAAAAATCGCCGGGAATAATACCAGATGTTGTACCAAACATCTGTAAAACAAGTATCGGCAAACTAACGATATTCGAACAATCTGTAAAGAGCAAATTTCCAAATTTGTCCTGAAAATCAGACCGACCGGCGATTACTCCTTGCAATCACTCAATCTACGAAAGAAAAAATTTCGCCATGATTTTCATCATGGCTCTCGCATTCACACAACGCACTGCAAAAACCGCAGCCCATTACAGTAACGTTGTGTTTTCCTACGCAATATTTGGCCACAGATTGCCTCGCCTGCGAAACCTCGGATTCTTCTTCGCGTGCTCCGGCAGCATGCCTATAATACGATTGTATCAGAAAACATACTTGAAAGGACCAGGTTGTGATTTCCATCAAGCTCCGAGCACATGCATTGTTTGTGCTCACATGGACAGTCGTTCTTGCCAATGTATTGCCGGCCGACAAGATACCATACGAACCGCTTGGAACCATCAGGCCTCGACACGCCCGAGAGATAGAAGCATCGAACTGGTCCGTCGGCGCTGAGACGATGGACCGCGATTATACAATCTATCAGAACTGGAAGCATTTTCTCGGCCCACTCGGCTTCAAAAAGGCCCGCATACAGGGTGGCTGGGCAAAAACAGAGACCCAACCAGGCGTTTACAACTGGCAGTGGCTCGACGAGATCATCCATGACATGGTCAAGCAGGGGGTCGAGCCATGGGCGTGTCTTTGCTATGGCAACAAGCTGTACGAATCAGGCGGGGGCACCAGACTCGGAGCAGGACTGCCATCCTCGGGACAGGCTCTTGAGGCGTGGAAGAAGTGGGTACGCGCAATGGTCGAACGATATGACGAGCAGGTCGACGAATGGGAAGTATGGAATGAGCCCAATCTCCGAGGCTCGAACGGCGCGCGTGCATATGCTCGCTTTCTTATCCAGACGGCCCAAACGATCCGGGATGTACAGCCCGACGCAACCATCATCGCAATGGCCATGGCGGGCGTCAAACCCGGGTTCACAGACGAGGTCCTGACCATCCTGGCCAAGCAGGATAAGCTGCATCTGGTGAACGAGATCACCTATCATCCGTACAAGCACAACCCTGATGAAAGCTACGTACAGGTCGCCAGACTAAAGGACGTCGTCGCGAAGCAATCACCCCACATATCGATCCGCCAGGGGGAAAACGGCGCCCCTTCCGCCCGCCGAAGAACCAAGGCCCTGAGCAACTACGACTGGACGGAGCTTTCTCAGGCCAAATGGGCGCTGCGCAGACTTCTGGGCGACCTCGGACGCGACATTCCATCGTCCTACTTCGCCATCATGGACATGAAGTACCCCGACGAAATGAACATGAAAGGTCTGCTCAAATCAACGGAGGATCAGACCGTCGAGTATGCCAAACCCGCCTACTATGCGTTGCAGAACCTTGCGGCGGTCTTTGACAATCAGCTCCGTCGAATAGAAGACTATACCTTTCCAACAGATAGCAGCAACTCATTATCGGTCTTTGGCTATGAGAACAAGCACTCCGGGGCACAAATCGTAACAATCTGGCTCGACGGAGAGATTCCGGGCAACAGCACAGAAAAGACGCTCATGGACCTCACCCTGCCGAAAGGTCGCTTCGAAAACCCCTGCTATGTGGACCTGCGGACCGGCCGAGTGTATACAATTCCCAACGAAAACTGGTCCTTAAAGAGTACCAGTTGTCGCTTCAAACAAGTCCCATGCTATGACAGCCCGATCCTGATTGCAGAACAGAACGCCCTGCCCCTCCGATGAATACCAGGGGGCAAACATCATCGACGCATCTGCCGTACTACTGCGAAACTCGATAAATACCAGTTCAACTATCGATTTCGCATCAAAACCCATTTAACGTACTGTGAACGAACGAGACAAAAAGACAGAAGCCATTCGCAATACACTGCGCGATTTCCCCACCGGCCCCGGTCTGTATTTCATGAAAGACTCCGAAGACAGGGTCCTGTACATCGGCAAGGCCAAGAATATCCGCTCGCGTACGGCCAGCTATTTCCAGCCGAGCGTGGATATCGTCGCTTCGCGCGGCCCCAAGATTGCTGAGATGATCGACAAGGTCGCCACCGTCGATTACATCGAGACCAACAGTGAGGTCGAGGCACTTCTGGCCGAGGCCAGGCTGATTAAGGATATTCGTCCCCCCTACAACACAGACCTCGTGGACGATAAGACATTTCCCTACCTCGAAATCACGACCGGCGACGACTTCCCGGGGGTATACATCACGCGGCGGCCCCGTGCCAAGGGTACACGTCTTTTCGGCCCATTTGCCGGGGCAAACGACCTGAGACAGGTGCTGGTGGTGCTCCAGAAGATATTTCGTTTTCGCACGTGCAATCTGGATATCTCCGAAAGCGATCCCAAGCGACGATTCTTTCGACCGTGTCTGCTGTACAGCATCAAGCAGTGCACCGCCCCGTGTGCAGCCAGAATAGACAAGCAGGACTATCGCAAACGCGTCATCGGCGACCTGGTCAGATTCCTTCGATCCAAGCGTTCGACGGTTCTGCGGCAACTTAAGAAGCAAATGGGCGAAGCATCCGAGGCGATGGAGTACGAAAAGGCCGCTATGTTCCGGGACCGCATCCGCCTGATAGAGAATCTTGACCGCAGGGGGACGCCCGATGCGCACGTTCAACCTGAAGTCTTCGCCGCCGATCCTTCAGAAGCCCTCTTACAATTGCGTAAGGTGCTCAAAAGCGACGAACCCATACGCATTATCGAGGGGATGGATATTGCCAATATCGCGGGACAGGAGGCCGTCGGTTCACTCGTCAAGTTCATTGACGGCAGGCCCTTCAAAAGCAGCTACCGCCGGTTCAGGATCAAAACCGTCCAGGGCATCGACGACTACGCTATGATCGCCGAGGTGGTCAGGCGGCGGTACAAATACGCCCTCAAGGGTGAAGAACTCTGGCCCGACCTGATTTTGATCGACGGCGGCCTGGGGCATCTGCACGCCGCCCAGAAGGCTCTGGAGGAGCTAAGCGCCCCGCCAGTACGAATTGCGTCAATCGCCAAGAAACACGAAGAGATATACCTTCCCGAGGCGCAGGGCCCCGTCAGGCTCGGCTCCACCGCCCCGGCTCGCAAACTTCTACAGTATGTGAGGGACGAAGCCCACCGTTTTGCTCAGCATTATCATCATATCCTGCGAAGCAAGAAGCTGCTGAACGAAGGTCCATAGCCCAACGAACGTCTTGTCCTGCCCAAAACCCGGTTCTATATAATAAAAACCGAACCAAATCCGTCTGAGAGTGTAGATAACAAGACACCTGGGCCCGTTAGTGGTCGATTGAAGCAGCTATTCGCTAATGACTTATGTAGGGAAATGGACATGGGAAGAAAACACCACATCAGCAGCCTTATTGTACTGACACTTGGAATCTTCACAGCGACAACCGCCAATGCAGGCGACTGGCCCGGCTTTCAAGGCCCCAACGGCGACTGCACCTCCGATGAGACCGGGCTCATGAAGCAATGGCCCGCAGACGGCCCTGAGGTACTCTGGACGACTGAAGTCGGACCGGGCTTCGGCGGCGTCGCCGCGGAGGACGGCAAGGTCTATATTCTCGATCGTATCAAGGGCGAGAGTGATGTCCTCAGATGCCTCGATTTGAATACCGGCAAAGATCTGTGGAATTTCACGTACCATGCGCCGGGCCGGGTAAGCTATCCGGGGTCGCGCTCACATCCGACCCTGAGCGACAAGTACATCTACATAGCAGGACCTATGGGCCATTTGCACTGCGTCAGCAAAGCGACGCACCAGCCCGTCTGGAGCACAAACTTCCTGGAATCGTTCAGCGCCCGCGTACCGCATTGGGCCGTCAGTCAGGCACCGGCGCTGTATGGAGATTCCGTAATCGTTGCCCCCGTCGCTAAGGATGCCGGCGTCGTGGCATACGATCGCAACACAGGCGATCTGCTATGGAAATCCCCCGCACTCGAAGGCAAGATCAGCTACGCCTCACCCATTGTCACGAACCTCGCAGGTGTCGACCAGGTAATCATTATCACAACCGATGGCATCACAGGCGTCGACGCAAATAACGGCGAGATACTCTGGTACAACGGGGACTGGCAGTGCCGAATTCCAATCGCCAGTGCCGCTCCGTTAGGAGACGGCCGTGTCTTTGCCAGTGGCGGCTATGGGGCAGGCTCCATCATGCTGCGCGTCGCGAAGGACGCCGGCGACTTTCAAGCCAAAACACTCTGGCAGAGTGCCGAGTGCAAGGGCCAGATTCACCAGCCCATCTTCTACGAGGAGCATATCTACATTAACGCCAACGACAAAGGCAAGCGTGAAGGTTTGATGTGTCTGGACTTAGATGGCAACGTCAAATGGCAAACCGGCAGATCGCCGGGTTTTGACTGGGGCGGCATGCTGCTGGCCGAAGGAATGCTGTACGTAGTGGACGGCAATAAGGGCGATTTGTGCATGGTTAAGCCCGACCCGGCGGACTATAGGGAAGTCGCCCGCGCCAACTACCTCAGCGGCCCACAGATATGGGGCACGATCGCCCTCGCTGACGGCAGGATTCTGCTGCGGGACCAGAAGCAACTGCGCTGTGTAGACGTGCGGGCCGAATAGTCGAACCGTCCGACCCATTCAGCCGAATTGCACCTACTTGTTAATATGAATCGAGCCGTTGTGGGTCACGATACGCAAAGCCCCTTCGCCCTCGCCTATCGTACCCGTGCGCCGCTGCTTGCTCAATTCACCAACCGTAAGAATCGGCAGGTTGGTGTGTATTGAGCCGTTGTGTGTCGCCAGATCGACCGTGGCCGAGTATTCCGCAGGGGCATCGAACACAACGCGGCCGTTATAGGTCTCGATATCAATGCGGCCGGCGGGCGCTGAATCGGCACAGTGAAACTCAACGGCCCCGTTATGCGTTCGCAAATGTGCATCGCCCGAGAAATCCGTGCATCCGATTCTGCCGTTATGGGTTACGAGCGTTGCCTTGCCCTCAACGTCTTTGGACATGACCCTGCCGTTGTGAGTCGTCGCATCAATCGTACCCTTGAGACCCTCCAGCATGATTCGCCCGTTATGGGTGGTCAGATCGAGGTCGGTTTGCCTCGGCAGCGTTACGTTCAGGTTTATGCTGATCGATTCACGCGGCTTCAATGTGGGCGTGTCAATCTTCGCAACAAGACCGTCAGCGGTCTCCACCAACTCCACAATCACTTGCTCTGCCACTGCTTTGGCGACATCGTCCGTCGTCCCTGCTTTGACCTTGATTGCAGCCTTCAACGTACACGTACTGACCTCCGCCCCCGTAACCTCTATTGCACCGTTGGGCGTCGTCGCACTAAAGGACTTGCCCTCGGTGAGGGATGCATCGAGTTGGACCTCTCTGCTGAATTCAGCCGTCGGTGTGTATCCAAAGTAATCATGCCCGGCTCCGCAACCAACCAGGCCGATCACACACAGTGTTAAACCGCCAACCAACCAGAGTCTTTGTCTATCCATATTGATTTCTCCCGCTTACCATGCCATTGGAAAGCCACCTTTCGAAAGTTCAGCGACCGACGCCATGTCAGAATCATATCACGAACTCGCATCACTTACCAGCGCGTACCTGCAGGAAACAGTCTGCCGGGCGGCCGCCCAAGGCTGCACGATTTCGTCTTGAACTACAGGTGCGCCAGATGCTTCAATGCAGGATCGGCAAGCAGTGGCCGACTTCTGAGAAAGAGCACTTTGCGCCGGCGCCACAAAATCCGCGCCGCCTTGTTCAGACGAACGTTCTCCACGCGCTTTCGTCCATCCGCCCATGTTGAAGCGCAGCAGTGGCAGGCATCGCGTTCTTTGTCGAACCACCACAGTTGAAAACCGCCAAACGAGCGGTATTTGTCATCTTTCACCCCAAGGACAAGGTTGGAGTAAAGCAACTGCTTGATGTGCGTCTTATCAGCAACGTCTATCTTCTTCATCTTTCGGTCCTCCATGATAGGTAGTCTTTTCATTTAACCGAGATCACCCATCACCTTCTCCTGACGCCGTAGTCTGCCAATCTGCTGCGGCGGCGCTCGACCGAACATCGTCCCGCCCGCGGTCTCGTAACCGGCCTACTACCTATTGAAGGCGCTAAGCCGTGCAGAGGTAACATAACCGCCCATTGTGCGGTTGCGACGGAGCGCGGCGCCCCCCCGCTAAGCCATTGTTTTTTCCGATTTCATAGTGAACTGCAACTACTTATATAGACGTCAACCCGGGCTGTTTTGTGTCGCAAATATTTGTAAAAACTTCGTAAACATATTTAGCCAACGGCCCGCGACCTAGTTACACACAGCCGGCATCACAGCGACTACAGAATCGCGCTGCCGAACTGCCAGGAAGCGCGGGCCTATCAATAGACTGCATTTATTTGCTCAGTGCGCGCAAGAAAGCACCGCGACGCCGGAACGCCGCGGTGCGTCATGAATCGCCTGGATGTGCTACTCATAGATGCGAGTAGCTTCGGTCTCCTCTACGGGGCGCGTCAGTTCATCGCTGTTGAGGGTTGCTTTGAACCGAACGTCGCCGGCCGTCAACGCTCTGACCGTCACCTGCCAGGTGGCCTTCGATTTTCGCGACAGCCTGTCGAGCGGCGAGAAGGTAATCGTGTTGCCCTCAGCAGTTCCAATGGTGGCCCCGGTGGAGGACACATATTGCATGTTATCTTCGAGAACGCATGTCACCGTAATGTTCTTGCTCGTGGCTGAACCCTGATTGGTGACTGTGATTACATAGGTGGTTTGATCGCCGACCTCGACCGGATCCTTGACGTCGATCACTTCGAGCATAACGGCGGGTATTGCCGCGATTTCCGTCTTGGCCGTTGCGGTGACACTGTCGGCGCAGTCGGCACTGACGGTCGCGCGATTGACGAGGGTTCCCGCCTTGGTCGGCGTGAACGACACCTTGACGGTCCGCGATGCGTTCGGCCCCAGCGTATCGAGGTCCCACGCAATCTTCGAACCAACCAGTTTGGCCCCGGCCGTTGTCTTCATGGAAGTGACATTGGCGGGGATATCGTTCTCGATCCGGGCATTTCTCGCCGGGGTGTCCGAAGCGTTCGTCACTGTTATTTCGTACGTCACCGAACGCCCGAGATAGAGCTTCTCCGGACCGCTCTGGTTGAGCGCCAGTACGGGTTGGCCCACACTTGTGGTGACGGTCTCTGTTTCCACCTTCAATCCGTCGGCGGTGCTGGCGACCGCCTGGGTTATGTAATCGCCCGCTCTGGCCGCCTTGAGTCCGCTTCGAAATTCACGGGACTGGCCGGGTTCCAGCGTACCGACGTCGATCACCATCTCGCTGAGGCCGTCCGCGGTCGTCAGGCCTTCCGGAAGCGTATCGACAATACGAATATCGTCAGCAGCGCCCGTGCCGACATTGCTGATGACATACCGCACCGGAATCGCCTCGCACAGCAAGGCCTGGCGGGGCATTTCCCTATTCAACTGCAAACGCGGCTTGACCACCGCGATCCGGGCGCACATCGGAACCACCGGCGTCACCACACTCGTACAATACTGGAGTTCCGCGATGTCGTTGGCGACACCGGAGACGGTAACCTGCGTGTTGGCCTGGGGCCGCAGTGAACCAATCTGCCAAACAAGCTCGCTGCCGTTGATTTCCGCTGTCGGATCGGCTTTGGTATACTTGAATCCGTCCGGAATCTCCTCGGTCAAAACCACATCGACGAGGGTCACGTCGGTCATGTTCGTCAACTTGATGGTGTACTCAAATTCCGCCCCGGATTCGATCTCCCTGGGCATGGTCTTATCCAGTTGTATGATCGCACACTCTTTGCAGGGATAAACCTTCGAATACTGCTGCATATCGGATTCGGCAAAGACCACCGGTCCCGACTCGACAGCGGTCAGCGAGTCCGGCATGCCGGTCTCTGCAGCGTCGTTATCTGCTGTGGTCTGTTGCTGATCGTCTGCCATCAGATCCGCCGCAGAGCCATCCGCTTTCTTCATCGACTTGCACCCGGCGCACGCCACCAACGCGAGCACCAGACAAAAGCTCGCAATTCTGGACAACCTTCTCATTGCCTGTCTCCTTTCACACGTCAGCGCCAATCGGCGAAACACTCAGAATCGGCTGTATTCATCCGAGGCCGGCGAGTCGTCCGCACTCACCACATCTCGGTTCTATGGCTGATATCTGCACGGGCGCATAGTACCGCGCGCATCAAGACGTATATCGGAACCGTTTCCAGTGGGGTTGAGCAAAAGCCGCCGTCGCGCCGTTTCCGTGGCACAACGCATCCCTTCATTGCTTCCGTTCCGGCGCCATTACCGCTGCACCGAGGCGATCCTACCGCCTTTTCTGGCCGACGACCGGCCGCCTTATCGGCTGCTTCAACACCATCCTCACTCCGACACATGATTGAGCAGCAATCCGTGTCGGCAACATGATACCGAGCCACAACTTGTTCTCGGACGATCCCTATCCTGCGAGACGCCCGCATCGAACAGGTCAGAACCTACCGCTCCATTCCCCGCATCGCGCTTTCGATGATCGGACGAAGCGATTCGGTCCACGCAGCATATCCATTATCGTTCAAATGGAGGCGATCTGCAAGGAATAAACTATCATCGGGCCTGCCCTCATCGTTCAGAAGGGGCCCTGCAGAATTGAAATAGAACAAATCCGAATGCTTCCGGGCGTACCGCCTGATCATTTGATTCGCTTCAGCCATATCAGACCGCATCTCCCACCGCCTGCCGCTCGGCTTGATTCCGATGAAAACAACGGGCGTTCCGGCCAAGTGCTCGTGGACCAGAGCAACGAATTTCCTGTAATCCACGAACACGCGCTGCGGCGTCTTGCCCGCGGCCACATCGTTGTCCCCGGCGTACAGAACGATCACACGCGGTTTGTATGCGGCCACAATGCGATGGAAGAACGTGTTGACGTCGCTGATCTGCGAACCGCCGAATCCCCGATTGATCACGGGCATACCATCGAAGCAATCCCGGGTGCGCCACATACGAATGCTCGAACTGCCAACGAAGAGCACGGCATCTTTCGCAAAGGAGTTTTTGCTGTCCCAGTTCTCGAATCTGCGAATATCATCTTCCCAGCGATTCGCCTGTTTGTTTGAACCAACCTCTTCCTCCGCCCCAATCACAACAACGCACATGAGGCAACACGCAAGAGTCCAAACACAAGTGCTTTTCCAATACATAACCATACCTCTTTCACTGATGCGCATGTAGCACACGATCATCTGGTGCACACATTAACGTACGTCAGATTCCCCGCCGGCCGCAATATCCCGGCTGATTGTGCAGAACATCTATAAACGCCAGCATATTATCCAGCGGAACGTCGCCTTCCACCGCATGGGCGGGCGCAAAGATGTAACCGCCTTTGCTGCCCGCCGCCAGAAGTCTGTCGGTCTGCCGCCGCACCTGGGACGCGGAAGCATACGGCAGCGTCTTCTGCGTGGACAACCCGCCATGAAACGCAAGCCGTCCCGTGTATCGTCTCATTAGATCGAACACATCCATCACCTCAGGCTGAAAAGGATTGAAGCAGTTGAGCCCAATTTGAATCAGATCGTCGAAAAGTTCATCCACCTTGCCGCATGAATGAATCATCACATATTTGCCCGAACGACGCACCCGCCCATACATGCGTTCAAGTTGCGGCCGAATGAACCGATGCCAATGTGCCGGGCCCATCTGAAGTCCCCTTTGCTGGCCCCAGTCGTCACCGAAATACACCGCGTCGATATCATACATCAATGCATGCTCGATCTGGGCGAGGTTATGTTCCGCAATCGCGCCGAGCAATTCGTCCACGAAATCCGGATGCTCAATGAAGTCCATCATCAGATTCTCCATCCCGCGCAGTGTCCACGCCCGCTCGTACAGAGAAAAACCAATCTTGAATACGCGGAAGCAATCGCTGTTGCGCGCGATCTTTTCGTGAATGCTTCCGAAAATCCGGTCGTCAAGCGGATCGGGAAACTGGTAGCCGTCGAGCACAGGCTCCGGCAACACACAGCCTTCGACCACGCCAATATCCTTATCCACGCTCCGGTCCCACGTTACACCGAAGATATCTTGAAAGCGGTCGCAGCCCAGGTCTTCGAAGAACCCCGTATCGCTGCCCAGCTTGACAAAATGATTGTCGACGATCCGCTCCAGATCGTTCGTCCCGAAATGTTCGGCGATCTTCTCAGCCGCCTCCAGCGTAAATGTGCAGTGCCAGGGCACGTATGGCACGGACCGAGCTTCCAAAGCCAATCTGACGACGTCTCTCTTCTGCATATATATCACCGCACGATCACCGAGCCACATCCGTTCCCATCTTCAGGAGGACACGCCGCGATCAGATACGCCCCCACTCTTGCCGGCGTTGAGCACTTGTTCGAATGCGGCCACGCTCAAGCCCGTGAATCGTACGTCCGTATCAAAAAGCGTCACATCCATATGGCGAAACTCCGCCACACGATTCAACGAGGCCATCGCACTGGTCGTGTCTACTCCGCCCTCCGCCCCAAGGATACGCGGCGCTACATACACACTTATTTCATCGACCAGCCCCTCCTGCAGGAACGACGTCAGCACCGTAGGCCCGCCTTCAACCAGCAACTGGCTAATCCCTCGCTCGCTCAGCCTGTCGATCAGGTAATGCAGGTTCGACCGCCCTTGATCCGAATAACCGACCACTTCAGCTCCCCTGCTTCGGATCCGCTCGGCCTTCTTCGGATCCTTGTCGATGGCCGCCTGACTCGCGTAGACCAGGGTGGGACTTGTCTTGAGCGTCCGGAGTAGCCGACAGCCGAGTGGGATTCTCAGATAGCTGTCGAGCACGATCCGAAGGGGTTTTCTGCCCCTCGGCGGCCGTGGCGTCAACAGCGGATCGTCCGCCAGCACCGTCTCTATGCCCACCAGTATCGCACCAACACGTCTCCGCAGCGCTTGTACGTCCTTGCGGCTCAGTTCGTTCGATATCCACTGGCGAGCATTGTCAGCCGCCGCACCCTGCTTCGTTGCCCATGCCATCCTGCCGTCAATGCTCTGGGCCCACTTCAGGATCGTCCAGCACCTGCCCGTGGCCCCGTATTTCATAAACGGAGCATTCAGCAATCTGGCCTCGGTCTCACACAGCCCGACCTCGACTTGAATCCCGGCCTCCCGCAACTGCGTGATCCCCCGCCCCGCGGCATGCGGCGAAGGATCGACCGTCGCGACAACTACTTTCGCCGGCCCCGCCTGGATGATCGCATCCGTACAAGGACCGGTCTTGCCGTGATGACAGCAGGGCTCAAGCGTGACGTACATCGTCGCACCATCCGGCGCGATGCCGAGATTCTTACAGTCTTCCATAGCCGCGATTTCCGCATGGGCCTGTCCGAATCGCTTATGCCAGCCTTTTCCTATTATCTGGTTTGCCTTGGTAATCACACAGCCGACCATCGGGTTCGGCTCGACAGCACCAAGACCCCGCTGTGCCAGCCGCAAGGCCATCCGCATGTACTTCTCATTCGCATTTTTCATTCTTGACTCCCAACTCCGTTCACTCCTCAATCATTTTCCTGAACTGCCGCTCGTCGATTACCTCCACGCCGAGATCCTTGGCCTTCTGCAATTTGCTGCCCGCATTCTCTCCGGCAAGCACATAATCCGTCTTCTTACTTACGCTCGAACTCGCCTTTGCACCCGACTGGCGGATAATCTGCTGTATCTGTTGGCGCGTAAAGTTTTCAAGCGTACCCGTAACGACGATAGTCTTTCCCGCCAGCTTATCCGAGCGTCTGGCCGTTGGGGCCTCGGGCCGAACACCCGCGGCAAAGAGATTCTCTACGACCATACGGTTGTCCGGATTGCGAAAATACTCGCACACGCTGGCCGCCATCGTCGGGCCAATCTGGTCGACATCGGCCAACGCAGCTTCATCAGCCTGCATCAATGCCTCCAGCGAACCGAAATGCTCTGCAAGAATCTGCGCCGACTGCCCCCCGATGTGACGAATCCCAAGCCCCGCGATCAGTCTCCACAAAGGCCGCCTCTTGCTCGCCTCAACCGCCTCCAGGACATTGGCGGCACTCTTCTCCGCCATGCGGTCCAAGCTCGCCAGTTGGGTATCGTCCAGCTTGTATATATCCGAAAAATCGTTGAGCAAACCCTTATCGACAAGCTGATCGAGAAGGGCCGGACCCAAATGCTCGATATCCATCTGTCCCCGACCGGCAAAATAGCGCAGCCGCTCCTTCAACTGCCCCACGCAATGTGGATTCTGACAGCGCACATACACACCGCCGGCATCCTTCGCCACGGACGAACCGCAATTGGGGCATGTTTCGGGAATCGCAAACGGTTGCGCATCGATAGGCCGCAGATCATACTTGACCTCAACAACCTGCGGGATGATCTCCCCGGCCTTTTCAATCATAACGGTATCGCCACTGCGAACATCGAGCTTCGCGAGCATGTCGAAATTGTGCAGGCTGGCGCGTTTGACGACGGTTCCAGCCAGCAGAACCGGCTGCAGGTTCGCTACGGGCGTCAGTATCCCGCTCTTTCCCACCTGAACGTCGATCGACTCGACTACGGTTTGTGCCTGTTCGGCCGCAAACTTGTACGATATGCACCAGCGCGGCGCCCGCCCGGTATAGCCCAGTATGTCCCGCTGATCAAAACGGTCGATCTTTATGACCATACCGTCAATCTGATAATCCAGATCCCGGCGTTTCTCATTCCAATCCAGACAGAACTCAACAACCTCATCGATCTCGTCGGCCCTGCTGACATGGGGATTGACGGGCAATCCCATGGCTGCCATTCGCTGCAGCGTCTGATGGTGGTTGTCGGCCGGTGGTTCGGATACCTGCCCCACGGCATACGCAAAGAAGGAGAGATTTCGCGTGGCCGTGATCCGGGCGTCGAGCAACTTCAGCGAACCGGCCGCTGCATTGCGTGGATTGGCGAAAGGAGTCTCGCCGGCCTCTATTCGCGCTCGATTCAACTGTTCAAAAGAGCTGGTGGGCATATAGACCTCGCCACGGACCTCCAGCACGGCCGGAACGTCCGCTTCCGCCAGCAGAGCCAGCGGAATCGCCTTGATCGTCCGCACATTGGCCGTCACATCGTCGCCGACTTCACCGTTGCCGCGGGTTGCCGCCGTAACGAGGGCCCCGTCCTCATAACGCAGGCTCACCGCCAGACCGTCGATCTTCAACTCGACCACATACTCGTAATCGTCGGTTTCAAGCACCTTTCGCACACGCTGGTCGAACGCCCTGAGTTCATCGGCGTTGTAAGTATTGTCCATGCTCAACATCGGCACGGCATGGCGCACCGTCGCAAAACTCGACAGCGGTTCGCCCGAGACCCGTTGCGTAGGCGAATCGGGCGTAACCAGTTCCGGGCGTTCCGCCTCAAGAGCCTTTAGCTCATGAAAAAGCTGATCGTACTGCTGATCGGTAATTTCCGGCTGATTGAGCACATAGTAGAGGTGGTCGTGCCGCCTGATCTGTCGGCGTAAAGAGTGTATTCGTTTTGCAGTATCGCCAGCCATGACGAACACGTTATACGGACAAGATCGGCGTTTTGCAATACTTGACGAAGTGCACCAACGCACCCGAGTAGCGCCTTGGCAGTCTCAGGGGTTGCTGAAGCCCCAGACTGCGGGCGTTCTCGGCCGCATACACCAACAGGTCCAAAAGCCGGTTTCTTATATGCGTCTGGTCACGAGTGCGTATTTCCCCTGCAATTTCCTCATATTTCCACGAATTACGCAATAATTGCCACACAGCAAGCCGTCTTGCTCTCCAAATAGCTCCCACAGGTTGCAGCCCCTCGAAATCAACACCACCCTCGCGGGGCTGCGTTTATGCGCTCAAAGACCGTGATTTACCTCACCAGAGGCATCGAATTAAGTCATCTGTCTGCGGCTGGAGCATCACGAAAGGGCGTACCATCCAGGGCGGTCCGGCCTCGCAACATGTAAGAACTCACTTGTCGAGGAATATGGTCTTTGTGGTCGGACGCGGGGCCTTAATTACCATGAATCGCAGGGGCGAGTCGCTTCGGTTGTACCAGCAATGGGCAATGTCTCTGGGGCTTTCGACCAGCGTTCCAGCCTGAACGTCCTGCTTTTCGTCACCTATTTCGACAGTTCCGGTGCCCTCCAGGACGTAAAAAGCAACGTCAACGGGCGTACTATGACGGCGCAGGGATTGGCCGGGTTGCAGAGTAATAACGGTAATCATGGCCGCGGACGTATTGTAGAGGTTGCGGGCGTCCACACCATGCGGGTTCTTCATGATCTGTGTATCATCCAGGCATTTGGTATTCATAGCTGAGTCCTTTCTACGGTTCGTTAACAGGTCTGCCGAAGTCTGCCAGCGGCTCGGTCGCACGGCGTCGTTCAAACGGGTGCAGCGGGTCGATCTGATCCGCGAGCAGAATTGATGAGCTTGAAGCCCGCATTACGGCAGCGGCTGCGTTCTTTTTGAGTGAGATTGCCTTGGGGCGTTGTCGCGACCATACCGAAATAAAGCGTCTTGACAACTCTGGCGCCTACGCAGCGTGCGATGGATTTGAGGCCCTTGATCGAGCCACGAATCAGGATCCTGGCCAAGGGAGCGGGGCATGCGGCTGATGTGACAATGACGGCGGGTTTCGTCGCCTTCTTCATGCGGAACTTAGGGGCGCCGCTTTCCCACGGCCAGTACGCATAACAAACGAGGCGTTCCTGGAAACGTTTCGTTACCGCCGTAACCGAGAAAAAATTGACAGGCGAGGCGAGGACGAGGGCGTCGGCTGATTCGACGCGGTCCAGGATGGCGGACATATCGTCGTCGATAGGGCATTTGCCGCGGGCATCGCCCTGTTGCTGGGTACACGCCCGGCAATTCGTGCAAAACTCGATGTGTCTATCTATGAGGTATATCCTGTGCACCTTCGCCCCCTGTTGTTCGGCGCTTTCGAGTACGTGCGAAACGGCGGTATCGATAACATGATTCTTACGATAGGTGCCGATAATTGCAACGACATTGGCACTCACGAGGATGCTCCCTGAAATTGTGCTGGTGTCGGAAATACCTTTGTTTGTCGCAGGCGACGATATCTGCGAGAACAACGGAGCAAAGCGGCTGAACAGCGTGCACAGGTGGATCAGCCATTCACAGCGGCTTCGCCGCACGAGCTTGCGGATCGTATTCGGGATTCAGGCGCGTCGGAACCGGCGCGTTAATGTCTTTTCGCCATTGTTGCATGAGTTTGTGCAGTTCGGCCGTTTTGTCGGCCATCTGGGCGGCGAGATTGTTCTTTTCGCTGATATCCATCTCGAGATTGTAAAGCTCGAGCGCGTGGTCTTCGAAAAACTCAATCAGCTTCCATGGGCCCTTGCGTATAACGCCCGCAGGTGTGGTTCGCCACGGCCACTGGGACTTGTTGTAGGGCTCAAGGTAAGCAGGAAAATGCCAGAAGATCGGCCTGTTCTGAAAGCGGCGGTATGTCGAGGCGAACGCCGGCAGATCAGGATTTAGCAAATCGACGATGCTGCAGCCGTCGAGAACGTGGTTTTTCGGCGGATCGGCGCACGCCAGTTCGATCATGGTGGGGTAGAAGTCAATTCCGATGATCGGGGCGTCGGTAACCAAACCCGGCTTGGTACGCCCGGACCAGCGGACGATACACGGCACGCGAATGCCGCCTTCGTAGAGCGTGCCCTTGGAGCCTCGAAGCGGATGCATGGACGTGAAATTGGCGTGGCCTCCGTTGTCGGAGAAGAAGAACACAACGGTGTCTTCATGCAGGCCAGCGTCTTCGAGTTTTGCAAGCACGCGGGCGACGCTCTGATCGACGCTTTCGATCATTGCGGCGTAGGCGGGATTGTTGTGGCCGTTGGCCGGGGCTTTGTCCTCGTACTTGTCGATGATCTCAGACTTTGCCTGGATGGGGGTATGTACAGCGTGGTGTGAGAGATACAGGAAGAAGGGCTTGTCCTTATTGGCGTCGATGAAGTCGACGGCCTCGTTCGTCAGACGGTCGGTGAGGTATTGGCCGTCGTCGGTCCAGTGGCTGCGCTTGGTGCGCTGATAGCTTGCATCGAACCCCTGGTCCGCGGGACGATGCGGTTCGTCATTGCCAAGATGCCATTTGCCGAAACAGCCGGAAGTGTAACCGGCCGATTCGAGGGCTTCCGGAATGGTGACAACCTGCCGGTCCAGTTTGGTCGTATTGGGCACAGGGATAAGCTTGCGGAGCTTGGCCGGGCCGCGTTCGGGAGTACCAACTGTGTAGACGCCATGGCGCGGGCCATACTGGCCCGACATCAGGCAAGCGCGGGTCGGAGCGCAATTGGGCGCGTTGGAATAGGCCTTGGTGAAGACCACGCCTTCGGCGGCGAGTTTGTCGATATTGGGCGTTTCGTAGTATTCGCTGCCCATACAGCCGAGATCCCTGTAGCCCATGTCGTCGATGAAAATGAAGACGAAGTTGGGTTTGTGTTTCGGTGCCGCTTGGGCAAAAGCCTTCGCTCTCGGGCAACCGCAAGCAACAAAAGACGCAGCCACCCCTCCGAGGGCCTTGATGAATTCGCGTCGCTTCATATTCTGATCTCCTTTGGCACTGCTGATCGATATTGGCCTGGCACGCTTGCATTGAACGGTCGGACCAGTCCGACCATCCCGACAAATGAATACGTATGAGCGCTACTCGCCCGGCATCTTCCAGTGCTCGGACGGCGTGTGCGCCCGTTGCATGGCACGCTCGATCTTGCGCACGATCTCGGGATGGTCGGGGGCGACATTATTCTGCTCGCCGATATCGGTTTCGAGGTTATAGAGTTCTACAGGGGCCTCCGGTTTCTTCTTGATATTAAGACGGATGCCTTTCCATTTTCCCATCCGAACGGCTTGCTTGCCCCCCTGCTCGTGGAACTCCCAGTACAAGTATTCGTGCTGCTTCTGCTCTAGAGGGTCGTCCAGCAGGGTGGGGAGGAACGAGATGCCATCGATCTCTGCGGGCGGTTTAACGCCGGCAAGATCACAGCAGGTCGGCAGCACATCCCAGAACGCCGAGATATGGTCCGAGGACGAACCGGACTGGATGCGGCCGGGCCAGCGGGCGATCGTCGGGACGCGAATGCCTCCTTCGTAGAGGTCTCGCTTGATGCCGCGCAGCGGGCCGTTGCTGTCGTTGAAGTCGGGCTTGTTGCCGCCCTCGCGGTGCGGGCCGTTGTCGCTGGAGAAGATTACGAGTGTATCGTCGTCGATGCCGAGCGATTTGAGCTTGGCGAACAGCGTGCCGATATCGCCGTCCATGCGCGTGATCATTGCGGCGTGGCCTTTCTGAGGTTCGGGCCAGTCCTTATCGGCATAGATTCCATAGTCGGGTACTTCCATGCCTTCGCCCCTGGCTTCGTTGTTGGCATGGGGGATGGTAAAGGCGAGATACAAAAAGAACGGATCGCCACTGTGGCGCTCGACAAAGTTGAGGGCTTCTTCAGCAAACAGATCGTGGGAATACTCAACACGTTTGGTGGCGACGCCGCCCGGCGGGTTGACATCGCGTACTTCGTTCTCAAGCGGATACTTCTCCTGATTGCGCCAAAGGTATTTCGGGTAATAGTTGTGCGCGTGACGCTGGTTGAGGTAGCCAAACCAGCAGTCGAAGCCCTGGCGGTTCGGAATGCCGGTGGTATCAGGTTCGCCCAGACCCCATTTTCCGATTATTCCAGTAGAATAGCCCGCTTTTTTCAGCAGTTCCGCAACAGTGACGTCCTTGGGCCGAAGCGGGATACGCGCGTTGCCGCGGACCAGTGCATGGCCGGTATGGTAGCCGGTCATCAGGCAGCAGCGGGACGGCGCGCAGACAGTGCTGCCCGCATAGTGCGCAGTGAGTTTCATGCCTTCAGCGGCCATTTGGTCGAGGTTAGGCGTCTGGATTTCTTTCTGGCCGAAGCAGCCGAGATCGCCGTAACCGAGGTCGTCGGCGAGGATGAAGATAATATTGGGCTTTTTGCGGCCACCGACCGCCATTGGGCCGGCAGCTTTGCAGCCTGGAGCCAATGCAAACATACCGGCAGCGGCAGTGGCTCCTGCAGTCCTGAGGAAATCTCTTCTGGAGCAGCTATCCATATTCGCCTCCTTTAAAAGCCGGATCAGCATTCTGCATCTCGTTCGCGGCATATGGCGACCGGTGCAATCGAGTCATCTGCGGACAGTATATGGGGCGGGCGCCTGCGTGTCAAAGACTCGCGGCTGTTCGGCCGGCATCGATCGTTGTCGTTCAAGCTTCCCGTGCAATGCTGTGGCGGGCAGCAGTCAACCATTTGCGCAGTTCGGCGAGGACTTCTGCAAAGCGAGGGTCCGGGGCGAGATTCGTCGTTTCGTGGGGATCTCTTTGCAGGTCGTACAGTTCTTCGAACTCAGTGCGCGAGATATCCTGCGGGGGACAGGTACGAATGTATTTCCAACGCCGGGTGCGAAAGGCGAAGAGAGGGCGACTGCCGAGCGAGGAGGCGGGGGCTTCATAGAGAAAGCCGTCGCGCCAATCGACGCAGCTGCCTTCAAGCAGCGGGCGAAGGCTCCGGCCGTGCATGCCGTCGGGGATCGGGACGCCGGCAAGATCGAGGATTGTGGCGGGCAGGTCAATGTTTAGAGCAATGTCTGTCTCGACTGCCGGTTTAATGCCCGGGCCGGCAACGATCATGGGAACGCGGATCGACTCTTCATATGCAAGGACTTTACTGGTAAAGCCATGCTCGCCCATGAACCAGCCGTTGTCGCCCATAAATACGATGTACGTGTCGTCGCGCAAACCGAGTTTGTCCACTGCGTCGAGCAGACGGCCAAGCTGCGCGTCCATCTCTGTGATGGCGGCGTAATACTTCCGCAAGTGGAGGCGGATATTCTCGGGATCCTCATAGCCATACTTGACGGCCTGCTGGCGGCTGCGGCTCTCTCGGAGGTATGGCGGCTTGCCTTCGAGGTTGTCCCGCCAGGTCTCAGGCAGGGGCATTGTCGTGTCGCGATAGCAGGCGGCCAGTGTTTCTTCTCTGGCGGGCCAGTCGAACTTATGGTTCATGTGCGGGACCTGGGTGCAGAGCCACAGGAAAAAAGGCGAATGGTTGCGGGTGCATTTCCGGAGGAAATCTATTGCCTTGTCCGCATTGTATTGTTCGATATAGCCTTTGGCGAGAGCTGGGCCGTCATCCTCGATGACCTTGCGATCGTAGTACGGACCGTTCGATCGGAAGTACGGACAGTAGTCAAAGCCGAGCGACTGGGGCGAGTTGCCGAGGTGCCACTTGCCTACGACGCCGGTCCTGTAGCCGGCTTCCTTGAGGCGGTGGGCTACCGTTACTTCCTCTGCTCGGAGCGTGCCGGGAACGGTGACGACTCCCGTGGCGCTACCATAGCGACCCGTCAGACAGGCGGCGCGGGAGGGGCTGCATATCGAAAGAGTAACGAAGGCATTTTCAAAGCGGATGCCCCGAGCGGCCAGAGCGTCAATGGCCGGGGTATGGATTAAGGGATTGCCCGCGCAGCCCATTGCATCGTGGCGCTGGTCATCGGTGAGGATGAAGATGAAGTTCGGCGTATCGCGCCGCGCATGTAATTTTGCACCAGCAGGCGTCGCCAACAGGTTCCGGCACCGCATCAAGCCGCAGTTGGCAGCTACAAGACCAATAGATTGCAAGAAACTCCTTCGATTCATGCGATCCCCATTGACTGGGTGGAGCCGTATATTATTGCTCGGCTGGTTGCGGTTCGGGAATCGATATATCTAGCTGGTTCACCGAACCCAGTTCCGACAGCGGCGTGCCGAATTCTTCCGGGTTGCCTACGACGAGCGTCTGGACCTGGTCGGGATGCAGGTGCTTTCTTGCTGCGCGAAGGATGTCGGCTTTGGTCACCTGTTCGACGTTGGCTTTGGTCTTCTGGAGAAAGTCCCGGGGATAGCCGTAGTACTCATACGTGAGCATGCGGCTGACGATTTCGCCGGTCGAGTCGAAATTGAACACGAAGGAATTGAGGAAGCTTTCCTTGGCGAGGGCCAGTTCTTCGTCCGTTACTTCACTTTGCGTGATCTTTCTGATTTCGTCCTTGAGGGCCTGAATAGCCTTCAGCGTGTTCTCGGATGCGGTCTGGCACCCAACGTAGAACATCCCCGGATAATCGAAGTTGGAATCGTAGCGGCCATAGACGGAATACGCCAGGCCCTGACGAGAACGAACGTTGCGGAAGAGTCTGCTCGTAAATCCGCCGCCAAGGATACGATTCATAACGATCAATGCGAAGTAGTCCGGGTCGCTGATTACGCCACCGATATGACCGAGGCGGATATTGGACTGGTTGATGTCGGTCTTCACGGCAAGATTGAGGGTCGAAGGATATTCGTATGTGACTTCGGGCACATCCGGCAGTTCGACCACGGCCTTTTCCCAGTCCGCGAAGGCGGCCTCGATTTTGCGTATCATCGCATCGGTTTCGAAATCACCCCAGACGGCGAGCATCGTGTGGTTCGGACAGAAGTAGGCACGGTGAAACTGCACGCAGTCTTCCCGGCTGACATTGTCGATGGTTTCGTATTCGGTATGGCGGGCATATATGCTGTCGGCCCCATAGATGAGCTTTTCAAACTCGCGGGCAGTGATCGCGCCCGGATCGTCGTTTCGCCGGGCGATCGCACTGCGGTGCTGCATCTTCTGCAGCGCGATCTTGTGTTCGCGAAACGCGGGGTTCATCAGTACGTCGGCGAAAATGCCCAGCACGCGATCGACGTCTTTCTTCAGAACAGACATCGAGGCATAGCCGGCGTTGAGGCCGATACTGGTTTCGACCGAAGCGGCAAGGCTCTCCAATATCTGATCGAGTTCATCGCCGGTTTGCGAGATAGTGCCGCCGGTACGCATGACCGCCCCGGTGATGCCGGCCAACCCCACTTTGTCCGCCGGTTCGTAGATCGAACCGACGCGAATTCTTGCCGAGGCGTTGATCAACGGCAGTTCATGGTCTTCAAGCAAGAACAAACGCATCCCGTTGTCCAGGGTCAGACGCGTGGCTTCGGGAACGTCGATATCCGCAAGATCGGGATACGCCAGGTCTTCCACGTTGTCGGCTATCTGGTTGCCACAACCGGCGAGCGTCATACAGAGAATGCCGGTAAGACACAAAACCACATATCTAATGAGCGATCCTTCGGTTGTCATTTCCTTGCTCCTGTCGAATCAATTGGCGGGCGCGGTAGTCTGAATCACGCCGACGGTTCGATTGGTGGGTTTGAAATACTCTTTGGCAACCCGCTGAATATCCTCGGCGGTTACGCGTTCGATGTCCTTGAGCGCTTCGAAAAGGTTGCGCCAGTCGCCCGTGACGGCTTCATAGAACGCCAGTTGGCTCGCCATACCTGAATTGGAAGCAAGGCTCCTGATCAGGCTCGCCCGGGCGCGTGTCCTGGCTTTCTCCAGTTCCTCAGGCGAGACCGATTCGGTCTTGAGTCGCTCAATCTCGGCGTAGATGGCCTGCTCGGATTCTTCGTTGGTATGGCCTTTGGCCGGCACCGCATAGAAAAGGAACAGGCCTGGAAACTTGTTGCCGGGCAGGCCCTGAAAACCGGATGCGTACACGGCGATTCGTTTCTCCTTGACCAGCGATTCGTACAATCTGGACGTTCGCCCCATACCGACGATATCGGTGATGGCATCAAAGACGGCGTTATCCTTGTGATGGATGCTCGGCTTATGGTAGCCGATCAGAACGAAGGGCTGGGCGGGATCGTGCAACTCTACCCGGCGAGGTCCGAGTTGCGGCGGTTCGATCGTTTCAACGCCCGTGGGCTCGGGAAGCGTCGGTATCCTTCCGAAGTAGATCTCCGCCATCTGCCTGATTTGCTGCGGATCGACGTCCCCCACGATGGCGATGGTCAGATTGGCGGGACTGTAGTAGATGCGGAAGAAGTCCCTGACCTCCTCCCGAGTGATCGTCTCGATGTCGCTCATGTAGCCGATCACAGGATATCCGTAGGGATGCGCTTTGTACGCAACCGCCATGAAGTCTTCGAGGAGTCGGCCGACCGGGTCGCTTTCGGTGCGCAGACGCCGCTCTTCCATGATGACGTTGCGCTCCTTATAGAACTCGCGAAAGACGGGATACAGAAAGCGATCGGATTCCATCCACATCCACAACTCCAATTTGTTGGACGGCAGGCTTATGATATAGCGCGTAGCGTCCCATGAAGTGCTGGCATTAAGTCCGGTCCCGCCAGCCTGGTTATAGATTTCCTCAAAGCGGTCGTGCACGATGTATTGCGACGCCTTTTTCTGAGCCTCATCGAGTTGCTGCTGCAATTCCTTCAGGCGCAACTGATGCGTTTCGGGACCGGCTTCTTCCCGGACGGCCTTTATCTTCTCGAAAACTGCATCCGCCTCGGCCATTGCTTCGGCTTCAGCCTCCCAATTTGTCGTACCCACGGTCCTGGTTCCTTTGAAGGCAAGGTGTTCGAGCATGTGTGCAATGCCCGTGATGCCAACGACCTCGTTGACCGCCCCGACATCGGCATATATCTGAAAGGATGCTACGGGCGCTTCATGACGTTCGAGCACGAGAAAGGTCAGACCGTTGTCGAGCGTGAATCTGGTCAACCGGTCGGCAAAGTCCTCGACGTTCTGGGCGAAGAGAGCAGGCCCACCTGCTATGACGAGGCAGCACCACAGAACTATTGCGACCGGCCGCCGATTTGACCTGTATCGTAATTGTCTCATTCTATGCACTCCTTTGATGGCTACAGCACGTTCCGTGCGACTGCATGCATTTTGTGCGAATAGACTTCCTTACGCGCATTATACGGTGCCCCCGGGCGGGATGTACAGAAAGTAATTCCAGGGAGCTAACGGTGCGTTCATGCCCTTGCGTAATTCACCCCAGGTGGGTTGACAGGGCGAACTGCGCGGCCGGAGACGGAGTTGTTGAGCGGCGACTATCGGCACACCTGCTGATCACATGCCGTTGTCAGTACTTTGCAGGTATGTACAAAGTGTCCGGGCGAGATCGCGGCCAAAGGCACGAGCGCTTTTCGCCGTCACGGATTCGCCGCCTGCGTTCGCATAGGGGATTTCAAAGGAAATTGCAACCTGCACGTTGTCCAGTTCCGTCGCCCATCGTTTGCAGCTCTTTCCGGAGCCGTAATTCCTGTCGGTGTTCCACGCCCGGCCGAAAGGCAGTATGTCGTTATTGTCATAAGGAAGTGAACCGCGATGTACGTCCTCGAGGGCATCTCCGAAGCGAAGTTGCTCGGCATAAATATCTCGATCGGAACTGCCTACTATGTATATTACTTCATTATATCGGCCGCGAATGTACGGACAGTGCAGATCAAGCGTAATCAGAGGCCGGCCGTTCGACCACTTCGGGACAAGGGTTCGCAGGGCAGCAACCGAAGGATAGATGCTGGTGCCCATATAGTCGCGGTTGTGGTCGTGCGGTTTTCGGTTCTTGCCCTGGTCGCCATCCTCGACGCCATCCTTGTCCATGAAGGGGACGGCCAACACCTCGACATTCGTACGTAGCCAGCGGCCGCATTCATCTTCGGCGAGCACCGCAGCGATCAGTCCTTCCATCGCATAACTTGCCATCATCTCGCAGGCATGGTGGCGTGCGGTGACAAGCACACGATATCGAGCCTGGCCCTCGATCCTGCCGACGTGTATCCGTTCGACGGATCGACCCTTTCGCGTCTTGCACAATTCCGCGATGCGAAGGTTCGGATGGTCGTTGGCTTTCAGGAAGGCATCGAGATCCGCTTGCTGGTACGGCATAGCCAGGCAGAAACGGACTGCATCCTCTTCTTCGGAAAATGCATACGTAAAGGTTGAGCCATCGACGCACTGTTTGCCGAGCCAACGCCAACTCCGTCCGGCGTCGCCACTGACCGCCGGTCCGCGAACACTGATCGGATTGTTGCCGGTGAATTTGAATGTGATCGTTCGACCAGCCGCGTTGCGTACGCGAAAATTCCAGTAAAACCACCAACCTCGTGTATCGCGCAGGTCCGGTCGGAGATGGACAGTGTCACCCTCAATGCGATCGACGATGATATTGCCGCCGGGGTAGTCGGCGTCTATTTCGAACCCTTCGCCAGTTGCCGCAGTGGCCGTATGCAGGATGGCAAACAAAGTAATCGATCCAACGAGTGTGCAATTTCTGAATAAGCCAGGCTGCACTCGGAAAGCCGGCTTTTCTGGAGACATGGGTTTCACTGCCGGTCCTTTCAATACTCCGGAATAAGCGCTTCACCAACGGACTGTAGTGAATTGAATCTATTGGCTGGGGTCAGGGATGTCAAGAGTGCTCGATACAGTCCGCAGACGGGCTTCGTAATCTCTGCGTCTTTATTGCGAGTCCCCCCAGAGCAAGCGACCGATGTCTCCTGTGATGCTTTCGAGGGGCACCGGCTTCACCTGAGGTTCAGCAATGGTGCCTTCGATCCGGACGGCCGCGATGTCTCCCTGCAGCGCCTGCAACATACGGCCGAGTTCTCCGACGCCGGGCAATGGCAATCCCTGCAAAGGCTGGGTCGACGCAACAGCGTAGCCCTCAATAGGACTGGCAGGTCCCGAACTTAGGTCCTTCGCGCTGCCGTAGCCGCGTATGTTTGTGCCGCGATTCTGGTAATTGAAATCTGAGATCACCAGTCTCGGTCCTTCCATTTGAAGGCGAATGCGGCCCTTGCCCGTTGGTTTGCCCGGGGCAACGTCCAGGCGCAGCATGTTATATAGACCGGAAATTACAGTATTGCCAATGAGGTCGGAATCCGCCAGTTGGAGATTTGCCGAACCGGTTATCCGTTCGATTTCATCGAGAACAACGACAGTTACGCTGCCGGACACCTTCCCAACCACGGGATTAGCGTTGGGATCGAACGACCGCATTATCTGGTCAATATCGAGGCTGTCGAGCCCCATCTTGATACGAGCAAACATGTTCTCGTCATGCTTGCTGGCGCTTCCCCGCAAGTGTATTTGACCGACGGATAAATCGAGCACGGATTTATCGATCAAGAAACGCCGGCTTCCCAGATATCCCATGAGATTCCAGCTATCCAGAGCTATGCTGTGCAAACGAAGATCGTTCGACTCGGCGCGGATCCGCAGCAGCAGCGGCTCAAGCGGACGAGGCATCTGGGCCGGACCTATATGGACATTCCCGGAGAATGGTCCCCTTAAGTCGTCAAGCCAGGGCCAGACGGGAGAAAGCCGGCCGGGTTCAATGCTGTTCCACACCAGGTCAATGCTGCTTTTCAGTAGATTGTCGATGTAAATCTTTGCAGTGCCTGTACCGCTGCCTCCAATAACATCTGCCTGCATCTGGTCTATTTCCAAAACGCGGCCATCCAGCCGCATGTTCGCTTCCACGCTGCCGAGAGGGGTCTTTCCTGCCGAGACCTTTAGGTGCAACGGGCCGCCGCCCTGGCCCTGCTTTCGAACAATGTCAATCAACCCCTCCAGTTCGCCGCTCAGGCGGTTGCGCCACGGTTTGCCTGCGAAGGCCAAAGGCCAGTCCTGCAGCTCCACATCGACGCGCACGAGGTTCGGCTGATTCAGATTCAGGACCACCTTGCCTGACGCACTTCCGCCCCTGTGCCTTAGATCAATCGAGTCGAGGCTGAGCCGACCGCCCTGCAGAAAGACTTCACCATGAGCCTCTTCGGCCTCGAATGCAGCCGTGCGTACCTGTTCAGCACGCCACTTGCCGGATGCTATGAACCGATCGGCGTCCAGTGTCGGCGCGTCAAAATGCAATTCGCCGCCCGCAGTCCCCTCCACGTCCGCATTTCGCAAACCTATTACTTTGGCTATGGAGGGAATCGCAATATCCGCCACCTCGATCAGAACATGGGTGGCCTGACTGGAAAACTTGTGCCAGCCGGAAATTTGAAATGTGCCGTCGAGGATGTTGACGGCCTTCGAGGAGGCGAATCTGATTTGCTTGTCGTCGATGTCAGCCTCTAATTCTGCCTGGAGATTTGCGACTCTCTGCTTGCCCACGGCAACGTTCTCTCCTCGCAAGGAGGACTCTACAAAAAGCTCGAGTGGGGCGATGGTTCCTTGCATACTCATATCGGCCCGCCAAGAAACCGGCGTATTGGAGTCGGTGGCTCCACTCTGGGGGGGATGGTAATGCGCAATGGCGCGTGCGTCTTTCAGACGGGTTGAGGACAGGTCGACCGTTCCAGTCGTCGCAATATGAACTTCTGGATGGATGGCAGCAAGGTCGTTAAAAGTGACGGAACAGGGATCTGCGGAAACGTCCAGTATCAAATCAAACGGTTCCTCAGATAAGGAAGAAATCTGCAACTGCTGTATGTCGGCGAGCAGAGTCCCGGTTCGATCCTTGAGCGAGAAAGCACCGTCGCCGTTGATGCTCTCGGCATTGCCTACGCTCAGATCTACCAACTCTATCTTCGAACGATTCACTGCAACATTGGCCACCACGCCCTGGATCGGGACCTTTCTTTCACCGTCCACCCAGACGAGGTCCGGGATGCATACCCGCCAATGCGAATCCCACCAGTGACTCCCTGAACCGCGGATTTCCATCTCGGCCCGACATCTGCCGCGAGGCAAACTCACACGAGTCTCCGCACGGAGTTGAACGTGCGTCGGCCCGGTCGTCGGGCCGCTGACAGAGCAATCCCATGCTGCAAAGAAGCGACGGGGGCCGTCCGTCCGGCTCTGCAACAGTCCCGAAAAATCGCCGCGGGTGGTCTGCAGATTCCAGTGGCCGCTAATGGAGGCAACCAACGGGGCGGCCTCGACGGCGAGACGGGGTATTTTCAGCGTCTTGTCGCGGATAAGGATAGTTCCATCTGCGAGGGTCCAATCGCTGATCGGCAAGTTCGTCTTCTGCAATGAGAGCTTCTCGATAGCCACCGACAGACCGTTCGGTCCGGTCGTCACATTTACCGAACCAGCGACCTGCCCATCGCCCGTCTGAAGCATATCGATCTGTAGCCGTCCGGCAATATTCCCTTTCGCAATACGTCCCTCCCACTGTCCCGTCAAAATGGTGATTCGTCCGTCCGGGCGGTACTGCCACCCCAGCATGTCGCTCAATCCGTTCGCATCGAAGACAATGCGGTGCGCATATGATCCGGCGGTCGCGATGCGGCCGGTAATATCGAGGTACTCCGGAATCCGTCCCTCGAAAGTCCACGTAAGCGGTGACGCCTTTCGGCCGTGCAGGCTCAAAGGCCCCACCTGCGAGACGCTTTGGCCTGACCGTGCAATGGTGACACGTATATCGGTAACGTGTAATTCAGGCAGGTCGAGGTCGGACTGGCTTCGACCGCCGTCCATTGCGGCCAGCATATGGCGAATATAATCCACATTCCACGCGCCATGCCGGTCCTCGGAAACGCGAACGTGTACATCGCGAATCCACACGATCTCAACGTTCAGCGGGCGGCCGAAGAGAATCAGTGGCAGCCATGCATGGCGAACCTGGATTGTGTCGATTGTCAGCAGCGCGTCAGGGTCGCCGGGAATGCGTACAGTGATGTCTTCCAGCGATGTTCTGCCCGTCCAGCTCGTTGAGAACCCCTCCATCGCGATCTCCAGCCCTAGCCGACGACTCAAGGTTTTCGCGACCAGCGTATGCGGCACATCTGTCCAGAGGATGATCTGGATGGCTGCACCAGCGATGAACAGCAGCACGAGCACGCTGACGAAAACACGCAGGATCCAGCGTTGCATCCTTGTCAACTCCACGTTCTTCACCCTATTAGTAACGCTAAATCGATATGTGTTACTCTACGACACGGTGTTCCGTCGGAGGAATATCTCCGACCGTGCGCGGCCCGAAACCCAAAAGCCAGTAATCGGCTCGATATGATTTGCCGAGCGATGGACCGTATACAGCGACTACCTCGCCCGTGTCTATCCAGTATGCCACATACGAAACACTTGCAAACGCAATCTGCTTTATCTTCTTGGTGATAGCCACTTCCGGGATCACAAGCGTCGTCATTGGAGTCCCGCTTGCGGCGGAACTGGCGGTAGACGGAGCCAGCACCGGAGGTATACCGAACAGACTTTCGTAGCGATCGATGCCAACGCCTCCGCTTCGCAGTTCGAGATTAATCTCGGCTTCCTCCATCTTCTGTACAAGATTCACTCCGGAACTGAGTAACTTCGCGCGCAGTTCGGCCAGAACGAACTCTTTTTCAGCCGGAGCGAAGTGCGTATCATCGACAAAGACTTTGCGTCCGTGAAGTGTATCAAACGACAGTGGTTCGACCGCTTTGACCGCCGCCTGCGACAGCAGAAACTGCTCTGTTGCAGTGCGTGCCGGATCCGTCACCCGGATATTAGAGCAACCTGCTAATACCAAGGCGATTACACAGCCGGCGCAATAACCAGCAACTGACACTACGTGGACTTTAGCCATTCTTGAGGCCGTTTTGTGCTGACAAAAACAATGCCGACAT
>CAZGMJ010000060.1:0-31692 GCA_964526785.1 uncultured Pirellulales bacterium
CGGTGGATTTGGTTGCGTTTCTTCTGTTTGCTTCGATCTGGGCGGCTGTGGCCATACTGAATCTCCATAAAGAAGGCGTTTTCGGGACAAAATGCGCAAGATGCAGACGGAAATGTTCAAACAGTGATGTTTTATGGCATCGCGGGCGTCCTCCACTGAAGGTGGCTGTCTCACTCATCATATGTTAGATATATAGTAGACGAACGGCGGGCGTAAAATGTTCGGAGAAAAATCAAAGATTAGAAAGTAAAATGCAAAATTGATGAATCCCGGCGGGCCGGGATGGCTATTAGAGGGACTGGATTCCCGCCTTCGCGGGAATGACAGAGTCAAGTCGCAAGTCGGGGTCAGAGTTCAGGAGCGTCACATCCGATTACATGTTAGGATGACGCATCGGTGGAGATACTGCTGGAGGCAGAGAATTCCGGCGGGCCGGGATATCGGAGGCAGCACGAGACAAGAGACGAAAGAGAATAGGAAATGAATGAACGATCGAAATGTGCGCGGCCAGGTATCGCGATTGGGGTGTTTGTTTGGCAGGCGGCGCACGGTGCTGGAGAAAGCGCGAAGACTGGAAAACCGTGGCAGCCCTACTGGATATGGAGAAGCGGTTCAAGAGAATCATGGGTTGCCAGCAACATGAATTACGGCAGGCAGGCTCAGGGATTCGGCCGCAGAGTGGCATTCTCGCCGTGTCAATCGGGCCGGATGGGCCATCGAAGAGATACAATAAATTAGGTAAACCAGGTTGACTATGCCCTACTTCGTCGGCTTCCGGTTCAGAGGTCGGACTCATCAAATCCGGGTAGCACTCGCGACAGAAACTTCCGCGTATTGTCGTACTTCCGCTGGATGCGCTTAGTTTGATCTCCATCAGCAACCTGCGTGTGGATTCGAGAATTGTGCTCCATTAGTGAGAGTGCGTCTCGAATCTGGGACGCCTCATCTGCAAGTTGTTCCTGATCTGTGGAGTAACTCCTGAGGGTGAAAGCATAGAACTCTTGCGAGCCACCATTCTTCAGTGGAACCCCATGCTTCACAAAACGCTTGTCTCGATTCGTTGCCCTATCAAACCAATCTCTGGCGTCAGCCCTTGCTTCTGCTAATTCCACTACGCTCGGGGCCAGGACAAAACCAATCCAATCTTGCTCCTCAGCCACCCCGTATGCATCAAGAAGACCTGGGCCGAGGTATACACCACGATTCCTGTCAACAAACATGTCTCCGAATGCAAGACAACCCCTAAGTGGTATCTTATGCCTAAATGCTCGCCTGAAGAAATCGGAACATGGGGTGAGTATTCTGCCAAACACATTCGTGGAATCCTACTCCAACAGCAGGAACGTGTCTGAGAACCATGCGGCGTAGACTCCTGCGGCGTCAGCCCATGTCTTCACCTCCTTCAATACGTCATCATACTGGCGCCAGACGCGTTGTATTGGAGACTTCGCAACAACGGTGGCGAAGCCAAGTATGTCGAAGTAGGCTACCCACATCTTCTTGTATTTGAGCTGCTGGCCGAACATATTCCTATCTCTCAAAGAGTATCAGGTGCAATGACCCACTCGATTTGCCAGTTGCCCGGATCGCGGCGGTTGAGGCAGGCGACGGCACCGGCGGGAAAATCGACAACGTCTGCGGTCTCGCGGCCGGCGGCGAGCAGTGATGCGAGGTCCGCCATAAAGGGCAGATGTCCGACAAACATCGCGTCGGCTTCGCAGGCGCCCAATTCCACGGCCAGTTCCTGAACGCTGTCGTTGGGTTTGATGCCGTTTCGGGCCTGACAGCCGTGCTGGGACTCTATGACCTCGGCCAGAATCCCTGCTGTCTGCTCGGCACGGAGCCTGCCGCTGTGCCAGATGTGTTCGAGTCGAAGGTGCAGGGGTTTGATGAATTGGGCCACCTTCCTCACATCGGCGCCGCCCTGCCTGCTCAGCGGACGAGCCGGGTCCGTATCACTGGATACCGCCTGGCCGTGTCTGACGAGATAGACTTTCATTTTGGGCTCCTGAAAAGGGATTTGTGCTGGGCGATTATAGCAGACGGGGCCAGCACCGCAAGCGGACAGACTGCAATGGAAAACGTGGCGGGGACAACTCGATGGGCCCTATTACAGGCGAGACGCTGCCCCGAGTCTCGTCCAGATTTCTCCGCTGCGTTCGCTGCGCTCACTTCGGTCGAAATGACAAGCGGGCGGGGTGATCCCCGGCAGGCCTCCAGTCGGAATGACACGGGCGCGAGGAATCTGCCTCCAAATGTAAGCCCAGGTCCGGACCGGCCTTGCGCGATTTGTCGCTGGTGAGCGTTGACAGAGGGGGCGGGGGGCAATACAATGCCGCTTTTACAGATTTCCGGAGAATGCAGATGACAGATGTAACTTTGGTAACGGGCGACGGTATCGGCCCGGAAATAGCAGAAGCAACACGACGATGCATCGACGCAACGGGCGCCGAGATCAACTGGATCATTACGGAGGCGGGCACGGACGTGATGGAGCGGGAAGGCACTCCCCTGCCCGAGAGGACGGTCGAGGCGATCAAGAAGACGGGCGTTGCGATTAAAGCCCCGATTACGACGCCTGTGGGAACCGGCTTTCGCAGCATAAACGTGCATTTGCGCCAGAGCCTGGATTTGTATGCGTGCCTGCGGCCGTGCAAGAGCTACCAGGGCGTACGGAGCAAGTACGACGATATCGACCTGATCGTGGTTCGGGAGAACACCGAAGACCTTTACGCGGGCATCGAGTTCGAGAAAGACGGAGATGAGACGCTGGAGTTGATCGACTGGGTGAACAAGCACAGCAGCCGTAAGGTCCGACCCGATTCCGGCATCAGCATCAAGCCGATCTCGGTTGCGGGAACGCAGAAGATCGTGCGGTTCGCGTTCGATTATGCACGCAAGACCGGCCGCAAGAAGGTTACTTCGGTGCACAAGGCGAACATCATGAAGTTCTCGGACGGGCTGTGGCTGGACGTCAGTCGAGAAGTCGCCAGGGAGTACTCCGATATCGAGTTCGAGGACCGCATCGTTGATAACATGTGCATGCAGTTGATACAGAAGCCGGAACTGTACGACGTGCTTGTGCTGCCCAATCTATATGGCGACATTGTCAGCGATCTGTGCGCCGGGCTGGTCGGCGGACTCGGCGTCGCACCGGGAGGCAATATCGGCGACAAGGGCGCGATCTTCGAGGCAACGCACGGCAGCGCACCGAAATACAAGGGGCAGAACAAGGTCAACCCGACGGCCCTGATTCTCAGCGGCGTGCTGATGCTGAGGTATATGGGCAAGATGGCCGAGGCCGACAAGCTCGAAAATGCCGTAGCCGCCGTGATTGCTGAGGGCAAGGACGTGACGTACGACATGAAGCCCGATCGGGACGATCCGACCGCCGTCGGCACCAGTCAGATGGCCGATGCGATCATAGCCAGTATTAAGGGCTGATATCTGCGCCGAAGGCAACGTACACGGCGTGCCTGATTCCGCCTTCCGAGAAAATGGAACATCCGTGGCGTCGGGGGCGCAGGATCGCAGTAGTGTGAAGAGGTACACCATTGGACCAGCAGACCTACCGCGAAATTGTCTCCGGTAAACGGAAGGACGCGGGCGCAAGTTTGCTCAGGTTTTTGCTCCGGCTTGCCGGCATATTCTATTCGGCTGCGGTACGGCTGCGGAACCTGCTCTACTCAACGGGTGTATTGCGATCCCGGCGGGTCAATGCAGTGATCATCTGCATAGGCAACATCACGACAGGTGGCACGGGCAAGACGCCGCTGGTGCAGTGGGCATGCGGCAAACTGACGCACATGCTGCCGCAAGCGACGGTCGCCATTCTCACACGCGGCTACAAAGCGTGCCGGCAGGCGGACGGAGGCGGTGAACCCGAGATTGACGAACCCGCATTGCTGGCTCGGAGTTGTCCGGAGATTCCTGTGGTCGTGAACCCGGATCGCGTTGCCGGCGCTTCAGAGGCCATACAGAGGCTCGGCGCAGAGGTGATCGTCCTGGACGACGGTTTCCAGCATCGCAGGCTGCGCAGAGACCTCGATATCGTGACCATCGATGCCACCTGCCCGTTCGGCTATGGGCGGCTTTTGCCGGCCGGGCTGCTTCGCGAACCGGTCCAGCAGCTCAAGCGCGCGCACGGGCTGGTGCTCACACGGTGCGACCAGGTTGGCAATGACGAGCTTCGAGATATCGAAAGACGGCTTAAGCGTCTGAATCCTGAAGCATGGATAGCAGAAACCGAGCACGCACCGGCCCAGGTCATCTATGTCGACGGCAAAGAAGAAGAGCCCGCGAATCTGCGCGGCAAGAAGGTCTTCGCATTTTGCGGTATCGGGAATCCCGATTCGTTCCTGGGCACTATAGCGGGGGCGGGCGCTGAAATCGTCGGATCTATGGTTTTCGACGACCATTGCTCGTACACGCAGGAGCGTCTGGACGAGATCATACAACGGGCGAAGCAATGCGGCGCCGACGTGGCCCTCACTACGTCGAAGGACTGGACCAAGATCGAGAAGCTGTCACTGCCGGCGACTGATGTGGGACCGGCGTATCTGAATGTGGAAATCCGCTTTCTGGAAGGTGAGAACGCTCTAAGAAGCTTGATCGAACGCACAATCACCGATAGAATCGCAGGTGATTGATGAATCAGCGTGCCCGCAGGCACGGCCGGATTATTGCTTACCGTCTTATGCGTGAAAAACTGATCGAAACGATTGAAGGGTTCGGTTCGCCGAGGATACTCGTCGTTGGCGACTTCATGCTCGATGTGTACATTTACGGCGACGCACTGCGTATCAGTCCCGAAGCTCCGGTTCCCGTACTGAAAGTTACCAAGACGCAATACCGTTGCGGCGGAGCGGGATCGGTGGCGGTGGACCTGGGCGCGCTGGGAGCCAGGCCGCACTGTATCGGGATAATCGGTGGACACGAAGAGGACCAGAACGCTCGTATTCTGCGCAACAAGCTCACCAAGGCCGGGGCCGATATAACCGGTCTGCTTCCAATACCCGGAAGGCGAACGACGAGCAAGCACAGGCTGGTAGGCCTCGCTCAACACCGCCATCGCCAGCAACTCATTCGCATGGACTACGAGACGACCGACCCGCTGCTGGAAAGCCAGTATGACGAGTTGCTCGATCTATACGACAAATCGCTGGCTCAGGCGGACATCGTGTGCCTGCAGGACTACAACAAGGGCCTGCTGATTGATTCGGTTTGCCGGGCAATGATCGACAAGGCGCTTAAGGCCGAAAAACGCGTTTTGGTAGACCCCTCCTCAATCAGGGACTACGACAAGTATCGAGGCGCCACGGTCATCACACCCAATCGCCGCGAAGCATCGTTGGCGGTCGGATTCGAAATCATCGACACCGAATCGGCGGCCCGGGCGGCGACGCAACTGCGCAGGGAGCTGGAACTGGATGCGGTCGCCATCACGCTGGATAGAGAAGGTGCGTATCTCGCCACAGAGAACTTCTCGGATTTGATTGCCACGCGGCCGCGAAGCGTCTACGACGTTACGGGCGCCGGCGATGTCGTTCTGGCAACGCTGGCAATTACGCTGGCCGCAGGTTCGGAGTACGAAACCGCGGTCCAGTTGGCGAATCTGGCGGGAGGCATCGAGGTTCAGAAATTCGGGGCGGCTACCGTCTCGACGGAGGAGTTGGTCAACGAAATTCGCGGCAGCGACGGGAAACTGCGTTCGGTGGAGAGGCTGCAGGGAGAACTGGAGCGCGCCCGGAAACACAAACGCAGGATCGTATTTACAAACGGGTGCTTCGACGTACTGCACAAGGGGCACGTACAGTACCTGAGATTCTGCAAGGATCAGGGGGACATTGTTGTGGTGGGGCTCAACAGCGACGCTTCGGTTAAAGCTATCAAGGGCCCCGAACGACCGATCAACGGACAACTTGATCGAGCGGCGGTGCTCGAAGCACTGGAATCGGTCAGCTATATCACCATATTCGACGCCCCGACGCCGATCGACCTGATTGAAGCGGTTCGGCCGGACATTCTGGTTAAAGGAGAAGACTGGGCGAAGAAAGGCGTTGTGGGCAGAGAGTTCGTCGAGTCATACGGCGGCAAGGTCGTGCTGGCTCCGCTGGTGCACGGCAGGAGCTCAACCGCGACCATTGCGAAGATGAAATCTATTGCGGCCGGGGATTAATGGAAAATGAAGCCAAAGAACTAGTGGCCAGTGCCGTCGAAGCGCACAAATCCATGATGGACGGACTGCTTGACAGCGGCGTCGGGATCATCGCGCAAATGGCGGAGGTCATAGGCTCGGCTCTGGCCGGCGGCCACACCATTTTTCTGTGCGGCAACGGAGGCTCGGCTGCAGACGCCCAACACATTGCGGGAGAGTTCGTGGGGAGATTTCTCAGAGAACGAAGAGCCCTGCCCGCGATTGCGTTGTCCACGGATACCAGCGTCCTGTCGTGCATTGCGAACGATTATTCATACGACACCGTTTTCTCGCGCCAGGTCGAGGCACTGGTGCGGCAGGGAGACGTATTGTGGGCGTTTTCCACCAGCGGCACGTCGCCCAACGTCGTGAAGGCGGCTCAGGCGGCCAAAGAAAAAGGTGCAGCCGTCCTCGCTTTTACGGGCAGGCCGGGCAGTACGTTGGAACGAATCGCCGATGTGTGCCTGTGCACCGAGCACGAAATGACCGCCAGAAGCCAGGAGGTGCACCAACTCGCATATCACGTCATATGTGAACTGGTCGAACGCCGCTTCTGTGAAACAGCAACCGATTAACTCAGCCATCCGAGCATGTCTCATAAAGCCATATTCCTGGATCGTGACAAGACGCTCATCGAAGATCCCGGTTATATCAGCGACCCGGATCAGGTGAAGCTTATCGACGGTGTGCCCGGCGCGCTGATCGAGCTGCGCAGAATGGGTTACAAGCTCGTGGTCGTGACTAATCAGTCAGCGGTGGCGAGGGGAATCGTCACGGAGAAGCGGCTGGGGAAGATTCACGATCGTTTGCGGCGGCTGCTTGCCGAGCGCGACGCACGGCTGGACCGCATCTACTACTGTCCGTACCATCCGGAAGGTGTAATCTCGCGCTACCGCAAGGAGAGCGACAGCCGTAAACCCAGGCCCGGAATGCTGCTTGCAGCCGCGAAAGAAATGGATATTGACCTGAACGAATCGTGGATGGTGGGCGACAGCGCCAGAGATATCGAGGCCGGTTATCAGGCGGGATGCAGGACCATCCTCGTCGAACCGCCGTCGCGACAAAAACAGTTGGAACATTTCGAGCATGCGCCGGACTTTCGCGCGGTGAATCTCAAAGAGGCGATCAACGTTATCAAGAAGCATTTGCGGAACGTACGAGAGGCAATGGAACAGAGAGAAAGAGCGATAAAGGAACCCGCCGAGAGTCTGCCTGCAGGTGACGGGACGGCGGGACGAACGGAGCCCCAGGGCACTAATGAAGCGTCGGATGAGCGAGGACGAAAACCCGAGGCGTCGGATACATCGGTCGCAAGTACACCACCAGAGACTGCGAGGGAGGCCGGAGAGCCACAAGCCGAACGAAAACGGGATAAGCAAGAGGAAGTTCGTCCAGTTGCGCAAAAAGCCGCATCGGAACCGGTGCGCGAGCCGGCATCGCCGCCCACTGTCGAGGAACGGTCGGAGTCGCCATCGGACGCTATGAGACAAGACATTGAGGAGAATCACAAGACGAAGTCGGATGAACGGGCCGACAGCAAGTTGTCTGTCGCACATCCGCAGTCCGCGTCGCTTCCCGCCACGGAAAACGAGCGATTGTTGCAGAGCATTGTGGACGAACTGAAGAACATGCAGCGGACGGATTTGTTCGGCGAGTTTTCCGTCATGCGGCTGATGGCCGGGATCGTTCAGGTGCTGGTGCTCTTCTGTCTGGTTGTTACCGTCTGGCTGCTGATGAGCCCCAAGCGCCAGGATGCAGATACATCCGTCTTCATTACACTCGGGTTTGCGACGGTCTTGCAACTGATGGCCCTGACGTTCTACATGATGCACGGGCGGAAGTGATGCCGGTGGTCCGATCGTGAGCAATCCACCAGAGAACCCAATGCATGCAGGAAAAGAGGACATCCTCGTCTGGCTTCCGTCACCAATGGGGGACGCGGTTCTCTGCACGCCCGCCCTGCGGACTCTCCGGGCGTTGTACCATGCTGCGCGTCTGACGTTCGTCGCCGAAAACATTGTGCGCGACGTTCTATCTCCCTGCGAGTACGCAGATCGCTGGATTGAGATCGGAGATTCCGGTCCGCTGGATATGGCCCGACGCCTGAGGACACACAGGTTCAGCCGGGCGATTCTGCTGAAGAACTCGTTCGGATCGGCCCTTGCGGTTGCACTGGCCCGGATTCCGCGGCGCATCGGCTATGCTCGAAACGGCCGCTCTTTTCTGCTGACCGACCGACTGCGGCCTCGACGACTGGCGAACGGCAAGTTCGAACCTCGTTCCATGTTGGATTACTACCTGGACATTGCATCCCACCTCGGAGCCGACACCTCCGACAGACGCGTTTCGCTGAGCGTCGAAGAAGGACAATTCGAGCAGGTACGCAACAAACTACCCCGGGTATTCGAGTCAAAGGGACCGCTTGTCGTATTCGTGCCCGGCGGGGCATTCGGACCGAGTAAATGTTGGCCCAGCGACCGATTCGCCCGGGTGGCGGATCGTCTGATCGAAGAGAGAAACGCCACGGTGGTCGTGTCGGTCGCCCCGAATCAGGCCGAGCGCAGAATCGCCAATGCCATATGTACCGCCGCCGACAACGAACCGGTCAATCTCGGCGAGCACGCATTGACGCTCGGCCAACTCAAGGCGCTCTTTTCGCGAGCCGATTTGGTCATAACCAACGACACGGGACCTCGACATATCGCCATCGCGTTGGGACGCAAGGTCGTTACGCTATTCGGCCCCAACGATCCCGCCTGGACCGACACGGGCTATGAAGATGAGGTTCAGATTGTCGGCAATACATTCTGCGCTCCCTGCGCAAAGCACTCGTGCAGTCAAAGGAACCACTTTTGTATGGAGGCGATATCCTCTGACGCCGTACTCGATGCCGCCTGCGGATTGCTGGACGGAGAACCGGCACCGACTGCTGTATATGCGCAGCGGCGAATGGTCGAAGCAGGGCAAGGTCTTCTGCTCGATTCCGAATTGAGGCCAGCCCTGGAGAAGGCGGGACTTACTTCGTTGAACGCCGCCTTCGAAATCAAAGGAGATCGGCAGTTGACCAAGAGCAATCTCGCTGCATATCGCCAGCGTATCCGGCTCGATCTTCCATCGGCCGAAACAGCGGTCTTTGTCAAACGCTATACCCACCCGCCTGTCATGGTGCAGGTTAAGAACCGGCTCTCACAACATCGCCGCACAAGCTGCGCCGAATCTGAAGCAATTCCTATTGGCGAGCTAAGTTCGATGGGAATCAACGTCCCGCGACTTGCGGCGTATGGCTCGCAATGGGGCAGGTTGTTGGAGAATCGCAGTTTTGTTGCCATTGAGAGGATACCGAACGCCGACGCGCTCGAGCGCAAGTTGCCCGGTTTCGTAACGGACAAGAACCAAAACGGAGGCCCAACCGCTCGGCGGGATTTCATTGAGCGACTGGCCCGTTTCGTACGCAGATTTCACGAAACAGGATATCGACACCGGGACCTGTATCTGGCTCACATCTTCCATGACGATGCGAATCGCTTTCATCTGATCGATCTGGCCCGCGCCTTTCGCCCTCTGCTGATGCGCGAGCGGTTCCGAATCAAGGACATTGCCCAACTGTACTATTCGGCGCCGGCCGGGATCTTCTCCATGAGCGACAGGCTCCGGTTCTACCGCGTCTACGCCGGGCGCACGGAACTGACTGGACAGGACAGGCGGTTTCTGCGTAAGGTAGTGCGCAAGGCAAACCGTATGGCCGCACACGACGCCCGACACGGGCGACCGGCACCATTCAAGGGCAAGAGGCAATAGTACCGCATATGCGAGTGGCAATAGTAACAGAGCGTACGAGCATATCTCTGGGCGGAGCAGAACGATCCGTCTCGGAACTGGCGTACGCGCTTTCCCTGCTCGGCCACGAAATGAGCATCCTCGCGGCGGTGGGAAAGGCGGAGGCCGCAAACGTGCACGTCGTCTGCCCGCAGACCACGTCCAAGCGCGTCGATTTCCGCATGTTTTCGCGCTGCCTGCAGGAACATCTGGCCGGCAATGATTACGATATCGTACACAGCGTGCTGCCTTTCGACTTCGCAGACGTGTACCAACCCCGGGGCGGCACATACGCAGAGTCCATCGAACGCAACGCAGCCAGCTATGAGAATGTCCTCCTGCGTTCGTGGAAACGTGCAACGGCGTTTGCGAACTTCCGCAGAACCAGGCTGTTGCGAGCGGAGCGCACATTGTGCCAGGCGCAAAACGGTCCGGCGATCGCGGCCCTTTCCCAGTACGTGGCAATGCAGATCGAAAAGCACTACAAAACGCCGGGCAGACGCGTATCGGTAATCCCGAACGGAGTGCGAACGGATCGCAGTGTGGACGCCAAACGGGCTCAGAGGGTTCGCTCGCAAATATTGTCACAACTCCGCATCCGCGAACAGGATGCGCCGGTCCTGTTTTTGTTCGCGGCAAACAACTTCCGGCTCAAAGGCCTTGCCCCGCTCGTCCAGGCCATGTCTGTCGCAGCCGCCCATCAACCCGAATGCAACGCGGTACTCGTGGTCGCCGGAAGGGGCAGAGCTGCGAAGTATCGGCGCCTCGCCCGCCGTTGCGGTATGCTCGAAAGGATCGCCTTCCTCGGGCCTGTGGACAATATCCAGAACCTTCATTCGGTCATCGACGTCGGCATCCTGCCGACCTTCTACGACCCGTCGAGCAGATTTACGCTGGAGGTCCTCGCTCACGGAAAACCCGTTGTTACTACCCGCTACAACGGCGCCAGAGACCTTTTCAAGAATGAAAGACACGGCATCGTCATCGGCGAACCAACCGACATCAGCGCACTGGCCAATGCGATTGCGTTCTTCAGCAGGCGGGAGAACATAGTACGGGCCTCGGAGGCAATCGAGCAAGACGATCTGAACCGCAGCATTTCTATCGTTCGGGCGGCACGGGACCTGGATCAATTGTACAAATCGCTCGCCGACGGAGACAACGCATGACGGCATGGCTGATGGCAGCATTTATCGTGGCAGCGTACCTTCTGGGATCCGTGCCGTTCGGCTTGATTATCGCACGACTGCACGGCATGGACCTGCGCAGTATAGGATCGGGCAACATCGGAGCGACGAATGTGTCGCGGGCTCTGGGCCGGAAATGGGCTTATGTGTGCTTCGGCCTCGATGTCCTAAAGGGTCTGATCCCCACCGCAGTGACGCTGGTTGTTGCAGCCCCGCTTTCTGCAGAGCATTCTCTGGGCCCCGTTGTCATGCTGTGGCTCTGGCTGGCGGTTGGCTGTGCCGCGGTCATCGGACACATCTTTCCTCTGTACGTGCGATTCAAGGGCGGCAAGGGTGTGGCCACCAGTTTTGGCGTGGCTCTCGGCCTGTGGCCCTACTTCACGGTTGCGGCGATTCTGGCGTTGCTGGTCTGGCTCGGCGCAGTGCTGATCTGGCGGTACGTTTCTCTGGCCTCTATCCTGGCTTCGGTAGCATTTCCGCTGGCGTTGTCGGGAGCGATCGCCCTGCTGGAGCAGTGGACCATTGCCCGCCTGTGGCCTTTGGCAGCCGTAGCAATTGCGATTCCGCTTATGGTGATCGTCCGTCATCGCGAGAACATCCGCCGACTCATGGCGGGAACTGAGGGCAGGATCGGGCAGACGAAGAAGTGAGTATCACGGAGGCATTCCGGCCCTTCACTGACCGGCGCCCAGCGCTCCGCAGGAACAATGGAACCATCCGGTATGTGACTGTGAAACGCCGGAAGGGCCTCGTGTCGGTCCGGGTCGCACAAGTGATATGGCGGAAACTGCAACGCCGTAATTCCACCCGCGGAGTTATCGCTCGACGGAAATGAGGCCGCCCTCGATGCCCTTTATCACGAGTTCCGGAATAGTGTGCGCATCGAGTTTCTCCATCATCCTTCGGCGATTCGCCTCGATGGCCTTGGTGCTGACGTGCAGGTCCAGAGCGATCTGCTTGGTGTTTTTGCCCTCACCGATAAGCTGGAGGACTTCCCGCTCCCGGGGGGTCAGGTGTTCGATAGGCGAGGTGGGAATATCGGACAGGTGCTGTACATAATCATCGATAACCACACCTGTGATTCTGGGACTCAGATACCATCCTCCCCCGGCAACGGTCCGCACAGCCTCGACCAGTTCATCGGCCAGACACTCCTTGAGGACATAGCCCGAGGCGCCCGCTTTGAGCATATTCGTCACAAACATGCGATTGGAGTGCATGGACAGGGCGATCACCCGCACGTTGGCATGCTCTCGAACGATCTGGCGGGTCGCATCGACTCCGTTGAGATTCGGCATCGTGATATCCATGATGACGATATCGGGAAGCAACTCGCCAACAAGACTAAAAGCCCCCCTGCCGTCCTCGGCTTCGCCGACTACTTCCAGATCATCCTCGCGCTCCAATACAGAGCGCAATCCCTCACGGACTATGCCGTGATCATCGACGAGCAGAATTCTCGTGCCCATTTTCGCCTCCTGTCTGCAGCGATTTGCCTGTTAGGGGCGTCATCATGACCACTCTACATCCCCGCCCCGGTGCAGAATCGATCTCGAGCGAACCGCCGATCTGTCCAAGCCGCTGACGGATACTGAAAAGGCCGAATGCGGCTTTGCTCGAGCGCTTTGCGGACGCCTCAGCAGGATCAAATCCAACTCCGTTATCCGTAACAGTTATTGTAATGCGCCGGTCCGATTTCTCCATTGAGACGGCCACCTCATCCGCCTGCGAATGCTTGACCACATTGACAAGCAATTCCCTTAAATCGCGGAAAATAAGTGAGGCAAGATCATCATCAATGGGTATTCTCGTCCCATCATCTTCGAATTCTACGGCGATTCCATGTTTTTGTTCGATCTCTTCTGAGAGCCATTCGGCTGTTGCCGCCTCGAGACCCAACTCCTGCAATATAGGTGAACTGAGATCGAAAGTCAATGTTCTGGTGTGGTTTATCGCCTTATCGAGAGAATCACATGCCTGATCGAGGGCGGTCGCGAGGTTCTCGTCGGTCGCGGATTTCCTGAGCGTGCCGAGCTTTATCTTCGATGTTATCAGCAGCGTACCCACTTCATCATGCAGAAAACGGGCGAGACGCCGCCGCTCGCGCTCTTCCGCCACGGTCAGTTCCGAGGCGAGCGACTGCAACTGCATTTGATCGTCAAGGAGCCTGCGTTCTGTCGCCTTGCGGGCGGTTACGTCACGCAGAACCGCCACGAGAAAACGCTTCTCGTTGGCGCTGCCTACGGAAAGGGAAACATCCATCGGAAAGACCTGACCGTTGCTGCGGACTCCCGGGACCTCAACGATTCTGCCGATCACCCCATCGGGCTTGCCGCGAGCGAAATACGTGCGCACGTATTTGAGATGTCGATCCCGGAATTCGGGCGGCATCAGAATATCGAGCGATCCGCCGAGCATCTCCGCTTCGCTTCGGCCGAACATTTTCACAGCCGCAGGGTTGAACAATGTTATCAACCCGTCCTCTCCAATGGCAATCATCGCTTCTCTCGTACCGTTAATGATCGTACGCAATAGATTCTCACGGTCCGTTATGACCTGTTGTGCGGTCCTCGCCTGCGTAATATCCTCGGCAATACCCGCCATGCGATACGCCTGACCGCTCTCATTCGTTACCGGGAAGGTACGCGATCGCACCCACCGTTGAGCACCATCGGGCGAAACGATACGAAACTGCACATCGGAAGGACACCCCTGCATTCGCAGTTCCACGGCTCGTTCGACAGATTCCCGATCATCGTCATGGACAAGGTTTATGAACGGCTCGGGATAGCCGCCCAGCGACTCACAGTCAAGCCCCCAGATGCGTTCATAGCCTGAACTGACGTAGACCATCTTCTTCTTGGAGCGATCGCTCAGCCAGAACACGGCGTTGAGGTTGTCGGCCAATTGGCGAAAACGCTCTTCTGTTTCCTGCAATCTGGTCTTGCCCTCTTCCTGAAGAAACGCGTACAGCAAGAAGACCCACAACACCGGATTGAGCAACTCGGCGTAGTCCTCCGGGACGTCGAAATACCCCGTTACGTGCGTCCATTCCAGCGAGTTGCTCAGGTTATGAAAGAGAGCCGCCACCAGCAATACGAGCAGCGGGAACTTCTCGCTTCGAAGCGGACCCTTTCGCCAGTTTCTACAGACGATAAAAAGGGAAACCAGAACGGCAGACAACGAGATGACATCGGCTGCGCTGACCAGAAAGCTCATCGATCGCCCTCTCTGTGCAGGAAAACTCGCAGGCACCACAAAGCCACGGCAACGCTGCTGAGGGCATAGCCGATGTGTTCGAAGGTATTAAGAAAACTCTCGGCAAAGAACGCCTCGAGGTTGGTCGCTGTCCAGGAACAGAAACTGATTATCAGAGCCGCCAGGAGAAAACGAAACCCGGTGATCCGGCGAAGTGAACGGTAGTTGAAGGCAACGAAGGCCACCGCTCCGACGCCAAGGATAAATGTAATGACTTCGTTTTCCTGAAGCACGGCAATTCCCGTCGGCCGCAATCAAGACCGGCCTTTCTTTGAGCGCGTCGATCTCCCACTCAGACAAGCCGGCGGAAGTCTGCGGCGCCTCTGTTCGAATACGTCAGTCGGCGTCAGCCGGCACCAGACAGAGGAATCGAAAAACCGAATCACCGGTATTCCTGAACCTGTGCTCGACGCCTCCGGGAACAAAAACGACATGCTCGGGTTCGAGCGGATGATCGGCGTTCTGGTAGACGACCGCTCCCTCTCCTGCAACGACGAATACTTCATGTTCGTGCGGATGTGCGTGGAGCGGGGTATGGCCGCCGGGCTGCAGTTCGAACATGCGCATAGCGAAATGCTCGGCGCCGTCGCTCTTGCCGATCAGTCGGCGGATATTGACTCCCTGCGCCCCGTCTATCTCGACCGCCTGCCTGGGGATCCTCCTGCTTGCTTCTATCTTCATCTGCAGTCCTTTCCGATTGTTCGATCTGCGACAGGCTCCGGCAGGATCAGCCGAGCTTCTTGCCCAGAATCTGGGAGACAACCTTCGGATTTGCCTGGCCCTGGGTCTGCTGCATTACCTGGCCCATCAGAAAACCGCGGGCCTTTTTGCTCTTCTTTCCCCCGGCGACAACGTCCTCCACAGCCGCCTGATTGTCCTTCAGCACCTGTTCGACAATAACTTCCAGTTCTCCGGCATCACTCTTCTGCACGAGGTTCAGCTCTTCAGCCAGCGTTTGCGGGGCTTTGTCCGTCTCCGCCATGGCTTCGAGCAGCGACGTCGCAGCCCCCGCATTGACAGTACCTTCTTCCACCATAACCGCCAATTTTGAAACACGATCCGGACCGATGTTTAACTGGTCGATACTGCACCCTTTATCATTCGCCAGTTTGAGCCCCGTCTGTGTCAGCAGGTTGCACACGCGTTTCGGGTCCCCGCCGGCCTGGACCGATGCATCGAATAAATCGGCCGTGCCTCGCTCGGCCGTCAGTACGCCCGCATCATAGTCGCTCAAGCCGTACTGCTCCACGTATCGCATTTGTCTGCTGATCGGCAGTTCGCAGAGCCGGGATTTGATCTGCTCGAGCCAGGCGTCATTCAGTTCCACCGGCACAAGATCGGGATCGGGGAAATAGCGATAGTCGTGTGCTTCTTCTTTTTCGCGTTGAAGCACCGTGACTTCGCGCTGGTCGTCCCAGCCCCGCGTGGTCTTGTTGCCCATCTCCATAACCACACCGCCATCCAGAAAGTCCTCCAGTTGACGCTGCTCCTCGTAGTTGATGCTGCGTTCGAGAGCGCGGAAACTGTTGAGGTTCTTGATTTCCGTAATGGGCGTTCTATACTCGGTCCCGTCGCGCGTGATGATGAGGTTCACGTTCGGCTCGAACCGCATGTGTCCTTTCTGCATGTCGGCTTCGGAAACGCCGAGATAGCGTACGATTCGTTGTAGTTCTACCGCCAGCGCACGCGATTCGGCCCCGCTGCTCATATCCGGCTCGGTAACGATTTCCAGCAGAGGCGTACCGGTCCGATTCAAATCCACCTGGGAGAAACTCGCTCCGTGCACGTTCTTGCCCGCATCTTCCTCCAGGTGCGCCCGCGTGATTCCTATTCGCCTGGTCCGGCCGTCCTCCAGTGGTATCTCGATGAAGCCGTCGGAACTGAGGGGCAAGTCGTATTGGCTGATTTGATAGTTCTTCGGGAGGTCGGGATAGTAATAGCTCTTTCTGTCCCACTTGGTAAAGCGGGCGATATCACAATTCAGGGCCAGACCGACCAGTACTGCATACTCGAACGCCTTCTGGTTCATTACAGGCAGCACGCCGGGCATTCCCAGACACACCGGGCAGACCCTGCTGTTCGGCTCCCGGCCGAACTCGACCGCGCAGCCGCAGAACATCTTGCTCTCGGTGCACAACTGGACGTGAATCTCCAGTCCGACCACTACCTTGCATTGTGCTTGACCGCTCATCGTCTAGTTCACACATCCAATTGAGGTCTTCTCGTATGCCACTGCGTCCGGCTTTCGTACATTCTCGCAATTTGGAGCAGCTTGTCTTCCGTGAACGCCGGGGAGAGAATCTGCAGACCGATCGGCAGGCCGTCCGCATCGAAACCACACGGTATACTGATGGCCGGAATACCCGCCAGATTCGCCGCGATAGTGTACATGTCGGAAAGATACATCTGAAGAGGATCATCCGTCTTCTCACCGATTCGAAACGCGGTCGTCGGAGCCACGGGCATCATGATGCAGTCGCATGCGGTGAAAGCCCGGGTCAGGTCGCGGCGGATGAGATTGCGGACTTTCAGCGCCTTGAGATAATAGGCGTCGTAATACCCGCTGGAAAGCGCGTAGGTTCCCAGCATGATTCGCCGCTTGACCTCTTTGCCGAAACCTTCCTCGCGGGACTTTGCGTAGACTTCCACGTAGTCCTCAGCACGCTCGCTACGATGGCCATAGTGGACACCGTCGTAGCGGGCCAGATTGCTCGACGCCTCAGCCGTTGCAATTACGTAGTATGCAGCGATGGCATAGTCGAGAGTCGGCAATTCAACTTCCACAACCTCCGCTCCGGCGTCGCGGTACACACCGACCGCCAGATCCATGGCTTCCCGCACGGAATCTTCCGCACCCTCATTGAGAGCGGGCGCAACGCCGATCTTCAATGTGCTCGGGGGTTCTTCCAGCTTCGCAAGATAATCATGGGTCGGAGCGATATCATGTCCAACGCTTGTGCTGTCGCGCGAATCGTGCCCTGCGATTACATTGAGCAGCAGCGCACAATCCTCCACAGTCCGGGTCACCGGCCCGATCTGATCGAGACTCGATCCGTATGCCACAAGGCCGTAACGTGAGACTCGTCCATAAGTGGGTTTCAGCCCAACGACGCCACAGAAACTCGCAGGCTGGCGTATTGAACCGCCGGTATCAGAGCCCAGAGCGGCTGAGCACAAACCCGCAACGACCGCCGCCGCCGCTCCCCCGCTGCTGCCGCCGGGCACCCTGTCTCGATTCCAGGGATTGCAGGTCTGCTTCAAACCCGAGTTCTCCGTGCTCGAACCCATTGCGAACTCGTCCAGATTCGTCTTGCCAACGATTACGGCGTCCGCATCGAGCAGTTTGTCAATGACGGTCGCATTGTATGGACTGACAAAACCCGACAGCATCTTCGAGGCGCACGTCGTGGTTCCAAACGTCGTGCACATGTTGTCTTTGACCGCCACAGGCACGCCCGCCAAAGGACCCACTTTCTCTGCCTGCGCGATACGCCGGTCGATTTGTGCCGCGGCGTCCATAGCCTCCCGGCGAAACGTGGTGATGTAGGCGCCAATTGCTTCTTCGTGCGCGTCGATACGGTCGAACGCCGCCTTCGTGGCTTCGACGCTTGTCAGACGCCCTTCCGCAATCTGCCGCCTTACCGCGCTTGCACTGATGTGTTCCATCCGGCGTATCCTGTCTCTACTGCCTGTCGTCCTTCTTCAGACGATGCTTGAGAAGCCATTCGTACAACTCGGGATTCTCATACGTCCGCGTCCATGAATCGTGATAGGCATCGGGGTAAATCGTCAATTTGGCCTTGCCGCCGACAGCATTGATCGCTTTGACCATCTCCTCCGATTCGGAAGGTGGGACCACGCGGTCCTTTGCGCCATGGAAGGCCCAGACCGGAGTATTTCGCAGTCGCCGGGCAAAGAAACGCCGGCCGCCGCCACAAATGGGGGCTATTGCCGCGAATCGGTCGGGATACGCACAACCGAGACTCCACGTCCCATAGCCTCCCATGCTCAAACCGGTCAGATACACGCGCTGCTCATCAACGTCGTATGTCGCCACGATCTCATCGAGCAGGTGAATCAGCGTCTCGACTTTATCCGGCCACCACTGATCGCTCGGACATTGCGGCGAGACGACGATGAACGGAAAATCCTTCTTTTCTTTAACGATCTTAGGCGGGCCGTGCCTGGCCACGAGATCCAGATTGCTGCCCCTCTCACCCGCACCATGCAAAAACAGCATCAGCGGCCACTTCTTGTCGGCTTGCCCGTAGTCCTCGGGCAGAAACAACAGATACTTGCACTGCATCGTCTTCTCGATCGTCTTCTCGAAGTTCTTCTCGCTTTGTCCCAATTCAACTGCGTCCTGCGATTTCATCTCGTTCTTCGCTCCCACAGCCAGCGGCGTCAGAATCAATGCCGCCAGCACAGCCCACAACAAACACCGCCTGATCATTGCCTGCATACCTCCAGTCACATGATGAAAAGATATCTATACCCCCGAACCATCGTCGAGAATTCTGGGCACGAGGAAGTGCTGCGCGTCCCTCTGCGGGGCGTTGGCGAGTGCCGCATCAGAACCCAGGGATGCAGACGCCCGGTCTTCTCTGAAGACATTGCTCACCGGCAGACAGTGGGCGAGTGGTTCGACATCTTCGGTATCCACCTCGTCGAGTTTCTCCATATACTCCAGGATGGCGCTCAACTGGTCCGTGAATTCGACTATTTCCTGCTCTCTCAGATCCAGCCGGGCCAGTTTGGCGACCTTTCGGACCTGCGCCTCATCGATAGTACGGCTCATGGCATGTCAACCTGAAAAAAGAGCGAGGTATGAATCTGCCTCGCCCGCTAAACACTTTCATTTTGCCCGGATCTGCACGTTAGCCGTGCGTTTGTGCTGCCGAGTATCCATCAGCCTTTCTGGGCCGCCGGCTTGTAGTTGCGTTTGGGCGGCTTTTCCACGAGCCCCATCCGTATCGCCTTGGCCGAGACTCTGATGCGGCAGACCTTGCCGTCCACAACCGCACGAACCTTCTGCACGTTCGGCTTGAACTTCCGCTTGCTTACACCAGTTACCCGCTTACCGACACCGCCGAGGTACTTGGCCTTACCGCGGCGTGATATCTTCCTGCCGGAAACCGTTTTCTTACCTGTAAAATGGCATATTCTCGACATCTGCTAACTCCTGGCATGTCTTCCAACGTCTATGTTTCGCATCCTCGCCCGACCTGAAGAAAGTGCACCAACTTTCGGTGCAAGTCCAAGTCCCAAAGCGTGAATCGCAATTAAAGCCGTGTAGTATACCCGGTCCGTCGGTTCAGTGGAAGTCAAAAGTCGCCAAAAATGCCAAAAAAGCGGTCTTCCGAATTCCAACACGGCTGGTACTCGCATCTTTTGGCCGCGCACCCGGCTTTCTCCGCAGCGATGCTCCTGCGCAGCCCAACCCGACCCGCAACACGATCAGCGGCGCTTGCGCGAAGTGTTTTCTTTCCTTCCGGCCCTCTTGAGATATCCCACTTCGGCCGGACTCAGGCGTCGGTACTTGCCGACGCCGAGCCCCCGGAGGTTCAATCTGCCGAAACGCGTCCGCTTCAGCGAATGGACGGGGAACCCCACTTTCGCAAACATCCTGCGAATCTGCCGATTGAGCCCCTGACTGACTACAATCTCGACCAGCGACTCCCGGTGGCCCCTCTTGACTATCTTCACAGCCGCTCGCGAGGTCTTGCCCTCAGCCAGCCAGATACCGCTCTTGAGTTTCTCAACGGCTTTTCCGTCGATCCTGCCTTTGACGGCCACGATATACGTCTTGGCAAGCCCAAAACGCGGATGGGTCAGCTTGTTGGTCAGTTGGCTGTCGTTGGTCACAATAATCAGGCCCGTCGTATCGACATCGAGTCTACCCACGCAGAAAACCCGCTCCGACGCGGGTATCAGGTCAATAGCCCTGGTCCTGCCCTGAGGGTCTCTGTTCGTACAAATCACGCCTCTGGGCTTGTTCAAGAGGAAGTACACCTTCGGGGCGATTTCAATCCTTTTGTTGTTGACAGTGATGACGTCCTGATCAGGGTCAGCGAAGGCAGGCAGTTCGTCCACCACCTGGCGATTTACGCGCACCACTCCGTCGAGAATCAGTTGCTCGCATTTTCTGCGCGAATCCACACCGGCCGCAGCCAGTACCTTTTGCAGTCTTTCTTTGGCCATAGTTGTCTCTTAGGAACGCGGCTCAACCGCCATTTGTTCGCGCAAATCCCCTGCAGACTATTCAGTACGCCCAGATGTTGCCGAAAGTGAGGCCTCGCTGATCCACGTAGATGATCACGATGCACAGGCATACCCACAGCAGAAAGCCAATCTGGAACGGCGCATCGTTCAGTATCAGTGCCACAGGCTCACTGTAGCGACATTTCTGGATCAATGCGCTGAATCTGAAAACACAATACAGTACCAGAGGCGTCGTATAAACCAGATTATTCGTTCCGAATATCTCACGCGTCCGCTCGTCCATCGCATATAGCAGGAAAGACATCACCGCCAGACCACTGCTGACGTCTATCATGTGCACGAGAAGCTCGGGCGTGTATCCCGCCAGAGTCCTGCGGAAACGCCCCCCATCGTCCTGCAGTTTCGCGATCTCGCCCCGCCGCTTGCTGAACGCCAGAAACAGACAGAGGGTGAACGTACAGATTATCAGCCACGGCGAGATAAAGACACCAACGGCGACGGCCCCCGCGACAGCCCTCAGGCAGAAGCCCGCGGATATGATAATACAGTCGAGAATCATGAAGCGCTTGAGGCCCACCGAGTACAGCACCATCAACACGATATACGCCAGGATTACCACACCTAACGTGCGGGCCAGGGCGAAACTGGCCGCCAACGCGACGAGAGCCAGTATGCCTGCGAGAATCGCTGCGTCAACGACTCGTACCTCCCCCGCAGCCAGCGGTCTTTTCCGATTCTCCGGGTGCAGGCGGTCCGTCTGACGGTCCATTATATCGTTGAAGATGTAGGTCGCAGACGACGCGAGACAAAAGCAGAAGAACGCTCCGGCGGCACTGCCCACCGCAACAAGCACAGAATCCAGAGGCCCGAAGAGTTTGCGCCCGAAGATTAACGCGGCGAACACGAAGACATTCTTCGTACAGTGCCTGGGACGCATAAGCTTCAGAAACTTCATTGGCACACCTTTCTTCTGGCACAGAACTGTTGGTCCTGCCTCACTGATCGTCGGCATCTGGCAATTTGCCGGTCCGCCATATCGCATCGGCCGGATGTCGCCGGTCGGCACTTTGCATATCGACATTTGGGCCGGGAATACGTAAAATAATGGCCAATGGGCCAATTTCGGCCGAACTAACTCCAATTCCATAAGCAAGAACGCTTCTGAAAATAACGCGTAGAGACCATGATAACGACCGTGGTATTCGATCTCGATGACACGTTGTACGACGAACTGGACTATTGTCGCAGCGGCATGGCGGCGGTCGCGGCGTTTCTGTCGCAAAGGCCCGGCTCGCCTGCTTCCGATGAAATATACGCGGTTCTCTGGGACGTATTCATGCACGAAGACCGCCGGAGGACTTTCAATATCGCCCTTGAGAGGCTCGGTCTGCCGTATGACCAGACGCTCATTGCGGAACTTGTCCGCGCATACAGGAATCATAAACCGCAGCTCACATTGCCCCAAGAGACACACCAGGTGCTGAATGCATCGGCGTCGGAATACGACCTGGCGCTGCTTACCGACGGTTTTCTGCCCGCTCAGAAGTACAAGGTCGAGGCGCTCGGCATCGCACACCGTTTCGAGCCGATTGTGTACACTGAAGAACTCGGTCGGGAGTTCTGGAAGCCGTCGCCGGTCGGATTTGAGAAAATCCTGGCGCATCTGCATGCCGAGCCGCACCAGGCCGTATACGTGGCAGACAATCCGATAAAAGACTTCATAGCGCCCAACCAACTGGGATTTGCCACAATCCGCGTACGCAGGCCGAACCGGATTCATTCGGCGGACGTAAATCAGGCGGACGCACGGGCGAAATACGAGATAAGAACGCTCGGTGATCTGCCGTGCCTGCTTCAACGCATCTCGCGGGAAACCGAGTAGCCGCAACCCTGTAAGGCGGCTGAAATCGCCGCATAAAGGCGTCAAACGGGGCTTTCGAGCGTTTTTTTGTTGACTTGAAGGCTTTCAAAAGCGATAATAGGTAATCGGAACTGCTTTTTGGGTGATGTCTTCAGTATTTCGAAGGAGTTTTCACTATGCCACCACGCAAGAGACAGCAGAGTAATGCTATGCTCTATACACTCGTAGCCTTTGTGGGGCTCTTTATTATCGCAACGACGTTTGCGGTTGTCTATTATGTGCGGGCGGAGGATTTTCGAACGCGCCAGACCGAAGCCGAGCGTGCGCTCAACGAATATGTGTCCGCGACAGAGCGACAGAATATCGGCTCTGTGGTGGGGGCAAAGCAGAGCGGCGAGACCTATCTCGGCACAATGATCGAGCACCTCGACAGAGCGGTGTCGCTCGCTACCGGGATGGTACCGGCTGATACGACCGCGGAAGTGAAGGTTGCTCAGTTGTTCGATTCGGTCAAGCAGGCTATCGATTTGACGGCCCCTTATACCAACCTCGAAGGGCAGGATCCGAACAACGTCGGCCTGATTCGTATCGTTCAGTCACTCAAGAGCAAGCTGGACAATACCACGCAGTCTGAGACCGCTCTGACCAATCAACTGGCAGAACTACAGCAGAAGTTCGACGATCTTCAGGCGGCAACCCAGGCGATGGAGCAGACGCTCATGGCGGAGAAAGCCCGGCTGGAAGAGAAGGTTAATCAGACCGTGCAGGATTACAACGATCTCGAACAACTTCTCGAACAGACGGCCACGCAAAGAGAGCAGAACCTGCTGACTCAGTTGAACGAGCAGAAGGAAAGGGTGGACCAACTGACCCAGGACATGCAGAGGTTGAACGCACAATTGGATATGACTCAGGAAGCGTTGAACCGTGCAGAATCCCAGATCGCGATAGTCAAAGGTCCGCCGGACGTGAACGTCCCGGCGTATCGGCCGGATGGTCGCATTATTCTTATCGACAAGGCGAACGACGTCGTGCACGTCAGCATCGGAAGCGACGATCGCGTATATCGAGGGCTTACGTTCTCGGTCTATGACCGGGGCCAGGGCGTTGCGCAAGACGGCAAGCCCAAGGCCGAAATCCAGGTCTTTGACGTCGCCGATTCCTTTGCAGCCGCACGCATCGTCAAATCCGAGCCCAAGCGGCCGATTCTTCTCGGTGACGTTATCGCGAACGTCATATGGGACGGAAGCAAGAGCAACACTTTTGTCATCGCCGGCGCATTCGATACCGATAACGACGGCACGGTCGAACGCGACGCAAGAGACAGACTGACCGGAATGATCGAACAATGGGGCGGACGGGTAGCCGACGATATTACCGTAGATACGGATTATCTTGTGCTCGGAAAGGAACCCGAGGTGCCGGAAGAGCCCACGTTCCAGGATCTTGAGATCGATCCGCAGGCCAATATGAAGTATGAACAGGCAAAACAGGAATTGGAGCGATACAATCAGGTGCAGAGGAACGCTCAGGCCCTGTGGATACCGATTCTGAAATACCAGCGATTCCTGTATCTCATTGGTAATGAGGGACCGATCAGCACCGCAGGAGCATTCTGAGCGACTGCCGGTTTATCTGAAATCGACAAAGGGCGTCGATGCCGCTTCGTGCAGCAATCGCCCTTTTTTTTATGCGCGAAGTATCGACACCAGCCACTACTGTCCGCTGCGGTTCGCCCGTGCATTGTAGATGGGGCCGCCTGTTTGCCGGTAGGATTTCAGAACCGCTCGGGCCTCCTGCCGAAGCACATCGCGGACAACCGTGATTCCGCGTTGCTCCAGCGCCGCGACCCAGTCCGCAGGCTTGTGGCCTTCATCGAAACCAATGGCTCGTGCATCCTCGTCGCGGGCTCCACATACGAGTCGCTGCACGCCCGACCAGGGGATCGCTCCCAGACACATCGCGCATGGTTCGGTGCTTGTCACCAGTTCATGCGGGCACAGGCCGGGGCCGCCCAGATCGTATGTCTGCAATGAATGTTGCGCGATGGAAAGAGCCACGATTTCCGCATGTGCGGCCGAGCAATTCTGCCGTTCGACGAGGTTGACACCGACGCTGATCAACCGCCCCGATTGCCGCTCGAATACCGCCGCTCCGAAAGGACCGCCCGTCTGCCGTTCGACATTCCACCCGGCCAGTTCCACAGCCAGCCTCATACGATCTTCCAAAGTCGTGAAGACCGCATTCCGGCCCTGAAAGAAGGCGTCCATCCAGTCGGGCAGTCTGAGTTGTATTTCCGGCAAACGCATAGCGGTCTCGACCTGTGTGAGGTTCTGCTGCCTCAGTGACCCGGCGCATGTTCAGGATCGACGCCAATCGACGCTACGATCACATCTCCGGTATAGTCTCTCGCGCTATGCGATACGGCGAACCCTTTCTTGACTGCCACAAATGTGACCGTCACTTCGGCCTTGACGGCTGTACCAAGGACTTCGCCCGTATCACAGTCCAGGCCCGACGGAATGTCAACCGCCAGAGCGCGGACGCCGAGAGCATTGACAGCATCTATGAGGCTCAGCAAAGGCTCCTTGACAACTCCCTGCAGACCCGTGCCGAATAAAGCGTCGACGATCATGTCGGCCTCACCGGCCAGAATCCGCACCTGATCGAGAATACTCTGACGATCGCCCGTATCCAGACGATGGACATGCTGTCCGATCCGCTCCAGTATCGTCAGGTTTGTACGAGCATCTCCTCGCACCTTTTCATACGCGCCGCACAGAACGACGACCACGTCAAAGCCGGCGTTCTTCAGATGCCGGGCAATTACGTATCCATCCCCGCCGTTATTGCCCGTGCCACAGAAGATGCAGACTCTGGGATGTTTGCTGGAAGAAAGACGGGTCTTGACGGTCTCGGCACAGGTCCGCCCCGCGTTTTCCATCAGCACGACACCGGGAACGCCAAGTTCGTTTATGGCAAACGAGTCGAATGCCCGCACTTGTTCGCGGTTCATTACTTTATGGTCCGGTCTTGAAGTTGTTTCGCTCATCCCTGCATTATATGGTGCGGCAAGAGCGCGTCAATTGACAGTTCGATACACATCGGCTACAATCCCGCCCAATTTCCGTAATAACCCTGAATGATTCCCTCCGGCCGATGCTGACGCCGGAGCAAGCAACGCCCATATACGATCATGAAGATACTCCTGACAAACGACGACGGGATCTTTGCCCCGGGCCTGGCCGCGCTATACAACGAATTGACCGAATTCGGCGACGTTACGGTCGTTGCGCCGGATATCAGCCGCTCGGGTGCAAGCCACAGCGTTACTTTTTCACGTCCGCTCGTCTGCAACAAAGTGGACGTCGATGGACGCTTCACGGGATACAGCGTCGGAGGTTCGCCCGCCGACTGTGTGAAACTCGCCTGCATGGAGTTGCATAAGGATCCGATAGATCTGCTGGTCTCCGGAATGAACAACGGTGCCAACGCCGGCATTAACGTGTACTACTCGGGCACGGTGGCGGCGGCCATGGAGGGTGCGTTCCTGAAGATACCGGCGGTCGCGGTGAGTCTGTGCATCGAGGCGCCCGACGTACCCGGAGATTTCGAACGCGGGGCCGAACAGGCGGCCCGCGTTCTGCGCGAACTGCTGCCCGTCGAGCCCGGCGGTGTCATCAATATCAACATACCACAGCTATCGAGAGGCGAGCCCAGGGGCGTTCGAGTAACGCATCACGCACACACAGGTTTCGACGAACGCTACGTCCGCCAAACCGACGAACTCGGGCGCACGGTATACCGACTTACCGGGCATTTGCACGTCAATGAAGACTACCCCAACGACATCGCCCTGCTCGAGGAAGGTTATATAACGGTTACCGCGTTGTCGGAGGACATGACCAACCACGACAAGACCGCAACGCTCAAGGCAAAGCTCGACGGACAGACGCCATGAATCTGAATCGGAGGCCCTGATGGCAAAGAATCCGAAGACTCCACAGATCTGCATCATGACGGTCACGGGCGACGATAAGGTCGGGATCATAGCCCGACTGGCCGTTGCCATGGCTAAGGCGAACATCAACATCGTCGATGTGAATCAGAAGATCATGGAGGATTACTTCGTGATGACGATGGCGGTTGATGCCGCAGAGGCTACCATCCCCATGTCCAGGATCAAGCAGAACCTCGACAAGATCGCAGACGAAATGGCGTTGGCGATTACGCTGCAAAGCGAAAACATCTTCAAGGCAATGCACAGGGTTTGACCATGTTGATATCTCCCGAAGAGGCCTTTGAGACCGTCAAGATGACGCTGGATCATCACTTCGATATCCGGACGGTGACCCTCGGCATCAATCTCAAGGACTGCATGGATCGCGACGTCGACAAACTGGCTGAACGGGCCCGCGAGCGAATCGTTGAGAACGGGTTGAAACTCAATGAAAATGCCGATCTGATCGAGCAGAAATATGCCATTCCCATCACGAACCGGCGGATTTCCGTTACACCTGTCGCCCTGCTGCTCGAACCATTGCCGCACAAAGTCGCCACAGCCGTCAAACTGGCTCGCGCGCTGGATTCGGCGGCACGCAAGGCCCGAATTGACTTCATTGGCGGTTTCGGCGCCCTGGTCCAGAAGGGAATGACCGCGGCCGACCGCGTGTTGATCGACGCCGTACCGCAGGCGCTTTCAAAAACCAAACGCGTGTGCGGTTTTCTCAATCTCGCCTCCACGCGAGCCGGGATGAATATGAACGCCATTGCCAGGTTCGGCCATACGCTCACCGATCTGGCTCACAGAACGCCCAACGGAATCGGCTGCGCCAAAATTGCGGTTTTTGCAAATGTGCCCGAAGACAACCCGTTTATGGCCGGAGCGCACCATGGGGTGGGCGAACCCGACTTCTCGCTCAACATCGGCATATCCGGGCCGGGCGTCGTGCGCGACGTCGTCGCTCAGAATCCATCGTGCGACCTGACGAACCTGGCCGAGATCATCAAACGCACAGTTTTCAAGATAACACGGGCCGGCGAGTTGATCGGACGAGAGATGGCGGAACTGATGGGCGTCGACTTCGGAATTGTCGATATCTCCCTGGCCCCCACCACATCGACGGGCGACTCCGTCGCAGAAATAATCGAAGCAATGGGCGTCTCCCAAATCGGATTGCCCGGCTCGACCGCGGCGCTTGCACTGCTGATCGACGCGGTCAAAAAGGGCGGGGCCATGGCCTCCAGCCACGTTGGCGGCCTCTCCGGAACGTTCATTCCGGTAAGCGAGGACGAGGGCATGATCCGCGCGGTCCAGGCCGGAGCGTTGAGCCTCGACAAGCTCGAAGCGCTCACCAGCGTCTGCTCGGTCGGCCTCGATATGTTCGCGGTCCCCGGCGATACGCCCCCACACATACTGGCGGCACTCATCGCCGATGAACTGGCTATCGGCGTGGCAAACAACAAGACCACAGGCGTACGGGTAATCCCGGTTCCCGGCAGCAAGCCCGGTCAGATCGTGCATTTCGGCGGCCTGCTCGGCTCGGCGCCTATCATGAAACTTCCGTCCAGCGGTGCCGAGAAGTTCGTCGGCCGCGGTGGGAGAATCCCAGCCCCCGTCCAGGCCCTGCGCAACTGATGCGCGGATCGTTCTTGCCCACCGGCGTGCGCCCCCTGCACTTTCGACGACTGCTTCATTGACATCACCCTCCCGCATCACTATACTTGATTTCTGAGGTGGTATGGTACTGAATCACGTTAAACTGGGGAACACTTCGACCGCACGGCGCATCTTCTTCTGCAGCAGAAGTCCGATGCAAATACATGGACTACCGAAAAAACCAGAATCGCAATGCGCTTCTATGACACCACCAATGGAACATGCATTGAGGTCACTACGAAGGAAGTCAGTATGCACAGAAGAGCCTTCACTCTTATCGAATTGCTGGTCGTAATCGCCATTATTGCCGTTTTGATGGGCATCCTCCTGCCCGCCCTGCGACTCGCCAGGGACCAGGCCTACGGCGTGATCTGTGTCGGCAACATGAGATCCCTCTCTCAGGCGTGGTACCTCTACAAGGACGACAACGACGACAAACTAGTCGGCGGTCACCCGAATCGGGAAGAAGACGCATGGGTAAAGGGGCCTCGCGGGGGCGGTGATGAACTTGAGCGGAAGAAGAACGGCATCAAGGAGGGGCTTCTCTGGCCGTACGCAAAGAATCTTGATCTCTACCGCTGTCCGGCCGACTTGCGCAAGATTAAACCCCCGCACTGGGCTTTTAGAAGCTACTCGGTCGCTGGAGGTCTCAACGGCGAAGAAAAGGAATGGGGCGGAAACCACATAACCAAATACTCAGAGATAAACAACCCTTCATTGAAATTCGTCTTCGTGGCCGAGTGTGATCCTCGCTCATGGAACAAGGGTTCGTGGGTGGTCAGCCATCCTCCGAAGGACAACTGGATCGATCCGGTCGCAATCTGGCACAATAAGCGGAGCACGCTCGGCTGGGCCGACGGACATGCGGAAAAACACCGCTGGCTGGACAAGAGCACCATGGAATGGGCTCAGTTGGCGGCCGAAGGTTCCACCAACGTCTTTAACAAGACGCCTCCATCAGGAGAAGGAGAGGACTTGCGCTTCATGCAGAAGCACTACCAGATCAAGGAACAACCATAGCCACGGCTTCACGCGATAGCGCCTGAAGCGCCGCGTCTGCGACTCATATCGCTCAGAGCGCACGAGACGATTGGCGTTATGCGCAGTTTCGATCACCGTATGCGCATGGTCTGATCTGGCTGGGAATTCTCTTGAGCAAAACCTACCGGCAGTCTATGATCGGACACATTGTAGTGGCAGACATGCCACTGGGATCGCCTCGATCTTGCAGGAGCGCGACAAGCGAAATGTTCAACATCTTCCAACAGCCGTGGACGCTGATCGGCGCATCGGTCATCGTTCTCTTTATCGTCTTTACGATTCGCAGCGTCTGGCCGGAGAAGCGGCACCGCTGGCAATGGGCCATCCCACTCGGTGTTGTGCTGCTCGCCATCGGCCTCGATGCAATCGTGCAGACCGATATGGAGAAAGTCGAGGCCCTGATGGGTCGCGTCATGGAGGCCGCCCAGAGCGAGAATTGCCAGGCGATAGGGCAACTCGTCGCCGACGACTACAGCGACTCATACCACCCCGGCAAGGCAGAACTGATGGCAAACTGTCAGGCAAGACTCTCGGAATCGCTGATCCGGAAGATCAAGGTAACTTCCCACCTGATAGAGTTGACGCCGCCGACGGCACTGGTCAGCATCTTCGGCGTCGTTCACTTCGAAGAAGACAGTTACATCGCCCGCGACTACCGGCCGTTCGTCTTCTTCAAAGTGCAGTTCTACATGGAAAAGCAGGCCGGCGGAAAATGGCGCATAACTCGCATCGAAATTCGCGAAATTGACAAGCAGCCATTTAGCTGGGGAGCATGGCGATGACCGACAAACCTCCTGCGATTGCATGGAATCCCGCAAGCGCGATTGGATTTGTGCTGATGGCTTTGATTCCTGGACTTTTCCGGCCATACGCAACCGCCGCACAATCCGAGCACTTGCAGCAATCCGACACTATCGCCGAGATTTCCGCCGAAGTCGTGCGAGACAAGATCCGCGGAGGTCTGCTTGGCCAGATTCTCGGAAACCTCAACGGCCTGCCCCACGAGATGAAGTACATCGCCGAACCGGGCAATGTAGTCGCCTACACGCCCGCCCTGCCGGACGGTGCTCGCACCGATGATGACACCGACCTCGAATGGGTCTACATCGTCGAAATGCAACAACAGAATCGGACAATGCTGCCTCCCGAGCGCATTGTGCGTCTGTGGAAGGAGAGGATTAACGACCGCATCTGGTGCTCCAATCAGTACGCACGCCAACTGATGGATATCGGAATCGACCCGCCCCTCACAGGCAGCATCGTTCTGAATCCGTGGGCGGATTTCAATATCTCGGGTCAGTTCGTCTGCGAAACCTTCGGCCTGCTCGCACCGGGTATGCCGCAGACGGCCGCACGCCTCGGCCTGAACTACACGACGGTCACCATCTCGGGCGAACCCGCTCAGACGACTCAGCTTTTCACGGCCATGATCGCCACAGCATTTGTCTCGGACGATCTGGACACAATCATCGAAGCCGGGCTGGCGGCTATCGATCCAGATTGCAGGATTCGACAAATCGTCGAAGACGTCCGGCGATGGCACGACGCTCATCCCGAAAACTGGCGCACAACGCGAAATCACGTCAAAAGCAAATACAGCAGGCACAACGGCGCCATGCGGGACAGAAACGGATACGAACTCAACACCGCATCGACCATAGCCGCCCTGCTCTACGGCAACGGAGACTTCACAGAAACGCTCAAGACCGCCTTCAACTTCGGATGGGACGCCGACAATAACGCCGCCACATCGGGCACCATCATCGGCGTGACCAAAGGCTACCGCTGGATGATGTCGCAGGGCTGGAAGATTGTGGACCGCTATCGCAACACGACGCGAGACAATATGCCGGACGACGAGACCATTACCAGCTTTGCCGACAGGCTCATCGCCCTGGCCGAAAGCGTAATTGTTCAAAACGGCGGCCTCAGGCACCAGCACGGGGCCAGGAGCACATATCGAATCAAAGTCCAGCAGCCGGCTAGTATCCTGCCCATTCGTAATCGCCGGGATGAAGCTGTCGCCCTCAGAGGCCGGTGGGACGATTGGATCACGCAGACGGTCCGGCATTCTTCAGACAAAAAGCAACTCGCCAGGGCCGCTTACATGGCCATTTGCCTCGACTTATCCGATAACGTGCACACCGCCCATCCGGACCGATGGCGGATGGCGATAGTAGCACTCGAGCAGTTTCCCAAACTCATCGAGGTTCTGTTCTTCCATAGCCCTGTGGCAGCAGGCGACCGCCTTCGGGAAAAGGCCATAGCCGCCGGTCTCGAAAAGCCCGATAAGCGAGTCAAGCTCTGGTGAATAGATAAGCAGGAGATGTCCGCTCCCGTGCAACGCACCAGCACCACCCGCAATCTTCTCGAATACCCGGAAATCGCTGGCAGCAAAGTGTCTGTGAAAATAAACTGGCGCGCTGTTGTGGGTTTTGTTACTCTTTGTCTG
>CAZGMJ010000061.1:0-30994 GCA_964526785.1 uncultured Pirellulales bacterium
CCTGGCTGCTGAAAAGAAGGTTGCATAGTCGTGAAACTTATGAAATGCGGTACTATAGCCTCCAGAGAAGACCGTGTTTCGCTGGCGGACGCTCTGGCGTCCGCTCTCATCATTGGGACCGCAAAGGCAAACCTATCCCGCTTCTACGTCTCTGTCAAGCGTCATTGACCGTGGCGTACGTCCGTGGGGCTATCCGTTTGGTTTTCGGAGGGCATCCCGGCTGGGGCGGGTTTTTATTCCAGGCATCTGGTTTCGATTGCTCCTCATCCCCGACCTGCGACCGGACTCTGTCATGCTGAACTTGTGATTTTTGTCAGAGAAATACCATAGAACACGCCCAAGGAGACCCTATACACATACCGCGCCAAAACGGGCAATCACGAGTGACGAATCTGTTGCATTCGGGGCGGGGTTGCTATAGAATCAGGCGTTATGGGCAATACCGGTTAGGCAGTACGGGGTGTAGCTCAGCTTGGCTAGAGCGCCTGCTTTGGGAGCAGGAGGCCGTAGGTTCAAATCCTATCACCCCGATTCAACTAAACTCTTGTGACCGACAGGTTTGCGAGAGATCATTCTCGTGTCATTCGCATCGGCAAACACTCTGCTACACTTATGACTACACTTTTGGCGCACTGAAAGGGTAGTACAATGCCGAGAAGTAGACCAGCATCACATCCAATTTCGTATCACAAACATACGAAGCAATACTATAAGGAAATTTGCTGCCGTATTCAGGTTTCGGTAGTGTACGCTTGTTTCTGTAAACTCAGATGAAGGAGTTCTGTTTTTCCCCTTCGCAGAACGATGACGGGAAAAAAAACGGTCCGGATTGGGACTTTGCAGAAGCGGGTCAAGTCGTGTCAATACCATTTTTTTTCGGAAAGAAAGGATGGAACGACCATGACCCAAGATCAGATTGTACTGGAGAATCTCGTCGAACTCATCAATGACATGGCGGAATCGAGAGTTGTTCGCAGGCGTGCGGGGATCGAAAAGTGGGATGATGCATTCCAGGTCATGCGACGAAACCGTGAGACAGACTGGGGGCAAGTCTATCCTCAGTATGTGGTCTCAACATGGATTGGGCACGGTATTCAGGTTTCTGCCCGTCATTATCTGCAGGTGCCGCAGGAGCTATATGACAAGGCCGCTGGCGCAAACAAAGTCCAAACTGCCACAAAATCCTCTCGCAACAAGCAGAAAAAAGGCGAGCGACAGTAAACCACTGCCTCGCAAGGACTTGTGAAAATGGGCGGTACAGGACTTGAACCTGTGACCCCCTGCGTGTAAAGCAGGTGCTCTAGCCAACTGAGCTAACCGCCCGTGGCCCGGTAGAATACCGCATGCGGCTACTTGCGTCAATACCAACGATAGCTTATATTCCATCCTCTGCATGGTGCAATTGGAGATTATCAGAGATATTGAGGTGCCGTCATGACCGTTTGTGAAGCCATACGACAGCGATACTCTTGCAGGGCTTATCTGGACAAAGCGATAGAAAAGGAGAAACTGGAGGCGATTGTGGAAGCGATTCGGCTGGCACCGTCGGCCAAGAACCTCCAGGACTGGCGTTTTGTGATCGTGCAGGAAGAGGCCACCAAGGCAAAGCTCGCTCATGCGGCGAACGACCAGAAATTTCTGGAAAAGGCCGGAGCGATCATCGTCGCGTGCAGCGTCAGCGACCATGTAATGCGGTGCGGCCAGGCCATCGGACCGATAGACGTGTCCATCGCGCTGGAGCACGTCTGTCTGCAGGCAACGGAACTCGGGCTGGCCACCTGCTGGATCGGATCGTTCTATCCGAACAAAGTCCGTCCGATCCTCGGAATCCCCGACGATACCGTCATTGTCGAACTCATGGCGCTGGGATACCCGGCCGACAGCAGGAAGGAACCGAAACGCGAACCGGTGGAGAATATAGTCTGCCACGAAAGATGGCAGTTTTGATCACAAACTCGTGCCGCCGGCGCAAAAACATTTGCATTTGCCGCATCTGATGCTAAAATACCGGCGTTGTACACTCTCGGGGACGTGGTGTAACGGGAGCACACCGCGGTCGCATCGCGGAAATGGGGGTTCGATTCCCCCCGTCTCCATTATCGCTTCGCCCTGCGGCAGCACGAAACCGCAAGGCCCTTGCAGTTCTCTTTACCCAATCGACCCTCTTCTCGCTATCCCCCGGCTGCCCGCGGGCTCGACATCCACACCACCGTGCAGTGTACAACGCGACGCGCCAACCACCGCATGGCGCTCAGGCATTCGAGAGGTCTACTTCAATGGTACGGGCCCGCTCCGCCAATCCCTTCCAGGGCTGCCGATCGGGCTCGATGCCCGGCGTAGGCACATAGATCCCCAGCCGGAGCAGCATTTGCCACGCTGTTCTACGCGGCTCGGGTTCGAAATCGGGGTACTCTCTGAGGAGATATGATTCGACTGCTTCCTGACGTCCCAATTCGAGCAACTGCTCCAATATCTTGAAATGCTCTCTCTGATCGGGCAATTCTTCAAGGAGGATCATCAATCCTTCGAACTGCTGGTCCGGCGGCGCCAGTCGCAGCAGTGCACTGCGGGCCGCTCGGATGACAGGCACTTCCGAACTCTCATCCAGATCGCCCAGCGTGTGCATGTATGCTTCGGCATCGAGCCGCCCAAGCTGCTCGGCGGCACTGGCCTTCACATACATATCCGGGTGCTGGACGAACTTCGCGATGACCGTCCCGTCTTCGGGCTTTGCAAGTCGAGCGAGGGCTTCCAAGGCCTTCGGCAACAGAGCGGGATCGGGCTGATCCGATGTTACATATGTGAGAATCGCTTCCCGGGCGGCTTCATGCGGGTGCTTGCAGAAATACTCGAAGCACAGTCCGAGCGAAGATTTGCTACCGGCCTCATTCAGGACTCTGAGAAAGACATCCTGGTACCTGTCCGTATCAGCGAGCACCAGACGCCGGAGAATGTCCTGGCGAAGGCGAACGTCGCCTTCCTTCGCTGAATGATCCGCCAACATGTCCCAGAACAGAATGCCTTCGTCCAGACTGCAGGCCCGCACGTCCATGGCTTCAATGACCTTCTCACGGACGATCGCATCCGGGTCCTGGAGACCGCGCCGAGCCAGTTCGAGGGCGTCCTTTTCGCTGGCATCCCCAATGAACCGGCTGTAGGCCGTCCCGCGTTCGCCGGCATCCGCTGATTGCAGCGGCTGATCGTATTCGGTCGCAGACTGCGCGGCCCCCTTGTGGGCAGCGATATAGTCCTGGACGGACACCTCAGATTCCGGAAGCACCTGCGTCGGCTGGACCCCGGAGAATACATCGGACAGTTTGCGGTGTGTCTGCTCGACAATCCCCTTGAACTGTCGGAAGCTCTCCACCTCCGAAACAATGGCCTCCAACTTGTCCTGCGACGCCGCCAACGCCGCAATCTTCCCATTCAACTCCTGTTTAGTGGCCTGTATTGCCGCGTACTCACTGCTCCGCTGCGTGGCATGCTCGTTAAGCAGATTGGCCGTCTGCTCAACGGTCGCCTTTATCTCGTTGAGGCGGTTTTCGAGTGACTCCGTTTTATCAATGGTCTGTCGCAGGCGTTCTTTTTCCTCGGGCGAAAAGGCATCTCTCTTAAGCTCCGCGATTTTGACCGCCATCCGGGAAGACTGCCCCATAGCCACCATGGCCATTATAAGGCTAACGATTGCCACAAGCACTGCAAGTAATGTCATTACGCCGAAAGCCATTGAGCGTCCTTTCAATCTTCAGCCAGTCACTAAACAGCAGGACCTGCACAAACCGACGTGTTGGTTCTGCCGATTCCATCAGAGCACAATGATAACACGATTCGAGTCTGTGTTCAATCAACAGCGGGGCGGGAAAAATGATCCCGAATTCGCACGGTCTGTTACGGGATCCGTTCCACCGGGCTTTCGAGAGCTTTTCATGCATATGGCCCGATAACAGTGTATAATGTGCTCTTTGAAGTAGCACAGACTGTGGAGAAGACAGAATGGTACGAGGACTCAAATTGACGTGGCTTGCGGCCTTCGGCGTGCTGGTCTTGCTTGCGGCGCGTGTCGATGCAAACCGCCAGACGCTTCTGTTCTGCGACTTCGACCAGAGCATGCCGGATAGCACACAAGCCGGCAAACTGGTGAAGGGTTACGAAGGCAGCCGATCCTTGTGCATCGCTCAGGACAACCCGGGGACACTTGTTCGGCGCTTCCCGCTCCGTCTCAAGGCGGTTGATTCCCGGCTTCTGACGTTGGAGGGATTGGTGAGAGCCAGGGACGTATCGCAACCGCCGAACCCCTGGAACGGCGTAAAGGTAATGCTCCTGCTGGAGACCGAAGCAGGCGGGCGCCAGTACCCCCAGATTCCCCTGCCGTCCGGCGCGTTCGACTGGAAGCGCGTACGGCATACAATTCGGATTCCCCGGAGTATTGCAAAGGCCTGGCTTGTCGTGGGGCTGGAGAAAGTCAGCGGAACCGCCTGGTTCGACGAACTGCACATTACGGCCGGTCGTCCCGTTGCTGAAGGATACCGAGCCGAAAAGAAGTTCATCGGGCACGATTTGCCAAGGCTGCGGGGCGTCATGCACGGGCCGAGGTTTCGAGAAGAGGACATCCGCGACCTCGCACTGAAATGGAATGCCAATCAAATCCGCTGGCAGCTCAATTGGACACCGATGAAGAGCGCCGAAGAATGGGCCAGAGACCTGGATGCGTATGACAACTGGCTCGACGGAGCGCTGGCCGAATGCGACAAGGCGCTGGACGCATGCGAGAAGTATAATATCAAGGTACTCGTAGACCTGCATACCCCGCCGGGAGGCAGAGCCGCCGGAGGTGTGTGCCGGATGTTCACGGAAAGGCTCTACCAGGACAAGTTGGTTTCCGTGTGGAAGAGAATAGCCGCAAGATACAAGGGACGCGAAATCGTCTACGCATACGATTTGCTGAATGAGGCCGTTGAAGGAACAGTCGCGGACGGCTTATTGAATTGGCGCGATTTGGCGACCAAAGCCGCTCGGGCAATTCGCACTATCGATCCCGGAAAGCCTGTCGTTTTCGAACCGAGTCCATGGGGCGGCCCGGACGGCTTCGATACGCTGGCGCCGCTTGATCTGCCACGCGTGATCTACAGCTTTCACATGTACCGACCGCACAGTTTCACCCATCAGGGCGTGCACAATCAGAAAACGGGCATTGCGTATCCCGGCATGATCAACGGCGAATACTGGGACAAAGAGCGGCTTGACGAAGAGATGCTGCCGGCAATCGAGTTCGCAAAACTGTTCAACGTGCATATGTACGTCGGCGAGTTCAGTGCTATTCGCTGGGCACCACACGACAGTGCCTATCAGTACCTGCGGGACGTGATCGACCTGTTCGAAGACTACGACTGGGACTGGTCCTATCACGCATTTCGCGAATGGGACGGCTGGAGCGTCGAGCATGGTCCGGACAGAAACGACCGGACACCCACAGACGAGCCCACAAAGCGAAAGCTCCTGCTTCTAAAGTGGTTCGCGCAAAACGAGCGTCCAGTTCAGTGAGAAGCCGCACTCTCCGGTCCGTTTACGAGCACCCGTTTTCGTTGACTTTCCACGCGGCCGAGTGTACATATACGGACTGACACAACCGCCGGTGGTGACTCAGGCGTGATCGGCCCGGCGGATTACTCAAGACGGGACAATTGACAACAATGGACTTGAAGAGCAAACGGATTGCAATTCTCTCCCCTGTCGCATGGCGAACACCCCCGCGAGCCTACGGAGCCTGGGAGACGGTGGCGAGCAATATCGCCGAGGGACTCGTAGCTCGCGGCTGGAAAAACGTTACACTGTTTGCCACGAAGGATTCCGTCACAAAGGCCCGCCTCGAAGGGATTATCGAGAAAGGCTATGAGGAAGACAAGTCACAAATCCCCCCCGTTTGTGCCTGCATGCATATCGCATACTGCATGGAACAGGCGGACGAATTCGACCTGATTCACAATAACTTCGATTATCCGCCCCTGACGTATTCCCGCCTGGTCGATACACCGATGCTGACGACGATTCACGGCTTCTCAGAGCCCGGCATACTGCCCGCATACAGGCGATATAAAGATACGTTCTTCGTCTCCATCAGCGATTCGGACAGAGATCCCGAACTGCCGTATCTCGCGACCGTCTATAACGGCATCGACATCTCGCAGTTCACTTTTCGCGGCCAACCTGGCGATAAACTGGTCTCCTACGGCCGCATTCATGCCGACAAAGGCGTGCACCTGGCAATTGACGCAGCAAAGCGGGCGGGCGTGGATTTACTTATCGCCGGCATTGTCCAGGACCAGGCGTATTTCGACACAATGATACGACCGCACCTGAACCTCTCGTCATGCCAGTACATAGGACCCGTCAATCCCGCAGCGCGCGATGCGCTGCTCGCAGAGGCGATGGCGGTGCTTCATCTCAACACGATCCCTGAGCGGTTCGGACTGGTCATGGCCGAATCGAACGCTGCCGGCGTGCCGGTCATCGCGATGGATCTGGGATCATGCCGTGAAGTGATCGCCGACGGACAAACCGGATATCTGGTGAGCGATACCGATGAAGCCGTTACGGCGGTAGACAGAATCGGCAGGATAGACCGCAGACAGTGCCGCCGGCGCGTCGAGCAGAATTTCACGATTGACTGCATGGTCGCCGGCTATGAAAAAGTCTATGAGGAGATATTCAGAAGAGAGCATCAGAAGCGCAGGTAATCTTTTCCGGGAATCTGACAGATGAAGAAGAGCTTTGTTCAACGCTGTGAAGGCAACCCCATATTGACCAAAGACGACATTCCGTACGCGGTTCAGACGGTGCACAACGCCGGTGTAACAAAGCACAACGGCCGGTACATCATGCTGTTCCGATCGCATCTGGACACGGGACGGTCGATTATTGGAATTGCTGAGAGCGACAATGGATTCGATTTCACGCCGCGTCCTGAACCCTTTATGGCGCCGAGCAGAGAGGGTGTATATGCCGAATATGAGGAGTACGGCGTCGAAGACCCGCGTATTACCGCCCTGGAGGGGGCGTACTACATCACCTACAGCGCGTATTCACGACACGGCGTGCGAATCGGCCTGGCTCGAACGGAAGATTTCCAGGCTGTCGAGCGGATCGCGTTCATCACCCAGGCGGACTATCGGAACACCGTCATTTTTCCCGAAAAGATCCGCGGACAGTACGTCAAACTCGACCGACCCCATTCGGACATAAGTCCGTGGTCGATCTGGATCAGCTACTCGCCCGACCTGCGGCACTGGGGCGAGTCGAGACTCGTGATGAAGCCGGTGCAGTACCACTGGGATGAAATGAAGATCGGCCCCGGCGCCCCGCCCATTAAAACCGACAAGGGCTGGCTGAGCATTTACCACGGCGTCTTTCCCACTATGGACGGCAGCGTGTACCGCCTTGGCGTCGCCCTGCACAAGTTGGACGATCCCGCGACCGTCCTGGGAGTCGGCGACAGGTGGATCCTGGCCCCGGAAGATCCGTGGGAACTGGTCGGCTACGTGCACAACGTGGTGTTCACATGCGGCGCAGTGCCCGAAGACGACGGAACCGTCAAGATTTACTGGGGGGCAGCGGACAAGGTGATGTGTGCCGGCGTAGCCGTAATGGATGAGCTTGTCGATCTCTGCCTGACAGAATCCAGACCCGCTCTCTGAAAAAAGCTGCGAGTCACACGCGTGCTTCGGCGATCATCTGTGCTCCTGTCTCCTCTTGTCCATCAAGATCGTAACCCGCCCGAGCAACGACTTCGGCAGGCTCTTCTTCAACATCTTCTTCACTTCGTGTACAGGAGTCCGCTGAGTCAGGTGCGTAATGATCACGTGCTCGTTCTGCATTCTCTCGAGCAGGCCGGCCAGTTCGGTTACATGCATGTGCCTGCCCGCCTGGGCCCGCCCGGCATGGTCCGTTTCGTAGAACGTACACTCAGCAATCAGTATTTTGCTCCCGGCGACATAATCGAGCTGGGCGAAATCGACATACTGCGTATCCCCAAGATAGCTTACGATGGGAATCTCCAGCGGGTAATCTATCGCGATGCCCTGCTTCTTCAACTCCACTATCTGCGGCCCGGTCAATTCGGTGTACTCGGGTTTGAGCTTCTTCCGCTTTTCAATAACGCAGAAGCCGACCGAACCCCGGCTGTGCTTCGTCGGGAATACGCGCGTAATGAGGTTCGGCTTGATCTGGTATTCATCACCCGCCTTGACGCCAACGAGGTTGACCGGGATGCGGTTGCCGTCGAGCTTGCCCCACGCCTCGACAATCGTCCTGATCGGCCCGAGCAGATTGGACGGCGCCAGAATCGTGCCGGGGGATTGACCGCAGAAATTCCGCTGGGACAGATAATATGCAAAGCCGGCGGCATGATCCATGTGCCCGTGGGTCAGCAGGACGTGGTTGACGGGGATCAACTGATCGGGCGCCTTGCCGATATCGAAACAGACGTCAAGCTGCGGGATCGCGACCACCGTTTCCTCGCCGGCGACGGAATAGCCCAGCATCTCCATATCGTCAATCTGCACGCGTGCTAAGTTGTGGCTTGGCATGGTTACCTGTGACTGCTGAATCAATCTGCTTTCAACACAAGGATACTGCTCGCACCGAATCGTAGTTTTGCACGACGTGTGTGTCAATTTGTTTTTGACTTGTGGCGTGGTGCATGTACCGTATTTGTTGTTGACCGCCGTTTTCGAGGAACCATATGCCGGACAGCCGCAGCCATCGAGGTCCACATCCTGAAGATCGCAGGCTTTTTGCCCCCGAGAACATCCCCGTCCTGCGCAAAGCCATGAGCGACTATTGCTGGCTGCTTACCAGGGGGTATGCCCTGAAAAGCTCGCTCAAGTTGGTGGGCGATCGCTTCTCGCTGACACAGCGACAACGCCTGGCCCTGATGCGCGCCGCATGTTCGGAACAACAGGCCGCAGACCGGGAGCGTCGCCGGATCGCTACGGCAGAACTGCCGCACCAAAGTCTCGTTGTAGACGGCTACAATCTGCTCATCACGATCGAAGCGGCCCTCAGCGGCGGAGCCATTTTCAGGGGCACGGACGGCTGCTACAGAGACCTCGCCGGCATGCACGGATCGTATCGCAGGGTCAGCGAGACCACGCCCGCCATTGCGATGATCGGCCGCTTTCTCAGCGATTGGCAGGTGGGCGACGTGCAATGGCTGCTCGACAAGCCCGTCTCCAACAGCGGCAGGCTCAAGACGCATATATGCAGCGCCGCCGAACAAAACGAATGGAACTGGCGAGTGGATATGGTCCTGAGTCCCGATCACATTCTGGCGGAAAGTGACGACATCGTGGTCAGCACGGACAGCGCGATCCTCGACCGGGATATCCGATGGACGAATCTCGCTGCAGATGTAATCGACAGCAATATACCTGATGCATGGATGGTCGATCTGTCAATGGGCCGCTGAACCGCCGCGCTCAATCTGTTTTTCCGTCAACGAGCGCCCGCAACCGGTCCAGGTCGACGTCCTCCAGCGTATCACAGACATAATCGGCCTCGGCGAGTCTTTCGCCGTCGACGGAGTTCGTCACACCTATACAGCGCGTCTGCGCCGCTTTGGCCGCGGCCACACCGTCGGGCGCATCTTCGATAACCACGCATCTGTCCGCCGCCACATCGATGCCTTCAATCGCCCGCAGGAAGAGTTCCGGATCGGGCTTCTTGTTCGACACCATATTTCCGTTGATATACGTCATTTGCGTATACGGAATTCCCGCCGATTCCAGCACCGCCCTGGACTTCTTCTCCGTCCCTGATGTGGCGATTGCCAGTCGAAAATCCGGCGCCGCCATCCCATCCTGCATCAGTTTCATCACGCCGGGGAAAGGGGGCAGGGGCCGCTTGCTCAATTCCTCAAAGAAGTACTCCTGCCTCAGCCGCGTGATCGTCTCGACCTGTTCGTCCGTCAATTCAACACCATGCGCGGCGGCCCCCGCCCGCACATATGCCTCGGCTCCCCTGCCCAGTCCCGCCTCAAAATCCTTCAAAGTTACATGCGGGATGCCCAATTCCTCCTTGAAGACCCTGCCTGTGGCAGCCACATTCAAGCCCTCGGTATCTGCAATGACCCCGTCCAGATCAAATATCAAACCGTACATGTGCCGCAATTCACAATCCATCGTTAAATACACCTCATCAGGACATTTTACTTGAAACGATAGTCAACCGACAAGCCGACGAAATTCACCCGCTGTTTGTAGCGGACGCCGCTGACCTTTCGATCGCCCCATGCGTATCCGTAGATCACATCGAGCGACAGATTGTCCTTGAGGCTGCGACCGATGCCTACCGTCACATTGTGCCGATCCACGCCGACTATATTGGACATACTGACCGACTTGTCGCGAAGCGGAGACTCGTCGAACATATACCCCGCCCGGACGCTCCAGGTCTTGGTCGGCCTGTATTCGAAGCCGAACCGGTACCGGTTGGAGTCCTTCCAGTCGGCGGAGTAATCTTTGTCACGCAAAGCCATTCCCTCGACCTTGTAGTTGACGTCGATTCGAAATGCGGACCACATCGTCCGATTCCAGTCCGCAGCCAGCGTCAAATCAGGCCGTGCCTTGTACGCAAGACCCACTCCCAGCGTTTCCGGATACTGGAACTTCTGCCTGAAATCCGTGCGTTCGTTCAGACCCGTCAGCGTCAGATAGGAAGTGGCGTCTCCATCGAGTTCGACCTTCGCCCCTGTACGATAGACTGCACCGACGTTCAGCTTATCCGTGGCCTTATACAGGAGGCCGAAGATACCTTCGTATCCGGTCCCGCTGTTGTGCGACTCGGTTACCGAACTGTAACTCCCCACGGCGGTATTCGTCGCAAACTTCTGTGCCTTGTAGTCAATGGAACCATACAGCAAATTGAAGCCGACCCCGAAAGACCACTTCGGGTTGATCTGCCTGCCCGCAGAAAGATTGAACGCCCGAATTCCCAGTTGCTGAAAGAGCTTGGCGCTGATGGTGCTGACGCCGCCGTTGTAACTGATGGTATCGTCCCAATCGAGGTAATATCCTACCGGCACGTAGAAGCCGCCGCCCAGCGTCCATCCGTCCTGCTGCCAGTACCCCCCTGCACCGGCGGGGACGTAGAAATTGTACTCGACCGTCTTGTCCGCAAATCGGGTCGGCTCGCCTCCGAACTGGGCAAAAGTATCGATCTGATACCGGGTATCCATCTGCGCAGAAGTCAGGTTGGACAGGCTGCTGCCGTCGGTTATCACCGGATGCGGACTGGAGAAGTCGAAGCCGAAACCGCTTCCCTCAAGTTGTGCCAGACCGGCCGGGTTCCAGTATATGGCAGTCCAGTCGTCAGCCACGCCGACAAACGCGCCTCCCATGGATTGGGCTCTGCTGCCGAGACCTCCCCATTCGTATGCACCGGCTCCGACGGGCGAATCCAGAACAACGAGACTCAGAACAATGCTCAGTGACACTGCGATCTGCAGACACGTATGCGATACCGGTGAGAGATTCTTCATGATTCCTGATTCCTTCGTCCGCTCCATTCTTTTTTCTTCCGTCACCCGCATCTGGTTTCGACACCGGCGGGAACACACAACGTGAACACGCACACATGAGGCCCTGTGCTTAGATGGGCCACGCGCACATACCTTCCGATATGGCCGAACAAAGATAGCAGACTCTCTGCGTTATATCCAGCTCAATTTGAGTTGCAGACTATAATTAGTGGAAATGTGTCCATCCTTCAATCGGGCCGGGGAAAGACCTCCACCGCCGGTGGACGTGCGGGAAACGGCGGTACGACAGCCCATGAGCGTACTGCTGACTGAAATGTGACACGCTGAACCGGTGGAACCGGGATGGAATCAACCCCGCTCGAAACATCGCGGTGACTGCTTCGGTGACAGTTGCAACCGGAACCACAGATCGAATCTCATACCGGCAAGAGACCGCTGCCGGATGCCGGGCAAAATACCGTCCGACCGCCCCTTCTGATCATTCGAAGTACAGAATATCCTCCAGTGCATTCCTCGCCTGGACCCGCGATCGCATATCACCGCCTTCCCTATTCATTGCCTTGCGAAACAGTCTCTTGGCCATGTCCACGTCGCCGAGGCTCTCATAAACCCTGCCCATTTCATAATAGACGGTAGCCGAATAGCGGGCCACATCCTTCTCGCTCGCATCAGGCATCTCGGCGTATCGTCGGAACCAGCCCAGCGCAGCCTCCTTCCCGCCTCGCATCCTCAGGGTGTCCGCCAGTTTGAACAACGCCCGGTACCGCTCGCTACCCCGTATCGCCGCGGAATTGAAGGCCTGTCGAAGAAGCTCGGCCCCCTGCTCGGTCTTATCCATGTCGTAATACACCATCTGCGCTCTCGGCAGCAATACCCGGGGTCTGTATTCATCGGAAGCTCCAACGATCGCGTCATACTGAGCCTCGGCCTTCTGCCACTGCTGCATCTGCGCGTACGTCCGGGCCAGTTCAAGACGGGCGGGAACCATCCAGTAGTCCCCTTCCGTGTACTCCATCATCTTCTCGAAGAAATAGATGGCCTTGTCGCAGTCCAGCAGAACCTCTCTCGCCAGCGTGCCGGCCCATTTGATGCCGTTGACGGTGTGCCATCCCAGATCCAGGCCCGCCTCTTTGCCCTTGTCGAATTCAATCAGTGCACGTTCGGCCTTCGCCAGAGCCTCTTTCGGCTTGTTCGACCGTTCCAGAATCTCCGCCTGTCGCAGCAGGACAGAGCCGCGCTGAGCAGGCGTAGCCGACGAATCGGAAAGAATGCCCTCGTACGTGGCAATCTCCTTTTGGTGCAGTTGGGCCCGCGATGCCTGTTCCGCGATCCGCATCATCAAAGGCACTTTCGCTTCTTTTCCCAGGCCGCCGCTGTTTAGAAGGTCCTCCAGATAGCCGATATTTGCCTTCTGGCGGTCCTCCTTCTCCCGTGCCGAAATCACGAAATCAAGCAGATCCAGCTTCTGGCTGAGACTGTACCACTTGCCGTCATCCCAACTGAGTGCCTCTTGAGCGGCCGTCGTGACCGCCGCCGCATCGAACGGTTCGACCTGTTCCAGAGATCGCAAACGGTCCCGGGCGGCTTCATACGCACGATGAGCACGATCCTGGCGCTGCGATTGCACCTCATAGCTGAAGGTCCGACGATACGCCTCAGCAGCCTCTTTATATCGTTTAGCTTCGCGATATGCCTCGGCCAGGAGGCGAACCGCCGCAGTCTTCTCATCCTGCGTGCCGGCCGAAGCTACAACCTGTTTGGCCTTCTCAATCACCTGTGCGTTCACATCCCCCGAACGCACGTGACCGCGCACGGCGTTATACGCAGCGCGGAAGTCATCCTCCGCTGCAGTCGCAGTCGCCGCTGCAAGCCACAGCAGGCATAACACAGTCGCAAACTCTCTATTGATCCGTATCTGCATAGTCCGATTCCTCGTGTGGTGCTATCTGGCGGAGACAATTGTGTACATGGAATTCGGCGGCAACATCACAACCAACTGCTCGCCCTTTCGTTGCACAGCCACATCCACGTCCATGGGTTGGCCGTTGATATCCAGTGCTCGGCCGCGTTGAACGTGAGGATTCCGAATCGTCCAGACGGCCTTCGTGTTCTCGATCAACAGCGGCCGGCCGCCCTTTCGCATGATCTGCACACCGTCGTACGTCCTGCCGCCGCTCTCGACCGCCCGTTCGCGTACCGTCCAGCCGGTCGGCCTGGCCACCGTGCCCACCTGAACCAGAATCTCACGCGAGCGGGCCAGAGGCTCCCCATCAAGCGGTACGGCAACAATGGTAGCGTACTTGTTGTCACAGTCGATCACCGTATCGCCCAGCGCAATGCGCTCATATGTCGCCAGGAACCCCGCCGCCCCCTGGCACTTCGGTGCATTAACCGTGTACACGCCTTTTCCATAGTTGGTACGCATCTGGCCCGTCACACTGCGAAGAAGCTGTCTGTCCTCGTCAATCAGACTGTGGAGTCTCGGCGAAAGGCGGTTGTTTTCCGCGCTGCCGCCGTACCTGACTTCAACCGGCCCGACGCAGAACGCCAACGGGTCCTGAGGCGTCTGAATCTTCGATTCGACCGGCATGTCGCCCTCGTCACGATTGACGTCCCAGACCGGCGACTCGGCAATCAACGGCGTCCGCTGCTTCCAGATGTCCTCCAGGCTACGCTCTTCATACACCACCGGCTCGCTCGCCTGCTGAATGTACCCTCTGCGAAAGGCAAGCGCCGTAGCGGGAAACTGCCCCAGGGTCATCGGTTGCGTATACGACCATTTGGCGTCGATCTCACCCCACTCCTGCCCGCCTGAGGCGAACCAGTAAAACGAATCCACGCCCGTCAGCGAGAGCTGCCCCGCCACCAGCAGCGGCCCCTCAGAAGCGTACAGGTTGGGCGGAACCCACAGGCTCTCCGGAATAATAAACGGATGCCCGTCCACCTGCTTGACGTTCATCGGCCAGAATCGCGGCCGCTTCAGTGCCGACCAGTTGGTATACACCTGCTGGGTGAGGATTTGCCAACCCGTATTGATGCCCGCATGGATACTGCCGTAATATCCGTTCTTCCCAATGACCTCGTTGGCCGTGTAAGAGTACCGCTCGGCGTCATCCGTGCTGACCGGATCGACAGACTTCCAGTTTCCGGCGTTAATCAGTTGTTTGCAGCCGAGTTCTTCGCGCAGGAACGTTTCCATCTTAACGTTCCAGTCCCGCATCAGCATTGTGAAGAACTCCAATTGCTCGTCCAGGCGAGCCCGGGTCTTCGGATCGGCCCATCGCCCGGCCCGATTCCTGGCGTCGAGCGTGAAAAACCAGTTCTGCAGCAAGGCCGCCGTGCCCTTGCCAACGTCGTCTTCGCCCCGCAGATCCCAGCCGGACTCATAGTCGCTCTTGAACCGCGCTAATGCCTTCTCCAGCGAGCCGTATTTTCCCCTCAGAAAGTCGCCGAACTTCTTCGTCAGCACCTCCAGCGGCCTGCCGCTGATGCGCGACGCCGTGTAAAACAGCAGAGAGTCCTCATTCTGCAATTGAATGATCGCCACGGCCGGTTCGTCCTTCAACGGTATCCCCGTATACGGATTGGTCTGTGTATATAAGCGCCGCAGATAATGTTTGTACATCTGCTCTACGGGCTCGTAAAAGAACACCAGGCCCGCCAGATTTCCGCCCTCAAAACCCAGGTCCCATTCGGCGTAATTGTCCGTGTGCGATCCCCAGTACGGACTGATCGTCGAGTAGACGCCCTCCTTCTTGAACGCCGCCACCATATACCACGCACCATGCAGATCGACCTCGTTAATACTCTCCCGCGTGATTTCCTGCTGCTGGTTTCGACGCTTTTTGGGAGGAAGATGCCCGTGAAAGCGCACCATGTTGACCCCTCGCTTGGCCTGCCAGCGCGCATGATGCGCAACCTGTTCCTTCTCCGTGGGGCTCACCAACAAATTGTCGTCGTCGAAAGGGATTCTCCACGAGTAGTTCGAGCCGGACCAGAACCGTATCGGCTCGCCGTCGCCCCGCACAAAACTCTCGCCGTCCTCGCTGAGTCGAATGAATCCATGCTCGCCCGCCACTTGCTCGTTCAAACTCCGCAGATCGATTGGCGAGGACGCAAAATCATCCCGATCGTTCGGAAAAGGCCACGAATTGACCGCATCAATTTCCTCAGCGACCTCCACCTTCCGCCCGGGCTTGTAGAACATCCGCGGCCGAAACTCGAAATCACCGCCGGCCAGAACGAAACAATCCACCGCACCCCAGCCCTTGCCGTCCTTGCCGGGTGAGACCTTGAACGTGAAGCGATGCTCGCCCTCACTCAGAGACAGAACCGGCCCTTTGACCCACGCCAACTTATGCCGATTCGAACCATCATGCGATACATAGGTCTCATCAAAGACCCGCCTCTCGTGCTCAATATCCCATTCGTGCTCCTTGTCGGCCTGGCGCCATTGCTCGACCGGCAATTCCTTCAATTTCTCGCCGTCGACGCCGTACAAATACCCTGTGCTCGACAGATTCAGGCGTATCCACAGGCGGTATTCCCCGCCGGCCGGAATCTCGCTCGCGCAAACAACATAACCCGAATCCATACCCGGTTCGTCGAACGAATGCCACCAGTCATTTGCCGAAAGCGATGTCCTTCTGTCGACCGGATCATACCAGTCATTATTGTGTTCGAGTTTGTCAATGTTGTCCTCCGCCTCGACCCAGACATATTGAGGATCGGCGGCCGCCCGGGCCGTAATTCCAATCAGCAATATGAACATCACGGTGATCTTCTTCGCCATCTCTTCACCTGCCATTAACCATAAGTATGTAAGTGATGCACCCTTCCGTATGCTTTCGAAGCCGGTGCCGCTGCACTGTTTTTACTAAACTTTCCCGTGCACGGCAAGCAACGATCGCCTCGCCCGAACACACGCTGTTCGTATTGACACCTGTCACAAGCCATGATAACCTGCTGCGAGCAAGGAATGAAAGAAGGAGCTTTTTGTGCCAAAGGCAACGCAGGATCTGAATGGACGCTGGGAATTCCGAGAATACCCCCCTTCGGTTCGTCGAATGAGGGACCTCGACGGCGACAACTGGCAACCCGCTCGCGTGCCCGGCTCGATCTTCACCAGTCTCATCGAAGCGGGCAAAATCCGCCAGAATCGCCTCTGGCGCGATCCCGAACAGTTCGCTTGGGTAAGCGACAAACCGTGGGTTTTTCGCCGGAAGTTCGATCTTGCCGAGGATCTGTCGCCCTGCGAACGACTCATCCTCATCTTCGACGGACTCGACACGGTCGCACGCATCTGGCTCAACGACAAGTTGATCGGCAAACCCGAGAACATGTTCACGCGGCATCGCTTCGACGTCACTTCCTTGCTCAAGCCACGCGACAATACCCTGCTGGTCAAATTCGAACCGGCCGTCGCGCACGGCCGACGGCTCATGCAACGCTACGGCAGAATCGACACAACGCGCCTCAGCGACAACTGCCGCGTATACGTCCGAAAGGCCCAATACCAGTTCGGCTGGGACTTCTGCCCCCCGCTGCCCGGCTGCGGCATCTACCGCGGCGTCCGGATCAACGGCATCACGGGTGCCGCGATCTCCGATATCCATGTGCGCACCGTCGACTGTAATGAGCAATACGCCGACGTGAAGATCGAAGTCAAACTGCGCGCCAGTCGCAGCGACCGCTATGTGTGCAGGCTCGACATTGCGGGTCCCAACGAACAAAGCGAACACCGCCTCGTTTTCGCAGCCGGAGAGGACTTTCACTCCGCTCTCGTTCGCATCGACCGGCCGGAACTGTGGTGGCCCGCAGGCTACGGTTCGCAGGTTCTGTATCGATTGAACGCCGGGCTATATCATCACGATCAGTGCATCGACCACGTCCGGCGGGATTTCGGAATTCGCACCGCCCACCTGGTTCTTGCCCGTGACAGAATGGACAACGCATCGGGCGCACCAGAGGCAAGCGCTTTTGCGTTTCAGATAAACGGCCGCACGATAGCAGTCCGAGGCGCCAACTGGATACCCGTCTCCATGTTTCCGGGCTCCGCTCAAGCGTCGCAGTACGAACAACTGCTGGAACTTGCACGCCGGGCCAATTGCAATATGCTTCGAGTCTGGGCCGGCGGCTACTATGAGGATGACGCTTTCTACAATACATGCGACCGACTCGGCATCCTGGTCTGGCAGGATTTCATGTTCGCTTGTGCATACTATCCCGATCGCCGTTGGTTTCTCGACCACGTTAAGGCCGAAGCCGAACACGTCGTCCGCAGATTGCGCAATCACCCCAGCGTCGTTCTCTGGTGCGGCAACAGCCAAATCGATCAACTGCACTACACCGGCCGGCTCGGCAGCGGCAAGAAATTCTACGGCCGGACCATCTACCACAGACTGCTGCCGCAGGTGGTCAGGCAGTGGACCCCCGGCACTCCATATATTCCCACGACGCCGCTCGGAAAACGCCAGGACTTCCGGCGACAACGCACCCTCAATGCACATCAGTGGCGCGTCTGGTCGGGCCACGAACCCGTCCGGGACTATCTCGGCCCCCACGAAGACGTCCCTGCCTTCGTTACCGAGTTCGGAATGCAATCGCCGGCCACAAACCGAACCATCCGTCTTTTCGCTCCTTCCCACACTGCTCGCCCCAGTGACAGAACTGTCGAAAAACACAATTATCAGGCCGATGGTAACAGCCGGCTGTATCGCTATGTTGGCGATCTGTTCGGCCCCGCATCGGAACTCGAGTCTTTCGCCTATCTTTCCCAGTTGACCCAGGCGCGGGCGATGCAGGTATATGTCGAGCGATTGCGCGGAAACCGACGCAACAGCGGAGTTCTTTTCCGGCAGTTCAACGACTGCTGGCCCGCCACGACATGGTCCGCACTGGACGTACTTGGTCAGCCGAAAGCCCTGTGGTTCTACGCCCGCCGCTTCTTCGCTGATGTGCTTGTGGCCGTCGATCGCGAGCCCGCGGAAGATCATGCCGGCTTTTCCGATCTGGTTAAAGCCGCAGGCCTCACCGTAGTGAACGACGGGGCGACCCCGCTTACGGGACGGCTCAATTGCCGCCTCGTCGACCTTTCGGGCCGTATATTGGACCACGTCGAGTTCCCAATCGCCGCAGGACCTTTCGGATCGAAGGTCTCCTTCAAATTACCCAAAGCCTTCGTCCTTCCCGAACGTCCCGAGGAAACGGCGTTGTCTCTGTCACTGCAATGCGAAAACCGCGTGCTCGCCGACAATTCCTTCTTCTATCTGCCGGACAAGTACGTGACATGGCCGGCCCCTGGAATCAATGTGGATTGTCGTCGAATCAGCGACAGTCAGTGGAAGGTTGTGCTTGAGGCACAGACAATAGCCCGGGACGTAGCGCTTGGCAGCCCGTCGGGCGACCTCTTGGATTGCAGTGACAACTACGTGGACATCATTCCGCCCGCCGCCACGGAAGTCACGGTCCGCAGCGAACCGCAAATGACCGATCTCGCCGCTGCATTGCGCATATTGTCCGTCAATGCCCTGCTGGCCTGCGACCGCAGCAATACGGATCAGTAGTTGCCCATCTCCATCATCATCATTTGCTCGTACATCTCTTCATCGATCTCGCCGCCCTCCATCTCGAACGTGCCGGGCATGGGCCCTCGTCTTCGCAGCGACTCCTCCCAGGGCCTCAGCGGCTCCCTCTTCTCCCGCTGCGCCGTGGAAATATCGGCAAATGCGGTCTTGAGTTCCACCGGCCAGTACTGCTGACCGATACCCATGTGCTCGATGTCGGCTCCGTCGTAGCTGTAGAGCATGTTCTCATACTGACGTGGGCTCATCTTGGGCTCGCCCGCCCAGTCCGCAACCGCGGCGACATCCACCATCAGCGCCCCTGTATTGTAGTCGATCTCTTCGGGCTCGGCGGGCCTGTCGGATGACAGAGGTACGCCCGTAATACGTTGATCGAACGAATCCCTGGTGCGCGGCGACCGGAAATCTCGAACCGTACGCGTATCTCGACGGTCCGGATTCTGCAGTTCACGCAGTTCGCCGATCAATTCGCCCGATTGCACCTTGAAGAACTCCGTGTACCAGTAACCCAGCACATACTTGGCCACCTCCACGCGAACCGCCTGTCCGGCGTCCTGCGTGGCCAGAGCAAAGAAGTACATACGGCCGGGAATTCGCACCGGATCCGTAACATCCGAAAATCCGCTCCAGAAGATCAGATCCGAGGCCTGGGGCCCCGCCGCCGGGTTAAACACCCCCAGGCGAATACGATAGCGGTACGTGTTCTTCGGTTGGGCCGTGTCGTCCAGCGCCCAGAAGACCAGTTCGTTTAGCTCCGACAAATCCATGTCCCTGCGCAGAAGTATTTCATCAAATTCAACATAGACGTCATCCGTTGAGGGCCTGTTCGACAACTCGCGCGGCTCCCCATAGAGCAGCATATCTTCTTCCATCATAAGATCGCTGTCGGTTCCCCGTCCGCGTCGACCTCTCCGGCCTCCCTGCATATCGCCGTACATCTCGCCGAACTGACCGCCCGTACTCCCCCGGGTCCGTCGCCCGGACTCTCGGCCTCTCCGGCCCGTAGCCCCGTACGCACCGCCATATTCGCTGCCCCGGCTCCTCGATGTCGCAGCCCCCCGCCGGCCGGTACGCGACTCAAGCCGACCGCCCGTCCGGCCGCTGGTTGTTTCGTTCTGTCGCTCTTCGTATTCCTTGCGCCGGGCTTCCAACTCTTCCAGTCCCTGCAGCCGCTCGAACTTCTCATGTAACTCCGGCGGGAACCATTCCTCTTTTGCCGATGCGATTTGATAGGCCCGCGGTTGCAGCAAATCAATCTGGGTTTCCTTGTTCCTGTACTGCAGCAACCGAACCTTCAAGCCGCCGGGCGGCAGTTCTCCGGGCTCGTCCACAATAGTGAACAGGTCCTTGCGATGATCGATCTTCGCACGAGGCACGCGCTGCCAGTCCGTCCAGGTCCCGTCTTCCAGCAACCGCTGCCGCTGAAGATCCACCGCAGCGAATACCGGCTCGGCGTAGCACGGGTCGCGCCATTCCGGACGAACGTCGTCACCCGCATAGCTCTCGAAGAACTCCTTGTACAGCTCGGCGACATCGAACTTCGCCTGAACCGTCACCAGATCGACATCGTTGGGTTCATGTGGAATGTTCTTTTCATACGGGTTCTCCGGCGTAACTTCAACCGTAGGCACATAGGCCACCGCTCGCAGGTGATCGACGGCCGAATCGTACACCACGCCGATCTCGGGCCGCGGATAGCTGCGCGTTCCACCGGCCCCGCCCTCGGGCACGCGAGGCATCACGGGCCACAAATCCGCATTCACTTCACTCAGCGACGAATCCAGTTCGGCCACGAACAGCGGAAGTTGCGATTGCGGAGACTCCAGCGCCTCCGGGTCGCGCGTGAGTTTTTCACGGAGTTCCTGCTCTTGCTGTGCGATGTACTCATCTATCGCTCCCGGGCTGAATGTCCGCCCGTCATACTCAACCGTATTCGGGCTGAACACAACCCGGCTCAGCAAAAGGTACATGCAGACGACGCCAACCAGCGCCAGCACGATCTTCTCCGCGTGCTCTTCGAGGAAACGTAATATCTTGTTCAGCATCTGTTCCGTCTCACACAATACGTCGAATCTTGAAAACTATTCTTACCGGTATGCCCGACAGCAATCGACACCTGCTATTGCTCCTCAACCGGAGGATTCTTGACTGTCTCCGGCATAATTTCAATATATGCGGGCCGATTGAAAATATATTCGCAAATCAGATTGAGTTCCATGACCGTGTGCTCGCCATATCGATAACGAGCGTGCTCTTCGCGATCCGGGTCTATCGAGGTCTCGCTCGACTCCAGCACCGTTATCTGATTGTGCTTGAACAACTGCGGTTCAGACAACTGTCCGTTCCAACCTTTGAATGTGTGCTCCTTAGCGCTGCACAACTGCTGCATGAAAGGCAGAATCTCTTTGGCATCGATAATCACCGCAAAGCTGAAATGGACGACATCGGTGCTTTCATCGGATAGCCTTCCCGTGAACGACTGCGTCAGAGCCTCGTCCTCCGACCACACATACGCCGGCTTATCCGCATCCTGAGAACTCCTGGTCCGTCGCCCGAAATAGCCGCCCCGTCGGGTGCGCCCCGCTCCCCGCGAACCCATCGTAAATGTCAGGTACGAAAGCCGCTTCACCGGTGCGCTGAGCAGACTGTCATGACCCGCGTTGGCGGCCTCGATTGTCTTGACCACGTCTTCGATGATCCAGTAGCCCAACTGATAATACCAGCAGTCCTTGACGGCATCCTCAATCGTGACCTCTGAAAAAACATAATCCCGCCAGAAATTGTAACCTGCAAGATCCGCGGGCACCGCATACACATCCAGTGCTTTCGCCCGCTCCGTGCAGATGCCGTCCACGATGGTGACCTCCGCCTCCGTCAGCCCATGGTGGCTCGACAACCCCAGAGCACGCGCTGAAACACGCCCCGGACGTTGTCGAAATTCGATCATCATCGGCCTGCGTCCGGCGCCGCCGAGACTCTCAAGACCGCGCTCGAGTTCCTCCGGCGTCGGACACGTGCCTGCATTCACACGATCGAGCATCTGTTCGATGCCCACCTGATACCGCTGCCCGAACTCCTGAAACAGAAGCATGGATGTGTCGTTCGGCGAGGGGAAAATCTGATAGCTCAGCAACTCCCGTTTCGTCGTCTGCATCGCCAACTGTGTGATCTGGTTGGCGTCGTTGCTGTAAACCTCCAGATACTGATCCATTGCTTCCGGCAAATTCCGCGAGACCGGCTGGGCATTCGCACGGCTGATCTTGTTGCCCATCATCACGCTGTCCTGCTGAACCCGGGCACGCAGCCGATCGCTCATCAGCTTGGTCGGAACGAAAAGCAGGATCGCCACCAGCGTTATGATAATTGAGATCAACAGCGGTACGTTGCTCTTGAGAACGCTGAGTTTTTCGAGAATGTCTTTACCGCTCGGTAGCTTTATATCCATTTGGCTCACACAAACTATAGGTCATCAAATCGCACAACTGAATCACTCCGGCCCAATACACTCTACTGGATCGGCCCCGGATTGCTCATCGGCCCGGAAGATGGACCGCCGCCCGACATCGGAGTCGTCGTCGCCCCATCCTGCGTTTCTTCAGATTCCCCCGAGGGATTCCATACGAACTTCACATCGAGAGCAAACCAGTGGTCCTTGATCTCGTACTGCTGCTCGCCTCGATGCCTGACGGGCTGTCCCGAAGGATCGTAAAGCGGGACTTTGTTGATAATTTCCCGGGTCATGGGATCGACAATCACCGTCTCGTACTCTTGCGCCATTTCATTCGCCTGACCCGGCGGCTTTGGAATGGGCCGCATTTCCGTGGCACCGATACCGGCGGGCCTCTGTTCGTCCAGAGCCACCTCGCCCGTCTTGATCCGGAAATGCTCGGGATCGCCTTTTTCATACAATTCGAAGGGACTGTTGCCGTCTTTGGCGTACTGGTCCAAATGCATCAGCCTTGTGACGAAACCCCATTGACTCGGCTGATTTTCCACGCCCGGCGGATCCAGCAGACGCTTGAATTCGAGATCGTCCTTGCCGTAGGGGCTATAGCCCGCCAGCGAAACGACAAAGCCGGTCTTCTTTGCCTCCTGCTGAGCCGCGTCCACTCCGAACGGACTGAACTCGTATTCCTCACCCTGCATCTCCATCATCATCATCATCTCATACTCTTCCTCGCTGATTTCTCCCATCCCTGCTTCTTCGTCCTCCCCTGACGTCCTGCGCCTTGTCGTCCGCCACATCCCTGCTCCCCCGAACTTCGCTCGGGACAGATCGTCGGAGTAATATACGACCATATTGGTAACGAAGATCTGCTTACGCTGCTCGCGAGGGAAGTTGTTCACGATCGCGTCGACGTTCCCGTTGCGAAAGGCCTGGTATAGTGCGGCTTGCCCGGGATTGTTCTGCTCATTGGGCAATGCCGAGAAAATGACCTCGTGCAGGTTGGGAACCACCTCGCGATGCTGAAAGCGGTCGAATGCCGCCTGTATGATCTGTTCGCTCTCCTGTCGTTTCCGCTCTTTCTCGCTCACCAACCCCTTGATTCGATCCACCTCACGGATCGTAGTACTGATCCGGTCTCTGGTTTGCCCGTTATTGGCGTAGCTCATGTGATCGAGCCCCGTCCTGCCCAGACACAACAGGGACACACCCAGCAGCAGACAGGCCGCGGCCATGAAGTACCGCCCTTTGCCCGCCCATGCCATCGAGCGCGCGATGCTGCTCGGCAGAAGATTGCTCTCGATGCTCGCCAACCCCAACCCCTGCAAACCCAGACCGTAAACAACGCCGAAGTTGCAGACGTTTTCATGGAACTTGGCAGCGGATATTCCCGGATTGATTGCGAGCTTCTTATACGCATCCGGACGCTCCACGGGTATCTGAAGCGTCTGCTGCAGATACTTGAGCAGACCGCGAAGCTTCGTACCGCCTCCAAGAGCGATTACGCGGCTCACCTTGGTGTTCGGATTTGAACTGTTATAGAACCCCAGCGATTGCTGCACTTCCGAAGCCAGGTCGGTATACACCGGCCGCATGGCCTGGAATAACTGCCTGGCGTATTTGCTCATCGGCGCCGTGCGCTTCAGCTTCTCGGCTTTCTCGAAATTCAACCGGAAGGTATCGGCAATCGCCTTGGTAAACGTATTGCCTCCGATCATGATCCCGCGCTGCCAGACGCCCGACTTCGTACATACGACCAGGTCCGTACTCGAGGCCCCGACATTGAGCACCATCGTCGCCTTGGTATCGGAACCCACCAGTTCGGGCCGGTCGTACGCCGCATAGTTATACAGCGCCATCGGCGCCATCTGCACGAAACCGACGGGCAGATCCTCGCGGTTGTAATGCTCGAGTTCCGCGTTGACGATCTCGTTCTTGATCGCAAACAGCCCGACCTTCAACTCCTCCGCATCCGGCTCGGACATCAACTGCCAGTCCCACTGAACATCGTTGATATCGAAAGGTATCTGCTGAACCGCCTCGAACCGGACAATTTCCGGGATCCGCTTTTCTTCGACCGGCGGCAGCTTGACAAAGCGAGCGAAGCTGTTCTGCCCGGGCACCGAAACCACAATCTCATCCATGCTCACGTCGTGCCGGTTGACGAACTTCCGCAAGCTCAGGGCGACCAACTCTTCCCGCTCGGCCGGTGTCAAGTCCTCGGCGCTGAGAATCTTGCCATGCCGGATATTGTCGAAGCCGATCACCTCGACAACGCCTCGCTCAGTGCTCAGCCGTAGAGCTTTGAGGCTGTACGTGCCAATGTCAATCGCCCATACCGTTTCGCCTACAACTGCCATAAACTACCTCACTTAACAATGGATACCAATGAGGCCCCGCCGTTGTCGAAAAAACTGTTGCAACTCCCACCAGAGCGAGCCTTATGTGGTTCCAGTAACCTACCCAATAGGACGGACTTACGCACAGCTCTGCATACAGAGCCTGATGTCTTGATTATAGCGAAGATCACGCTCTTTGTCCAGGTTAAAATGCCCATTTTGCCTATTCTAAGCCCCCCGGGCGCGTTTCGCCCGACTGCCGCCAATCGCCAAAACGCACATCATCCGCGCAATCGACAACACACTCGTAATGCCCGCGAAAACCGTTACACCCGAAGAATTGCATCGTATGAAGTTCCAAATAAAGGGGGCCGTCAAACGCGCCGCTGATAAGCAGCGTCCGGCCACATCATGACCAGTCTCCACATCCGATATTCATACGGATTCCCGCGTGCAATTGTTCAGCCGGTGGACGCTACCCGCCGGACCGTCGCCCCCGTCCAACTCGCATCAAAATGAGACCGCGCCCCTTCCATCGCGTTTCGCCCTCCGTCCCGACCCCCTGTTCTACTTCCTGCCGGTGTACCAGAAGCGATCATCCAGATCATACTCAACAATCTGCTCCGGCTCGAACCACAGATCGATCTCCCGCTCGGCGGCCTCCGGGCTGTCCGACCCGTGCACCAGATTATACCGCATCGACCGGCTCAAATCCCCGCGGATCGTGCCCGGCGGCGCATCGGGCCCGAACGTAGGTCCCATAAGATTTCGCGCGATATCGATCGCGTGCTCGCCCTCCCACACCATCGCCAGAACCGGCGATGCCATCAGATACCGCACCAGCGGCTCATAGAAATCCCGCCCCTTATGCACTGCATAATGCTCGCGCGCCAACTCTTCCGAGACCCGCATGAACCGCCCCGCCACGATCTTCAGCCCCTTGCGCTCGAATCGCGAAATGATCTGGCCCGCCAAATGCCGCTGTACCGCGTCCGGCTTGACGAGAATGAGCGTCCGTTCTGCCATAATGATCCGTCAGGATGGTTGCGGGCGAGCCGCGGCGGTATTACATGCCCTCCGGAACGATGTAAATCTCGACCCGCCGGTTCTGCGGATTGCCCTTGTTGGCCGGCTTGTTCGGCTCGATCGGCCGATACTCGCCAAAACCGCGAACGCTCAGCCGCTCCGGATCGACATCCGCACTCATCATCACGTTCAGCACCGAAATCGCCCGGTGCGCCGACAAATGCCAGTTCGTCGGATGCTTCGCCTTGGTATCGGGCTTGAGAATGGGAATGTTGTCGGTATGGCCGGCAATAATCGCGTCGAACTCCCTGCCCTGCTCCGAGTTGAGAATCGTGCACAGCGACTTGACCGCCTCCACCGCGTCCGGCGTAACCTTATCGCTGCCCTTCTCGAACAGCAGATCGCTCTTGAACTTCACCAGCCCCCGCTCCGTATCGAAGCTCACCATATCCGGATGCGCCTGCGCGAACTCCTCGATCATCGTACTGAGCTCGGCCGGAAGCTGCCCGCCCATCGTCATCAACTGCTGCTGCATCGATGAAATCAAATTACGCTTCTTATCGAGGTCCTCTTCCAGCGCCGCAATCTGCGCTCGCAGCGTCTCAGCCTCCACGCCCCCCTTCTCCTCCATCGTATCGAGCCGGTTCTTGAGCTGCGTCAACTCCAGCTCCTTCGCCTGCAGCTCGGCCCGCAACTGATCGATCTTCTCGGCCTGGGCATCGTTCTGCACCCGCAGGCTCTTGAGTTCCTCGTTACAACCGCTGACCAGAAAGGCCGCAACCAAAAGAGACACAAGTGCTGAGAGTTTCAGAGTCCGCATCGTCAAATCCTTTCCAAGAATCCTTCGCATTTGGCTGTTCACCGATAGCACAAAAGACGCAAATCCTTCGCACAGAGGCCCGAAAGCCGCATCAGCCGCTTCTCGAACCTCCCCGAAAAGTTAAAACCAAAAACCCCGCCGCGTCAAGCGCAAACTTGGAAATTCTCCAGCTTCACATCCCGCCAAGCGCCTACTGCCCGCGCCGCGACCGCACCGCCCCTACGGCCGCTCCTGCCGCCCCCGCTCCGCGCCGTCGCGTCCCCCCGGCCGTCCGAACCAGCCCCATCTTCCGCAGGTTGTCGATGCACGCCTTGACGCACTCCAGCGGCGCCATCCCGTACCGCTCGTGCTCGACGATGTACCACTGCGTCCCCCCGACCGCCCGGCACAGCGCGAAGAACGCCTTCCACGGCATATCCCCCTCACCGACCACAGCATTCGGGTCCGTCTTGCTGTACTCCTTCAGATGCACCGTCACCGCCCGCCCCGGATACCGGTAGATAAATGGCAGCGGGTCCGCCCCGCCGTGCCGGCAGTTGCCCGTATCGAGCTGCATAATCACGTCGTCGCTCGTATTCTTCATGAACGTATCCCACGGCATCTCCCCGTCGATCGCCTTGAACTCCGCGCTGTGGTTATGGTACCCCACCTGCATCCCGTGCGGCCGAACCTTCTCCGCAAGCTCGTTGAACAGCTTGGCCGTATCCAGCCACGCCTGATGCGAGCCCGTATACTTGCCAGGCAGCCCCGGCACGATCAGGTACTTGTTCCCGATCGTCTTGTTGTACTCGATCGTCTTTTCAAGCTCGTCGCCCAGCAGCGTATTGAGCCCCGTATGCGTCCCGCAGCACACCAGCTCGTTATCATCCAAAAGCTTCTTGATCTGCTCGGCCGTCCGCCCGTAATACCCCGCGAACTCCACACCCATATACCCCATCTTCTTGACCGCCGCCAAAACCTTCGGCAGATCCTTCCCACAATCCTCCCGAACCGAATACAACTGCAACCCGATCTGAGTTTGATACCTGCTCATCATTGTGTTCCTAATCCTCGCAGTATACTGCGCGGTAGTCTCCCCCGGCAACCGAGCCGGAGGCCTCGCCCCAACCGCAGCACCAGCCGGCCTCAGCTGCCTGGTAACCACCGCCCTCTCCCTCTCCTGCCCCAAAACACTACCCCCACCAGCCAAAACCGCCGCCGCACCAGCCTTAACAATCAACCCACGCCGCGATATACCCGCACTATTCTCTACCGACATCGAACTCTCCTTCATTCCAAAATTCGTTACTCGATTCAAGCCGTCCTTCACAACAGCCGAGATTTATCTCCCAGGCGTTCCGACAGATTATACCGAATTCGCCATAAGAGTACACGAAATCCCCCCCAACCACCGTTCGTCATCTCGACCGAAGCCACGATGTTCCGCCATGTCAGTCGTACTCGGGTAGCTCTAGTACATCTATGTAGATGTCCCGTCCCTCGTTGACTTCAATATCCCTGACCTCGTATTCGTCGAGATTTCCAGTCGTCATAAGCAAGAAAAATGAGGCAGTAGTATCACACTGTTGTTCCAAATCTTTAGTTTCTTGTTCCAACGAAACCCACACATCATCTTCTCGATCGTAGTAACCACAGTCAAGGCTATCAAAAACTGCAGTAGCCTGAAACTCCACACTAATATCCAGTGAGACAAGTGCCTTTTCGCCCTTAACCTCCAAGACGTTAACCCGCTCAACCATCACGCTCCGTACGTTCACATCCTCGATCTCGCCATCAACATCTGAAGCCATGAATCCCAAATATTCAAAGGCTTCCTTGATGCTGTGTTCGATTGCTTTGCAATTGTGGTCAACTACGGCAACGGCATGATCCGCCAGGGCCTTGTGAGCATGGTAAATACCAAGGAGTTGGTCGAGGCTCTGCAGATGAAAAAGGTCCTTGTCGTTCTGGCATGCACTCGCCATGTCCTTATCGCAGCTAATGACGTAGAAGGGCTCGTGTGTCTCTTTCGCATTTCCCAACAGCACCTCAAGAATGAATGCATCTGGGAACTCGGCCTTTTTCTTTCCCGCTCCAAAAGGAGGCCTTCCGGAGAAGTATCTCGCGAACACTGCGGATGCTACGCCTTCCCGGAACGGAAGGGTGCGTGCCTTGCATGCAGAGAAGAACGTATCAACCGGCCCCTGAATCCCCTTCGCGATATCGCGATGGGTCAGGTCGCGAACCTGTGTTTCGCCGACCTGCGCACTTAGGAAACCAAGCATAGGTGCTCGTTTCTGCATCTTGTTCAGGGCCTCAGAGACTTCTTTGGCTACTGCGTCAACATTCGCCTTCACTTCCTGTCTCGCAATCTCAGTCGTGAACAGGAGTAGTTCACCTTTTGAACAAAGGCAGACAAATCGTAGGAAGACCCTGGAACGTATGTTGAAGGCCATACGCCGCAGATAGCTTGCGTCGATAAAGACCTTACTTGTTGCGAGTTGCTGTGGCATCTCGGCCCCTGTCTGGTTAAGCTATGATCCGGACACTCTTTAGACAACCTCTGCCCTGTGTGGGTTGGACTCCATCTATTCTTGATCACTGTGATCGGGCGACACAGTTTACGCTCGCTGTTGACGATTCACTTTATCCGATAAATTCTGCACGAACTCCTGAAATGCTCCTCTATGGTACTCTATTAGCACGCAAAGCCGAATCATATTGGTCACATAGGTCTCCCAAAGGGCTTCTCCTCTTTCGTCTTCCTCTCTGAACAGGTTGCTGACGTTGCCATGCATCAGATTATTCCTGTCTTTTGCGCAAGAGTTAATAGTATCCCCCAATTCAGAAATTGCCCGCCCATCATTCTTAGCCAAGCCAGCATGCCTCTTCAGCTTACCCATACACTCCCGTATGGACCCCCACGTAATCCGTTCCTCATCGCGGACTTTTGTGTGCAGCTTCGTGCCTACAGCGGCTTCCAAATCCCTTATAGCACCCATCATGTCTTTGTCACCATCTCTTCCATCATCATTCGTTATCTTCTTGAGCTTATCTATCGCCCTCTGCGCGCGTACCAGCCCCCCCTTCACGTCTCCACCCAAATCCACAAGTCCAAGATACCCACGCAGGTTCTCTCTAAGAAAAGTCTCAAAGAAGATGTAGCGCCTCATAAGGAATCCGATCAGTGGCTCATTCTTCTGAAAAACCACCCATCTGTACAGCTTCCGCAATGTCTCTATGGTCCGCCACCAACTCTCGTTGTAGGCAAATATGCACCCGATCAATGGTTTGCATAAATCCAAGAATCTATCATTAATTTCATTAGCATCGCCGATACCTTCAAACCGCCTCCTGTAACAGTCGTGAGACTTGAACAAGTTGTATAGAACTCTCTTTTCGTAGACCTTGATCCCTCCAGTTCTTCGGCGGTTTCTTATTTCGTCAGTTTCCTCGACTAGTTTCTCACAGCATATGTGTGTTGTTGTCCGCACGTTGAACTTCTGTGCGAGCCTGTTTATACTGTCTGCGATACGATCAAGACAACTTGCCTTTCCACGTATTACCACGCCCCGATGCGTTTCAGCTTGGTACGCAAATACCGATGTGTGTTTGATTTCCCTGAAATACTCCACATGTTCCTGCCCACCCTGTTCCTGAAGGATCTCTCTGAGTTGCGGAAACAGCACCGAGTGTGTCGCATAGGGTTCCTCGAGGAAGACAAAGTACCGAGTGTGATCTCGTGTTTGTGCTTTCGGTTCCTGGTATATCAAATCTCCAGGAACATCGTGTTTCATCAAGGATCGATAACTATCCTTGCTAAACAACCCCCAAAAGCCAGCGCGTTTCTCAAGCTTGGTCTGATACCACGTGCTCATAGTATCTATCATATACGACACAACTTTCGAGACTTTTTCCCGATCACTTCGTAGGTCGTGAAGTAACCCCGCCAACTCCTTCTCTTCTGCCCATATCTGCAACAATATGTCAGTAGAGCCCAATATCACGTATCCACAGTAACAAGCCGAAAGGCCCTGCCCTTCGACACACTCATTGACAAACCCCTTCTTGTCAAAAACATTGGCCTTTGTCTGTATCAGCAAAAAGTACAGCCTCTCTCCATTAATGAAATGACAGATCGGGTGGTACAGTTTCAGCATTATGCATCCTTTCTTGAAGAGTCGAGAAGTGTGTCAGCCCCCGACTGAGTTCACCCTAGTCCCAAAACAAGCGAGGTTCTTTTCGGTTTGCCGCGACCGTCACAGTGAC
>CAZGMJ010000062.1:0-30978 GCA_964526785.1 uncultured Pirellulales bacterium
ATGTGCGTTATGCAGCAACATGACAGTGTTCAATAAACCTTGCTCCCCGTAGTATCTGTTTGTGCGACCGATTGGTCACTCGCACGCCGGCACCGCGCTATTCTTCGCCTGAAAGGCCGTTCTTCGAGCATTTCAAGGGGTCGAGGGCATGTCGCCATCACGGAACCGAAAACACGTTCACATACTGCCAAATCTACAATGCCAAGCGTGCTCATGTTCATATCTTTCGAAGCCGCAGCACCTGCCATGTCTTCGGTGGATTACGATTATCCTTGTGCCCACGGCACGAATACCCCTCAACAAGGCACGCACTGTAGCAGATCAGCCAGTCCACGGCAACCATTCCTATTGCCGGGTCTTGTCCTGGGATTCGGAAGCGATCTGTCTGGCCTGCTGAAGCAGGCTATGCACAAATCTGGCCGCCTCGGCCGGGCTTTGTTCCTTCGCCACCAAATCAACGTTTGCGATTACGCAATGGGTCAGCTTGTTGACCAGCCGGTTGACCATAGCGTCCATCCGCGGTCTGCATGTCTGCTGCTGCTCACACGCAGCGAAGAAGCGAGACACTTCGTTCTCGCTTATCTGTCGGAACTGGTCTTTCATCTGGCCGATCAGCGGGCCGATGTCACGGGCCTTGAACCAGTCGAAGAACTCGGCGGCCTGTTCGTAAATGACCTCCAGACTGCCGGCGATGTCCTTTTCCCTGAGCCGTCGGTTTTCTTCGGCAACGGCGGCCAGTTCATCGATGCTGTACAGGTATGTATTATCGAGATCGTTTATCGCAGGGTCGAAATTGCGCGGCACGCCGAGGTCGATAATGAGCAGCGAACCTTTCCTCCTTCGGCCTACGCAGGACTGGAATTCCGCTCGGTTCCAGACCTGTGCGCGTCCTCCAACCGAAGAGATCACAATATCGGCGCTGCGAATACGATCGTACAGTTCGTCCCAATGACCGGCCTGGATGCCATGGCGTTCGGCTATTTTGACGGCTCGTTCGTGGGAACGATTGACGACGGCGATACGGCGCGTGCCGCTCTGGATGAGATGTCGAACGACCAATTCGCCCATCTCACCGGCACCGATCACGACCGTGCGTGCGTTAGAGATATCCGCGAAGAGCTGCCTGGCGAGTTCCACAGCGACCCCCGCCACGCTGACACGGCCACTGGCGACCTCCGTTGTGGTGTGGATCTTCTTGGCGGTGAAGAACGCGGCGTGAAACAATCGGTTGGTAATCTTGCCGGAGGTTTTGGCCGAGCAGGCCAGCCGATAGCCTTCCTTGACCTGCCCAACGATCTCGGCCTCGCCCACGACCATGCTGTCGAGGCTGGATGCGACCATCAGCAAATGACGCACGGCATCCTCGTCCACGTAGGAGTACAGATGCTCGTCGAACTGGGACTGCTCCACTGCGTGGTAGTCCGCGACAAAGGCGGCCAGGTCGTTTGTTGTGGAGGCTGCATCTTCGGCGGTCACGCAGTAGAGTTCCACACGATTGCACGTCGAGAGCAGCACGAACTCATCAGCGGGGCGCCGCGTCTTTAGACTCCGCAACGCCGCAAGGATCTGACTGCGATCGAACGCCAGCCGTTCCCGCACATCCACGGGCGCACTTTTGTGATTTAGACCAATTACAACAATATTCATGACTAACCAAACACTACAGCGCCGTGCAGGCATTCTGGAGCCGATGAGAACTCATGTATCGTGCCGCCAATTACGGTCACTCCGAGGACGGCGAAGAGGACCAGTGCAAGGGCGAAGATTGTTACGTACGCCCGCGTGCGGTCGCCCAGGCGAGACCGATGGTTCAAAAGCAGCACAACGGCCAGCACGAGCCACAGAGCAATGACGGTAATGACCTTGCCATCGGCCAGCCAGTGGAGTATTCCCGTTCCCAGCAGCCGTACCAGACCTGTGCCGCCCGCCAGACCAATGCTGAACAGTACGAAACCGAACTTCAGCCCATAGAGGTTCATTCGGCTCAGCGTCTCAATGTCGGGCATTCGGCCCAGGACACGCGTGACCTGCTTGTTCTTGAGGCGATGGCGGCCGAGCAGATACAGTGCGGCGTTGGCCGCAGCGAAGAGAACCGACGCAGCACCCAGGATCATGGCGGCTCCGTGTGTGATCGCCCAGGGGGTCGCAGCGGCGGCAGTGTGGGCCTGCGAGGCCGGTTCGGCGACGACGCCCGCCATCAGAATCACCGCCAGAATGACCCATATCATAACAGAACTGAACCAAACCTGTCGGAGGAACGCGCTGAAAACAAGGTAGAGCAGCCCGAAGACAATCGTGAGCAGGAGCATCGATTCGAATAGGCTGGTGAGAGGAAAGGCGCGGATTTCCGCGGCCCGCAGACCGAGCACACCGCCGGCCAGCGCGACCGCCAGCAGAATGAGGGCGGTAAGCAGGCGGCCGTACCGGCTTCGGTCGCCGATTAATCTGATGATGCTCAGGACGCCCGCGCCGACGTAGCACAATACGCTCAGGACAAATAGCAGCAGTTCAGGAAGCGACAAATCAGACATAACTGTCAGGCCGGGCCATCACATTGGCGTACCGGGAATCGATTCTCACAAATCACGTTCGCATATAGACTTGCGTATACATGACCGAATAGTAACAAAATCCGGGCCGGGCCGCAATGTCTTTCACGGGCAGCGAAGCGCGGTCCAGCATGCCGTTGCCGCGTCCAGGAATAGCGCGTACAGAACTATTGAGGCGGAATAGACGGCGACGTGCAAGACGGTCAGTCGGCCTGTTCCTGCATGCGTGGTCATTGCATTACTTTTGTGAGACCGCCGATATCGGATGGCACCGGACTTACGGAGCTCACAGATGACAAAGCCGCAAACAGGTCGCGACTGACAGGCATGGATCAATTAAGCGCATCCGGGCCGGGCCGCGATTTGCGACCCGGCCGGAGCGAATCATTCGGGTTACACGTTGGTCTTGAGGGCTCCCCAGCCGTTGCGGGGTTCGCGCCAAGCGAGGTCGTTGATCTTCGGATCGCTGACGATTTTGCCTTCTTCATTGAGGACAAGCTTCTTGCCGGCGCGGGCACAGAGGTTGCCAAGCTGGATATTGGCGGTCATCGGGCCAGAGTAGCTGAAGTTCGACCGGCTGAACTCGCGGGGCTTTTCTCCTCTGCAGGCCATGAAGAATTCCTTGTGGTGGCCGGGCGAGCGTTCGAGCAGTTTCGGCGGATCGCCAAATTCTCTGTGGCGCTCGTAGGGAAGCAGTCGCACGGTGCCCCAATAGTCACCTTCGACAAGCATTTTGCCCTTGGTGCCGTAGATCAGGTTTCCGGTTCTCGGCAGCTTCATTTTGCGGCCGTTGCTTGACAATTCATCCGGAGCCTCGGGCATGAAAGGCTTGCCGTTGGTCTGGTTGCCTTCATACCAGTAGGTGGTGAAGCCGGGGCGGCCGGCTTTTGCGCGGTAGGTGCTCTTGACGACCATGCCCGCGGGCCACTGATCGGTAACCGGTGCGGTCATTTCGATCGGCTCGGCAGTCTCTGCATAGCCCGGATTCATGATGGAGTAGATTCCGTCGGTGGTGTGGCATGCCATATCGCCGAGGGCGCCGGAGCCGAAGTCGACGAAGCCGCGCCACTTGAACGGATGGTAGACACCCTGCTTGTACGGGCGCATGTCGGCCGGGCCGATCCAGGCGTCCCAGTCCACGTTATCCGGTATGGGGTCCGAACCTTCGGGGCGGTCGCCACCCTGCGGCCAGATCGGACGGTTTGTCCAGGTATGGAACTCCTGGACTTCGCCGATGGCGCCGGCCTTGACGTATTCGTATGCACGCCGCCAGCCTTCGCCCGCGTGTCCCTGGTTGCCCATCTGCGTGACGACCTTGGGGTTCTTTGCGTAGGCCTGGGCGAGCAATTGTGCCTCGCGGACCGACCAGGTGAGGGGCTTTTCGGTGTAGCAGTGGATGCCCATGGAGACGGCGGTCATCGAGGGGGCGAAATGCGTGTGGTCCGGGGTGGCGACAAATACGACGTCCAGTTCTTTGCCGTGGTTTTCGAAGACTTTGCGCCAGTCGGTATATCCTTTGGCGTTTTCCCAGCCTTTCTTGCCGTGGACGCCGCTCCAGCGGCCTTTGTCCGTCTCGGCAAAGGCGACGCACTGGCAGCCCTCGCCATGCGCGGCGCCGGTGTGGGCTCCGGCCCGTCCGCCGGCGGCGATGAAGCCGACCTGGAGTTTTTCGTTGAGTCCCTGGGCCCGTATGAGGCTCGGGAAACCGACCGTGCACGCGGCGCCGAGGCCAGCGGCATGCTTTACAAACTGACGGCGTGTAATGTTCGACATGAGCTTGGTTCCTTAACTATGGTGAACAATAATATCAACACGTATCTCGGAAACTGTGTAATTTAACACAAAGCCGGGCGGGGCGAAACCCCTTTGACGGCCCAAAATCCGTTCGACGGTCGCTTTGCGAGGTCCCTTTCCGGCTCGCCTGTCGGCCCGTCGAGCACGCTCGTGCGGGTCGTGGGGCTATCATAGCCACTGCACGGCCCGATTTCAATGCCTTCGGCACCGGTCCAGGGCCGGCGGTACGGATTTGTCGCTGTCATTAATAGAGACGTGAAACGGGGCGTGCTGCATATAATTTGAATCGGATTTCCCAGTCTTTTGTCCGGCGGAAATGTGTGCTGTATTCTCGCAGGGATCGCTCTGGCCGGGAACTGGTGCGATGACATACCGTATAGACTGCTCGATATAGCCCGCCATTGGCACTGTGGCCCCTACTTATGCCTATAATGCCAGTGCAGGTGTAAAAATGAAGAACAGAGCATTAACACCGGCCAGGCAGAAGAATGTCCATCGCACAATTCGGTTAGAGCCCCCCTTTATGTTCGCGTCCACGAATTCTGCCGCTGAAGCATACTTCTCGTGCAGTTCGAGCCAACGTTGGGGCATAATGTCCGTATCATCCGGGAAGGCCACAGCCTGCATCTCGGAGTTGGTGTCCTGCTTCTGTATTGTTGCCCCGAGCACGCTTGCCAGCTTCACCACAATGGTCACATGTTCGAGAAAGCTCCTATAGGAGCGATTGCATATCTGAACCGCTGCAAGACTGAGCATTGCCCCCAGCAGCGGGCCGACGCATGCAGGGATTACTGCCCAGGACGTATGTCGGAAATGGTAGGCACCTGCGACTGAGACACCGAGGACGAGTATTATGAATGAGAGAAACCGGCAAAAACAGTGACGGTGCATTCGCATGTATTGAGATTTCTGCACCAGATGAGCCTCGTACATTCGTGCAATTGCGGACCGATCATTCATGTGCATGCCTTTCCTTCGTACGCGTTAATCAGACGTTCTCTGATTCCGCCGCCAACGATGCTCCAGCCATGATGCTGCCTTTGGGCGGAACTTGTTGTTCCATGAGTCGAGCGATCTCAGGCCAGTCAGACGCTCTGCTATTGTCCATGCACCCGCAGTGTCGATACCAGTCCTCCATAGAATGCGGTATTGCAGTCTATGCTATTCCAGCACTGTGGCGGCAGGTGTGATTCGATGCAATGTCCCGAACTTACTCATGGTATCCTCTCGTTTTCCCGACCTTCCGGCTGCGGCTGAAAGAAGGCCCATTCGTGTTGCAAGCAATACGCCTATCTCCATCCTGCCGCGGGGTTCGTTGATGCCGGATACGAAAGCCCGCGACTCATATAGATACCGCGTCCACATTCTAATCGCCCAGCATCTCCAAACAAGTCAATTCTCGGCGGACTTGCAGCCGAGCAGGCGCCTCGGCTGGGGGCGGAACCGGTTCGGCGGGTCGCTGTCGGCAGTTCTCTCTGGCGGAAGCCGGGGCGGGTCGTTATGCTTTGAAGCGCCGGGCGAGGGCGGAGGCGGCCGCCTGACGGCCAAGAGTCTACGGGCCGGAGGCTGTGCTACACGCACGATACGAATACGGTTGTTCAGGAGCGTAATTGAGATGGGTATCAGGCGGACTACGATCATCGCGGTTAGTAGTATATGCCTTTTTTGGGCATGTTCGGACGGGCGGGCAATTACATTGCGGGCGAAAGCGACGCTCAGCGCGGTGGAACTCAATCACGGCGAGATGCTGGAGTTCGAGCTTCGGTCCGGGCGGGTCGTGCGATTGACGCTGGAGGATACGGACGCGGCCATCATCGAGAAGGTCGAGCCCGGGGGCATCATTTACACGTTCAGTGCGACGATTCGCGTGGACGGGCAGGCCATGACACTGCGGCGCTATGTGTGCTCGCAGGAATGCTTCTACGAGCCGTACGTGATCAACGGACTGCGTATCTGGCCGGACACGGTGGCAAGGGTGTTCGATCTGGTGCCGATTCGCTATCCGCGCAAGGGGAATCTGCAATGCCTTCCGCGCAAAGATGCCCGGCTTGCGCTGCAGGATGCGACGATGCGAATCTGTCCCGAGCAGACCTCCGCCTGGATAGCCGATGAGCGGGATCGGTTGCTGGTGGGCGAATGCTACAACGGGGACGACTGCTATCTTGGGCCGTATCTGGGACAGGCGTGCCACGTGGGGCTGGACGTGAATCACGAGAAGGGTTCGATTCTGGCCGCACCGATCACGTTCGACACGCACGGGTACTTCAACAGCCTTGCGGCCGGCGACAATAACAATCGCTGGAGGGGGATACGCCGGTGGCCGAATGGAGATGTGTGGGCGCTGCAGACACATCACCTGATCGATTTGCTGGTTCCGCCCGGCGGCAGGCTGGCGCGGGGGGTTCGCTATGCAACCACTGCGGGCGTTCACGTGGGGAGCCACGAGCACACTCATTTCGAGTTCAAGATCGGCAGGCCGCGGCGCGGTGGGAAAGACGCGGAGGCCGCCGATGCGAACTCCATCGCCAGACCCATCGACTTTGACGACCAATCCAGGCAGGCACAGGAAGATCCGGAGGTGCTTCATCTGGATCCGTGGATCGTATTCTGGCAGGTTTTTGAGGACGCCAGGGTTCGAGAAGGGAAGACTCGGGCCGAAATGCAACCTCTTGCGCCGGGGCGGACCGGCGAGCCGGTGGAGTTCGCGGCGATGGACTCGCGGAGCGGGCGAACGGGGCAGGCGCTGGAGTGCTACTGGACCTTCGGGGACGGCGGATGCGAGCGCGGAGCGACTGTGCGCCATGTATTCGCTGAGGCGGGGGTGTACCCGGTGACTCTGGTGGTTGATGACGGCGTTGAGCGGGCGGAGCATACGCAACATATAAGCATTTCGGGGCCGGCGGTCGAAGGGCCCGTCTTGGCCTTGTCTGCGGAGGACGAGCCTTCGTTTCGGCCCAGGCCGGTGTCGGCCGCGGACACGTACGGGCAGGAATCGAGCGAGTTTCCGCACACGGTGGTGTTCAACGCAAGCGCGAGGCGCCCCCGGCCAGAGGCGAAGTTTGTTTCGTTGGAGAATGCAGGCGGTGGAAAACTCAGTACGGCGACCGGGCCGAGAGTGCACTATCAGGAGGGTTCTTGGTGGCTGAAGGTGGCTGCGGAGGGTCGGGGGGATCAACAGCGTCTTGCGGTGCAGGCAGATGCAACGGGCCTTGCGCCCGGTTTGTATCGAGCAACTGTCAGCGTGGATTGCGCAAATGCGGCGAATTCGCCCCAGGCGTTCGGCGTGCAATTGCGGATGTGGCCACCGAGGAAGCGAGCCGCAGCGGACGTGATCGTCGATGATGCGGATGCGGGGTTCTACGCGACGCGGTATTTCTGGGTGGGCCATCGTTTCTCGCGGTGCCCGGTCGAGCGGCGAGGCTACGAAGGCTTCTACCTGACCAACGGCGGACGCGCTGTGGATGGCGAGTTTGTACGTTTTACTCCGGACTTGCAGAGCGGTCGTTACGAGGTACGGTTTGTTGGTCAGACGCCTTTTGCGCCCGATTCGGCATTCGATGCGCGCGTGCGCCACCGTGGAGGTGAGGATACTGTGCGGGTGCGGCCCAGCGAGTCGCGGCTGATTGGCGTATTCGAGTTTGCCGGCGGCACCGATGGGTTCGTTGAACTGCACACGGAGAACGCTCGCGGGGTTGTTATGGCCGATGCGATCCTGTTCAAGGCACAGAAATGAAGTCGGCTTTGATCTGTCGCCCCGCGGCCTTGGGCCAGTTGGCAATACGCAGGAATCCATGCCCGGCGGAGAGAGAGTGCGCCTTTTGTGGTCAGGATTGTATTGGGACTATGGCTGGGCGGACGATTATCGAATCGCTTTGTTGAGCCATCCATTCTCAACGCGAGATCGCCTTAGCCAGTGGCACAACCATTATTGATTCTCATGGTTGTATTCTCAGATTTGGTTCTTTGATTAGTCCACATGGAGCAAAGTTGTATTTTTCGGGCGGCTGTTTTCTCTGGCCCGACCATCGCCAGCTCCAGATGCCTGGCAGTCCATCGCTGAAATGGGGGCCCATCATGTTCTTGAGGTTGCCGGCAACTACCACATCGAGTTCGTGGTCACCTGCATCGAGTAGCTTGTCGATCTCAAGGCGGTCCGGCGGCCACGCGATTACACCCGAGTCGCGACCGTCAATTCGCACGCGGGCGGCCGAGCCTTCCCAGTCCGGCAGCGAGACAGCTATGCGCCCGGCTTTGCGATCCAGAGAGAACTCGTAACGGTATGTGATTTTGCCGGGATAGAACGGGAGTCCTTGTTCGTCCCACGGGCCGAGTTGCAGATCGAGAGGCCGGGCTATCGAGAAGCCGGATTTGTTAGGCTGCAGGGCGAAATCGCCAAGGACGTACACGGGCATAATCTCGCATAGCGGACGCATGGGCTGCGCCACGAGAGTAAGTGTATTGGCGCCCGGTCGAACTGCATGACTGATACTGGTCCTCCGGATTTGAGGATCGAACCACTGCTGGCCATCAGCAAAACTCAGTTCCTTGCCGTTGAGGGTGATTCTGTAGAGCCATGGCCGCTCGACGGCGGCTGTAAGTGAGTCTCGTACTGCGTCAAATGCGTCGGGCTCTATCGTGAATCGGTACGATACGCGAAAGCCAGAGTCTGGTCCAAACTGCTTGTCGATGAGGGTCCGACGGAATTGTGCGGAATGGCTCCAGATATTGCCGTCGCAGCCGTGCGCCTTCCAGTTCATTTCGTCGGCCAGCGTGGTGTTGATGCCATGCGCCTTTGTGTCGCCGGCATCGAGATCACAGAACAGCAGAACCACTACATTCGATTCCTCTCGTTCTACCGCTTTTGCCGTCAACCTCACTTCATGCTCTACAGAAAGCGGCTCAGCAGAAACGCTGGACTGCTCCTTCGGGCTCACGCACAACAGGCAATGGCCGTATGCCGGCAATTCGAGCACGAAGGCCTGACGGTGCTCGGTGTTGCGCGTTTGGATTAGTGTCCCTTTGCCCTTAACGGTGTCGAGCGTAACCAGGCTGCGCCCCTCCAATTCAACTTCAGCCTCGAAGGAGCCCTCCCATGGATAGCAGAAGAAATAGACGATCGACCCGTCAGCTCGAACGCGACGTTGCCAACATAAGCCGGCAGGAAGAGGCGAGCCATCAGGTCGGCTGATGTACGGCGAAAAAGCCTGACGCATTGCTGAAACCAGCGCGTCGGCGTTTGAGAATTCCTTCCACTTGTGGCGATATCGCCCGGCCAGTTCTGCGGATTTGGTGCTGCGGCGACCGTCAACATACATCGGTGGCTCCGCGCACGTATACACAACGCCGCCCGACTGCAGATAGTCCCGCACCAGTTGATATGTTGAGGTCGTCCAGTTGTCCATCCCCGGCGGGATAATGACGGCTTCGTACGTTGCCTTTGCAATGCGCAGTTGTCCATCCTCCACGCATCCGAGTTCGGCCATCGTCAACTCGTCGCCCAGATCGAAGTCAATCTGCCCGCCATGCAGTTTGCCTAAGAATTGGCACTGGCTGTTCTTGAGTTGCTGGAGCATATTCTGCTCCGGTTTGCGGCCAAGGAGGAAGTTCTCGTGCTGGTGATGAATCCACCCGGACGTATCGGGATGCAGAACCAGGAGTCTGTTTTGCTCAACCCCCTGGGTAAGGGTATAGGCCACTCGGCCGACGTGGTTGGCCTGGAGATCGTAGCTGTCCCACCAGGAGGCGTGATCGCTGATCGTCTGGGGCCAATCGTACTTTCTTGCTCCGGCCAGGGTCTGATAGCTTAAATGGGGCGTCATAACGTTAACACCGTTGGCCAGCAAGAAGTCCTCCAGGGGCTTGAACTGTCGTAGCGACATACCGTAGCCACCGGCGCCAGATGATTCGCACAGCAGCTTGTCGTATCCCAACTGATTGCCGATGCTACTCAGTTCCTTCTGGTTGAGATAGGCGAGCAACTGGTCTTCGAACTTCGTCGGGAAGAAATGAAATCCCAACAAGTCGGTGCCGGGCGCCTGCATCCAGCGATACGTGTGCATGACGACGGGCTGTTTTTGCGGCACCGGCCATTCGTGCTCCCAGAGATGCCCTGTAAATGCCAGATCATGCTGTTCGCACCACTGATAAATCGGCTTGACGAAATTGTCTATCCAGAGGCGAGTGATCGTCTGGTAGTAGTCAAAACGCACGGCGGTTGAGCCAGGCCCGCCGAAACAGAGCGGCTCGATCTTGTCGCGAAGATCATACCCGTGTTCGTTACGGAATTCGTGCAACAGATGATCGGACCAGGGAAGCCCGTTCTTTCCCGGCATGTCGGGTTCGTCCGTAAAGACATACTTGATATTCGTGCCGAAGTCGCCCTCGAACCGCGCTGCATATTGCTCGTGCGTGACGCGGAGAAATCGGTCGGTTGTCTCGCGGTGGAGCACATCGGGATACGGAAAACCTCCGTGCCCCTTGCGGGGCTCCATTTGTCGGACCACAAGCGCCCAGACCGGCTGCTCCGGACTTGCCGATCGGACGGCTTCGACTCCCACGCGATGCGGCTGTTCATCCGGCTTGCGGACCACGAAATACGCCAACACATTTTCCTTCGGCCGGTCCTGAGGCCCGGTAACTTCCACGGCCGTCAGGTAACGGGCCGCCAGGTTGGGATTGCCCGCCACAACCTCGCCGGAAGCAAAACCGGAGGGGAAACCATTTTCGTCGTAGATATGGCATTCGAGTCCGAGCCGCTTGCATTCATCCAGCGTGAAACGCCACATTCGGAACCACTCTGGCGAGAGATACTCGGTAACCAGCCCGGGTCGGGCATGATTGAAGACCCCGCCGATTCCCTCCCGCTTGTACTGCCGGAGCATCTGCGAGATCCGCTCAGTCGTCAACCGGCCGTTCCACACGAAGAACATTTGCGGTCGCGCCCATGCCGGTGGATCCTCGAATTCGGCGAGCCATGCCGGGATGTTTGTAGTGCCGGATGACGCGCCGAGAGACGCCGGGCCGGCAAAGACCGTCAGAATCAATAACAATACAACCTGTCGCAGTCCCCTGGTCTTCATCATGTTGCCACCTTGCCCCGCAATAGTGCAATATCAGTTATCTGACTTCGCGCGGCGATTTATACGCGTCCCGCATACGCAGGTCGCCCGGCCGCTTCATGGTCGATCGATATTGCATAATATGCCGTTCAAAATCTGCAATCAAGCTCAATCAAAGCATGGCCGAGCGCTTCAATCGCCGCATCGGCACCGGATTCAATTTGCAATTCGACGCAGGCACGAAATACGCATTGTCCTTGACAGGGTTCTATGGCACAATTGCGTGTGCATTGACAAAAGACAAGGAGCACCAGATATGAGAACAGGACCAGATCGCCGAAATCGCCCCAACGCAGGCCGAGTCCACAGGACAGGAGCCATGAACCGACGCGATATGCTGCGGGCCGGCAGTGCGGCCTTCGCAGGATTGTCCCTGCATGCACTTGGCCGGTTTGGGCCGGAGGCCGGCGCAGAATCCACCGGCGCAACGCCCAACAAACGCCGCAACATTCTGCTGATCATCACCGATCAGCAGCACGCCGGAATGATGAGTTGCGCCGGCAACCGCTGGCTCAAAACCCCGGCGCTCGATTCGCTCGCCTCTCGCGGTGTGCGCTTCGAGCGGGCCTACTGCGGCAACCCAGTCTGTGTGCCGTCGCGATTCAGTATGATGACCGGCGTGCTGCCCGGTCGGATCGGCATGGATCGCAACAGGCCCGCGTCGTATCCGGTGCCCGAAGCCATTTTCGAACATGCAATGGGACACGTCTTTCGCAGGGCCGGCTATAAAACCGTATACGGAGGCAAGGTCCATCTGCCAGGCACCAGACCCAATGGCATCGGCGCTTACGGCTTCGACGTGCTCACAGACGACGAACGGGAAGGTCTGGCCCAGTCGTGTGAAGAATTTTTCCGGCAGGATCACGACAAACCGTTCCTGCTCGTAGCGTCCTTCATTAATCCGCATGATATCTGCTATATGGCGATCGACGCCTATACCAGGACCAGGAACAAGCCGCTGATGTACCCGAAAAGCGACCGCGAGCGAGAGTGTATGGCCGAAGCGCTGGAACTGCCCGGCGCGGTGTCCCGCGACGAGTTCTTTGACAAGCTTTGCCCGCCCGTTCCGGATAACTTCGAGATTCCGAAAGATGAGCCGCCCGCCGCGCGGGATACGGACTGGAGAGCTTTTCGTCAGTACGTGCAGGAGAATTGGTCCGAGCAGGATTGGCGAATGCACCGGTGGGCGTACGCCAGGCTCACAGAACGGGTCGACGCACTTATCGCCAAAGTGCTGGAGGGATTGCGCCGCTCCGGCCTGGAGGAGAATACAACCGTCGTCTTCGTCAGCGATCACGGCGATATGGACGCCGCGCATCGGCTCGAACACAAATCGATGCCGTACGATGAGGCTTCTCGTGTGCCGTTTATCGTAAGCGGAGCGGGTATCGATGCAAAGGGCCGAGTCGATCGCGAACACCTCGTATCGACGGGGCTGGATCTAATCCCGACGCTCTGCGACTTCGCGGGCATTGCAGCGCCGAGCGAACTGGCGGGCAAAAGCGTCAGGCCGCTGACTGACTCATCGAACAAGCGGCAATCCTGGCGCAACAAGATTGTTTTTGAGAATGAGGGTTCCCGCGTGCTGGTTACCGAACGTCATAAATACGCTGTGTACGATCATGGCGAACCTCGCGAGATGCTGGTGGATTTGCAGTCGGACCCCGGCGAGATGAACAACCTCGCCGTCGATCCCCAGTACGCTGACCTGCTTGCCAGGCATCGTCGCCGGCTTCGAGAGTGGTACGATGAGAACGGCGAGAAGCTTGATGAGAAGTATATCGTGGTTTAGTAGAAGGAATTCAAGTTGGATATGCACAACATCGCGATGATACGATAAGGCTTGCCATGTTGCTACAACGAGCTCAAGCCGCACGAATTCCTGCACCCTGCGTTTCGTGCGCAGGGACATACAGATAGCAGATTTTGCGGGACCGGCGTTTTCATGGAGAGACGGGCATTATGAGCAACATAAATCGGCGTGCGTTCTTGAGTGCACTTGGAGGCTATATTGTCGGGGGCGTGACTGCCGGTTCAGCACTCGCCGCAGTCAGCAGAACCAACAAACGCCGTTTACTGACGAATGGTGACAGCGGGGCCGGAGTTCCTGCCGGGCAGGAAACTCCAGGCCGGCCAAACATCGTGATCATTCTGGCTGACGACATGGGGTTTTCCGACCCTGGCTGTTATGGCAGTGGGACTGAGACCTCCAACATTGATCAGCTTGCCGCCGGCGGTCTGCGATTCACGCAATTCTACAATTGCGCGCGTTGCTGCCCGACCCGGGCATCGCTGCTAACCGGCTTGTATCCGCATCAGACAGGAGTGGGACATCTGCTGGAGAATTGGGAAAAACCCGGCTATAGAAACGGCCTTAACCAATCCTGTGTGACCATAGCGCAGTTGCTGGGCGAGGCGGGATACCGAACCTACCACAGCGGAAAATGGCACGTGGGAGGATTCTGGAATAGCGGACGAGGACGCGGCAATCCGATCGAGCGAGGTTTCGATCATGCGTTCTGCTGCAACGACGGCAATGCCTTTGCACCGCGAAGCATTCACTACGATCAGCAGGCGGTCGAAGTGGGAGATGGTTTCTATTCGACCGATGCTATTTCGGACTACGCGGCTCGAATGATTGGAGAACATGGCGAGGAGCATGCCGGAGAACCGTTCTTTCTCCACTTGTGCTATACGGTGCCTCACTTTCCTCTGCACGCCAAGCCGGGCGACATTGCCAAGTATAGAGGCAAATTTCGCCACGGATGGGATATGGAGCGAGAGAAGCGTTTTGCGAAACAGAAGAAGCTCGGCATCTTTGCGGAGAATGCCGCCCTCTCGGATCGCGATATGATCGCTCGACCATGGCAGGATGTACCTGAGCAAGGCCGCGACGAGTGGGACCTGCGGATGGCTGTTCATGCGGCAATGATCGACTGCATGGATCAGGGAGTCGGGAGGGTACTTGATGCTATCAAAAGAACGGATGCCTGGGAGAATACCCTGGTTCTTTTCTTCTCTGATAACGGCGCCAGCGCCGAGTTTCTCGATACGTGGCCCGATCCCCGTCGGGGCCACAAACCGGACAGTATCACAGGCACACGAGAGTCTCACCGTTGCCTGGAGGTCGGCTGGTCCAATGCGGCCAATACGCCGTTTCGTGAGCACAAGATCTGGGTCCACGAGGGCGGGATCGCTTCGCCTTTGATCGCGCACTGGCCGAGAGGCATCTCCGCCAGAGGACAATTGAACGACCAGGTAGCTCACGTGATCGATCTTATGCCGACTTGTCTGGACGTCGCAGGCGTCGATTATCCACAGAGATTCAACGACAGGCGTATTACGCCTCTGGAAGGAGTAAGTCTGGCCCCGGCCTTTAAGGGCAAGCGAATCGGCAATCGCATGTTGGCCTGGGAGCATGAAGGCAACAAAGCCGTCCGCGACGGTGACTGGAAGCTTGTGGCAAAGTATGAAGGCGAGTGGGAGTTGTATAACCTGGAGAACGATCGCACGGAGTGTTTCGATCTGGCCTCCCGATACCCGAGCAAAGTGCGCGAATTGATCAGCAAGTGGGAGCAATGGTCGCGGAGAGTCGATGTGCTTCCATGGGAACAGTTGCCCGCATCGGATTACCGGCCTACGGAAGAATATCGAAAGAAGTCTGAGCCGCCGGTTCAACATAATCAGACACGCAGTGATGATGGCGACGCCGTTCTCGAAGGAGAGTACGTATGAATGTAATGACGCGACGCACGTTCATGGGTTCAGCCGGTCTCTGCGCAGCCGGACTGCTTAACGCCGACCATCTTTGGGCCGCAACCGCCGTTCGCGGGCTGCATGAGCAGCGGCTGCGCAATCCGCGTGACGTCAAAGTAAACGTCAAGCAGGTCATGGCGGCGTTGCTGCACAGTGACGCATGGCAGGGACCGTGCCGGTGGAGGCCTCCCATTCCAGCCGACAGGGAACGGGCCATGGCCAAACGCAGGCTTGAAGGTTTGCACCGGCGGAATCTCGCCCAACTCGGACCGGACGCAAAGATCATGCCGCCGGTATTCGTCGAATACTGGGAAGACTTCGACCTGAAGGAATCCCAGCTTGGCAAATTGGATAAGGACGCCTTGGACGTGGATGTCTATCTTGTAAGCAGCAATGATACCGCCGCCACGGCCGGGGCGACGATCGCCAGGCGTTATAAGAAGCCCACCGTAATCGTCGACGGCGGCGCCGATGCGGTCGACCTTGCTGGTTTCATGAGTGGCGAGGGCCTGGAAAGCTATCTACCGGTCGATATGCAGGATTTTCGCAACTTGCTGCGGCTGCTTAAGGCTCGCAAGTCGCTCGCTCAGACCCACCTGCTGCTGATCGGCGACCGCAAGGCGCCGCCGGTGGGCTGCAACAGCACCATCTGGGATACGGAACAGATCCAAGACAAGTTCGGCATGCGGACTCAATGGATTGGTCTTCAGGAACTTGCGCAGGAAATGGATCGTGTCCTGGAAGACTCGACCTCTCGCAAACAAGCGGAAGTGCTGGCTGACCGCTTGATCAACGAGGCGGAGAAAAGTCGCATTGATCGACAGTACGTAGTCGCCTCCTGCCTCTTCTACCGTGCGGTCCAGAACCTGATGGTCCGGCACAATTGCAACGCGTTCACCATTGAGTGCTTTGAGTTCTGCGTATCGCGGCTCCCCGAGAAATGGAAGATCACACCCTGCCTGATTCATTCTCTTTTGAAGGACCGCGGTTTCGCCTCGTCCTGCGAAAGCGATTTAAGCGCACTGATCACGATGCATTACCTGCAGGCCGTCGCAAACGCCTCTTCGTTCATGGGGAACCTCAGCTACGAAGACGAGCGGACCATTGGCATCTGGCACAGCGTGCCCGGCCTGAAAATGGCCGGATATGACAAGCCCGACCTCGTCTATCAGCTTGGGCATTTTACGCCGGCCGGATGGGGAGCAAAGATCCAGATGTGTTTTGCCCAGCCTCAGGAAAAGTGTGTGACCATTGCCCGCATCGACAAGCGGGCTACCCGGCTCGGTGTCGGCATCGGCAGGGTCACGGCCACAAGGAACTACGAGCAGGGAGACCTCGTTGGCTGTGTGCTGCGGGCTATGATTGACGTGCCGGATGCACGCAGGTTCTTCAGCGGCTTCGGCCCGTTCGGCAACCACGTGGTCATGGTCTACGGCGACCAGACTGAGTCGCTCGAGAAGCTGGGACGAATGGTGGGTCTCGATGTGGAAATCATTTCATAGGGGATATTGATGGATGCTTTGAAAGATAGTAATCGAGACATGCTGAACCGGCGGGGTTTTATCGCAACAGCGGCCACATTCGGTATCGCGTCGGGGGCCACCGATGTTCTGGGGGCCGGCAGCGATAGTAAGACCGCATCCGGTCCGATGTTGCAATGTCAGGCACCTATCGTGAATCGAGCAGATGTGCTTGTCTGCGGCGGCGGCCCGTCCGGCTGTGCGGCCGCCGTCTATGCGTCAAGGGCAGGCGCCAAGACAGTACTGCTGGAGAATCTCCCTTTTCTGGGGGGCGTGTGGACCGCTGTTGGAGTCTCGCACTATATGCAGGGACATGGCCGCGGCGGTTTCAACGCAGAACTTCACAAGCGACTGCCCATTCATAAGGTGTTCGGCCGCAACATCTACATCCTTGAAGACATGAAGTGCACGCTCGATCGGCTCATGACCGAATCGGGCGTTACAACGCAACTGCATACGCGTGCCATTGCGGCAGCCAAGGACGGCAAACGCCTGCGAGGTGTATTCACCGCGAGCAAGTCCGGCATTGAATTTATCGAGGCCCGGGTGGTTATCGACGCTACAGGCGACGGTGATATTGCGGCCGCTGCAGGGTGTGAATTCGAAATGGGACGCGACTTCGACGGTAGAACCCAACCCGTCACGCTCTTCGCCACAATCGGCGGCTATCGCGGTCAACCCGCCAAGAGAGGCCCTTTGCTTGAAATCCTCGCAAAGGCCGGGGTGAGGCCGAGCTATCCGAATATCACCCTGTTTCCTCAGCCCGCCCAGACGGGCGTTTTTCGCCTGATGGCGACACAATTCTATGGAATAGACGGCACTGATGCGCGCGATCTGACCCGTGCGGAAATACTGGGCCGTCGTCAGATTCAGCAGTACGTCAATGCATTCAGGAAACACGGGGGTAGTGACTGGAAGGATGTCTTTGTCATCTCAACCGGACCGGCGATTGGCGTACGTGAATCGCGGCGGATCCGCGGCCGATATTACCTTACATGGCAGGACCTGGCGCGCGGCGCGCATTTCGAAGACGGCATTACCGAAATCACGTCTCACTCCGGCATTCATTCGGTGGACGATCCGTACAAAGAACGGCCCAAAGGCCTGCCGCCTCGACCCAAATTTCGGGTCAAACCTTACGAAATACCTTATCGCTGCCTGTTGGCTACAGATGTCGATGGCCTGCTGCTGGCCGGACGTTGCATTTCGGGCGACCATTATGCACTCGGCAGCTATCGTCTTACCGGAAACGTGGTCCGAACGGGCGAAGCCGCCGGCCTGGCAGCTGCGATGGCGGCCAAGCAGCGCATCTGTCCGGCGGAACTGGACAGCAAGAAGCTGGTTATTCAATTGGGACAAATGCGGGGAGAAACGTGATGCTAAGCCATGCTTCAATGTCTTGAAGAATTGCGATTCCTGCGATTTGCCGCCGTGACGCTTGTCGGCGATCAATGCAGTGCGCAAATGGCCCTGCCTGTAATGAAAGGACTCAGTTATGACAAACACCATCAGAATTGTCCGCCTGCTGATCGCAATCGTCGTTGCGACTATGAGTTTGCAGGCAGCGGCAGCGGATCCGACAAACAAGGATATAGACGCCTACTTCATCGGCAACAGCCTGACGCGAAACATTCCTCTGGAAAGGCTGCAGCAACTTTTCAAGGCGAGCGGCGGCAAGTTGGATTATGGCATGCAACTTGGTGGTGGCCATCGACTGGAACAGCATCTGTCCATGCGCAATCACGGCAATAAGCCGGGCCAGGGCAAGTACAATTTGAAAGCCCCCTATGGCACCTGGGCTGACGCATTCAAAAAGTACACGTTCGACGCCGTCGTTCTTCAGCCGTATATGCGCGAATTAGACGATCCGATACAGATTCGCAACCGTTGGCCGTATTTCACCGCCGGTACACTGCAGGCCGCCGACGGGCTAATCGACTATGCCCGTGGTCAAACCAAGCCCGGCCGGGGAAGATGGGACTACGAACACCCGAATCCCGACCATGTCGCGACCGAGCGATTCTATATCTATGCCACATGGCCCAAAGTAGAGCAAGTGCTGGAGCAGGAAGGCGAGAAGACCTACGCTGCATACTACGAGGCCACATACAAAGGCGGTGTACAGCCTTGTGCCGACTTCTATTGCCGACTTATCGATAGGCTTAACGCAAAGCAAGCCGACCTGAAAACGCCGGTCCGGTTGATTCCCGCCGGTCACGTTCTTGCCGCCCTTGATAAGAAGATACGCGCCGGCACGCTTGCGGGTATTGAAGCATTCTACGACCGAAATCAGAAGTACTACATCCAAGCCAGACGCAATAACAAGAATCCGAGTCCTTTCGATCCCGATCATTTTCAACCTGACGCTGGTGTGTTGAACTTCTATGCTGATGGAGTGCATATGAACGATCAGCCGCACAATGGCCGGGATTCCGGCACCATCGGCTCATATGCCGCCGCACTGACAGTCTATGCCACGCTGATCGGTGAAAACCCCGTTGGTCTGACGGTAGATCCCTACGAGATGTTCGATCCCAGAGCAGACGCCGAACTGATTCGCACACTTCAGGAGACAGTATGGGAAGTGGTGACACGCAATAGACTCACAGGAGTAAGTGTACAGAAGTAGGCCGCCATCGTCGCGTACCCATGCAAGGAGACCAAGATGAAGAGTATTCGTTTGTTTCTAATGCTGACCCTTGCCCTCTCATGCTTCCATGCGAGTTCAGTTGCTTACGGGGTGGAGGCTTACTCCTGGCAGAAGGTCTACGCCAAGGTACTGCCAACCGGTAATCTGGAGTGGGCTCCAGAGGCATTCGAGTTCGCAACAGGAAACGACATCCGCTATATCGACTACGAAAACGGTGATGACACCGACGACGGCGAAACGAAACGCAGCGCCTGGAAACATCATCCGTGGGACAGTAACGCCACCGGCAAGGCCGCCGCCTGCGAAGGACCGATCACCTACGTCTTCCGCCGCGGCGTGATCTACCGGGGCGGCCTGGCGGCTGATGAGTCGGGCAAGCCGAACAACCCCATCATTCTGACTGCTTCGGCCCTGGATAGAGATTCTCGCTACTATTGGGGTGATGGCGAGGCGTATCTCTTCGGCTCAACCTCGCTGCCTTCCACGTGGGTCAAGGCGACCGAAGTCAAGTACCCCGCACGCATCCCCGACCCCGAGAAGGTATGGGCGCTTGACCTGAACAATGTAATCAAAATGAAAGAAGACAAGGAGACCGGCGGCGTTCTGCCCGCGCTGGCCAATACGGGAGCCCGGTGGGAGCGGCAGATCGCCATGCCTTTCCTTGGAATGTATCGCCGTGAAAGCGACGGCTCCAGCTATCGCCAGCACCTCGCTCGCACGCCCGACTGGCAGCCTGGAAACGACAACTTCGTCCTCGACTACTGGCACATAGTCGATCGCGGTTCCGATACGAGGGAAAAAGATGCCCAGGGGAAACCTGTGCAAGGAGGCCTGATCGATGAGGACGTTCTCAAGGGCCACCCTGAAGACTGGTTTGCCGGCGGTTACATCTGGCCTCAGTACGCTCACTTCATGGGCACGCCCAAGCCCAAGCGCATCGAATTAACGGGGAACAGACGCGGCGTGGAGTACAAGGTTTACGATCCCGAACAGGGTGCTTTGAACATCGGCGGCATCTACGGCAGCTTCCGTCCCGGACTGCGGTACATGATTGAGAACCTGCCACAGTATCTCGACGCCGAGGAGGAATACTACTTCGACAATCAGTCCTATCGTCTTTTCTATATCCCGCCTAAAGGGCGCAACCCAAATGAGATGGACCTCGAATTCACCACCATTCATGGTGGCATCCGGGTGCCCAGCCGGTCGAACATCCTGATCAGCGGCCTGAACTTTCGCTACTATGACGGCCAGGGCGTGGGCATGTCGGAAGACATCGAGAACATAACCATTCGCAACTGCACCTTCGAGGACCTGCTTGCGGATGGTTTGACCTACAGCCACAGTAACTGGCGAGGGGGCAAGTCGGGCGACTGGGCGGACGGGATCTACATCACCGATTGTCTGTTCACAAACGTTGCCAGCCTGTCACTTAACATCATATCTGACCCGCACAATAATCGACGGATTGGGCACGTCGAAGTTCTGCGCAATCGCATCCATAACAACGGCATGCGTCATCGTGACAACGTGCAGAGTTCGGTCGAAGCGCTCCGCGTGAGTTTTCCTCGCACCGCGATCATTGCCGGCAATATCGTCGAACGCAGCTTCGGCACCGGCATCATGGCTCACGGCGGGGCAAGCGGCGCATACAAGTACCCCGACAGATCGCACACCAAGGTGGACAACTTCCCGCTTACCAGGATTCTCGTATATCAGAACAAGACGGTCAATACCGCCCTTGGCGTGAACGACTATGGTGGGATGTCTCTGTGGCAAGGCGGGAGTATCTATTGCTTCAACAACAACATCGGAAACTCACCCGGTGTGATGCCGGGCGGCATCTCGTGGTTCAAGAGTCCGCCGACAAATCTCAGCTACCCCCTTTACCTCGACGGCGCATACAAGGTCTATTCGTTCAACAACATCATCTGGGCCCGTTCCAACGACCTGAGCAGGGACGCGTACGCCACCAAGACTCCCGGCTACTTCATGGTATTCGGCTTCCTCAACCACCTTGTGAACAACACTCTTTATCGCACCGGGGAGGGCGTGGGAGGTAGTGCCGGTCATCGCAATGACGTGGTCGGCAACATCTTCTCGGAAGTGGGCTACGTGGACAAGGAGGGCAAGCCCAAAGGCAAATTCATTGCCAACGACCGCACAGGCGATCCGTCGCTGGTCGGTGGAGGTGACACCGGCGACTCCGGGCGACGAGGCGTCCCCACACTCGCCTTCGCCAACAATATCTTCTACGGCCCGGCAGCAACCGGCCGCGTGCTCAAACCCGGCCGTTTTGGTCCAAACTCGCCCGGCGTTGAAGCGGACACTGTCCCTGCTTTGGCCAAAGCGATGCAGAGCTTTCCGATCCGCGTCGGCCAACTCGGGCGGCGAGCCGACAGCAATCCGATACGAGGCAAAGCCGGTCCGGCGGCGATCAAGGACATCTCCGAAGTGGATTTTCGTCCGACCCAGGACTCGATGGCTATTGACAACGGAGCCCGTTATTTCATCCCCTGGTCCTTGTACGGGACGGTCGGTGAATGGCATTTCACCGAGAACCGTGCCGATCCGAATGCTGTGATCGACTATGCGTGGTACATGTGCGAACCGCACTACCATCGTATGATGTACGAGTTCGTCCCCACGGCAGATCTGAACATCAACAACGCTACGCTCGATGACTACGTCGCATCGCCCTTTGAGGACTGGGTACGGGGGGCCGTGCGTTTCGATGGTCGCCGATACGCGTCGGTCGCGGACAAACATCTGCGTGCCGACATTGTCCTGCCGGCATATCCTCGCCAGCCTGACGGCCAATATGGCAAACAGCGAAGCGCCCCCCCGGGGCCACTCTGGCAGGTCCCTGAACCGGTGAAGACGAACGGTGGCGATCCAGTCTTTGAGCATGAGGCCGTTTTCACCTTCCCGGGCCAGAAACGCCGCACGCTCGCCATAAGCACACATAACCTGCTCGTCGAAGCGAATTTCAAAACGGATCCCGGCCATGACAACGGCACTGTCCTGGCAAAGCACGATGGCGAGTCGGGTTACCGATTAATCGTAAACACCACCGGACAAGCGGAATTTCAGATTGCTTCATCAGGAAAGAGAGCCACAGTCGCAACTCAAGGCGCAATCAACGATAGCAAATGGCATCACGTGCTGGCAGAGGTTGACCGCAAGAGCGGTCGGATGACAATCTATCTCGACGGCAAAGAATCAAACTCGACAAAGGCTTCGTTGCCCAGTACGGCATCACTCGATAACACGTCGGACTTCCTCGTCGGAAAGGCTCATGACAATTCGATGTTTTTCAAGGGGGCGATCGACTTTATGCGTGTTTGCCAGGGGACTCTGGCGGACGCACAGACCACGATTGCCGAGCTTCACGAGTGGCAAACAAACGGCCCGTTCAAATATGATATGATAGGAAACGCGCCCAAGGGATCAAGACGCGACGCCGGTGCAATCGAACTGCGATAGAGACAGAGTATAAGATTGATTGATGCCATAGGACGTGAAATGTTTGAGTCGGACCTCAGATGGCATTGCATACATCCCATTGCTCCTGTTTCACGAGTGGCGCACAGCAAGGAGATGAATATGAGAAGAATGGTCTGGACATCCTGCGTAATCATCCTGCTGAGTACAGTTCCCAGGAGTGATGCGGCAGAGTCACAAATGTACCGCACTCAGAGTTATCAACGATTGCAGATAACCTTCACAGAAGCGATCGAGGGACATGACATAAAGCTCATGCTTGGGATTCATGATGGTGTGGCACTTCAGGCGTGGGGCGAGATTCCACAGAATCAGAAGCTCATTAAGGTTTTCGACAACGAGAAACTGTCGCTCAAAAACGGAAGGCTAACCGGCCGGTTGCGCTGCTGGATTGACCTTGACGAACATGAACACCCCTGCATATGCCTGCTCGATCTTGACGCCATGATCGACTCCGGCGGCGTCACCGGTCGTTTCGAAAGCTGCTCCAGCGTTCTGACTGACACGCTGATCTACGAAACCGATGAACTCGTCGTCGAGCCTCGTCAGGTATCTCTTTTCCACTACGGCCAGCGACTTGAGGGGAAAGTTAGCAGCCGATTCACTGCTCCGGCTCGCCCCGAGGCCGCTTCATTTACGCTCTGGACCATGCATGCGCTTAAGGGAGTCAGCAGTTGGCAGAGATATGTTACCTTCGAGGCTGCTTTTGCCGATGGCAAGAGCACAGAAGTCTATGCCAGGCCGACAAACGGAGCAAGGGCGGGTTGGAATGCCGAGATCTTAAATCACGCCCTCAGCTTTGACGGAGAGAAGTTGGCCGGCACAATCACAGCCAAGGTCGCAACGCCAGATACAGCCGGCATCGCGCCTGGCGTTTATCACTTCACGCTTGATGGGACAGCCGATAACAACGCGTTGTTGGGAACGATTCACACTACCCTTGGCGAGGAGAAGTATCCCGCCGACCAAGCCTTCTCTGGTATCGGATACAGCCCCCTGCAAATGAGGCGAGACCCCCGAGTCTTGGAGATTACAATCGAGCGCGGAATCGAAGGAAAGAACGACTTGTGCGCCCACGTGCTTCATGAGGGCGGCAAAGCCAGAGACACGGTTGCATTCCACCCAGGTCATCCGGAACACTGGGAGGCACGGTATACCACAGGTGATGAGCAATCCCAGCTAGATGTCACGTATCCCGAGAATACGCCACTAACGAGCAGGAGAGACGCTCTGGATGTCACCTATATCTTCGACGCGAACGAATCCGAATACGATCCAGAAGGAACCTTCCGTTGCGTGTTCGGAAAGTACTCTCGCGCAAGCGGCAGAATCACCGGCGTGGTCGCGGACATCGAAGCCATTGCAGATAGTGAGGCAGTCCGCAAAGACTTCGAATGGCCGTGCTGGAACGGTCCTTTTTCCTGCTTCGCCGCTGCGCCTTCGGGACATAGACTGGTAAACAGACTGGACCAGGCTCGCCTGGTATGGAAAAGCGAACACACCTTTCCCGCTCGCTGCCAGACAACCCGGTACGGCGAGAACAACATCCGAAAGTGGATTGCCGCAGGCGGCGCGGCAAGCGGAGGCAACAGTCCAATCATTGCAGACGGACGCGTCTTCTTCAGTTATTTTCGGCCGGCTCCAGGCCCATTCAACGAAACATACGTGCAGGATGAGATCGCAGCAGGCCGCCATGTCATGCCGATCATGTTTGCGACCAATGGCGTGGATGTCGCGCTTTGCATTGATGCGGCCACCGGACAGACCGTGTGGCGTAAGGATATTCCGGGCGGGCGGTACTTCGCAATGGATGGACGCCAGGGAAGTACCAAAGGCTGGTACACCACAAATCCGGCGGCCGCAGATGGCCGTCTCTACTTCGGAACTACGACCGACGTGGAATACTGTGTTGATGCAGCCACCGGACAGACAATCTGGAAGCGCACGCTGGGCGAAACGTCTGGACGCCTCATAGTCGGCGATGTCATGGTCCGCACAGAATCCGATCTCACCGGCTATGAGGCTTCGACCGGCCGAACACGCTGGACTATTCAAGAGGCCGGAGCTCCGTACGCATTGCCTCTCCGGTGGCTGCATGGCGAAAAGCCCTATATTATCGTCGGCAATCCGATGGGCGAAATCCGTTTGGTCGACCCGGTTGACGGGACTGTTCGCTGGAAACTGGAGGACATCGGCACAAATAACATGACTATGAGTGCCCGCGACGAGTTTCTGTTGTGTAATGGCAAGCATGAAGACAAAAAGCCGGGAGCTCTGACATGCTTCCGCATTAACGTTGACGGCGCCAAACGGCTTTGGACCATCACCAGCGATGTCCTCCAGTATCGACCAATGGCGGCCCCGGTCGCCATCACCGACGGTCACGCTTTTGTTCGGTCACGTGAGCCAGACGGCCTTGTTGTTGTCGAACTTTCCTCCGGCAGGATCGTCGCCCGACAGCGGTACGACCTCAGCGCCTCAGGCTATGTGGAGATCGCCGACGGCCGCGCACTGCTGCAGGTCGACGCCTCGCATGGCCCGACAGACCTGCTCTGGTACAATATCGCGAATCCTGCGGCATCTCAGCAATTGGGTGACGTTTGGCCTACCCGCCACCAGACCACAGCCTCGTATTATCCGATTTTAATATCGCACGCCATCGCCGATGGACGCATATTCATCCGCGGCGCCCGCGGCATCTTCTGCTATGATCTGCGGGTACCGTAAGAATTCGCAGATCGATTGTGAACTAACCATTATGACGACCAACTCCAAAAGGTGGCAGGCGTCAGTTTATAAGGCGGATGCTGCACACGTAGGACGGGTAGAAAGAACATCGTTGGACTGACGCGGCTCGGTACGAGTTAGAAAAGCAAGAGAGGTGCCATGAGCATGAGAACCATCACCCGCAGGGACTTCCTAAACGTGGAGTTTCCAGCCTCTCGCGTATCAGCCCAAGGAAATGCTTGTCATCTGCCAAATAAATTGGGATGATTGTATCTAAATCAGTGCCCAACTACTCCGGGACGATGCAAGGGAGCAAAAGACCTGTTCACTTCATTGCATGCGTCATCGCGGTCGAGGGGTATGCTCGACTGGGCGGCCCTTGAGGGTTCAGCGCTCTTTCCACACCGAGAGCGAACAATCACGGCTTGAAACCCATGGCATAGCCGGTTCGGGCTTCGCCCTCCGCCTCTGGCGGATACCCTCATCCATGGGTGCAAGTCCGTAGGATTACGGTGGAAGACTAAAGACAGAAGTTCAACGCAAGAGGATAAGAATGCAATTCACGAAGATGAGCAAATGTGTCATTCTCACAACAATGGTCCTTTGTCTGCCGGCTCTATCCCTCTCTGCACCGGCTGTCGGCAGCAATGCAAAGTCGGAACAGCCCAATATCCTGTTCTTCCTTGTCGATGACCAGCGCAACGATACATTGGGCTGCGCAGGGCATCCTATCGTCCGGACTCCGGTGATCGACAGCCTTGCAGCCGGGGGAGTGCGCTTTGGTAACGCTTTTGTGACAACTTCCATCTGCGCTGCCAGCCGTGCCTCCATCTTCACCGGTCTGTACGAGAGAACTCACGGCTACACATTTGGCAAGCCGCCTCTCAGGCCGGACCACATTTCCAAGAGCTATCCCGTAGTCATGCGCAAGGCGGGCTATCGTACCGGCTTCATCGGAAAGTACGGGGTCAGGACCGAGGGCAAGCTGGAATCGGAAATGTTCGACTTCTTCAAACCGCACGGACACGGCTGGCATAAGCAACCTGATGGCAGCATGCGGCACGAGACGGAAATAGCCGGCGATCGCGCAATTGAGTTCTTGCAAGGCAATCCGGCGAGCAAACCTTTCTGCCTGTCCGTCAGTTTCAATGCCTCTCACGCCGTTGACGGGGACAAGCGTCCGGGGATTGGGCATTATCCCTGGCCAAAGGCGGTCGACGGCATGTATGAGGACATAACGATTCCCGCCCCGCGGCTATCCGACCCCGCCATCTTCGAGAGCCAGCCGGAGTTCCTGCGAAAGTCGATGAACCGGGATCGCTATTTCTGGCGATGGGATACGCCGGAGAAATACCAGAAGAACATGAGGGCGTATTATCGAATGCTCAGTGGTATTGACCGGGTAATCGGCCGCATTCGCAAGACCCTCGAGGAACTGAACCTCGACCACAATACCGTCATTATATATATGGCGGACAACGGTTACTATATGGGCGATCGCGGCTTTGCCGGCAAATGGTCGCATTACGAACAATCGCTCCGAGTGCCTCTTATCATCTATGATCCCCGTTTGCCGAAAGAGAAACGCGGACAAGTGAGGCGCCGGATGGCTCTCAACATAGATATTCCCGCCACAATGCTCGCGCTGGCGCAAGCGGAGATCCCGACCCAGTACCAGGGCAGCAGTCTCGTTCCCCTGCTGCGGGGCGAGGATGATCCCGACTGGCGAAAAGACTTCTTCTGCGAACATTTGATGGACAATAAGAGCATTCCAAAATGGGAAGGAATCCGCGCAGAACGTTATGTCTACGCCAGATATTTCGAACAGGAGCCCGTCTTCGAGTTTCTTCACGATCTAAGAACCGATCCTGACCAGCTTGTCAATCTCGCCACGGATCCCGAATACAGGAACATCCTGGCTCGGATGAGCAAGAGGTGCGATGTGCTGAAAGGCAGGTACATTGACGCCCGACACGCAGACGCTGTCGTTTCACCATTGGATCAAGGCAACACTGAGATCACGGCCGCTGCGTCTGCGAACTGCGAGTCGAAATCCATCCGCGTTAGCCGGCTGCGCTGCGAATACCAGGACCGGCCGCTGGGCATCGATCATCCAGCGCCACGGCTGAACTGGATAGTCGAATCTTCTGTCCGCGGACAAAAACAAACCGCCTACCGTGTCCTGGTCGCGCGAAACATGAAAGCCTTGCGGGCGGGTCGGGGTGACCTCTGGGACAGTGGTGTAGTAGAATCGGAGCAGAGCGTGCATATCGTTTATGCCGGTAGCACGCTTAATTCCGGCCAACGCTGTTTCTGGAAGGTCAAGGTATGGGATAAGGACGGCGTCAGTTCCGACTGGAGCAATGCTTCATACTGGGAAATGGGATTGCTAAAGACCGGTGACTGGAAAGCGCAATGGATCAACGACGCCAAACCTTTGCCCGAAACAGACGCAGACTTCTATCGGGATGATCCGGCCCCGCTTTTCCGCAGAGAATTCAAGGTGTCCCGGCCGGTTCGACGTGCGAGGCTCTACATCAGCGCGCTAGGGTATGTTCATCCCAGGCTGAACGGAAGCGCTGTCGGTGATTGTCACCTCGAGCCGCTCTGGACCCTCCCGAACAAGCGCGTATTCTATAGTGTCTATGATGTGAGCGCCGGGCTTCGCCGGGGAGACAACTGCCTGGGAGTCATGCTGGGTAACGGCTGGTATAATCCGCTGCCTCTGCGCATGTGGGGACGGGTTAACCTGCGCGAGCGTTTGCCGGTCGGACGCCCACAGTTTATTGCCCAGCTTGCCATCGAATACACAGACGGTTCCCGCGAATTGGTGACGAGCGATTCGAAGTGGAAAGTCGCACCGGGGCCGATCCTTAGAAACAACATCTATCTCGGCGAGAAGGTCGACGCCCGCAAAGCCGTCGAAGGCTGGGACAAACCAGGCCTGGACGACTGCACCTGGGGTTCTGCAGGGATCGCCCCGACTCCGGAAGGCTTCCTCCAGGCCCAACCGGCACCTCCGATCAAAGTGACAGCTCGCGTCAAACCAGTCCGCATTACCGAGCCTTCCGACGGCGTGTACATCGTGGACATGGGACAGAATTTCGGCGGTTGGGCGCGCTTCACCTTCGACGTTGCCGAAGGAACGCAGATCACGATGCGCTATGGTGAATTGCTGTACGAAGACGGCACGCTCAATCCAATGACCAGCGTGTGCGGCCAGATCAAACGCAACAAACCGCCTGCAGACGGATCTCCCGCCATCGCCTGGCAGGAAGACACTTACATCGCCCGCGGCGGCGGTCCCGAAACATATGCGCCGCGTTTTACCTTTCATGCTTTTCGCTACATAGAGATTGCCGGTCTGCCTGCCCGCCCCTCGCTGGATGACATCGAGGGCCTCCGCATGAATTGTGCGGTCGAACCGGTGGGGTCCTTCTCGTGCTCGAATGACACGTTCAACCGCATCCAGAAGATGTGTCAATGGACGTTCCTCAGCAATCTGTTCGGCGTGCAGTCCGATTGTCCTCACAGGGAACGCTTCGGTTACGGCGGCGACCTTGTCACTACATCCGATGCCTTCATGCTCAACTACGACATGGCGAACTTCTACGCAAAGGCCGTTCGTGACTGGCACGACAGCGCATTGCCGGACGGCATGCTCACCGACACGGCGCCATCGGTCGGCATTCAGTACTGCGGCGTCGGATGGGCCATGGCCCACCCGCATCTCCAGGTGCAATTGTACCGGTATTACGGGGACCGGCGAATTATCGAAGAACAATACCCCACCAGCAAACGATGGCTGGATCTCGTGCGGAGTCAGAATCCCGATCACATCGTCCGCCGCGGTCTTCACGACCATGAGGCGCTGGAGAAGGAAAAGTCGCCGCCCATGATTACTCCGCTCTATTGTGAGTCAGCGCGTATGCTGTCCCATCTGGCGCGTATTCTCGACAAAGAGCACGAAGCAGAACACTACGGTCGGTTGGCCGGGGATATTCGCAGGGCGTATGTCGAGAATTTCCTTGTCCCGGGAACCGGCGTGGCGGCCTCCGGGATTCAGAGCGTTCAGGCATTTGCTCTGTTCCTGAATATGCTGCCTGAGAAGGAACGCCCCGCGGCTCTGACGCACCTGATCGGCGATATCACCGATAAACACAACGGCCATCTCACGACGGGCATCTTCGGCACGCGATATATGCTGGACGTGCTGAGCCGAGAGGGACATGCGGAAGTTGTGAGCAATATGGTTAATCTCCGGGGCTTTCCCGGCTGGAGGCATATGCTTGAACAGGACGCCACGACGCTGTGGGAACATTGGAAATTCAGCGACAACACCTTCAGCCACAACCACCCCATGTTCGGCTCGGTAAGTCAATGGTTCTACAACTGGCTGGGTGGTATTGAGCCTGTGGTCGACGCCGTAGGATTCGACAGATTCACATTTCAGCCGCAATTCATCGAGGGGCTGGACTGGGTGCGCTGCACCTATCGATCCATCCGCGGCCCCATCACCTGCGACTGGAAACGCCGGGATCACGGTATAGCCTTGAATCTGTCCGTTCCGGTGAACACATCGGCCACGCTGATACTACCGGCAACCGGCGCAATTACCGAAAGCGGTCACCCGGCAGCCGACTCCGAAGGCGTGGAAGCAGTCACCGAGAAGGATGGAAGCACAAAGCTCAAATTAGGATCGGGACAGTATCAATTTGCATTCACCCAACGCAATTGACGCATAAGCCTCGTCAGATGTTGCCGGCACAGGCGTGCCGGATACAACGCTTCGGCGTCTCCGCCAGCGGCCACCGGCGCAAGGCCGGCCAACCTGCGATGCCAGGGCCGAGTCAATGTCTTTCCGCGAAACGCAACCTCCATATCCCTGCCTTTGAGCAGGCCGGAAGCAGAATCGCTTGGATATGGCGTCCGTTCCATATCATTCTATGTCGGCAGAAAACGGAATCGCAGCCTCTTTTCACACACGCTCTTAGAATGTGAGATACGCGCGGCTCTGGCTCCTAATGCGCGTCCTGAACCACCGCAGCGCTCGCCCCGCATCCGGTCCAATCCATTGTCCTCTCACAAAGCCGCCGTACGGACAACGTGCTCTCAGCCTTACCTCACATGCTATTGGCTGTTCTGTTTGGGACGCAGAATCCGGACCGAATCTCGCCTGCAATACGACTCAGCCGACCTGCAACGCCGCGATCCTGACTTGAAATGGCACATTTGCAGCTTGCAATAGGGCATTTGAAGCTTCACATACGCCGTATGCAGCTTTACTTGCCGCAAATGCAGTTTCGAATAGATATGGTTTTTCCCGTCGCGGAGCCGATGGGTAAAACCAGATTGGACTG
>CAZGMJ010000063.1:0-30788 GCA_964526785.1 uncultured Pirellulales bacterium
ATTCGCGCTGCGTGGGCAAGGGCGTGTTCGGGTGGCAGATGTCTCGGCTGCACTTGGTTCCGCTCGACATGACAGCGGAGTGGATGTGGGGGCGGGATGTATGGTTTTCCGTCGGTATCTACCGCAAGCAGACTTCCGCTCTACGGCGGATGTTGCGGTCCTGCGTCGGGTTCAGGGTAGACTGGGAGTGCGTGCGTCTTGCGTTTCTTGGTCGGATCGGGTGTCTGCGTTGCGGCCCGTTTCTGTGTGGCTATCGTTGTGGAGTGGTTGCTGTATCGGATGGTATGGTTTCGGCATACGGGCGACCGACGCTATGGACTGCTTCGGTGAGGGCGCGGATCAGTTTTCTGTCTGTCCGGGGGCCGTATGATAGTGCCCAGTAGAGTTGTTTGTCGTGGTTGTCTATCAGTGTGATATTGAGATCGGTTTGCCAGTAGGGTTCGGTTATGGTCTGGGGTACCATCGCCTGGTTTACGGTGCCTGATTTCTGGAGATGGATTCTGAGGAGTACGCCTCTATAGTTGGGTCCCTCTCGCTGACGGGCTTGTTCGGAGTGTTGTCCTATCTTGGAGTGTCCATGGACCATGAACTTGCGTGTCTTGTATTTGACGAGCAGGGTATTCGAATGTGCGGAGTATTCAAAGGACAGCATGAGATTCGGATCCAGTTGGGAGACTGCTGATTCGATTCGCCTTTTGACCCGTGATACTGTGGGATCTCGATCCGTTGCGGGTTCGTGGTCGGCAGGGGTGCAGTCATCGATGGCGAGTGCCCAGTCGGAGGTCGCGTTCAGGTGGATATGGTGGATTCCGGCGGCGAGGGTGCCTTTGTCAATTTCGCGCCAGGGAGCGTTAGCGTTGACGGCTATCAGCCGGCCGCGGCAGGGCATGTCCGTCAGGTCGATGGTGGCGGCATTGGCATCCTGCAGGAAGAAGATGAAGTGTCTTTTGTCGGCGGAGGCGAGGCAATAGCCCGTCGGGCCGCTTACGCGGTTGTCGGCGGGGGACATATCGAGCCTCAGTCTGCCCGATTGCCAGAATCGGCGATGCGTGCGGAAGGCCTGTTTGAGGGATTCGGGGTAGTAGCCGCAGGGGCCGTCGGGGCGGAAGGGGCCGTAGGCGTTGAAGCGCGTGGAAAAGTGGCCGAAGAAGCCGCCCATGCCGCCCGCCATCGCCTGCCACCAGATGAGTCGGCGGCTGTTGGTTTCGTCGAGCCTGGCGGGGTCGGGGACTCGCGTGGGCCAGCATTTCCAGCGATTGTAGGTGTGGCGTTCCTCGTAGATGGAGGGTTTGGTCGTGTCGGCGGCCATGTGGCGTCTGATTTCGTCGTAGTCGGCGGGGCCTTTGTCGGTGGTTTGCAGGTCGTACGGATTGCCGCCGAAGCCGGCGTAGGAGTCGGCGCCGAAGCTGTCGTTCTTCCAGCCGCGGGATGTGAGGATGTGCGGCCAGCCCATCGTTTCGTTCATGCGGTCGGCCCACCAGGCGCTGTCGGCCTCGGCGCCGGGCATTTCGATGGTGTCGAAGCCGAAGTTCATGGTCCAGCCGGGCAGGGGGCCGAGGCGGGCGGCGATGTAGCGAATGAGGCGGCGGTGCACTTTGCCTCGAAAGCCGCCGGCCAGGTGGTTGGGCGTTTGCTTTCGGCCGTTGTCGCCCCAGGCCCAAATGTGGGTGCGGCCGCCTCGCTGGTGGGCGTATCGGATGGCGCGTTCGAGGGTGTCGAACAGGGCCGGGTCGGGGTCTTGCAGGTCGGGGTCGGAACGGCCTGCGAAATCGTCGATGCTCAGGGCGCCCATTCGGAACCAACTGTAGAAGACGGCGAAGAAGTAGATGTCGAATCCGTTCTCTCGCGTATTGTTCCAGTAGTCGGCGATCAGGGGGATTCTGTCGGGGGCTGCGAGGATGCGGGATTTGTGGTCGTGCTGTTGTTCGAAGTCCTGCTGGTTCATAAAGACCTGATAGACATACCCGCTGAGGTGGTCGGCGTCCCGCTCCATGACGGCGTATTTGTTGCCTGCGCCGGTCAGAAAGCCCTTGATGTTCGGGTCGGTCCGCGGCGTGACGGTGATGGTGCCGCTGTGGCCGTGGAGGTCCGGATCGTCGCTGACGGTTGTGAAGTTCCAGCGGCCGGCACGCGTGCCGGTGAAACGGAATTGCCAGCGGTTATCGCCGGCGTAGAACATTTCGGTGGTATGCTGCTTATCCGTGGGCGAATGCCGGAAGGTAACTGTGGCGATTACGTCGAACGGGTCGGCGGACCAGGACGGGTTTTCGATGGTCCAGTGGCGAGACTGCCACATCGGGGCGGTGCTGTGCGGGAATCGGCGGGCACGTGCGGCGGTTGGGGCGAGCAGGCAGAGGAGCAGGCAGGCGCCGAGGGACAGGCCGCGGACAGGTGTCGTGAGCGGGCGTTTGTCTGTGCGAAGCCGAAAGCGACACGCGGGCGGCATATCCACCGCGGTGCATCGAACGGATCGAGTGTGCGTGTTCGGAGATTTCATTTCGGCGGCGAGCGGAAGGATGTCGGTGTCACTTGGTTTCCAGAATAGTCTGGACGGGAGGATTGTTGTTTTTGAAATCGGCGATCCACTGTTCTGCAGCTTCGGCGTCGGGCAGCAGGTCCATGGTGTGGATGCGCCAGCGGCCGGTTTGCTTTTCGAGTAGGTGTCCGAACTGCATCGGCGGGCCGGATGAGGCGAGCGGGCCGGTCAGCACGGCGGCGTTGCGGTCGGCGACGTAGGCGTGGGTTATCGACGCATTGTCGAAATCGAGGACGGCGCTGACCCTCTGGAGGGCGTCGGTACGGATCTTACCGGGGACGGCCATTTCGACGGCGCGGTCGTATTTGGAGTCGGCGATTGCCTGGAGGAACTTTCGGACGGTGGCAACGGCCGGGTGGTGCTGGTCGCCGGTGGTTGTTTTGGCGGTGCCGGGGGACTGCGAAGGGGCGGGGCTTTTGGCGGTGTCATTTTCGGTTCTGGAGCATCCGATCAGGGACAGCAGGAGCGTGCAGATGAGCAATGCGGCGAGGGTATGTCGTGCGTTTGTCATAATAGCCTCGTTGGATGAATGGACGATGCATTTTCGATACGTGCGGGCAGTATACAATATGGTGCGCGCGTGTTTCAAACGGTATCTTGCGGAGGCGGATCGAGATGTGGGCAGATTTCGACGCGGTTTTTCGACTTGCGTTGGCGGCGGATGGGGGTAAGCTGCATGCGCATTGTCATGCGCATTGTATTGTGTCGGCGGTTTGGCAGGTGAGGTTCGAATGAGGCTGATTGTGGGGATGATTGCGGCGCCGTTATTTGTGGCGGCGATTGTTGCGCACTTTGTTGTGCGGCGGCGGCTGCGCGGCGGATTCGAGGACCTGGATGAATATTACTATGAGTTCGAGGAGCAGCATCCGGGGTACGCTCGGTATTTGAAGTGGTCGCGGATTACGTTTGGCGCTGCGGTTGTGGCGGCATTGGCGTTGTTTGTGGCTCTGGCGATCTGATGTGCGGGGAGGCACGCGGCCGACAGGAAGAGCGGGTTTTTCGATGACGACGGCGGCGGGGGCGGAGTTTTTTCTGTGCGGGTACGAGCGGGAGAATGAAGACTATCGCTGGGCGTGTGGGGGTGATCCGATTGGTATTATAGGACGTTTGTGATTGGAGTTGGCGGGTGCGGGGGAGAGGTGTTTGTGTCGTTTTTGGGACTGCTATGGACGTTATTCTTGTTGTGAACGAGGGCGGCGGCTGCGTTTGACAGCGTGGTCTGCAGGGTGTGATTGGAGGTGGGAGACGGCGATCGAGAGCGGCGAGATGGGGGATATCAGTACTGTTACGGGGCATTGTCCGTTGACATGGGGCAGGAGGGTCGATACAATTATAATGTCTATCACGGAAGGGTGGTGATTGTTGTTGGTTTTTGCGGCCGACTGGCTCACGGTAGTGCTGCGCGTGGCGAGGCGGGTCGCGATTCGAACGGAGTATGGACCGGCGTTTTTCAGGGATGAAATGGCAATGCCACGGAAGGCTACGGCAGGACGGGAACACATCGGAATCGGGCTTTTGGGCTCCATCTCAAGGACGATTTGTGACGGGTGCTTTATGCGCGGCGGGTATGCGCGGGCATGTGACGGCCCGGTGTGCGCCAGGCGGCGCGTAGAATTTATGTCCTTGCGTCGGGGCCGTACCCGATAATAACCGAATAGTTCGGTGTTTTTTGGATTTGGAGTGTATGCAGCCATGGTGTGGCAATGAGTTTTGCAGGATGGGCGGCTTTCGGGTCCGGGATCGACTCGGCGGGTCGCTCGCTATCCGGAGACATTTACTAATGAATGTGAAAGTGTTTTTATTGCTGGTTCTGCTGGCGATGTTTCTTGTGGTCGGCTGCGGGTGCGGCAGCGTGGCCAGCGGCGGCCCGCGTGTGCGATTTGCGTCGTATCCGACGGCGACGGCGGGGACGAACTTCGTGGGGCCGGAACTTGGCGAGCACGGGTATCACGGCAGCGGTTCGGAGCGGAACGGGATTGCGTACACGTGTGCGGGCGGGCACATCGACATATCGCATTTGCGCAAGGCGGCGGACTGGACGCTGTTTCTGGCTGAGAAGGCGAAGAAGAGCATGCAGGCGGGGGAGAAGGAGTTCTCCTTCAAGCTGTACGAGCCTTCGCGGTATCACGTGAAGCTGGAATATCCGGCGGACTGGAACGATCTTTCGGAGCTGCAGCGCGAACCGGTGGTGCATGAGATGTCTGTGCGGCTGGGGCAGTACTTTTCGTTTACGGCCACGACGTGGCACGAGATTCTATCGTACTTCGGCTATCGTTCGACGAAGATATTCCCGGAGCATGCTTCGGCCTTCTCGTGGGAGGATTCGTACTCGAATCTGCTCGGTACGCACCTGGCGGCGCAGGTGCTGCTGGGGATGGAGGATTTCTCCATTGCGGACACGAACGAATACGATCTGGCGATGACGGTGGCGCTGGATGTCGAAATGGAGAAGCTGGGGGTGCAGAGTGCGGGGATTGCGCGGGATGCGGCGGCGAGCGTGCGTGGCGAGTGGTTTTCGGGCGATCTGATTTTTGTGAACATGAAGAAGCGGCACTTCGACGTGGGTGTTGACGACGGGATGGTGTCGCCTTTGATCACGGCTCCGGGCATTGCGAACTGCGGGCCGGCGGCGCCGCACTCGTATCCGGCTCCGGAACTGGATTTTGCGTCGCGGCTGTATGGTTTCGGGCTTGTGTTCGAGATGGACGTACGCGAGCAGGTGGGCAAGGAGATTCTGCGGGTGGCGTATCCGGATACGGAGGATCCGCCGGACGTGCTGGAGCCGAGCGTGCATTTCGCGCGGATTATGCGTTATGTGGAGCGCGATGCGATAGCCCGCGGGCGAACGATACCGGACGAAGCGGACGTGCAGATGGCGGCGCACGGGGCCAACGGCGATTCGCGGCGGCCGGGCGAGGGGCATGATGTCTGGGAGACGGCGGCGATCGACGACGGCGATGGAGCGGACGTGGATTTTCAGGATCTGGTGCCGATGAGCCGGCGGTGGTTGGACGGGGAACCCGATAGCGAGAATCTGTGGTAGGCCGCGAGGGGTACTGCTTTTGGTATAGCCCTGTGGTGCAGCGAGAAAAATGCTTGTCTGTTCGGGGGATTTGCGGGCAATCGTAAGTTTTTTGCGGGATTGGTTTTGGAGGGTGCGGGCGCCTATTCGGAGGCGGGCATGCTAAGGCGTTACGCATTCGGGACTTAAGCGAGGGTGCGATCTGTCCGAAAAATGAAGAGGTCCGGGTGCGTTTTTCCCTTGAAACCGAGGCGGCTTATTTGGTATGCTTAGGCGTGGTAAAATGTGTTTTTATAGGTCTATCGCCTGCGCGGGCGTGTGTACCTCGCAGGGGAGGTGATGGTGTGTGGCATTTCGATTATGTGTGGTATGCCCAGGACGTGGAGTGGGTAGGACGGAGTCCGTTTGATTCCGGTCGATGAAGACCGGGGTCAAGCGGGCTTTTTCTTTGGGCTCGGGCGCCGCTGACGGCGCGAAAGACACGGGAAGGAGGTAGGTAGAGCACAGTAGTATTGGCCCAGCATTTCGACCGACACATGCGGCGGTTCGGCGTGCTGTGGCAGGTACCCGATGCAAATCACAAGAATGATTCATTAGTAACCGTTTTGAAGGAGGTATCTTTATGTGTAGAAAACTGGTCTTTATGGTATTGCTGGTTGGGCTGTTCGGTGCGGTGGCACAGGGGCAGTTCATCAGCGCCGTCGAGCGGCTGAATCCCGACGGCAACAGCGGTGATACGCCGGTGGTGCTATCGGATGTCACGCTTGCGGAAGATGTGGTGTTGTTCGTCGACCGGACGCATCAGTACAACGAAATTCCGGAATCGCTTCTGGGCGCGCAGTTCGTTATGACGGCGAACGACGACAAGGACAATCCGAATCACGTTCTGAACGTGACGATCGCGCAGAGCTGCACGCTGTATCTGGTGATCGACAACCGTGTCAGTAGCGGGACGGGCGGTCTGGGTGTTGATCCGACGCTGCCGGCTCAGATGAGCTGGGTGACCGACCTGGGCTTCACCGACACCTTTATGGATATCGGGATCGATGAAGGCGGCGACGGAGATATCGATCAGTATTCGTCGATCTTCGAGGGTTCTTTCGAAGGCGGGCAGGTCGTAGCACTTGGTGCACAAGACGATGGGGGCTCGCGCAACATGTACGGCGTGCTGGCCCTTGGTCCCAAACTGGCGGCCTACGGACCGACTCCGGCCGACGGGGCTGAGATCACCAAGAAGAGCACGAACCTGACATGGGAAGCCGGCGATACGGCCGTTTCGCACGACGTGTATTTCAGCACGAGCGAGCAGGCCGTAGCATCGGGCGATCCGAGTGCGTTCGTAGGGAACCAGGCGACGACGTTTGTGATTGCAGGTGTGGACGTCGAAGGGGCCGTGGCTCGAGGCGGTCTTGAGGCGGGTCAGACGTATTACTGGCGCATCGACGAGATCGAGGCGGACGGCACGACGCACGAAGGTCCTGTATGGAGCTTCGCGCTTCCGTTCCTGATTGCGACGCAGCCGAGTCCGGCCGACGGGGCACAATTCATCTCGCCGGATACGGAAACGCTGAGCTGGGAGACCGGCTTCGGTGCGGCTTTCTCATACGTGTATTTCGGGACGGATTTTGACACGGTCAGCAATGACAACGTGCCGAACATGAGCCAGATCGGTTTCGACGGCGAGTTGGATCTTGGAGATGCCGGCATCGAACTGGAAAAGGACACGACGTATTACTGGCGTGTCGATGAAACGGACGGAACGACTACCTACAAGGGCGACGTATGGAGCTTCACGACCGCTCCGCCCATCGAGATCGAGGATCCGAACCTGCTGGTGTGGTACAAGTTCGACGAGATTTTCGGCAGCGTAGCGCCGGATATGTCGGGTTACGATCACCATGCGACCGTCAACGGCGCCACATTCGAAGTGGCCGGACAGGTCGGCGGCGCCCTGGATTTCGACGGGTCAGGCGACCATGTATTCTATCCGGACGGCAGCTTCCTCAACGGGCTGGGCGCGATTACCGTGTCGGTCTGGGTCAAGTCGGACGTGATTAATACCGACAAGGGGTTCTATATTTCGCAGGATCCATCGGGCGGCGACAACAACGGCATGCGCTATGACAGTGCGGGCGCGACGGCCGGCGGCGACGATGTGCTGAAGTTGTCGGTTGTCTCGACCGAGGGCAATCAGCAACTCGAAAGTGCGCAGTTCCTGCAGAGGACCGAATGGCAGCACTATGCCATGGTCTGGCAGAGCGGCGAGCAACTCAAGTTGTACGTCAACGGTTTCCTGGATACTCCGACATCAAACGATGACGCTACGACGGGAACCACGACGAGCTTTAACAACATCTATGTCGGCAAAGGCGGCAAGGACAGCGGCAACAACGGCTGGGACGGCCTGATCGACGATTTCCGCATCTACGACAAGGCGCTGAGCGCCGAAGAGATTCAGTTGGTGATGCGGGGCGAGCCCGATCTGGCGTGGAACCCGGCACCCAGCAATGGGGATCTGGCCCAGATCGCCGAGGCGCAGATGCTGAGCTGGAGTCCCGGCGACTTTGCGGTGCAGCACGATGTATATTTCGGAATGGATCGCGACGCGGTGCGCAACGCCGATACCGGTTCGGCCGAGTACAAGGGCCGTCAGGCCAACACGACGTACTCGATTGCGAGCATGGTCGAGCTAGGCGGCGGGCCGTATTTCTGGCGAATCGATGAAATCAACAATGATTCGACGATCAGCGAGGGCCGCGTCTGGACGTTCTCGATTGCGGATTATATCGTGATCGACGACATGGAGAGCTACAACAACTTCTCGCCCGATACGATCTGGGAAGCCTGGGTCGACGGTTTCGGCAATCCGAGCAACGGCTCGCAGGTCGGTTACGATCTGGGCCCGACGGTTGACGAAGGCGAGTTCTATGTCGAGTTGAGCACCGTGCACAGCGGTTCTCAGTCCATGCCGTATTTCTACAATAACAGCGGACAGGCCTCCGAGGCTACGATGACGCTGATGGGCGACAAGCGCGACTGGACACAGTACAATGTCAAAGCGCTGAGCCTGTGGTATCAGGGCTTCGCCGGTTCGCTCGGCGGTTTCGCCCAGGGCTCGCCCGGCGTATATACGATGCAGGCCAGCGGCGCGGACATCTGGGGCCAGGCGGATCAATTCCACTATGCGTGGAAGACGCTGAGCGGTTCCGGAACGATCCAGGCCAGGGTCAGCGAGATCGTCAGCACGACGCCCGGCGCGACGCTCAATATCTGGGCCAAAGGGGGCGTGATGATGCGCGAGACGCTGGAACCGAATTCGGTCAATGCATTCTCGCATATCGCGCCGAACGGCGACCGCGTACGGCTGCAATTCCGTCCCGAGACGGCGATGGACAGCCAGTCCGGCGGCAACCAGCCTCAGGGGATTTCGTATCCGCACTGGGTGAAGCTGGAGCGCGATTTCAATAATAACTTCATCGCATCGCACGCCAACGACGTCGGCGGTTTCCCGGACAAGTGGACGGAACTGAACCGGGCGCCGATCCAGATGGCATCGCAGATATACGTCGGACTGGCTTTGACGAGCCATTCGGCCGGCAACCAGGCCGAGGTGACGTTCGACAATATCACGACGACCGGTACGGTCAGCGGCGGAGCCTGGACGAACCAGGACATCGGTATCCAGAGCAACGCGGCCGAGCAGATGTACGTGAAGATCACGGACGGAGCGGGCCAGAGCGCGACGGTTGCGAATCCGGATCCCGCGGCGGCTCAGGTGACCGAGTGGACCGAGTGGGGCGAATTCAATGAAGGAATCGAATTGAGTGCGTTCACCACTCAGAATCCGAGTTTGAATCTGGCGAACGTCGCTTCGATGACGCTTGGTTTCGGTCCTCCGGCCGGCGGCAGCGGTCTGGTATTCTTCGATGACATCCGGCTGTATCCGCCGCGGTACGTGCCCGGTCTGGGAACGCCTGTTGTCGGCGATCTGAACGACGACGGCATCGTGAACTACGGGGATCTTGAGATCCTGGTCGGTGAGTGGCTCGAGAGCGATTCGGAGATTGCCACGACGGCTCCCGGTGCGGCCAACGCAGCGTGGGAGTTCGACGGCAACCTGTCCGACAGCGCCGGTTCGAGCAACGGCACGGCGCAGGGTACGGTCGGCTTTGCAGCCGGCGTATTCGGCAATGCAGCCGACTTCGGCGGCAGCGACGGCTACGTTACGGTGGCGGACAACGCGGCAGTCGAGTTCGGGGCCGGATCGTTTACGGTTTCCGCGTGGGTTCTGAGCGATTACGTTGCAGGTTCGGACAAGCAGTTCGTCGTGGCGAACGGCACGAACGGCAGCGAGTTCACGGACGCCAGCGGCAAACGCTACGTGCTGAAGTTCGAGGGCTCGAACTTCCGGTTCACGATCGACGACGACGCGACCAAGACCATCTGCAACGGCGACAGCGATGATTTCGCAACGGGCGACTGGGTCCATGCGGCTGCCATTCGCGACGCGGATATGGCCGAGCTTCGTCTGTACGCCAACGGCGTGATGGTCAACAGCACCGGTGACGTCGCCACGGGCGACATCGCATCACCGGGCGAACCGCTGTACATCGGCGCCAAATTGCAGGAAGGCGCCGGAGCGGCGAACCTGGCGAGCACGCCGATCGATCATTTCTACAGCGGAATGATTGACAGCCTGAAGCTTTACGGACAGGCGCTGACGGATGCGGAAGTGGCGTATCTGGCGGACGCGACGCCGGCGGATGGAAGCCTGTACGTTCCGCTGACATCCGAGGCGAACGTTGCTCCGAAGGTCGGGGACGACGGGGTATTCAACCCGGACAACCTCGACGTGGTCAACTTCGAGGACTATGCGGTTCTCGTGGATAACTGGCTCGAGCAGCAGCTTTGGCCGTAATGTGACATGCGGCCGCGGGTCGATATTTCGACCCTGATGTGACGTATTCGGGGCCTGTGTTGGTTCAACCGACGCAGGCCCCGTTCTTATGCGCCGCACGATGCGGCGGACGGCTCCGGGGTGCGTTCGATATTCTTTGTCATGGGCGCGGTGAGGTGATAGAATACCGCCGGTTTTGTGATGTCTTTGAAGCTGGAGGTATGATATGTCGGATGCCCGGATAGACAAAGGGGCCATGAGCGGTCGCGAGCGGGTGTTGAAGGCGCTGAATTTCGAGCCGGTGGATCGAGTGCCGGTCGATATCGGCGGAACGCCGTGTTCGGGTGCGCACGTGAGCGTCGTGGCGAATTTGCGAAAGGCGCTGGGGCTGGCCAAGCCGGGCGAGCGGGTGAAGGTGGTCGAGCCGTATCAGATGCTGGGAGAGGTCGATGCGGAATTGCGTGCGGCGCTGGGGCTGGATGTTGTGAATCTGGCGCCGCCGAAGAATATGTTCGGCTTTGAGAACGCAGGGTGGAAGCCCTGGCGGACATTCGACGGCACGGACGTTCTGGTGCCGGGCAGGTTCAACACCGAGCCGGAGTCGAGCGGGGACATTCTGATGTATCCCGAGGGCGATCACAGCGCTGCGCCGTCGGCGAAGATGCCGGAAGGGGGGTACTATTTCGATTCGATTATCCGTCAGCGGCCGATCGATGATGCGAAGCTCGACCCGGCGGACAATCTGGAGGATTTCGGGCCGATCGGCGAGGAGGACCTGGAGTACTATGCGCGGCAGGCGGACGAACTGCATGCGAATACGGACCTGGCGATTGCGGCCAATTTCGGTGGAGCGGCGTTCGGTGACATCGCGCTGGTGCCCGCCCCCTGGATGAAGGATCCGAAGGGGATACGGGATATCGAGGAGTGGTATATCAGTACGGTGACGCGGCGCGAGTATATCAAGGAGGTCTTTGCGCGGCAGGCGGAGATTGCCGTGGAGAATCTGGGACGGATTCATCAGGCGGTGGGCGAGAAGGTGCATATCTTCTTCATGGACGGGACCGATCTGGCGTCGCAGAACAGCCTGTTTTGTTCGCCGGACGTGTATCGCGAATTGTATATGCCGTACAGCAGAAAGGTGAACGACTGGATTCACGAGCATACGAAGTGGAAGACGATCAAGCACTGCTGCGGCGGGTGCGAACCGCTGATCGAGGGCTTTATCGAGGCGGGTTTCGACGTTCTCAATCCGGTGCAGACTTCGGCGCAGTGGATGGATCCGGAGGGGTTGGTCGAGAAGTACGGCAGGCGGATCGTGTTCTGGGGCGGGGGCGTTGATACGCAGAAGACGCTGCCTTTCGGAACGCCGGAGCAGGTGCGCCGGGAGGTGAGCGAGCGGCTGGCGATATTCGGGCGGACGTCCGGCTTTGTATTCAATACCATTCACAACATCCAGTGCAACACGCCGACGGAAAATCTGCTGGCGATGTTCGAGGCGCTGGGACGGGACATTCAGGGAGCGAAAAAATGACAAGGAAGCACATGTTTCTTACCGCGGTTGTTCTGGCGGCAATTTCGGGTTGCAGCATGCTGCCCGGGGCGAATCGGGCGAATGCAAGACGCATAATCGATCTGAACGGCACATGGCAGGTGGCGCAAGGTTCGATGGATGCGATGCCGGAGGCGTTCGAGCACGAGGTTCCGGTGCCGGGACTGCTGGATATGGCGGAACCGGCGTTCGAGGATGTGGGCAAGAAGAGCGAGCGGCGGGAGGCGTTCTGGTACCGTCGGACGTTCGATCTAAAGGGGGCGTCGCCGGAGGTGGCGGTGCTGAAGATTCACAAGGCCAAGTACGGCACGAAGTTGTGGCTCAACGGCAGGGTGGTGGGCGAGCATCTGCCGTGCTTTACGCCGTGCTATCTGGACGTCAGGGATGCGCTGAAGTTCGCGGGCGAGCGGAACGAGCTGATCGTTCGGGTGGGGGCGAATCGCGAGAGCGTGCCTGAGGGGCAGCCTTCGGGCTGGGATTTCGAGAAGTACCTGTACATTCCGGGCATCTATGATTCAGTGAAACTGATTCTGACGGGCGGTCCGTACATTCGAAACGTGCAGATTGTGCCTGACCTGGAGAAGCAGACGGTGCGGGTGAGCGCCCGGGTAATGAATCCGACACGGACGGCTGAGACGCGGACCAACTTTATCCTGCGCGAGGCGAAGAGCGGCAGGGCGCTGATCCACGAGCCGGGTGCGGTCAAGGAGATCGAAGATGACGACTGGTTCCCACTGGATGCGGAGTTGCCGATGAAGGACTGCCGGCTGTGGACGCCGGAGGATCCGTTTCTGTACGAGGTCCAGATCGAGACCGATGCGGACAGCGTCACGACGCGTTTCGGGATGCGGTCGTTCGCGTTCGACAAGGCGTCCGGGCGGGCGATGCTCAACGGCAAGCCGTATATCATGCGCGGGACGAACGTGTGTGCATATCGGTTCTTCGAGGATGCGGCCCGCGGCGACAAGCCGTGGCGCGAGGAGTGGGTGCGGAGGCTGCATCGGAAGTTCAAGGGCATGCACTGGAATTCGATTCGGTATTGTATCGGGTTTCCGCCGGACTTCTGGTACGACATCGCGGACGAAGAGGGGTTTTTGATTCAGGACGAGTTCCCGATTTGGCTGCTGGGCGATGCGCCGGAGGATCCGACGGCGGAGAAGATTATTCCGGAGTACAGGGAGTGGATGAAGGAGCGGTGGAATCATCCGTGCGTGGTGATCTGGGATGCGCAGAACGAGAGCGTGACGGGAGAGACGGGCAAGGCGCTGGAGGCGGTGCGGTCGATGGATTTGTCGGGCCGGCCGTGGGAGAACGGATGGGCCGAGCCGCAGAGCGATGAAGACTGCGTGGAGGCGCATCCGTATCTGTTCAGCAAGAACTGGAAGAAATACTGGGGAGACGATCCGGGTTTTCGCCTGGCGGACATGGTGAATGTCAGTCCGGTGCCTCCGTTGCGGGCCGAGCAGAAGAAGCGGGACGTGCCGATTATTATCAACGAATATGCGTGGCTGTGGCTCAATCGCGACGGGACGACGACGTGTCTGACCGGCAGCGTGTACGACAAGCTGCTGGGGCCGGACTCCACAACCGAGCAGCGGCGGGAGTTGTACGGGCGGTATCTGGCGGCGCTGACGGAGTTCTGGCGACACGGGCGCAAGTGTGCCGGGGTGCTGCATTTCTGCGGCCTGGGCTATTCGCGGCCGGGTGACAAGCCCCGGCCCGAAGGCGGCGCGACGAGCGATCATTTCATCGACCTGGAGAAGCTGACGTTCGAGCCGCATTTCGAGAAGTACGTTCGCGACGCGTTTGCGCCGGTGGGCGTGATGCTGGATTTCTGGGCCGAAGAGCTCGAGGCGGGCGCCGAGCAGGACGTGCGCGTCAGCGTGATCAACGACCTGCACGAGAGCCGGCGGACGAAGTTGTTCGTGCGTATCAAACGCGGCGACAGCGTGCTGATGGAGCGGCACCGGACGTGCATGCTCGATCCGCTGGGGACGAGCGAGGCGACGTTCGAGATGGAAATGCCGAAAGAGCCGGGCGAGTATGAACTGGCGGCGGTGCTCGATGCGGGAGAGGGCGAGCTCGTGCGGAGCGTTCGGAAATTCACGGTCAAAGGATCAACGACGAACTAAAGGAGAATCTGCGTATGAAGCGTCGTACATTTCTAAAGACGGCGGGCGTCGGGGCCTGCGGGTTGTTCATCGGCGGCTGCGGCCGGCCGAAGACGGAATCGGGCACGGCGGCTGTGGGAGATCGGCCCAACATCCTCTGGATAACGTGCGAGGACATCAGTCCGCGGCTGGGCTGCTATGGGGACGCATTTGCGATTACGCCGACGCTGGACGGGCTGGCGTCGCGGGGCACCCGCTATGATAACGCTTATTCGACGGCGCCGGTCTGCGCGCCGGCGCGGTCGTGTCTGATTACGGGGGTGTATGCGACGTCACTGGGGACGCAGCACTTGCGGTCCGACGTGGAGTTGCCGGGGCGGGTTGAGACGCTTCCGGAGATACTTGGCCGGGCGGGCTACTACTGTTCGAACAACTACAAGGAGGATTACAACTTCGATTCGACGGGGATGTGGGACGAGTCCAGCCACGAGGCGCACTGGCGCAAGCGGGCGTCGGGCCAGCCCTTCTTCAGCGTGTTCAATTTCACATCCACGCACCAGGGGCAGATCAACGGCACGGAAGAAGCCTTCAACGAGAAGTATCGCAGCGGTCTGGAGCCGGATGAACTGCACGATCCTGCGGATGTCCCGCTGCCTCCGTTCTATCCGGATACGCCGTTCGTTCGCAGGATATGGGCGCGATACTACGATCTGATCACGTACATGGACAAGCAGGTGGCCGACGTGCTGAGCCAGTTGGAGGCCGACGGGCTGGCGGACAACACGATCATCTTCTTCTTCTCCGATCACGGGTTCGGGCTGCCGCGATACAAGCGGACGCTGTACGACACAGGGCTGCGGGTTCCGTTCATCGTGCATTTTCCGGACAAGTACCGGCACCTCTCGCCGACGGCGGCGGGGGGCAGTACGGATCGGCTGGTGAGCTTCGTGGATTTCGCGCCGACGTTGCTGAGCATTCTGGGTATGGATGTCCCCGAGGTTATGGAGGGCAAGGCGTTTCTGGGACGTACGGCGAAGGCGCCGAGAGATTACATCTTCGGAGCCAGCAGCCGGGTGGACGAGGTGTACGAGATGTCGCGCTGCGTTCGCAACAAGCGATACAAGTACATCCGCAACTACATGCCGCATCTCGGGTACATTCAGCCCAGCGAGTATCCCGACCGGGCGGAGATTATGCACGAACTGCGGCGGGTGGTAGCCGAGGGAGGGCTGACGGCTGCGCAGGGTGCGTTGTGGGAGGCGAGCAAGCCGGTCGAGGAGTTGTACGACACGCTGTACGACCCCAATGAATTGAACAACCTGATCCATTCGCGGACGCACCAGCATATTCTCGAACACCTGCGCGACGTGCTGCACGCCTGGATGATCGAGACGCGGGACACCGGCTTGATGTCCGAGGCGGAGATGCACATTCGGTCCGAAGGTTCGACGCCTTACGAAACGGCGCACAATCGCCGGAAGTATCCGGTCGAGGAGATTCTTCGTGTGGCCAATCTGGTGGGGCGCGGCGGCGAGGCGCTCGATGCGATAGTGGACACGCTGAATCACGAGGACAGCGCCGCGCGGTACTGGGCGGTCGTTGCGCTGGATGCGATGGGCGAGCAGGCGCGCAGCGCCGCGGAAGAATTGAGAAAGCGGCTGGACGACGAGAGTCCCAACGTGCGATTTGCGGCCGCGGGAGTGCTGTGCAGGCTGGATATGTGCGATACGGCTCTGGGCGTACTGGAGGCGGGGCTCGATGCGCCGCGCGAAGAGACGGTGCTCTATGCGGCCAGGGAGCTGCAGCGAATCGGCGAACGGGCGTGCGGTGCGGCCGACGCGATGCGGGCGGCCCAGGCGCGGTGTAAGACGGCCGAGGGCGAGTACAGGAACAACAATCACGCGATGTTCATCGACTGGGCGCTGAAATATGCGCTGGAGAACTGTTCGCAATAACAGCGGCCTTGGTACGGAGCGCGTATGCAGAAGGACGATACGGGGAGCATGTTGTACGTGGCGCTGGTTTGCGTGGTGGCGGCGCTGGGCGGGCTGCTGTTCGGCTACGATACCGGCGTGATCGCCGGGGCGATCGGGTTTCTGGAGACGCATTTCGATCTGGACCCGAGTTTCCAGAAGGGCTGGGTGGCGGCCAGCGCATTGATCGGCTGCACGCTCGGGGTGGCGATTGCAGGGATGATGAGCGACCGGCTCGGCAGAAAGAAGACGCTGATCCTCTCGGCGGTGTTGTTTTTCATATCGGCGGTGGGGACGGCTCTGCCGCGGAACATCACGATGTTCGTGCTCTTTCGCATTATCGGGGGCGTCGGCGTGGGGGCCGCTTCGATTACTTCGCCGATGTATATTGCCGAGATCGCGCCTGCCCGTATACGGGGCCGGCTGGTGTCGGTCAATCAGTTCGCCATCGTGACGGGTTTTCTGGTGGTGTATCTGGTGAACTACTTTATCGCACTGCAGGGCAGCGAGGCCTGGAACGTGCAGTACGGCTGGCGATGGATGTTCGGGTCGGAGGCGCTGCCGGCGCTGCTGTTGCTGGCGGCGCTTTTCTTCGTGCCCGAGAGTCCGCGCTGGCTGACGAAATACGGCCGGCGGGAAAAGGCGCTGGGGGTGCTGGAACGCGTCGGCGGCCGGAGTCGGGCGCAGGAGGAGATTCGGGAGATCGAATATGCGATTGCCCACGAGAGCGGTTCGCTGAAGATGTTGCTTGCGCCGGGGATGCGGATTGTGCTTGTGATCGGCATTGTGCTGGCGGTTTTGCAGCAGGTTACGGGGATCAACGTATTTCTGTACTTCGGGGCGGAGATTTTCAAGAAGATGGGTTCGGAGACGAACGCAGCGCTGCTCAAGGAGGTTGTGGTCGGGGCGGTGAATCTGAGTTTTACGGTGATTGCGATATGGACGGTGGACCGGGTCGGCCGCAAGCCGCTGATGCTGATCGGTTCGGCGGGGATGGGCATTTCTCTGGCGGCGATGGGGCTGGCGGCGTACGTGCAGAGTACGACGGGGATGTGGCTGCTGGTCTTCATGCTCGGCTACATCGCCTGCTTCGCGCTTTCGGTCGGCCCGGTAACGTGGGTGATCTTATCGGAGATATTCCCGACGCGGATTCGCGGCCGTGCGATGGGCATAGCAACCGTCTTCCTCTGGACGGCCAACTACGTCGTCACGCAGACCTTCACCATGATGGACGAGAGCCCTGCACTCATTGAGACGTTTCACCACGCTTTTCCATTCTGGCTCTACGGGGCGATGTGTGTCCTGCTGTTCCTCTTCGTGCTGCGATTCGTGCCGGAGACCAAGGGCAAGACACTCGAAGAGATCGAGAAATACTGGGGAATCGGTAGGTAGCAGGCTGCCGAATGGCTCACAGATCGACCAAAGGTACGGTAGACGGCGTGCCGAGAGGCCGCCTGGCGGCAAAACAGAGAGCCGGAGCGCATTCTCCACCGCAGGGAGCGTATTGGCAGGTCATTTCATTGATTCGGAGCTTTTTGGGTTGCCGCGCAGATCGCCGTTTCTATAGAATAGGATACCAGAAGAACATGCCAATGGACTGACCCAAGAAGCAAGGTTGTCATAGTGGCACTGGAGTGCGAGCATAAATGAATCAGAAGAAGGTACAATCCCGTCTGGCGCCCGTCGGTATTGAGAAGGTCTCATCAGGTGTGGCGGGTTTCGATGAAGTCCTGACGGGCGGCTTTCCGAAGGGGCGAACAACCCTGATCAAAGGGCGTGCGGGAACGGGCAAGACGGTGCTTGGCCTTGAGTTCCTCTATCGCGGGGCGATGGAGGGCGAACCGGCGATCTTTATTTCCTTCGAAGAAAGCGCCGAGGCGATACGGGCCAATGCACTTTCGATGGGGTGGGACCTGGCGGCTCTGGAGGCTTCGGGCACGTTTTTTCTGTGGGAGGCGCGAATCGATTTCAATGCGGTGATCAGCGGGCAGTTCACCCTCGACTCGCTGCTGGCGATCATTGGAGGCAAGGCCCGCGAAATGGGCGCCCGGCGAATTATGATCGATGCGTTGGACGTGATGCTGAGCATTTTCGAGGATCCCGTTCGCGAGCGGAGTCAATTGCGGGCGCTGCACGGGTGGGTTGTCGAGCAGCAGTTTACGGCAATCCTGACGGCCAAAGGCGGGCAGACGCACCGCGGCCGGACGCATGAATATGAATCCCTTGATTATATGTCGGATTGCGTGATATTTCTCGATGCCCGGGTCAACGAGCAGGTTACGACACGGCGGTTGCGGGTGGTGAAATACCGCGGGTCGGGCTTCTGCTCGAACGAGTATCCGTACGTCATCACGCCGAATGGCAGTACGATTATGCCTATCACAACCGTTCATCTGCAGCACCCGCCGTTCGGCGAACGTATGTCGAGCGGGCACGACACATTCGACAAAATGCTCGGCGGCGGCTACTTTCGGGGTTCGACTATTCTGATTTCGGGCCTGACAGGCAGCGGCAAGACCACGCTGGCGGCGGTCTTTTCGAAGGGAGCGTGCGGCAGACGAGAGAAAGTTCTGTACGTCAGCTTCGAGGAATCACAAGAGGCGATTATCACGGCGATGCGGAGTCCGGGCATCGGCCTGCAACAATGCGTCGATGAAGGATTGCTGGATTTCTGGACGATTATGCCCGAGGCGCTGGTGCCGGAGGAACACTTATTCAGGTTGCTGCAGCGGATCGAAGCTTTCAAGCCGGATCACGTCATTATCGATGCGGTATCGGCCGTGCAGCGGATGAATACGGAACAGGCGGCTTTCGATTTCCTGGTCCGATTCGTCGACGCATGCAAAGACCGACAGATAACGTGCATGATGACTAATCAGTTGAACTCCAATCATTGGCAGGAAGATATCAGCGGCATTGGTATGTCGTCGATAATAGATACAGTCGTTGTATTAAGCCTGGCGGAAGTCCGCGGTGAGATGCAGCGCAGCGTGATTGTCATCAAATCGCGAGGAACACGGCACTCGCATCGACGCCATACGTATGCAATCACAGACGACGGAGTGCGCATCACATGGGGGGGTGCCGATAAAGGGCGAGACTGATGGCTATGGCGGAAAAATCCAACGAGAAACGGTCCAAACACGCGGGGATTGAGCCGGTCAAGAGCAAAACGGCCCGAACCGAGGCGTACCATCTGCGTTTGTTTGTCGCGGGCGACGAAGTGAATTCCGTGCAGGCCAGAAAGAACCTCGATGAAATACTGGAGCAACACGTGCGAGGCAAATGCAGGGTGGATATTATCGACGTCTTCGAAGATTTTACCGAGGCGATTGCCGAGAACATCCTCGTGACGCCTGCGTTGATTGTGGACCGACCCAGGCGTGTGGTGATCTTCGGCAACCTGGAGGACCGGGACACGGTGCTGGCGACGTTAGGAGTATCATGAAGTCCGAAGCCAAGAAACAGACGTACGAACAACTGGCAGCGCGGCTGGAGGAGACCGAGGGGGTGATCCGGGCGCTGCAGGATAATGAAGTGGACGCAGTCGTCGGCGACAAACATATTGCGATGATACGTCTGAAGGAAGCGGAGGAGGCCGAGCGCAAGGCGAATCTGAAGATCCGGATGATTCTGGAGAGCATCACCGATGCGTTTATCTCGTTCGATCCGCAGTGGCGGTGCACCTACGTCAACCGGACGGCAGCCAAGTTCTTCGCTCGAGACGCCGACGAGTTGACGGGAAGGGTATTCTGGGAGGCAATTCCATCGGCCAGGGATCTGCTGAGCAACCGCATGCTGCACGATGCGATGCAGCAGCAGAAGGTTGTGGTGTTCGAGCAGTACTGGCCGGCGCCGCTGGACGTGTGGTGCGAATGCCGGTGTTATCCGAGCAGCGAGGGGCTGAGCGTGTACTTTACAGATATTACAAAGCGCAAGCAGGCCGAGCGGGAGCTTGAGGAGTCGCGCGACGAACTGGAGAAGCGGGTGGAGGAGCGGACGGCCGAGTTGAAGAAGCGGGCGCGGCAGCTCGAGGAACTTGCGCTGGAGTTGTCGGAGGCGGAGGACCGGGAGCGAAAACGTGTTGCGTCGATTCTGCACGATGATCTGCAGCAGCATCTGGCGGGGATATCGTATCACCTGCAACTGGCACGGAGGAAGGTCTCTTCAGAGCGGGCGATCGAGCGGCTTACAGAGGCCGAGGAATTGCTCCGAGAAGGCATCGAGAAGACACGCACGCTCTCGCACGAGTTGAACCCGCCCATTTTACAGAACAGAGGATTTGTGGCGGCGCTGGACTGGGTTGCCGAGCAGATGGAGGGCGCGCACGGGCTGCGCGTGGAGGTGAAAAGCTCGAATGAGGCCGAGCCGGCGACTGAGGCGGTGGCGCGGCTGCTGTTTGCGTCGGTTCGCGAACTGCTGTTCAATTGTGTCAAGCATGCCGCGGTGGATCAGGCCATGGTTGAGGCCCGGCGCGAGGGCGAGATGGTGCGCGTGTGCGTGCGAGACCACGGGGCCGGATGTGATCCAGAGGCCGTGCAGGCGCGAGCGGGCGAGCGAGCGGGGTTCGGGTTGTTCGGCATCAAGGAGCGGGTCGGATTTGTCGGCGGGCGGTTCGAGATGGAAAGCAGGCCGGGCGAGGGGTGCTGCGTGACGCTCTGGGCGCCGAGGAAAGAAGCGCGGATTCCATGAGGGAGTCGTGCTGTCACATGAGCGATAGAACCAAAGAAGCCGCCGGCGGACAGTTGCTGATGGGCTTTATCGCGGTGGTATGGAGTCTGGCGGCCTTTGTCGTGACGAGCGGGTGCGACCGGAAGCCGGATTCGCAGGCAAGCGGCCCGGCCCAGCCTTATGCAGTCATCCCGGCCGAAGAGCCGTTGCCCCGGGGCGAACGGCTGCTCGGGATTAACATATCTGAGAGCGAGCGGGGGTTCGGCCCGTCTTTTGAGGTCGCCCAGCAGGCGGGCGTGCAGGTCGTGGAATTGAACATCCCATGGAACGTAATCGAGACGAGTGAGGGGCAGTACGAGGACCCATGGGGCGTGCTGGGGGCCATCCCGTTCTACGGGCAGAAGGGGATACGCGTGATGTTCAGTCTGGCGGTGATCAACACGGTCGAGAGCACGGCGCCGGATTATGTAAGGGGCAGTGCGTGGGACTCGCCCGAAATGATCGCCGCGTTCAACAGCATGATGGACTGGTTTCTCGCCCACATTCCGGCCGGCGTCACCGTTCCGGGCATTGCCATCGGCAACGAAGTCGATCTGCTGCTGTCGTCCGAAGAACAGTGGAAATCGTACACTCGCTTCTTCCGGGCCGCGTGCGAGCACGTTCGTTCGGCTCGGCCTCGAATCAGGCTTGGCGTCAAGACAACGGTCATGGAGGGGGCGTTGGGCAAATGGTCCTCCGAGGTGCAGGCGATCAACCGCGATGCGGATGTCGTGATGCTCAACTACTATCCGCAGGACGACGGCTTTCGAGTCCGGGCTCCGGACGTCGTGTACGAGCACTTCAATCAGGTTGCGGCAGTATTCGAGGGGCGGGAGATTTGGTTCACCGAACTGGGCTATCAGTCGGGCCGGGAGCACTGCGGTAGCAGCGAGACCAAACAAGCCCGCTTCTACCACCATCTGTTCGGCGCCTGGGATCGGCATCGCGGTCAGATCGGGCTTGTGCTGATCAACTGGCTGCACGATCAGTCGCCGGAAAAGATCGCAGAGTTCACGGAATACTACGGCTCGTCGGCTCCGGCTTTCGTCAAGTTTCTCTCGACGCTCGGCCTGCGAAACTACGATCATACGGACAAGCCGGCCTGGAAGCAGGTGGTGGCGGAAGCGGAGGCACGCGGCTGGTAGAGAGCGAGCGGCTGTCAGGTAATGCCGGACTGGTGCATACAAAGCGGGATTTGTGCGCGGTTTTGGCGGTGGATGGTTGCAAAGCGGCGCCGATGTGGTATCCTGCGGACAGGCAGGTGAAAATGGATTTTCCCGAGCGCTTACACATTCAGAGTCATTCCATCGAAGTGGTGCCTCGCTACGTCGAGACCGACCAGGCGGGATTCGTGCATCACAGCGTGTATCCGATCTGGTTCGAGATGGGGCGGACCGAGTTGCTTCGCGCCAATGGTCTGGCGTACAGGGATCTGGAGGCGGCGGGAGTGTTCTTCGTGGTGGCTGAGTTGCGGCTGAAGTATCGCGCGCCGGCCCTATACGATGAGAAACTGACGCTGGAAACGCAGTGTTCGCGTGTGACCGCCGGCCGGGTCGAACATACGTACAAGCTTGTTCGTAACGAAGACGGACGGATTCTGACGGAAGGCTCGAGTGTGCTGGCGTGTATCGGAGACGACGGGAAGATACGGAGGGTCCCGCAGTTCATGTATTTGCATTCGGATTGAAGAGTTTGATTGACGTAATGGCGGTGCTGACTTATACTATCATTTCCCCTTTGCCCGATTCGTGATTTCCTTGATATCGCACGATATTCAAGCAGCTCTTTGGCTGGCGTTCGCAACATGTGATGGAGTTGGTGTCTGTGATGACTTCGGATAAGAAAGACAAGTGTGGCGTGTTCGGCATCTTCGGCGACGAGGATGCGGTGCAGAAGACGTATTTTGCGTTGCACAGCCTGCAACATCGCGGCCAGGAGTCGGCGGGTATCGCGTCGAGCGACGGCGAGTCCATTCAATGCTACACGGGGATGGGCACCGTTCGACGGGTGTTCCGCTCCGGCACGAGATTGCTGCAGAAGCTGCAGAACCCGGTCGCAATCGGGCACGTTCGGTATTCGACGGCCGGGGCGAACAAGTCGGCGAACTCCCAGCCGCTGCTGTGCGAGTATTCCCGCGGGCAGGTGGCGGTCGCCCACAACGGCAACCTGACCAATGCGGCGGTCCTGCGCGACGAGTACGAGGCCTACGGCAGCATATTCAAATCCACCAGCGATACCGAAATCATCATCCATCTGCTGGCCAAGCCCACGCACATCAGCAAGCCCGATCCGCTCGGGCACGTACTCAATCACCTCCGCGGCGCCTACAGTCTTGTCTTCTTGTTCGACGACTGTATCCAGGCGACGCGCGATCCGCACGGCATCAGGCCGTTGTGTATCGGGCGGACCGACGAAGGGGCGTATGTCGTGGCCAGCGAGGGCTGTGCGTTCGATGCGATCGGGGCGCAGTTCATTCGCGACGTCGAACCCGGGGAGATCGTGAGGCTGGACAAGGACGGACTGCACAGCCGGTATTTCGTGACGCCCGGGACAAGTACGCCGGCGCACTGCATTTTCGAGCACGTCTATTTCGCCAAACAGAACAGCACCATCTTTGGCGAGAACGTGCACGAGTATCGAAAGAGAATAGGGCGGCGGCTGGCGCAGGAGTATCCGGTGGATGCGGATGTGGTGATTCCGGTGCCGGACTCGGGCACTTCGTCGGCTATTGGTTACGCCGAGCAGAGCGGGATTCCGTTCGATATGGGGCTGGTGCGGAGCCACTACGTGGGTCGGACGTTCATCTCGCCGGGGCAGAAGCTGCGAGAGCTGGAGGTCAATCTCAAGCTGCAGGTGATCAAGGAGGTGGTTGCGGGCAAGCGCGTGGTGGTGGTGGACGATTCGATCGTTCGCGGGACGACCACGCGCGGCAAGATCATGGCCATTCGCGAGGCCGGGGCCCGGGAGATTCATATGCGGGTGAGTTGTCCTCCGATACGATTTCCCTGCTTCTACGGGGTCGATTTCCCGACCCGGGAGGAACTGCTGGCCAACAATCGCAACCTGGACGAGATACGGGATTTTCTCGGCGTGGACAGCATCGGATATCTGTCGCTGGAGGGCATGCTCGAGTGTGCGGCGTTCCCGACCGACCACTACTGTACGGCCTGCTGGAGCGGCGATTACCGGGAGCCCATCGACGTCAACGCGACGAAGATGGCGATGGAGCGGTACCAGATGCGGATGTTCGACGACGAGGAGTGATCGTCGATTGTGTTTTCGCACTCGCCAGGGCGGGATGAATCTGCTACGATAACGGCCGATTATGGGCGATTACATAAGCTACGCACAATCCGGGGTGAATATCGACGCCAACGACGCGATGGTCGGACAGATTCAGAGCCGTCTGGCCAGCACGTTCGGGCCGCGGGTGATGGCGGCCGAGAACGGTTTTGCGGGGATGTTTCGGCTCGACTACGACGAGAAGCTCTTCAAGAAGAACTACCGCAATCCGGTGCTGGTCGCGTGCACGGACGGCGTCGGCAGCAAGGTGCAGTTGGCCGCCAGGGCGAAGAAGTTCGACACCGTCGGCATCGATCTGGTGGCGATGAGTGTCAACGATATGCTGGTGCAGGGGGCCGAACCGCTGTTTTTCCTCGATTATCTGGCGGTGCATACGCTCGAACCGGCGTTCGTTGCCGAGTTGGTGGCCGGCGTGGCGAGCGGATGCAGGATGGCGGATTGCGCGTTGATCGGCGGCGAGACGGCGGAAATGCCCGACACGTACGGCGAGGGTGATTTCGATATGGCGGGATTTGCGGTCGGGGTCGTCGAGCGCAAGCGCATCATTACCGGGCGGAGCATACGCAAGGGGGACGTGGTGCTCGGGCTGGCGTCGAGCGGGCTGCACAGCAACGGCTACACGCTGGCGCGAAACATCTGCTTCAAGCAGCATAAGATGAAACTGAGCGATACGCCTGATGCGTTGGGCGGCGCTGCGGTGGGCCGGGTCCTGCTGGAGCCGACGCGGATTTACGTCAAGCCCGTGGTCAAGTTGCTGGCTCAGTATAAGGTCAAGCAGGTCGTCCACGGCATGGCGCACATCACGGGCGGCGGACTGGTGGGCAATATTCCGCGCGTGCTGCCGGCACATCTCGATGCCGTGCTGCACACGTCCAAATGGCCCAGGCCGGCGGTGTTCGATTTCCTGCAGTCCGCCGGGCCGGTCGAGCAGCCGGAGATGTACCGCGTGTTCAATATGGGCATCGGCTTCGTATTGATCGTGGCCGAGGACTTCGCCAATTCGATTACGTTCAAGCTGCAACGCTACGGCCAGGACGTGTACCGCATCGGCAGGATAACAAGCGGCAGCGGCAAAGTGGTGCTGAAGTGAGATGGCCGCGGCCCGCCGGCCTCTCGAACTCCTAATGGCCCGTTTCGACAGGGGATTCGCCATCCACGGTCTGACTGGTCGAGGCAACGGGTTGCGTGCCGGTTGTTTTGTCCCTGATTCGGGGACTCACCTCGATCAGCAAGAAGAAGATCACCGCGAGCGCCAGGGCCGTTCCCACCGACCATGCGAGCTTCTCTTTGCGTGACATCGGGCGCACCGGTTCGCTTTTGCCCCAGGCGATGCCGGCCCAGATGCGCTCGTAGATGTAGTACATGACCATGCGCGTCGAATGGTGGTATACGACGATGAGCGTCGCGATCAACGCGGCCGAACGCCGCGAAGGCGGAACGAGCAGCAATATGACATACGCTCCGATCCACGTCCAGACGATACCTACCAGCCTCCATACCAGAGACTTGATCAGAGATCGGCGCCGGAGTTCTCGAACCGTTGGTTGTGTCATTCTACATACTGCCCAAGTCGCCTGCAGACAGGCAACCGTTGTTGCCCTTATACTGATTCCGACCGTGCGTCCTCTGCGGGTCTTCCATGCCGCTTCTGTATGCCGGTCTTTGCGTCCGGCCGACAGAATGATGGCGCCTCGACTGCACCACCTACGTCGTAGTTCTCGAAGAACGCTTCAATTGCTCCGACAAGTAAGATTATATACCCAAGCATTTCACCGAGTTCTTCGATCACCCGCTTGTATTGCCGATCATAATCGTCACCCATGACCTCCTGGAGAAAGTCGCCATGCCCGACGAGTTGAGCGAATGGTATAGCCATCACGAATCCCGCCCAAAGCAACGAAAAGACTCGAGTTCCAACGAAGGTCGCCATTTCTTCAGCTATCGTGGAGCGACTTCGCCATGCGACCAGAAAACCGACAGCCAACAGCAACACTGCCGGAATGATCCAGCCCCCAAGAGGTATAATTCGGTCGAGGTTCGAATCCATTTCCCTTGTCGCGGCGAAAGCCGCTAAGAACGCGCACATGAGACAGATACGCGGATAGTAGCCGGTGTCGCTTCGAACCAGGAACAGCAGCGTAGTCATGGCGAGCAACACAAACTGGACCCATTCGACCGGTCCATTTTCAGAGAAGATCGTGACGTCACCGTGATGGATAAAGAAAGGCAGCGCTGCGGTAAGTGCGAAAATGCACACCGTAAACGCAAGAAATCGCAGCAGTATGTTCTGAATCCTGAGTTCCCTGTGCATAATCAACGTTTGAAGGCAAGAGCGAGATCGGACTATCTATACACGATATCAACCGCCTGTTCTCGCGTCCATTGTAAAGCAGACGGATCCATCCTCTGGTTGGTCAGCGCACGAGGGATGGAAGCATGGTTCGCGGGCAAAAAGCCACATAGTCCTTTAGCCTGCCTAACCGCCGACAAGCGGACGGATGCGAACGATTCGAAAGTACACCAGATGCTTTTGTTTCGGCTCGCTGGTCTCTGTGCCGTGCTCGCAACGCCGCAGCGAGTCGATCAGTTCCTTATCGTCGGATTCTTTGGTCTTCTCGAGATAGATGCGCTTGCCCGCGTAGCCTTCCCCCTTTTCCACAAACAGATACGCCGCGTTCGGATTGGCCTGCACGTTGTGATAGCTCAGGCGTTCGTTCATGATGAAGGCGACGTGCGTTTCATCGACGAAGTGCGGCCGGGCATAGAGCGCCAGATCCACCTGTCCCTCGGCGTCCGAGGTTCCCAGCACGCCCGTTCCCTTCGTGTTCTCGAAGTAATCTGCAAGACTCATAGCATTCCTTTCATTCGTAAATGTCCGTCAGTGCACTGTTCAAATCGGGATGTGCGAACGTGAAGCCGGCATCCTTCAGCCGGGCGGACACTACCCGCTGGCTGGCCAGCAGCACTTCTTCGCCCATTTCGCCCAGGGCGGTACGTATAACAAAACCTGGCACACGGGTCCAGGCCGGCTTGTCGAGAGCCCGCCCCAGCGTTTTGGCGAAGTCCTTTGCAGTAGCCGGCTGTGGGGCTGTCAGATTGAACGGGCCGCTGAGCTGGTTGTTGTCCAGGAGCAACTCGATGGCGGCGACTTCGTCGGCCAGGCTGATCCACGAGAGCCATTGGTCCGGAGCACCGGCATATCCGCCCATATAGAAACGAAACGGGGCGGCGAATCGCGGAAGCGCTCCGCCGTCTTTGCCCAGTACAACGCCGGTACGGATGACGGCCAGTCGCGGGCCGAGCTTTTCGATCCCGGCGGCCTCGGCTTCCACCTGTCGGCACACATCGGCCAGGAATCCCTGTCCGGCCGGGGCCTGTTCGTCAAGCATCCTGTCGCCCTGCGAACCGTAATATCCGATTGCGGAAGCTTGAATGACGACTGCGGGCTTGTCACGTGCGGCCTCGATTGCCTCGGTGACCGCTTTGATAGAGTTCAGCCGGCTCCTGAGGATCGAACGCTTGACCGATTCGCTCCAGCGGCCCGAGGCGATGTTCTGCCCCGCCAGATTGACAATCGCAAAGGCCCCGTCGGCCTCGCTTGCCCAGTCGCCGGCAGTCTGTGCGTCCCATTCTACGGCGCGGGCCCGGTCCCCCAGTGTGTTGCCGGCTTTTTCCGCACTGCGAGAAAGAGCCACCACGTCATATCGGCCGGCCAGTCTCTTCACCAGTGCCTGGCCGATGAAGCCTGTGGCTCCGGTAACGAGCACGCGTTTGTTCGTATCAGCCATCCTGCGCCAGTCCTTCCACCTGCTCGACATACCTGTCGATGCTGAATTTGCGTTTGAGGCCCGAATCGTTCATGTAGCGTACTTTCCCGAAGACGTCCCGCTCGGTCCAGGCGCGGTCATGCTTGCCGAAGCACCATGCCACCCCTGCGAAGCCGTTGGGATCCCGACCGTCCAGTTCGTACTTGTTGTTGAGATACAGCGCGATCCTGAAGGCCTCCTGCGGACTGCGACTCCATTCCAATATCTTCTTGCCCCAGTACATGCGCATATAGTTGTGCATCTTGCCCGCGACGACCATTTGCTTCTGCGCCGCGTTCCAGTACGGATCCTGCGTTTCGGCCGCCTCCAGTTCTTTGGTCGAGTAGAGAGCGTGCCTCTTGTCCCTGCGATGGAAATCCAGCGTTCGCTGCGCCCACGGCGGCAGGCATTTGTAGCTGTCGTAATGCGGATTGTAGAACGTGAAATTGTGGCTCAGTTCCCTGCGAACGATGAGCTGCTCGATGTACTCATCCTTGCCGGGGCCGCCTTTGTTGATGACCTTCAGCGCGATATAGAGAGGCGATATCTGGCCGAAGTGCAGGTATGGGCTCATGTGCGAAATGCAGTCTTCGGTCGGATCGTTGCCTTTCTCCGCGTAGCAATGCAGCTTGTGGGCGAGAAAGCCGTCGAAAAGACGCTCGGCGCGGCGCGTTCCACCTTCGAAGGTATCGACCGGCTTGACGCTCGCATCCACATTAAGCGAGGCCACGATTTCATTCACGTTGTCGATCGCGAGGCCGTCGAGTTGAATATTCATGGAGGAATGCTTTGGCTTCGAGCGCCTCAGTTGCTTGAGATACGGTTTGAGTTTTCTGGTTATCCTCGGCCGAAACGTTCCGGCCGAGAACTCCTCCTTCGCCGATGCCTCCTGCACGGGTACGATCAGATTCGTTTCGACTTCGAACATCGGGCATTCAACGTCCATCGCCACATCGTTTCGCCATTTGCGCGGCGCGCGCAACTGGCTGGCGTCCACGACCAGCAACGATGCGTCTTTGGACAGTTCCATGATGCAATCGGCCGGCCTGCCCTTTCGGACGATCAATCGGATCTTCCGTTCGGCCAGAGCGTCGCGCACCTGCCGCAGCCCCTGCAGCATGAAATGGTAATGGCGGGCGTTGGCGTCCGGATAGTCATCGAGCAGGCAGAAGGCGGCCAGTACCGGCTTGCCCAGTTCGTTGGCCCTGCGCACCGCATATTCGAGCGCATGGTTGTACCGCTCCCGCTGGGCCGCCTGCATCCAGTACAGGACATATGCGCCCTTCTGTCGCACAGGTTCATCGTTCAGCCGTTCTATACGCTGGTCCTGTATCATGTCGTGCCCCGAGGACCGATTGTTGTTGGCTTCGAAAAAGTCGTACAAGTGTAGCTTATACCGCGCAAAAGCCGGCAATGCCAACAGTATGCCGAACAGGCCAGATGGTGCAGCACAATCGCCCGTTCCGTTCAGGCGAGCCTCCGTCGCCTTCAGTGCATTTGGCGCTGGCAATCCGTGCTTCGGTGCAATACCATTATGCGCGTTCTGCGCCGGATCGATCGTATGGTTTTGCGCGTCGGTCTGGTGCGGTTTGCCGGTAAAACACGGATGGCTGGGGACTAATGACCAGAGCAGAACGAACAGACGGAGGCCTCGTCGATGGCGGGGCGTAGCCGGAAGAAGAAATCTTCGAAATCCGCGCAGTGGCGATTTGCGCGGGTCGGTACGAGTTGCTGCGTGTATCTTGCGCTGGCTGTCTATCTCTTTCAACCGCACTTTCGAGCGGTCCGGGACACCGACAACCTGATCGTCGTCAACATGGCGCTGGCGGCCATAGGCTGCTACATGCTGACCCGCCGTTGGGTCTCGTCCTTCCCCGCCTCGCTTGTGGCGGGCGGCGTCTATGGCTTCGGCCCTTACATGCTCGGTCTCGCCCGGTATCATCCCTCGGCGGGCCTGCTGGCGGCGACGATACCATGGCTCTTCTGCCCGGCCGCGTTCTGTTTCAAACACAGATTCAAATGGCTCCGCTGGCCCCTGGCCCTGCTGCCGTTGGCGGCAATCGTGGCGTTCTTTCAGATCTCCTCCCACCTGCACTTCTTTGCGGCGCCCAGTCAAACAGCCTTGCGCAGCAAAGACCTGATCGGCCTGCTCGCACCGCTGGTTGCGGCCAAACTGCGCTCGACACATATTCTGCTGGGTTTCTATCACGTCCCGGTCGGCGTGCTTCTGATCGGCCTGGCGATGAGTTGTGCGGCGCGTCGCTTTGCGGCCTTTACGATCCCCGTTGCCGCTGTAATCCTGGGCGTATCGGTACCGGTGCTGGAGGTCAGTCCTATAATGTGGTTCGCGATTCCCTCGGTTGTCTGTGCGGTGCTCGTTGCGGTAGGTCTGCAGGGATTCATGGTGGCGGGAACGGGCGACAGGAAGTGGCTGATTCTGGCGATGACGGTCATGGCCGGACTGTCTATCGCGTCGCTCCTGCTGGCGACGAAGTACTTCCAGGTGTTCCTGGGACTCGCGGCCGGATATGCGAGGCTCTTCCTGCTGGCGGGCAAGATATATGCACTCGGTGCGGTGGTCATGGCGATCATATTCGTGATGGCCCGGTTGAAACTCCGTGCCGGCTGGCTTCGGCGATGTCTTCTCCTGGCCGTCGCTGCGATAGACATCTTCGTCGGCGCCACTTACATCATCGACAGAATCCTCTGATCCACCTGTGCGGTTCCGCCTCAGTTGCAGTAAGCTGGGAAAGAGCTTGCCAAATGGGGGCAATTCTGGTAGTGTTTACTTGTGTTGAAGGGCAGGCGACAAAGCACCTTCATATCATTTGCACGTTATCATATTGCACGTCCATATTCATATCTGCCTGCCTGAAGAGTC
>CAZGMJ010000064.1:0-30172 GCA_964526785.1 uncultured Pirellulales bacterium
CAGGGCCAGCAATGTCTCAGAAGAAGGGGCTGACGTCCTGCGTTTGGGCTCATGGCAACCCTGACAGGTCATCCGCTCTCCCGGGTGTACGTAGGTAACCGATCGCATCGATTGAATCGCCATTCCCTGCTCGTCGAGTGCCTGAAAATATATCGCTTTGCCCGCAGGCGCTTCGAAGTACGCGCTACCGTCCCGCTCAACCGGAACCGTACCGAGGACGGCGCGTGCGTTGGTCTGATTGGCGACTCCGATACGAGGCTGGTTCGGCGGCGGTGTTGTCTTGGGCAGGAGTTGAATAATTCGCAGCGCAGCAACCCGGGTTTCGGCGGGCCACCTGAAGTCGCTGTCATAAACGTTCACAACCGTGATCGTTTCGTTTCCCGGCTCGATGTCTGCGGCCAGGGTCGTCCTGTTCGGAATCACCGGGGGTCTGACACGCGAGCGTACCGGAATGGGACTCAGGCAGGAGATCGACGGATCGCGATAGAGCAATTCTCTGTTGCCAAAGCGATCGATCCAATAGATCCCTCTGTTCTTCGCATCGGCGCCATAGACACAGAGGTAATCATCTTCGCTAAGCGGCCAGGGCGTTCCGTAGACCATGCAGTCCTTGATTGGCTTGAGATGTTTCTCGGCCTCAGGAAACGGCACGTCGGGCGTCAACCGGGTCACCTGCGCCATAGCACCGTCATCCTCCTTGTGTTGATCGATCAGGACCAGCGAACCGAAGGCGTGGCCGTGGTGTGCGGCGGCCGTTGCCACATATTTGTGCGAGTCCGGTATGGCACGGATACTCATTTCCATCCATGGCCGGCTTTCCCGACGCAGAGGATAGTTGCCGTGAAAAGATCGCGGATCCCGGCCGTCGGGATAAGTCGTCCAGATGTGATGCGCGATGTTCGTATCACGGTCCACGTAATCCCAGCGGGTATAGACGATCATCCCGGCATTATCCACGCTCGGATGCCATTCGTGTGTTTCGTGATAACTCAGCTTCCTTATGTCAGTGCCGTCCGGGTTCATTGAGTGCAGGGTATACGTCGGGCAATGTCGTCCACATCGCAGGTACCCGCCGCGGCGCGTGGAGACAAACGCAATTCGCCCGTCCGGCAGGAAGCATGGGTCGAAGTCATCCCAGGGACCGTCGGTCAACTGCACAAGATCCGTGCCATCAATATTGACCTTGAAGATATGATAGCTCGTATCCGGCCCCCACTCGTACGCCTCTTTGCCCTGATACTTCTCGTAGGCGGTCGCCTGAGTATACGCAAATAGAACAGTCCGACCGTCGTAGGACAACCCCGGAGAAAGAAATGCACCGTCCGACAGTGTCCTGCCCTTGAGTCTTCCGTTTTCAACGACGGAACTCTCCAATACATTTCTCAGTTTCGGTTCAGGATCGAAGGGATGCTCCAGTACGAAGAGCCCGCCGCCCGGCACCGCATTGCAGCCGTAATACTGGTCACACATATGAAAGACGCCGGCTGAGTCGTGACGCTTTAGAAAGAGTATGCGATCGAAATCGAACTGAGGATTAGACGATGCAATTCCGCGTACAACGCCTCTGGCGTCGAGATAGAGTTGTCGTCGCGTCTCCAAAGGAACCTCGCTGCGGCCTTCCAGTTCGAGAAGGTCGGCGTCGAGCCTGTCCAACTCGGCAGAAAACTTCTCAACTCGCGGACCCCAGAAGCGTCTGATTAACCGCCGACCGCGTTCAACGACCGACCGTGTATGGGATATCCTGAAACGTTCCGCGGAAACCGGCGGAGGAGCGGTGTCTCTGCCTTCGGGCAAGGTGCCCGGATAAGAATATGGCCCGACGCTTTTCTGATCGGCAGGTTTGTTCAAAGCGATGTTTCGCTGTGGTTCGCTCCGCGCATAAACCTCGATTTCATCGAGAGCCAGAGAGCACCTTCCTGGTACCTGCAGTCGCACGATGCGAGCGGTTGTCGGAGTGTCATCAAAACGTATTACCAGCGGCTTGCCCTCCCGGGCTCCATGGAAGACCGTGCCGTCGTGCTGGTAGACCTGCACAAACCTGCCGGGCTTGTTCGCCACCAAAACGCGCAGGTTGGCGGTGCGGCCGGCCGTTCCGCGATCCGTTCGATTAAATACGACAATCCTGGAAAGCTCGAATTCCTTCTGCAGATCAACTTGCCACCAGGGGTTGTTCTCATTACTGGCGACGTGGAAGCCCCACCTGCCGTTCTTAATGCCGTCACATCCGCCGGAGGCGTCCTGAGCGGTGGTAACGCCGTACCTGCTGGTCTGCGTCCCCCTTGCCGGAGAAGCAGAAAATCGCCGATCCTGCTCAATCCAGTCCGACTCAACCAGTTCCGAAAGCGACTCGCCTGAGCAGGCCGCGGCGATTGCGACCAGCACAATTGAAAAGGCTAATGTAACTGTAGTCTGGTAGTGATACATCACCTGCTCCATATTCAAAGCGATGTCAGGTTGCTGCAGGATGCATAATCTTCGCGTTCAATGGCCGCTTTGCACACAAATGCAGCACCAAAGATATTTCAATTTGTCCATGAGTCCCATGACCGCACAGCGGCCGATGTCTGCCGAGACGCCTATCTCGGCGCTATTTCGTAGATGCGGCCCTTCGACGTTTCAAATTCGAGTACGTACTGTGATATCGGCGTGGTCTTGACGGCTTTGCCCTGACACGAAACTGTGACGGGCTGTTGCGTGCGAAGCCTGCATGGGGCCCCCAACTCGGACAGAAGCGTACACTTGCTGAGCCGGGCATCTTTCCATGCCATGTCCAACACGAAGCCGCTGCGGGCCCGAATGCCTTCGACGCCGCCCGTCGCCCAGACCGAAGGCAGCGCCGGCAGCAGATGAACGTCGCCTATGTGTGACTGAATGAGCATCTCGCAGACGCCGGCGGCATATCCGAAGTTCCCGTCGATCTGGAACGGCGGATGCAAATCAAACAGATTATCCGCGAACTGGGCCTGGAGCATACCTTTTAGAATGCTGTACGCGCGATCGCCGTCATGGAGTCTGGCCCAAATCGATACCTTCCATGCCCGGCTCCATCCTGTGGAGCCGTCGCCGCGAGCGTTCATCGAGACTCTGGCCGCTTCAGCAAGCTTCGGTGTTGTCACAGGCGATATCTGGCGGCCCGGATGCACCGCTATCATGTGGGACAGATGGCGGTGCTTATCCTTCGGATCGTCCCTGTCTACCATCCATTCCTGGAGCTGGCCCCACCTGCCTATCTGGGGACCAAGCAGACGGGATTTCATTGACGCGATTTTCTTTCTGAAGGCTGCATCTTTGCCGAGTATTTCCGACGACTCGATGAAGTTCGTAAAGAGATCCCAAACGAGTTGCTGGTCGAAAGAAACGCCGTCTTCGTGCGGCCCATGCTCGGGAGAGAACCCGTCCGGCGACACCAGCGTTCCGTCCGGCAGTTCTTTCAAGTGGTCCTCCCAGAACTCGCAAAGTTCCTTCATAACCGGATATGCGCGTGTTTCCAGATACTCTTTGTCGCCGGTATAGGCGTAATGATCCCAGAGATTCTGCGCTACCCAGGCTGCGTCGCCCTTCGACCATTTCCAGGTGGAACCTCCAAATATGCCGTTTTCTGCGTGCGAAATCCAGCCTCTGGTGCCGAATGCGGCCTTTGTCTCATCTCGCCGGACGCCGCGAATGGAATGCACCCATTCCGCCAGCGGCAGGAAACATTCCGACAGATTAGCGTGATCCACGAACCAGTAGTTCATCTGGATGTTGACGTCCGTATGGTAGTCGGATCGCCACGGCGGGGTGTTGCTCTTGTTCCATAGTCCCTGAAGATTGGCCGGCAGGGCACCCGGCCGTGAACTGGAGATCATTAGATAACGTGCATACTGAAAGACCATCTCCTCCAGGTCCGGGTCCGACCCGCCCGCCTTGTACGCGGCCAGGCGTTGATCTGTCGGTAGTTCCTTCGCTTTCTTGCTCGAAGAGCCGATATCAAGAACGCACGCATCGAACAGGCTTGTATAATCCGCGAGGTGGGCCTTGAGAAGTTCGTCGTAGGATTGCTTTGCGGCGGATTTCAACTGTTGTTCGAGCCTACCGTGAGGATGCGCGCCTTTCCAGCCCCTGGCCCTCTGGTTCAGATAATCGGTGTCGGCCGCGAGCAGAATGATCAGGCTGTCGGCATTCTCGAAAATGATTTTGCCGTCCGAGGCGGCAATCGAACCACCCTCGTTCAGGACAAGTACCTGGGCCTCATAATCCAGTGCTATATCATATTTGATGTTCTTCTTGCCGGAATTGCTGCCTCTGCCGTACGTGTAGCCTTCAAGCGATCCCTTTGAGATAATCTTGTTGCCCCGGGCGGATATTTCGCCCTTGTGCATATCAGTCAGGACCACGGCCCCCGAATACGCGCCCCTTTTATCGGCCGTGAGCCGGAACACCAGCACCTGGTCCGGATTGCTGGCAAAATACTCACGCTTGAATCTGGTGCCCCCATTCTCATACGTTATCGTATGAATACCCGTTGCCAGATCCAACTGCCGCCTGTACGTACCTGACGGCGGCTCATCATTGCCGCCCGTCTTGGGTTCAGCGGACGCAGACTCACCCAGCTCGATATAGAGGTCGCCGAATGCCTGATACGCTCCGGTATCACTTTCATCGCCTATCCAGAGGCTGTCCTCATTGAACTGGATATGTTCCTTGGCCGTATCGCCGAAAATCATGCATCCGAGACGGCCGTTGCCAATGGGCAATGCTTCGCGCATCCACTTCTCGGCGGGTTTGTCATACCACAGTTTCAGGTCGGAGGCCTCGCCGGCGGTGTTGAGCAGGCAAGCGCACACGGCGATGACCAACATAATACGTGTTTTCATCCAGGTATCCCTTCGGTCTCAAACAATAAGGGTTCTCTTCGTACAGTCATAAGGAGTATGATACTCGACAGGCAAAGTCATATCAATTGAAGAACCTCGGGCGGAATACCTCGAAAGCCGTCTATCCTCGCATTCGCTTGTGGTTCAATCTTGCAACGGACCGACCGGCTGATCACAAGACCGTCAAAACCGAGGATGAATGCCGCCGATCATTCCAGTTGCAAACGGACGCCGCAGCCTGTATTATATGGGCAATCAGTTCGGCAGCATCTCTTATGGTATCGAACACAACAGACAGCCGTTACATGTATCATGCTCCTGCAAAGACAGGTTCGCCACTTCGCGAATCCCGTCGGGAATCGCGTTCCTAATCAAGCCGTTACAAATCCTGGAGGTACAAATGACTCAGTCCGCCAAGAATTCCAGCATTAACCGTCGAGACTTCTTAAAGCATAGCGGCGCAGTTGCCGCGGGGGCCGCCACGCTCGGAAGCATTTCATCGGCCGCCTTTGCGGGATCAGACGAGACGATTCGTCTGGCCCTGATCGGCTGTGGGGGCCGAGGCTCGGGGGCTGTTCGCGATGCTCTGAACGTCCAGAATGAAGGCCCCATAGAGCTCTACGCCATGGCGGATATCCACAAACCCTCGATCGATTCACGCCTCAAGCCGCTGAAGAACAAGTTCCCGGACAAGGTAAATGTTACCGAGGATCGCAAGTTTGTCGGCTTCGATGCTTACAAGAAGGCCATTGATATTCTCCGCCCCGGCGATATCGCGATGTGCACGACACGGGCGTACATCCGTCCGCTGCACGTAGAGTACGCGGTCAAGAAAGGCATTAATGTCTTTTTCGAGAAGCCTTTTGCGTCGGATCCCGGCAGTCTGCATCGATTGCTCCGAGCCGGCGAGATGGCCGAACGGAAAAATGTCAAGGCAGCGGCCGGGTTGCAGTGTCGCCATTCTCCGGCACGCCAGGCACTGATTGACAAGATTCGCAGCGGCGAAATGGGTGAGATCCCGCTGATACGTGCGAACCGTCTTGGCGGCGGCGGATGGATGGGCAGCCAGGGCGACAAGTCCAACACCCTGATGGAACAACTGCGATTCGGCAGGATACACCTGTTCTGGATCGGCTCGGGCCACATGGTCGATTACCTGATCCACCAGATCGACGAATGCTGTTGGATCAAGGGGGCCTGGCCGGTTTCAGCGCTTGGCATGGGCGGCCGTGTGCCGAACAGCACGGACCATGGACAGAATATCGACGTCTACTCGATGGAGTACACATTTGCCGATGGGTCCAAGGCATTCTGCGGTTTCCGTCGGATCCCCAAGACGCGCAGCGATTTTGCCACGTATATTCACGGTACCAAGTGCGCCGCACAGTTTTCCGGCAGGGTCCACCGGGCAACCGTCCACATGTTCAAGGATCAGCGAATCGAGCAAAGCAACATTGCATGGACGCCGGACGATGATCGCTACAGTCCGTGGCAATACGAATGGAATGATTTCATTCACAGCATTCGCACGGACCGCAGGCACAACGAAATTCAGCGCGCCGTCTATTCTGATCTGACGACTCTAATGGGCCGCGCAGCGTGTCATACCGGCCAGGAGGTTACGTGGGACCAGATAATGAAGTCCAGGTTCCAGTTCTGCGACTACCTCGACGACTTGGACTATGACAGCCCGGCCCCGGTGAAGGCCGATGAGAACGGGCAGTTCGAGGTTCCCATTCCAGGGCAGTGGAAAGAGATCTGATGTTCTCTTGGTGCGGCCGGGCAGCCGGCCACTTAAAGACGCCAGAGTAGACGGCCTCGGCCTCTGACAGGTAAGACATCGCACCATTGTATGCGCATGCGTCCGGCCTTGCAGGCGGATACACGCCAGCGCTGCAGGCGTGCAGTGAGTGCATTGTCCATGGTTTGGATACCAGCTCCGGTGCTGGATTCATCTGCGGCTTCGAGTGCGTCTCGTCGCGGATCAGCCGCATTTGCGAGAACGCTGCTTGATGTATCACGCGAACATGTCTACAGTTCTGGTATATCCTTCGTTTGCAATAGCAGAGTCGAAAGATCGTAGCACGCGGGTGCCGCAAGCCTGTGATACATATTGAGGTGCAGTTCAATGACCATGACACGACGCAGTTTCTTAAGACGCACAATCGGCACAGCAGGCGCAGCCTCATTGCCCGGTTTCGGCCTGGTGCGAGCAGAGTCAGCAAAGCCTGCAAGACCGAACATTCTGCTCATCATGGCTGATGATATGGGCTATTCAGATGCTGAATGCTTCGGCGGTGATGTCCGAACGCCCAATCTTTCTGCTCTGGCCGCCGGCGGTCTGAGATTCACTCAACACTACTCTACCGGTCGCTGCTGGCCCTCCCGCGCCTGCATCATGACCGGCTATTACGCTCAGCATATTCGTCGCGACAGGATGGCGGGCATCAAGCTGGGCAACCGCCCAAAATGGGCGCCGCTGGTGTCAGAGTTGCTCAAGCCTCTTGGTTACAACTGCTACCACAGTGGCAAATGGCACATCGACGGGGATCCGCTGAAGAATGGATTTGACCGCTCCTGGGGCCGTCATCGTTCCGGTTGCGATTGGGACCGCTTCTTCGATTCAAAACCCTGGACGGAGGACGGCATTTCCGCACCTGTTGAGCCTGGCGAAGACTACTATTCAACCGTTGCCATCGCGGACCATACCATCCAGTGCTTGAAACTCCACCATCGCAAGCATGCAAACAAACCGTTTTTCCAGTACACAGCCTTTTACAGCCCTCACTTTCCTCTCCACGCCATGCAGAAAGACATCGACCTCTATCGCGACGCCTACCTGAAAGGATGGGACGTGATAAGACGAAAGCGTTGGAAACGGATGAAAGAGATGGGGCTGATCAACACGGCTCTCTCAGACCGTGATACGGACGTTGTCCCGGGCTGGAACCTTACGCCTGCGGAACTTCGAGAGAGAATCGGGCCGGGCGAGGCGGCGAAGGCCATTGCCTGGGATACGCTCACCGACACACAGAAGAGATTCCAGGCCACAAAGATGGCCATTCATGCCGCGATGATCACCCGTATGGACCTCGAAATCGGCCGGATTCTGGATCAGATCAGGCGAATGGGAGCTTTCGAGAATACGCTGATACTCTTTGCGAGCGACAATGGTGCCAGCGCCGAACAGATAATCCGTGGTGATGGTCACGACCCCAGGGCGCCGATGGGATCGGCCGCCAGCTATCTGTGCCTTGGTCCCGGTTTCTCGACTGCGGCCAACACACCGTTTAGATTGCACAAGCACTGGAATCACGAGGGAGGCATTGCATCGCCATTCATTGCCCACTGGCCTCGAGGAATCTCCACCGGAGGTGAGTTGAGACATACGCCCTCGCATTTTGTGGATATCGCTCCGACGATCCTCGACGCGGTGGGTGCGGAGTGCCCGGCGGAGATTGACGGCGCCCCGGTTCCGCCCAAACCCGGCCAAAGCCTGCTCCCTGTATTCGCACGAGACGGGGCGATCGAACACGATCATCTCTGGTGGTGTCATGCGGGCAACCGCGCAATTCGCATCGGTGATTGGAAGCTGGTCTCGAGGGGCGGCAAAAAGGGCCGGTGGGAACTCTACGATATGGCCGCCGACCGGTGCGAAATGAATGATCTCGCAGGTGAGCATCCCGACAGGGTTGAACAGATGGCCGAACGCTGGCAGCAGATCGCAGATGGTTTTCGACGCGACCTTGCACAAGAGAATGCTCGGCGGTAAGCAGGAGTTGTTGGGTTGTAGTGCATGTGCGCGTCCAGCCGTCGACAGCATGTGGCTTCACACAGGAAACGGTCCGATCGTGCCGAATGGCATGGATATCCGTATCTTCTTTACGAAAATGAGATTGTGATCTACCTTCTGCGCGGCACACCGGTAACTGCATCTGCACCTTCGATGGGAGTATCATCGAAGAGCTTTCCAGTCAGACCAGCCGTGGCATCATCGATCGTGATGCCGGTTTCCTGCGTCTTGAAATGCACAACCATATCCAGGTCGCCGTCACCATCGACATCTTCAAGCGATGAGTGAACCGGCGATGCTCCCCCGGGCCCGAACCTCAGCGTCGCCCAGTCAATCTGCAGCACATCATAATCCTCGGTGTTCAAAATGGCTACCGGGACTCTGCCTCTGCTCTTCAGATTGACCGGGTTTGTGGAACTCCCTGGTTTGATATCGATCTCCACCGTAATCTTGGGTTCGCCGAACGCAATACTGTCTATCACAATGTGTCTTCCCTGGGGAGAGAACAGCAGCGTGTCTATCCCTTTGAAGTCAAAATCGAACCAGTAAGCTTGGTCGTTATGAGTGGTGATTGTCTGTCGGCATGTCAGAATCCCATCCCGCCAACCCTCTACGATCACCTCTTCGGTGTCGTTCAAGGTCGCCGTGATATATGCGCCTTGAAAACTGAAGACATTGCCTGACAAGCTGACGTCGTCGGCAAAGGCCGTAAAAAGGCTGACTCTGCCTTTCGTTCCATGTTCGAAACCGGTGCCGGGAAGATACCCCTTCGTTATCCAGTAACTGCGCTTATTCCAGGAGAATCCTTTGTATCCTTGCCTTATCTGGCCGGTGCCTTCACGATAGGGATCGAGATCCTCGAAATCCAACTGGTCTGCGGCTACATACGACGCGAAAGCGAGAGATGATATGCCGACCACAATAGTACAGAGTCTTGTCTTCATGCTGGTGCCCCCCTGATAAAGCCCGATACACATAGCTGCACAGCGTGACTGTGAGGGAGCACTTCTACTTCCTTATCTTTGCCGCAACTTCAGACAATCCTTCCGGTCCGTGTAAATTATGGATAATAAAGAGCACCGGGCCAATTGAATCGGCGGAAAAACCAGTCGTTTCTGCCGCTTTCTCACCGTGCGGTCTGCATTTGACGGATGCACGAGGGAAAATCGGCAACTGCGATGGCATCAGCGGGGATGCGCGATTCCTCCCGCCCTGCCCCGAACGCCCCGACACCAGGAAATACAAATTATGGCTTGCAATAGAGGCCGCTGGCGGAGTATGGCACGGGACGCAGCAGACCATAGATTTCTCTAATATGTGCCGAAACCTCATGCTTTCCTACGGGGCTTGGTACTGCCCCGCGTTGCTGCGGCTTGGCGGATGATCCCGGTAGTCCTCCGTGTTCCCTGCAAACCTGCGGTGTCATGAACGGCCAATGTCTACGTCGTACTTGCCAATCCAATGCATAGCTTCATCGTAAAGGTCCGTTACAGATGCCGACCCTTGTTCTGCCGACCGCCCGACGTGTATAATCACGCCATGGCCTGGAAATCACAATTCCCATCAGTCAGGAAACTACCATGAAAAGAGACGTTCGCCTCATCAGCATCGCACTAATGTCAGGTATATGGACTCTGCTGTCCTTCTGTGCAGCCCCTGTCGTGGCCCAGAACGAGCATGTCATCACAGAGAAAAGCAACATCCGCGGCGGATTCGTTGTGCATGTCGGATGCGGGGACGGGACCCTCATTGCAGAACTGGGCAGAAACGACCAATATGTCATACAGGGCCTCCAAAGCGATCCGCAGAAGATCGAAAAGGCACGCCAAATCATTCGCGCAACCGGCAATTATGGACGACTCTCCGTCAAGCACTGGCAGGATGCCACGCTGCCCTATGCGGAAAACCTGGTTAATCTGTTGATCGTTGACGATGACAAAACCACAGTCTCCGCAGGCGAAATCGAACGAGCTCTTGCCCCGCGCGGCATGGCGATCATCGGCAAGGGCCTGCGCATCCCTGGATTGGACACAAAACCTTTTACCCCGGGATACTCAGCTTACACCAAGCCCGTCCCCAAAGAGATTGACGACTGGCCGCATTTCTTATACGGCTCGAACAACAACGCCGTCTCTCGTGACATGCTCGCCGGCCCACCCCAGCACATGCAGTGGGTATGCGGTCCTCCGTATGCCCGCAGCCACGAAATCAATTCGAGCATGGCCGCCATGATCTCCGCCGGCGGACGCATATTCTACATCTGGGACGAGGGCCCGCTCGGCCAGCCCGAGAAACGCTTTCCGTCCCAGTGGTCGCTAATCGCCCGCGACGGTTTCAACGGTATGCTGCTCTGGAAGATCCGCATGCCCAACTGGGGTTGGCGCCAGTGGCACGCGGAATCCCGCTGGGACAATCCGCGCGAGCGCGCCGCAATGCTCCGCCAACTGCCCAAAACCACCACGCGCCGCCTGGTCGCCACAGATGACAGGCTGTACGCCACTCTCGGATACGAGGCCCCCGTCAGTGTCCTCGACGCAGCTACCGGCGATTCCGTGCGCACTCTCGAAGGAACCGAAGGCGCCGACGAAATCCTCCTGGATTCCGGCCAGTTGATTCTCTGCATCAGAGACACCGACCGCACACACGTCAATCCCAAGCATGATTTCAGACTCAGCCAGAACCCCGGGACAATTTTAGCCGTCGATCCCCGAACCGGCAAAATCCTCTGGCGAAGCAGGCCGGATATGATCTCTCCCGTCACCCTCGCAATCCGCAGCGACCGCATCTACTACGCAAAATCCGGTCAGGTCGTGTGTCTGGATCGCGCAAACGGCCGACAGCTCTGGGAAAGCGAACGTGTCAAAGGCGGCGGACAAAAAGGAACCCTCGTCGCACACGACAAAGTCGTACTCTACGCCTACGGCCCCGTCACACAAGTGGTGGAGAAACGCGACTATCAAAGCATCCGCTACCACCAGGCCCACGCATTCTCGGTCGAGACAGGCGACAAGCTGTGGTCGAGCCCGCCGTACAGAGGCCCCAGCGGCCACGCCCAGGACATATTTATCATCGATGGCCTCGCATGGTTCGGCGTGAATGACAAAGATAACCTGCCCGACCACTGGAAAGACACAACCACACAGCGAGTCGGCTACGACCTCCTGACCGGCCGGCCCAAACGCAAGGTCTCCGTGCCGAAACTCACAAGCCCCGGCCACCATTACCGATGCTACCGCTCCAAAGCAACCGAGCGCTTCCTGCTACTGCCAAAACGTGGCGTCGAATTTCTCGACCTCCAGGGAGATGACCACATGCGCCACGACTGGCTCCGCGCTCCCTGCATCTACGGCGTCATGCCCGCCAACGGCATAGTCTACATGGCGCCCCACCAGTGCGTCTGCTATCAGGGCGTCCTGATGTCCAACTTCAACGCCCTCACCGCGGCACCGCAAACCCAGGCCCCACAGCAAATCGATAACATCTCCCGCCTGGTCAAAGGCCCGAAGTACGGCCGAATCAAAGAGCTTCCTTCCCGACCCGCCGACTCTCACGACTGGCCAATGTACCGCCGCGACCCGCGCCGCAGCGGCCACATCAGTACAACTCTGGCCGAAAAGCCGCAGCAGCAATGGCAGGTGAAACTCTCGGCCCCTATCACGCCGCCCGTAGTCGCCGGTCGCACACTACTCGTCGCCGAAAAAGACGCCCACACCGTCCGCGCACTGGACGCACAAACCGGCCGCAAACTCTGGCACTACACTGCCGGCGCTCGAATCGACTCTCCGCCGACCATGTACGGCCCCCTCGTCCTGTTCGGCTCAGCAGACGGCTGGGTCTACTGCCTCGATATCGCAGACGGCACAGAAATCTGGCGCTTCCTCGCCGCACCGTGCGAACGCCAGATCGGCGCCTACGGACAGCCCGAATCCGCCTGGCCCGTGCACGGCAGCGTACTCGTCCAGAATGACGTAACCGCCGGCCCGCCGCGGCCCCTCGTCTATGTCACCGCCGGACGCTCCACATACCTCGACGGAGGTATCCATCTCTACGCACTCGACCCGCTGACCGGCCGCGTCCGACACCAGACATCTCTTGAGGGTCCGCGACCGGACCCGTTCAAGGATACCGGAGGTGGCGGCTATATGGACGGAGCCAAATCGGACATCCTTGTCAGCGACGGCGCCGACCTCTTCCTGCTCCAGGAACGTTTTCGAAGCGATCTCAAACGCTTCCCCTCCCCCATGCTCGATCCCCAAAGAGAAAGAGGCGGACACCGCGAGTACCCCGCCTATCCCGATCGCGGCTCCGACGCAATGCACCTGATCTCCAGCAGGGGCTTCCTCGACGATTCCTACAACGAAGGCACTTACTGGGCCTTCAGCAAACGCTGGCCCGGATGGGACCGCCATATGGGCCGCATAGGTGCCTACGGACAGATCATGGTCTTCAACGAGAAATCTGTCTTCGGCGTCCACGTCTTTTACACAAGCGTCCGCGTGCGCCGCGGCTTCTTCCCCGCCACAAAAGGATACCGTCTGTTTGCAAAGAACTACGATCCCGCCCAGGACGAAGCCGAGTTCAAGAAGACCAAAGACAATTGGTCTGTCTATATCCCGATCCGCGTCCGCGCCATGACCCTGGCCGCCGACAAGCTCTTCGTCGCCGGCCCTCCGGACGTCATCCCCGAAGACGACCCCCTCGCCGCATTCGAAGGTCGCAAAGGCGCACATCTCTGGTCAGTCTCCGCCTCGACCGGCAAAAAGCTCGCCGAAGTCCGGCGCCTCGAATCACCTCCGGTCTTCGACGGCCTCATCGCCGCCCGCGGCCGTTTGTATATCAGCACAATCGACGGCGCCGTACGCTGCTTCGGACAGTGACGCCCATCGCCGCCAACCCGCCGCTCGATGCGCCGGGCTTTTGTCGATGCGCAACATTAGGTTATGATGGCCGGTTTTGGGCCCGTATCTCAAAGCCGACCATATTTGATGGAAGGAAGTACTTTTATGCTAAAGCCAATGAGTATCCCATTTCTGGCCATTCTGGCCTTGGTATCATCTACCGTTGCGGCCGGCCGGCCGGACAGACCAAACGTCATCATAATCCTGGCGGACGACCTCGGCTGCGGCGACATGAGCCTCTACGACGGCTGGATCAAAACCCCCAGAATTGACCGGATGGCACGCGAGGGCGTCAAATTCACAGACTTCCATTCCAACAGTTCCGTCTGCAGCCCCACCCGCGCGGCATTGCTCACAGGCCGTTACCAGCAGCGTGTGGGAATCGTCGATGTGATTGCCAGGCATCTGGACACGCCCGGACTGGAACCCACCGAACTGACGATTCCCCGACTTATGAAGCAGAACGGGTACAGCACAGCACTCTTCGGCAAATGGCACCTGGGCGGGGAACCGATACATAATCCGATCCACCATGGATTCGACGAGTTTGTCGGTTTCCTTCCCGGCGCATGCGATTTCCACAACCATCGCAATTGGATGGACGGCACACAGCCCAAAGAGCAGAAGGGCTATTCCACCCACATCATTACCGACCGTTCTGTAGACTTCATCGAACGCAACAAGGACAACTCATTCTTCCTGTATGTCTCTCACCAGGCCGTGCACAATCCTTACCAGACACCAGATGACGCCAGTAAGACTAAGATAAGCGATCTGAATGCGAACCGTCCCAGATACAAGGTAATGCTGCAGGAACTGGACAAGGGGGTAGGCAGGGTTCTGGATAAGCTCAAGGAACTCGATATCGATGAGAAGACTTTCGTGTTCTTCTTCTCGGACAACGGTGCAGTGCGAATGAATCCAAATGAACGCCCCTACCGCGGCGGCAAGTTCAGCAACTACGAGGGGGGCCACCGCATCCCTGCCGTCGCCAGATGGCCTGGCCGCATCAAAGCAGGTTGGACAAGCGACGAGTTGATAGCAGGAATGGACCTTCTGCCGACAATCATGGACATAGCCGGCATCGACATCCCCGCGCACCGCAGGCTCGACGGCATGAGCATCAAAGACCACCTCCTGAACCAGGCCGAACTCCCCACTCGACGCATCTTCTTCGGATACGAACCCAAACTCGGCACCGCCATGCGCGACGGCCACTGGAAAATGCAAACCAAAGAAGACGTCGTCGAACTCTACGACCTCAGCAAGGACATCAAGGAAACAACAAACGTCGCAGACAAATTCCCGAAGCGCACACAGGAAATGAAAGCCGCTATCGAGAACTGGAAATCAGAAATGACCCCCAACGCTGCTTCACAGCAATAAGGCACATATGACAAGGTGGACCACATGACTAAATCAGTCTGCTCATTAAATTGCTTCCTGGTGATCCTGTTCGCAGCAGCAATGCGGTGTACCGCCGCGGAGTTGCCCAACATCGTCATCGTCTACACCGACGATCTCGGCTACGGCGACCTTTCCATCTATAATCCGAAGGCTGCTTACAAAACCCCCCGCATTGATCGGATGGCCCGCGAAGGCATCATGTTCGCAGACGCCCACAGCCCCTCCACCATCTGCTCGCCTTCACGCTACGCCCTCTATTCCGGCCAACAGATATACCGGTCCACCGGCCGCGGCGGCGGCGCATTCGAAGGCCCCGGCGGCCCCAGCTACCTCAAGCCCGGCACCCTCACCCTCGGCGCCATGCTGCAAACTAAAGGATACCGCACCGGCGTCTTCGGCAAGTGGCACGTCGGCCTCACCTGGTACGACGACAACGGCAAACGCCTCGGCGGCGGCTTCGCCAACTCCAGGCTCATCAACTACGAAAAAAGCTGTCCTCTCATAGACGGCCCCAACAAAAGGGGATTCGACAAATCGTTCATAACACCCAACTGTCCCTGCACCGACCCTCTCTATGTCTACATCGAAGACGGTATGGTCGAAGTCCCCGCCACTGTCGTGCATCGACGCAAGAACCTGCCCAACCTCGACGGCTGGCTGTGGGATAATGACGAAGGATTTATGTCCGTAGGATACGACTTCGTAAATGCCGACAAGATATTCTATGCCAAAACCATAGAGTTCATCGAAGATCACCGCAAGCACCACCCCAACAAGCCCTTCTTCGCCGTCCTGTGCACGCAGATCGCCCACGCACCCGTCCTGCCCGCCGAAGAGTTCCGAGGCAAGACCAAAGGCGGCCCCCGCGGAGACTTTGTCTACGAGCTCGACGTTCTCGTAGGCCGCCTGCTCGACAAGCTCGACGAACTGGACATCGACGACAACACCCTCGTACTCTTCAACTCCGACAACGGCCCCGAAACTGTCCACTACCACCGCATGCGCCGGGAATACGATCACGATGCTTCAGGCGGCTGGCGAGGCATGAAACGCGACGGCTGGGAAGGCGGCCACAGAGTCCCCTTCATCGCACGCTGGCCCCGTGCCATCCCTGCCGGACAGGTCTCAAAGCAAATGACCAACACCACCGACATCTTCGCCACCCTCGCATCCGTCGTTGGCTATGAGTTGAAAGACGAGGATGCCAGAGACAGCTTCGATATGCTCCCCGTCATGCTCGGCATCCAGGATGAAGACGACCCCGTCCGGCCCCACATGCTCACCCAGAGCTTCAGAGGAGAATTCCAGATACGACAGGGCCAATGGAAGTATCTCGATCACAAGGGTTCAGGGGGCAACAACTACTCCCGCGGCTACATTACCCAATACCTCCTGCCCGAAACAGCTCCCGACGCCACCGGTCAACTCTATCATCTGGGCAAAGACCCCGGCGAAACTACCAACCTCTTCTTCAAAGAATCCGAAAAGCGAAAAGAACTCCAGGCACTGCTGCGAAAGCTAAAAACAACCGGACGCAGCGCCCCCAGAAACAGAAAACCTATCAGCATCGAGAACATCCCGGCAGTAACCCAACAGGCTGCATGCGTCCGTCAGACTCACGGAACTTGACGACGCACGGTTGCCGCATCGTCACCCCACCCTGCCGCGGCACCACAACCGATAACACTGCCATCAGTGCCGTGCCAAGCGCGAGGCAGATTTTCCTCATTACGGCCTGCCCCCGTGGTTGCCGACGGCTGCGGGCACGCCGGCACGCGGCTGGTAGTTCGGTCAAGGCCTCGTATCTCAGTGTTCTCCGGGCACAGCGCTCTCGACGCAGCTCAGCGTTTGCTTCCTTACCGTCCTCGCCTGTTTCCCGCGAGCAGGTTGATGACGAACTTCAGTGTATGAGGCCTGTCTCCCGAAAGCGTATATTCGGGATGCGTCCGCGCGCCCCATGAGTTGTCGCCGCCTACGCCGTGAAGCTTCGAATCGACGAATACCGTGTTGAACTCCCGCCGCGGCAGAAGATAGTCATGAGTGGCACTCTGGACATCCTCCAGCGTATAGGGCCACGCACTGTAGCTCAAGGGGACCTCAACCATGTCGATTCTGAACCCCCGCCCCTTGCTGTCGGCGATCGTGAACCACCGCGTATCCGACCGGTTCCCCGTGTCCTGAGAGCGAATGTACGCCCATACCATCTCATCGACGGTTTTGTCGTACACCGCGATCTCCGCACCGGTCTTCCTGTCCCAGTACGATTCATGCGGACCCCGCCCGTACCATCGAACGTTGTTATACTTCCTGGGCACAGCGAAAGTCACGCCAAAACGCGGCAACAGCGGAGCCTTCTTATCCGGATCGGGCTTGTACTCTGCGGAAACGCCAATTCTCCCCGTGCCGTAAATATCGTACCGGATTGTATAAGCTGCATCGTTAACCGGCAGCGTCATATCCGCCGTGATTGTGACGTGTCCCCGGTCTGCGAACCGTGTCCGGATTCTTGTCAGTTTCCGTCGGGCCGCCGCATCACGCCACGCACCCAGACGACCCCGATAGTTGTTTCTCATCTGGTTGTCGTTCGGCGCCTTCCAGAAGTTGGGAACCAGCGGCTCTGTGAGCAGTTCCTCGCCGCCATGTTTCAGCGATTCGACCGCCGCGTTTTGCTGGCTGACGACAACGGCGAAATCGGCGCCCGCGACAGTCAATGCCTCTTTGGTAATGTCGAGCGTAAGCGGTTTGCCCTTCGCACGTGGAAATATCGGTGCTGCCTTTTTTTCGCGGAGAGCAAACTGATTCCATGCGACAATGTGATGCCTTGCAGCCCAATCCGTCGCTTTGGGGAGCCTGAAGTACACGGTTAGTAGCGCTTCACGTGTGCCTTTCAGCTTGCTGACCGGAATCCTTACGGTGTAGTCCTGTTGCGGCGGCACATCCAACCGACCAAGTGACCCCGACTGTCTCTTCCGCCCATCAATGCGCAGCGTCCAGTGACAAACGTACCGATTGAGATTGGCGAAGAAGTTCTTGTTGAACACCCGAACAGTCACAGGATCAGTGTCTACCAGCGTAGTACGAACGTTCTGGTAGACCTTTTTCACCTCCCAAAGATGTGGATTGACTCTGCGGTCCGGCTGAATCAATCCGTTGCAGCAGAAATTCTCATCGTTCGGAACGTCGCCGAAGTCGCCCCCGTAAGCAAGGAATCGCTTGACCCCGCGCGGATTCGGAAGGGGCGCGTAGCCGGCGACCTTTGCCAGATCCATATCGAGCACCAGCCCATCGCTGCTCCGCGCATCCGGGTTGGCCACCTCCTCGGCCGAGAGCGCTCGCCTGTAGATCCGAGCCCGGCGAATCGGAAGCCCCGACACCCGCCCCGGAATCTCGGAATTGCGCCCGATGTTGACGCCATAACTGCTCGAATCGATTCTTCCTCCGGGCAGATTCGTCTCGACAATTTGCCTGCCGTTGACGTAAACGAACATCTTCTCGCCGTCGTAAACGCCCGTAAGCCTGTTCCAGCCCTTCTTCAATCCCGTGCCCTCATACGACTGCGTTCGGGCACTGGTCCAACCGCCCTGATGCAGGACGAATGCAATACCTCCCTGATCGAGCCGCAACAGATACTGATGATCCCCCTTCGATATCAACGGGCAGTAATCCGAACCCGGCCGGTCGCCCTTGAATTCCGCCTCCAGCGTCAGAGGCCCTGTGATCTCGAGTGCTTCGGCTTCGTCCAGAGCGACCGCACCTGTAAGCCCCTCGTCGCTGATATCACCTTCTACGACCAGTCCTTCGACGCCGGCGGCGCTGTCCTTTACTCGCGGTCGCTTTCCATCAGGCACAGGCTTGTACAGCGCCTGATCCACCCAGTCCCAAATCGAGCCGCCCTGCAGCGCGGGATACTGCTCAATCGCATCCCAGTAATCCTGAAGATTGCCGACGCTGTTGCCCATCGCATGGGCGTACTCGCACAGAATCAGCGGCCTGTCCGGATCAGATTGTGCGTAGCCCACGATACGCTCAATCGACGGATACATCCAGCAGACCACATCCGTATTCGGCCCCGTCCCCGCCCGCTCGTAATGCACCGGCCGCGACGGATCACGCTGCTTGATGAAATCGTATGACGCCTTGAAGTTCACACCGTCACCCGCCTCATTGCCCATCGACCACATAATGACGCATGGATGATTCTTGTCCCGCTCGACCATCCGCCGTATGCGATCCACATGCGCCTTCTCCCACTTCGGGTCCTTCGCCAATGACTCTCGTCCATAGCCCATGCCGTGCGATTCGATATTTGCCTCATCGATCACATACAACCCATATCGGTCACACAGGTCGTACCATCGCGGATCATCCGGATAATGGCTCGTGCGAACCGTATTGATGTTGAACTGCTTCATCAATTCAATATCCCGCACCATCGATTCGACCGAAACCGTATGCCCCGTCTCCGGATCGTGTTCGTGACGATTGACGCCCTTGATGTAAATCGGCTGCCCGTTTACCAGAAGCTGCGCATCGGCAATCTGGATCTTGCGGAATCCGACATTGTGGCTGAGCACCTCAAGAACCTTGCCGGACTTGTCGGTCAGTTTGAGCACGAGCTTATAGAGATTCGGAGTCTCCGCCGTCCACTTGTCCGGGGTCTTGAGTTTGATGCTGGGCGAGAGTCTGGCCTCGCCGTCGGCGTCCACCTTCACCGAATCGATGGCAATCGAAGCAACTTGCTTCTTTCTGCCGCCAAAGAGTGTTGCTGTCACGCCACATTCGGCGGCTTGTTCAGCCCGATTCACCAGGTCGATCTCCACCTTCATGGTCGCATCACGATACTGATCGTCCAGATCGGTCCGCACGAAGAAGTCGCGGATGTGCACGTTGGGCGTCGACCACAGGTACACATCTCGAAATATCCCGCTCAGACGCCAGAAGTCCTGATCTTCCAGATAGCTTCCATCCGAGTGCTGATACACCTCGGCGGCCAGCATGTTTCTGCCCGGACGAAGATATCGCGTGATGTTGAATATCGCCGGCGTACGACTGCCCTGGTTGTAGCCGACCTTCTCGCCGTTAATCCACAGATAGAACGCCGATTCCGTCCCCTCGAACTGGACAAATACCTGCCGCCCCTTCCAGTTCTTCGGCGTCTCGAAGCTCGTCCTGTACGACCCGACCTGGTTCCGCCATTTGTAAGTCGTGTAATTCCTCGGCGGTTCGCCCATCACGTTCGGCGGGTCCTTCCTGAATGGATATGTGATGTTCACGTAAAGCGGGATGCCATAACCCTGCATTTGCCAGTTGCTCGGCACAGGTATCTCATCCCACGAGCTGTCGTCGTAGCCGCTCTTATAGAACTCAACCGGCCGCTCGGATGGATTGGGCGACCACTTGAACTTCCACAACCCGTTGAGCGAGCGATAATATGGCGATGAAGCCCTGTCATCCTCGATCGCGGACTTGACATCCGGATACACCATCATCGTCGTATGCGGCCGTTCTTTCCCTATGTCAAACACCGATGGATTCTCCCAGTCCGGCTTCTCTCCGGCCGGTGCATACGCGGGTATCAGTACAAGTCCTGCAACTATCATCATTTCGATCTTGGAACGCACGGATCGACTCCTTTAATTGAAGAAATCTGCGTCAAAACGGCTCTTGACGATTGCGGAACGCAAACCGCACATATCGAAACGCCGAGTCCGACCAACCAGCGTGATTCTATCGGTGTTCGGTAGGCAGAGCAAATGGAATTGCCTGGAGACCTGCGATGATCGGTGACTGCTCAATATGGCGTCACTGTTTCTTCCCGTATGCTTCAGGATTGGACAGAGCAGGATAGGCTATCGCATGGAAGGCCTCACTGTTGATCGCCTCCGGACCGTTCACCCAGAGCACCCGGCCGCCTCTGACTTGCTTGAGCACGACGTCCCTGAAGCAGGCGGGATTCAGCGCAACAAAGAAACTCCCATCGCTGTATGCGTCGCCGTTGCCATAGACCGAAGCATTATGCTGCAGTCTTGAAACCACGCCGCCCGGATTGAACTTATCCTGGTAAGGCGCTTTGAGGAACGGCACGTCCACATCAGACAATACCTTCCACTGGCCTGCCACCGTGTCGAACCGCGCAGCGTCGTTGGACGGCAGGGCCTTGAATCGGTCGGGACGTTCTTGCTGGGGCCAGTCGTGGTGATCCATGTCCAGCACGAGCATATTGCGACAGACTATTTCACTGGCCCATCGGTCGTGTCCGTTGTAGGCGTAGGCGGCGACGTAGAACACCACCACTTTGTCTGCGATACTCTTGTCCATAAGATAGGCCGAGGCCAGGGTCAGAGACTGGCCGCCCATGGCAACGATCACGGGACGGCCGGGATGCTTTTCGTATTGCCTCCTGATAGTCTCGACATAGAGGCGGGCGCCGGCGGTGTTCTTCTGCGCCTCATTGCTCGTATTGCCGAGAGTAATCGCAGGGATATGCTTCATTCCGGACCGAACAGCCCTTTCACGGGTGAGGTAGGCCGACTTCTCCCAGGCCGGCATGTGACGGCCTTTGAATACCGCCGCACGCACCGGCGTGATGATCAGTCCGGCCAGATTGACTTCGCCCAGACTCGCCAGTGCCATCAGCACGTCGTCATCCAGAATATCCGCGTATTCATCGTTATCGTAGATGATCGGATTCTCCACTTTCTTCCCCGTCCGAGCCGTTACGCCGTGGATGTAGAGTCCGTCGGGATACCCCGGACGGTCGAAACCCCAATCGCCGAGCACAGGGTCCGGATTGTTCGACCAGTCGGTGGTTCTGTCATTCCATTGCAGCGCATGAGCCTGGCTGATGATAGCCAGCACGAAGATCGTTATTGTCACTTTATGTAGCATAACGGCGATCATATATCGTTGCAGATTGAGTGTCAATACAAGCGCTCCTCAGCAACTGGTCACCGCGTAAGGAGCTTTTGCTGCCAGCGCCATCACCGGTTCACTGTCAGAGAGCGGACAATCTCCTCGCATTCCTCGATATCGAAACTCGTCACTTTCCCGACATATCGCAATTGCCAGGGCAGTGGGCCGAAGGCGTTCTGGTAAATGAGTGCTTTGATCTCCTGGCCTTCCCACGTGTACCGGTAGCTGAACCAGTGCCCGGACACGCCGGACCAGTGCTGCCACGATTCCAGATCGTGGAAATCCGGATGCTCGCTCTTCTCCTTGGCAATGGCCTTTTCCTGGAATGCCATCTCGGATATGTCCCGCGGTTTGGCACGCCATGTAACCAGGACGATTCGATCGAGGTTTCCCTTGGCATTCTGAACTCTCAGCGACAGGGGCCAGTTGTCGGATTCGAACTTTTCGAATTGAGGCGGACTCTGAATGACAACCCCTTTCGGGCCCTGATGAGTGATCCAGCCGCGATGCGTTTCCACCTCCCGGACAGCTTGTATCATCGCCTTTTCAGCAGCCTCAATTGCACTGGTGGCCTGCTGAACCGCGGCGGCGGTCATCTCAGGTGAGTGCTGAGATATTTGCCAGCCCCCCCGAATCTGTTTCATAGCGTCTTCGCAGACGCGCAATACTTTCATCATGCCGTGCGGGCAATCGGCCGGATCGGTCGAACCTCGGAATAAGGGACCTTCGGCATTCCTGTACCGCAGATAATCCTCTTTGGCCTGTGCGACAAAACCTCGTGCACGACTATACCCCGCTCGCTGACGTTCATCGCAAGAGTCTCGAATTGCCCTGTCCAGCCGACTCAATGCGACGTTCAGCTTATGCTCCATCGGCCAGAGCGTGAAATCGAAAACGGGCTTCTTCTGCTTTGCACCGTTCGTAATCGTGAACTGACCGGATGCTATGACTTCACCATCCATGACCAACTCCACGCGATAGTCGCCCAATACCTTGTAGCTGTCCCCGTCGGTGGATCCCCAACCATGCGCGTAGTACGATCTGGTCCAACCGGCCTTCCGCTGGAAGTGGATGTGCTGGCGATTCATTTCTCGACCGTCCGGCATGTACCAGACCGCCTCAAACTCGATATCCGTATCGGCCCTGAGTGCTGGATATTCCAGTTCCAGATGCCAGAAGACGAAGCGCGTGGAGTTTGTGTCGAAAGTCTGCTGGAACGTACGCTCACCAACAGGAGGCGGCCTCCGGTCACTCTCGAAGAAGCCGAACTTCACGATGTCGGCGTTCAAAGAGGGAATATCAGCAGCATCCTTCTTCACTTCGGCAACCCCCGGAGAGGGCCGGAGTATTCTGGATTGATCCGCCTTTCTTATTGTCATCTGCGGAAGTGATGATTCCGTTATCCTGCCTGGGTCCGCCTCAAAGGATGCAACTGTGCCGTCTTGAACGTCGACTTCGTCAAAAGAAAAGGAAGTGCTGCGTCCTTTTGTCTTGCTGGTTATTTCAAGAGAGAATCTGCCGTCCCTGATGCCCTTTACCTGAACGGCAAGCGGTTTGCCGATGCCGGCGACAGAGGCATGCTCAGTCTCGCCCATAACAAGAAACGTGCCCGGCAAAGCCTGTTCGATCACGCCTTCCTCATTGTATCCGAGCGTTCTTCCGGTTGCTTCGTCTTTTATGGAAAGATGGGCGTCAGACCGTAATGTGAAGTCCACAGACGGCTCGTCGTCAACGAGAGTTGCAGGGTCCGGTGAGCCCGTGACTCGAAACGGCACTCCTTTGAGGATACCTTCCACTATCGCCTGAACAACCATATTGTTGGGCAGGGATCCGTGAATGCCGCTTGAATAGAATCCTTTATCGTGTTCGATAAAATATGTTCTGGTTGTATTCTTGATGTTTGCGGATCGTAGCGGAACCGTACCGTCTCCATTTCCAAAGAAGGGGTCCAAAACGACCCTGCTGCCTGCATACTCCAGATAGTAATTGTCCTTAGGCAGCGCCGGTCTCAGGACAAAGCCTTCAAGGGTCTGGACCCCGATTCCGATGATGGCATAGTGTTTGACGTCGCCCGCTAACGCGACCGGATTGGAAGATGTTCCCACAATGCTGTAAAAAGGTCCCGCCTTTTCCAACAGCATCTTGTTCATGGATCGAGTATTCAAACCCGCCGGTGCGCCGCTGCGTTCAGTGCCCTTGTATCGTATCTTGCTGTAAACCTCCCGGTTCGGTATCTCCTCAAAGGTCTCTGTGTCGATGACGAAGTCGTATTGCGGCAGAAGCTGGTACGTAGCGGCGGCGTTCTGCAGCAGGTCTTTCATGAAATCTCGCGACACCAGTGGGTTGCCGAACGTATAGCCCATCAACAAGCCATAGAAAGGCTTCGGGGAACCGGCATATGGACTGCCGATTGAGATGATCGTGTCAACTTTGTCCGGGTTCCGCACGGCATACGCCCTTGAGATCAGGCCGCCCATACTGTGTGCGATCAGAATGACCTTTTCCGAATTTGTTTTTGCTCGGACACCATTCACGTATCTGTCCAAACTGCTTAATTGGGCCGTGTTGTCCAGCCTCCAGTCATATCCCCACGCAAACAGGTTCTCATCTTCAACATACGACATCCCGTTTTCGAATTCTATTGATTGGATGTGTTCTATCAGGTTGTGATACACCCCGAGTTGCGAAAAAAATGGATCGGCCCCCGAAAGCTTTGATCGTATGATATCCCTCGGAAAGACATCTTTGTCCACCGGAATGCCTTGTTCGTTCAATAACATGCACTTCAAATCTGTCAGCGAATACGGCACAGGCCACAACTCCCTGGGCAAGTCGGCGGCTTTCACGTAGAGTTGCGTCCCTGCAACCCCCGGCAGGAAGATGATCGGAAAGTGGTCTTCGCCGGGTTCCAGATTCGCAATGATGTTCCTGCATAGGCTCTTCAGGATTGCCTTTCCGGCGGCATCGGTCACAAAACTCTCATCCCGTCGATTGCTCAACGTCGCCCTGATCACCCATTCGCCCTGCAGCGCATAAATCCCGATCCACGGGCGCGATATGGGCGTCCCATCCCGTCTGAGCCTCGGGAAATCGTACATAATGCTCTTGGCCCCGAAACCGAGGTTCTCCTGTAATAGTCTCCTGTCGTTGCCGTTCTTAACCCAGCCCTCGTGCATTTCATGTTCCTTGGACGCCAGCGCAGTGGTGTTGAAACGACGCAAACTGACGAGGAGGTTGGCGCTCCTTCCATATCCCCCGCCGGCTTTCTCCAGGCCTGCATGGGCGGATGAACCGTCTCGGTGCTGGCTCGTCCGTATTTCGTTGTTGCTGGGCCAGTTGCCAAGTTCCGGCGTGGCGGCGATTCCCTTCTTGAGCAGCTCGGCCGGATCGTCGGCCACCAGCGGCCGAGACAGAAAAGACAGGCATAGCAACACACAAAAGAAGGAAATGTCGTTCATTCGGGTGTCCGGCCGATTCTTAACCATTCCAAGCCTCCATAGCGTACGGACCTGTCTAAAGGGCGAAAAAGGGTGCCCGAGGGATTATCACTGTCATACCTCCGGCCTGTTTACCGTGGGAGACACGGGGTGTCAATGTGTTTCTCTTGACATTCTGTGCCCCTTGCTGAACCGGCTCGCCTCTAATGCCGGCCGGTCATTATCGCTGTCGTCATCACGCTTTCCCGGATCGCCGATGCACCGGTGGAGTCGGTGCATCGAACCGTAGGGTTCAAGACAGGATATGCTCGTGCTGTTTGATCGGGTGTGCTCTTCTACTCTCTGCGGCTCATGAGTATACCTGCATGGGCTATAGTCCGTGCTGCTTGTCCTGGCAATCCCGACAGGTGGGACTGATCTTCATGGCCCGTATGTTAGGTGCACACTATACAGATGTGGTGGTCGAAAGTCAAGGGAATTCTCTGCCATGCCACAAGATATGAGCCGCAGGTGGAATTGCCTATTGCCCCATCTCTAGCCATCTGATATTCTGATGCCAGGAGATATCCCAGTAAGACAGGTGGATATGGTCCTGTAAATCGAGGACAAGATGATTGTGTCGCCGGAATGCACGTTCCCGCACAGAGATCGAAAGGAGAGGAAATGGCATCTAAATCAAAACATATCATAGCCTCAATCATGTTTGGGCTACTGCTTGTTATTGTTATGTGGCAGCAGGGTAAGGTGCGGGAATGCAGACGCAGAATTGAGACGCTGGAGTATGAAAAGCATCATTACCAGATGGGCATATTGCTTCACCAGCTACGGGTACCCTCGGAGGCTCTATACTATGACAGCGACGCAATGGAGGAGATTTCGGAGATCAGGATGAGGTACTGGAAAGAACATGGGACAGACACATTCTGGCCCTACAGGGATGTCTTCTACAGCTATAATCAGATTCCTGATACAGCTGTTCGTCATGGTATCAATAAGGCTATCAGTCTGGAGGATAAAGACACTGTGCGCGTACGTTCGTACGAGCATTGGTGGTCAAACAATGCGACCATAGGAGTCGGTCAGCTTGCGCTTGACTTTCAGCTCGATCAGGGATTAGGCCCTTATTTTGAAGAGAATCCCGACAAGTTCGACAAGGTTATCAAACCCTGGGTGCTGCGTCTGACCGAAGCCTACCACGTTAGCATCAGGCTGAAAGCGTGTGAAGTGTTACTGAATCGAGGCGACCGCTCGGAACAAGTACTGGGAGTGCTCCGCGAATTACTTAGTCAGCCAAAGCATCTTGTTACTCGACATATAGACGGCAAGTCAGTTACATATTTGGAAGACAGTCGTGACACCCAGACTGCGATGGCGCTCAATGGGCAATATCAATTGGGTTTGGAGCGGACCGTACAGCCCGCCTCGAATCCAGAACGTTAGTCTGTGAATCGCTGCCTTACTATGGCAATGCAGGGTCAGTTCGGCTAACATAGCTGGCTGAATTATCAATTGTCGAACAGATGCTCCTTTTAAGGTGAGGCAGGACGCATTATGGACGGGACACGACGTGGGTTTTTAAAAGTCGCACTTGGGGGTTTGGCGGCTGCTGGTTTGCCGGGATTGGCGTGGCCGAGGACGGCCGGTGGTGGCAGCGAGCCGCGGCCGAACATCATTTACATCATGCTCGACGATGCGGGGTATGGCGATTTCAGTGCGTTCGGTTCGAAGCATATCCAAACGCCGGCGATGGAGCGCATGTGTCGCGAGGGGATGAAATTCACAGATCACTATTCGGGCTCGTGCGTCTGTGCTCCGACACGGTGCGTGCTGATGACGGGACTCCACACAGGTCACTGTCGGCGGCGCGATAACGGCTCGAAGGCGCATCGGGAGGACAATCCGCCGCGGGGGTTGGTGCCGCTGGCCGGGGAGGACCTGACCGTTGCGCAGGTACTCAAGCAAAACGGTTACGTCACCGGCGGGATCGGCAAATGGGGGCTGGGCAATCCGGGTACGGGGGCCGAGCCGGAGAACAAGGGCTTCGACTACTGGTACGGCTATCTCGATCAGGTGCACGCGCACGACCACTACACCGACCACATCTGGGAAGCGGGGCGAATGATCGACGTGCCTGAGAATGCGGGCGGCAGGAAGGGGGCGTACATGCACGATCTGTTCGAGCGCAAGACGTTTGACTTCCTGCGAAAGCACCGCCGGCGCCCGTTCTTCTTGTACCTGGCGTACACGCTGCCGCACGGCAAGTATGAGATACCGCATGACGATCCGGCGTATCAGCCGTACAAGGAAAAGCCGTGGCCGCAGCAGGTGCGCAACTACGCAGCGATGATCACCCGCGCCGACCGTACTGTCGGCAGGGTGCTTGACCTGCTGGCCGAACTGGGGCTCGACGACAACACCATCGTCTTTTATACGTCCGACAATGGGCCGAACACACCGTTCTTGAAGGACCTCGACAGCGCCGGCGGCCTGCGCGGCATCAAGCGGCGGCTGTACGAGGGCGGCATTCGGGCCGCAATGGCCGTGCGGTGGCCCGGCCGGGTGCCCGCGGGGCGCACCAGTGACTTCGTGTGGGGTATGCGGGACGTATTCCCCACGGCGTGCGATATCGCGGGAATAGAGCCGCCGGACGGGCTCGATGGGATGTCCGTACTGCCTGTGTTGCTGGGCAGACAGCAGAAGGCGCGGGAGCATATGTACTGGGAGTTCTACAGTCCGTTCCAGCAGGCGGTCCGCATGGGCGGATGGAAGGGGATTCGTTTTGGGACGGAAGAATCGGTCGAGCTGTACGATCTGGAGACGGATCGTGGCGAGCAGAACGATATCGCCGCACGGCATCCGCAGATCGTCGCCGGAATGCAGCACATCATGAACCGGAGCCACACCGATAGCCGCTACTGGCCGGCGGTGAAGAAGAGGAGTGGACGAAGAAGGCGATGATCGCACAGGCGGAAGTAGAATCTATCGTTCAACTGAGAAGTAGTTCTTATAGCTATGGCACGGAGTGACGATGCTGACCAAACGTCTGTATCTCGTATGTATGGTTCTGGCGGTTATGGCTGCGAATGGATGGAAGCATCCGCCCCCCGTGTATGCCGGCGACAGCAGTCGCAAGCTTGTTTTCTTCGATTTGTGGAAGCTCGATTACTGGGACAATGTGGAGCTTGCGCAAGGAAAGCCGAAATGGCTGCACGAGGCTTCCTACACCGATCCGGGCCGTCCACCCCGGGGGATCTATTTTCCATCGGTTCTCCCCCGGCAATCGAATGGGAAATGGCGAATGGTATACTCGACGCGGTGGAGCCCTTTTCAGTTGATGGCGGCCGAGAGCAGTGATGGCCTGCACTGGAAGCCGCTCGCGGTCGATGATGTTGCCCCGGCCGGCGGCAAACTGGCGCCGCACCACGTATTTACACTCGCAAACGGCGAGGGCAGTGGAGTCTATGTGGATCCGCAGAATTCCGACGGATATCGCTATCGGATATTCGCGCGCCAGCATGGGGATCCGGTGCGTGAGCGTGCACTGGCCGATCCGGAACACCGCTGGCATACAATCGCCCGCAGCGAAGGTGAGAAACCATACTTCAGCGAAGCTGTGACGCTGGTTTCCAAAGACGGACTGCACTGGCATCTCCGAACCGGGGGCCACTGGAACTGGGGACAGGATGGTTGGTTCCCCGAACCCCCGATCTTCGCTTTCTGGAACGATAAAAGGCAACAGCATGTGATGACCGTGCGCCCCGGTTGGGGCGACCGGCGCCAGTGCCTGCGCACGTCGACTGATATGCGTTCGTGGAGCGATCCTGAACTGCTCTTGCAACCCGACGCGTTGGATACCGCCGGTCCCATCGGCATCTACGCATTTCCTGTTTTTCCGTTGCGTGGCGCAGGGTATGTCGGATTGGTCTGGATATTTCATAATTCCAGCAGCAACCGTGTCCAGAGCTTCAACCAGTTCTATGGCACGATGGATGCACAACTGGCATTCAGTTACGACGGCGTTCGTTTCTATCGAGGTCTTCGCGATCCCTTCCTGCCGCGTAATCCCAGGCCCGAATTCGGATGTTCACAGATTCGCCCGTGCAGCATTGTAGAGACCGATTCCGACGTGAGGATATACTCGGCGGGACATCGGGCCGAGCATGGGCGCGAACCTCGTGCGCAACGGCAATCCGATGAACCGCTCAGTGCGGTGATTGTGCACACTTTGCGAAAAGATGGATGGATGTTTCTGCGCTCTCGCGGAGACTGGGCGCGATTTCAGACCAAACCGTTTGCACTTTTCAAACCGAGTATCCAGGCAAATGTCGATACGCGGTACGGCGAGATGCACTTCCAGTTGACCGATGAAAAGAGCGAACCGCTGGAGGGGTTCGCTTTCGACGACTGCGTGCCCATCCGGGGAGTCGATACGCTCGACCAGGAGTTGACATGGCGGGGGGCTGATTTGCGCTCCGTCCTCAATAAAGTGCTTCGCCTGGAAGTACGATTTCGCAACACCAATATATATGCATTCACGATGGATCATCATTTCCTGGATGCTATGGATCACTGGCTCCTGAAAGACGGCAAGCCGATCGACAGGCGGCTTTTCGACTACTGAACGTTGCTTCATTCACTGCGATGCCTGTCGCTTCTTTCGGGCACAACCTCCGGGTAAATCCGCTGTTTTCGGGTGATTCCTGCCACGGCTCCCGACCACCCCGTTCGACGCGGTGGAATGACGGATGTTTTGGCAGGGACGCGACTGCTGGAATACGTGTATTCCGATGGCGTACATCAAATCCACCCCAATCCACCTGAGAGAACCCCAGTTTGAGTTTATGCAAAGAAAAAGCCGACTCTGGATCG